>NZ_CBFHPP010000006.1:0-133373 GCF_965657785.1 Lentibacter sp.
GGGAGGGGCTGACCCCCTCTCGGCAGAATTGGTGCAGCCAATTCGCCTGCCGGGGCAAAGGATAGCCGGGCCGCTATTGCGGCTGTTAACCGGCTGGGTGCTCCCAATCGAAGGTCCGCTCTGGGCTCGAAGCCGCCCTTCGCCGCATCCCCCCAAACCAAAAAGGCAGCCCGAAAGCTGCCTTTTCTTACTTTTTATCAAGCTCTCGAAGAATTCAAAGCCCCTTGGCGCGGTAGCTCGCCGCCACCTTGCGGATCGCCACAAGATAGGCCGCCATGCGCAGATCAGGCACATCGTCGCGCTCGTGCCAGACTTCGCGCATACTCTGGTAGGCCGTGCGCATGGTGTCGTCGAGGCCCGAGCGCACAAGCTCAAGCTCGTCTGCGCCGCGCAGGTATTTGGCCTTGAAGTCGGGCGTCATAGACCACGCATCGCCCAAATGGCGGCTCAGGCGCTCAAGCTCGCTCACGATCAGCTCGTGGCGCGCCTCTTCCTGCCGGCGGCCCATGCGGCCAAAGCGGATGTGGCTGAGGTTTTTCACCCACTCAAAATAAGACACCGTCACACCGCCCGCATTGGCATACATATCAGGGATAATCACACAGCCCCTGTTGCGCAGGATCTCGTCGGCCCCCGCCGTCACAGGCCCGTTCGCCGCCTCGATCATCAGCGGCGCTTTGATCCGCTCGGCGTTGCCAAGGTTGATCACGCCTTCAAGCGCGGCGGGAATAAGAATGTCGCACTCTTCCTCCAGCACAAGCGCGCCATCCGCCACATATGTCGCATCAGGGAACCCCGTGACGCCGCCGTGCTTGGCGATCCAGCCATGCACCGCGTCCACATCCAGCCCCTTGTGGTTCACAAGCGCGCCATCGCGCTCGATAATCCCCGTGATCAGCGCGCCGTCTTCGTCGCCAAGAAACTTCGCCGCATGGTAGCCCACATTGCCCAAGCCCTGCACAATAATGCGCTTGCCCTCAAGCTTGCCTTCCATGCCCGCCTTGGCCACATCTTCAGGGTGGCGGAAGAACTCGCGCAGCGCATATTGCACGCCGCGCCCCGTGGCTTCCGTGCGGCCCTGAATGCCGCCCGCGTTGATCGGCTTGCCCGTCACACAGGCGGCCGCGTTGATATCGGTTGTGTTCATGCGGCGGTATTGGTCGGCAATCCACGCCATCTCGCGCTCGCCCGTGCCCATGTCGGGCGCAGGCACGTTCTGGGAGGGGTGGATCAGGTCGCGTTTCGCCAGCTCATAGGCAAAGCGGCGGGTGATCAGCTCAAGCTCGTGCTCGTCATACTGGCGCGGATCAATGCAAAGCCCGCCCTTGGAGCCGCCAAACGGCGCTTCCACAAGGGCGCATTTATAGGTCATCAAAGCCGCCAGCGCTTCCACTTCGTCCTGATTGACCCCGAGAGAATAGCGGATGCCGCCCTTCACAGGCTCCATATGTTCGCTGTGCACCGAGCGATAGCCTGTAAACGTCTGGATCTGCCCGCGCAGACGCACGCCAAAGCGCACCGTATAGGTCGCGTTGCAGACCCTGATCTTCTCCTCCAAACCGGGCGGCAGGTCCATAACCGCCACCGCGCGGTTAAACATCAGGTCCACGCTTTCGCGAAAACTCGGCTCTTTAATGTTTGCGTTCATACTGCCTCTCCCTCGGCCTCAGCCGTTCTGCGAATGCCGCGCCGCAGCGACTCAGCCATCCTGCGCATATTTGTCGCACCTATCAGGCCAAGGGCCAACCCGTCTTTCAGCCATTCTAACCTCAGAATATTAACAAATCGCTTGCGAGCCTTCAGGCCAGCCCCGAACCGGCCCTGAAACCTTAATTCAAATTTGTCTCTTTGTTGAAGCGTTTGAAACAGTCGCCAAAATTGGATCGGATCGGTTCCAAAACACCTTGTTTTTCTTGAAAAAACCACATTTCTCGCCTCAATTTCGCCACAGAACTGAACGACTAAAAGCCTTGGACCGTTGTGTTCTGGCCCCTTCGGGCTGCCTCGGGCTGCGGCCTCTGCATTGCGGCTTCTGGCGCGATGATTTGGGGGCATTGTGTCACGAGTCAAAGTTTAAACATTTCCCAGCCTGCTGGGGAGGAGACGTTGAAATGGAACCGACAAGAGCCAGATCGCGGCCAGCCCGCGCCGCCTTAAGGCCAAATGCGCCGCACTTGGCGTCTGTGCTACGTCGCTTTGCCCGCGAGGAAGATGGCGTGATCGTCGCCTTTTCCGTCTATTTCATGTTGATCATCCTATTGGTTGGCGCAATTGGCGTAGATGTCATGCGCTACGAATCCCAGCGCTCGCGCCTGCAACACGTGCTCGACCAAGCCGTGCTGGCCGCCGCCGATCTTGATCAGCTCAGCCCCCCCGCCGAGGTTGTGGCCGATTATTTCGCCAAATCAGGCCTCCCGAACGCCGAACTTCTCACCACGGTTGTTGATGATGGCATAAACTACCGCGAAGTCCGCGCCACCGCCCGCGAGGTCATGCCAACCCAGCTCAGCCATATGCTCGGCATTGCCGAAATGTCGGCCCCCGCCGCCTCTGCCGCGCGTGAGCAGGTCGACTCTGTCGAAATATCACTGGTCCTTGATATCTCCGGCTCCATGCGCAACCGTCGCATCCAATACCTGCGCCCCGCCGCAGTCTCTTTTGTCGATACCGTTCTGGCCCTGTCAGATGACAATGATGTCTCGATCTCGCTTGTTCCCTACGCCACACAGGTTTCCGCTGGTCAGCCCCTTCTGTCGCAGTTCAACCGCGCTGACAGCCACGACTATTCACATTGCATCAACTTCGAGCCGGCTGACTTCACCACGACAGCCATGTTCCCCGCCTCAAACAGCGGCCACAACTACCAGCAAACCATGCATTTTGACGTCTTCGCATACGCCAATGATCCCCAAGGCCTCAGCGATGAGCCAAACACGGGCAGCTGGTGGCGTCATAGCCCGCGCTATCATGCCAAACCCATCTGCCACGTCAGACAAAGCTCCCAGATTTTGCCAGTCAGCAACGATGTGTCCGCCCTCCACAACCAGATCAATGCGCTGGTCGCCGATGGCAACACCTCGATGGACATTGGCGTCAAATGGGGCGCAGCCCTGCTTGATCCAAGCCTGCAACCCGTGGTCAGCAATCTTGTCGCTAGCAATACCATTGACAACGCCTTTGAGGGCCGCCCCCTCTCCTATGACGACCCCAACAGCATCAAGGTGCTTGTCCTGATGACCGATGGTCAAAACACCAGCCAATATATCATGCGGCCCCACTTCCGCACAGGCAACTCCGATGTCTATTATAACGCAAGCAATGATCGCTACGCTGTCTTTCGCAACGAACGTTATTACTACCAGACAGAGAGCGGCGCGCGTATGATCCGCGCTGAAGACTGGTCATGGTCGCAGCCAAGCGGCTTCACACGCCTGCCCTATCAGGATCTCTTCGCGCGGGTCAGCCTGTCGTGGATTGCCGCATATTTCTATCAGGATATCGACCCCCAATTCTGGAACAACTGGTATGCCTTCCCCTCAACCCCGACATACGGGGGCGTCAAGGACAACCGCCTGCAAGATACCTGCGATGCCGCCAAGAACAACGGGATCGTGGTCTATACCATTGGCTTTCAGGCTCCCGAGGACGGGATCAGGGAGCTGCTCGAATGCGCCTCCTCGCCGAGCCACTTCTTTGATGTGGAAGGTCTCGAAATCGAAGATGCCTTCTCCGCCATCGCCCAGTCGATCAGCCAACTAAAGCTTATCCAATGACGCGGTTCTTTCACTCTTTGCGCAGCTTCAAACGCGACGAAGACGGCAACGCAACGGTCGAGTTCGCGATCCTGTTTCCGTTCTTTGTCTTTATGTTTTGCGCTGCGGTAGAGCTTGGCATGATCACATTCCGCCACTCCATGCTGGAGCGCGGGCTTGATCTCGCCGTGCGCGATGTGCGCCTTACCACAGGCGCCAATTTCCAACATGACGACATCAAAGACATGATCTGCGAATACGCAGGCTTTCTCCCCGATTGCCAAAACCACCTGTTCCTTGAAATGGAGCCGCTGAATATGCGGGCCTATGTGGCCCCGAGCAGAAAC
This sequence comes from Lentibacter sp., assembly GCF_965657785.1. GTDB lineage: Bacteria > Pseudomonadota > Alphaproteobacteria > Rhodobacterales > Rhodobacteraceae > Lentibacter. Next base: position 4,100 of record NZ_CBFHPP010000006.1, read on the forward strand.
ACCAACTGCTTTGACATCACCCAGACAACAAATCCGGCCCGCAACTTTCGCAACGGCACACAAAACCAGATGATGATTCTGCGCGCCTGCTATACGTTCCGCCCCATTTTCCCGCTCACCGGCCTTGGCCGTCATCTGGAGTGGCGCCAGCGTGAAGCCTGGATGATTGCCACCTCCGCCTTCGTTCAGGAGCCGCTCTGATGCTCTGGTCCTATCTCAAATCGCGCCTCAAAGCCTTTCGCGAAGAAACAGGCGGCACCGTCTCGGTCGAATTCATCATCATGGCGCCCATCGTCTTTTGGGCCTATGCCTCGATGTTTTCGTGGTTTGACGCCTATCGCCAAGTCAGCGTCCATCAAAAAGCCGCCTTCACCATTGCCGATATGATCAGCCGCGAAACCGAGCCGCTCAATGGCCTCTATATCAACTCGACCCGCCGGTTGGCCCAGTTTCTCACCCGCGCGCCAGAGCTGCCAGATCTGCGCATCTCGGTCATTCGCTATGTCGAGCGGATCGACCAGTTTCGTCTCGATTGGTCGCAACATCGCGGCGATATAGAACGCTTGCGCCACACAGATGTGCGCAAATGGCATGACAAGCTGCCGATGCTGGTGGATGGCGAGCGGATTATTCTGGTCGAGACAAAGATGTCATATACCCCGCCCTTCCTCTGGGGGCTGATGGAAAACCATGACCTGTCCACATTCGTCTTCGCGCGCCCGCGCTTTGCGCCGCAAGTCTGCTTTAACGTCTGCCGCACCTACCCCAACTAGGGTTGGGCAGACGCCCTCACCGGCCTTGCGCCCCCGCAGCCTCAAGCAGCGCGCGTTCGATCGCCTCCGCCATCCGCTTGGCCTCGGCCCCGCTGACCGCGCCGCCAATCGCCGCGCGTTTGCCCGCGCGCCAGTAGAGCCCCATGCACCAGCGCGGCTCATACTCGCGGGTGAGGTTCAGCATAAACCCGTTTGAGGGACGAAACGAAAAATGCGTGCGCGTCAGGCTCTGAACATCGTCCAGCCGCACAACCAGTTGGCCTTGGCTGTCCTCCAGACGCCCCTCCACAAGGCGCAGGCTCTCGCCCGTGTCGCGCCAGAGTTTCAGAGCCGAGATCAGCAACACCGCCGCCAGCGCCCAAACAAGCCCCTGCCCGAACAGAGACGCAGGCGGCGCTGTCATGGCCATATTCAAAAGCAACGCCGCCGTCAGCGCCACCAGCCCCGAAGAAAACCAGCGCCGAAACGGGCTGGCCTTCAGTTCGACTTCGATTGTGTTTGTCATCTGCGCGCTCCCGTCGGCTGTGCATTGCTGCACGCTCTTCCTAACCGCGCAGAGCGCACGCTGCATTATTTAATTTTCTCTTAAAAAACCTGCTGTATGGGCGGTGCACGCATGGTGCACGGGTGGTGCACACATATCACCCCCCTAGAATCAGCGCTCAAAGCGGCCCGTTAACCAAGCGGGCCGCTCCGTTTACTATCGCTTCACAATCACCTCTGCGCCGCGCTCTTCCGGCTCGTCATCCGTCATTTCCGCAGGAAAGCCGGGCGCCGTCACATCAAGCCCTGTCGCCTCCTCCAAGCGCTTGATAATATTGGGCGAAAGCTCGCGCGGGCCAAAGCGGCTGATGCCGTCTTGGAAGATATTGATGAGCAGCGGGTTCAGCTCGAGCGGCACACCCGCTCGGTCGGCAACCTCTTGAAAAAGCCCGATATCTTTGGCCACCAAATCCATGGTGAACGAAATATCGCGACTCCCGTTCAGGATCACCTGCCCCTCGGTCTCATGCACAAAGCTCGTGCCCGACGAAATTGCCATCGCCTCATAGGCCACCCCAAGATCCATACCCGCGCCCTTGGCCACAGTCAGCGCCTCCGCCACAGAGACCAGATTGGCCGTCGCCAAAAAGTTCGTCAGAACCTTCAAAACAGAGGCCGAGCCAAGCGCACCGGTGTGCAAAACACGCCGCCCCATAATGGTCAGAAGCGGCAATATGCGCTCGAATGTTTCGCGCTCACAGCCCGCAAAAATAGAGATATTGCCCGTATCCGCACGGTGACAGCCCCCCGAAACAGGACAGTCCACAGCCGCGCCCCCCGCCGCGATAACCTCAGCGCCAATGCGCTTCACTTCGGCCTCGTCGGTCGTGCTCATTTCCATCCAGATCTTGCCCTCACACACCTCTGGCAACATCTCCTTGAGCACAGCCGCACTCGCCGCAGGGCTTGGCAGACAGGTGATCACAGCATCGCATTCCCGCATCATTCTGGCGGGCGACTCACCAGCGAGCGCCCCGGCCGCAACCTTGGCCTTAACAAAGTCTTCGTTGAGATCATGCACCATAATCTCGACCCCGTTGCGCAAAAGAGAGCCCGAAAGTTTCCCCCCAACATTCCCAAGCCCAATAAATCCAACCTTCATGCCACGCTCCTTGTTCTGCGATCTGCCGCTTGTGTGATGCTCCCCTCTGCGCCGCAGGGCTGCTGGCCTACAAGCGACATCAGAACAGCGTTTTCAGGCACATCACGCGCCTTCTGTGCGCAAACGCACAGGCAGCCCCACACCAAGCAGAATTGCGCCAAAAGCTGCGCACGCCTAGTTTACGTTCAACAGCAACAGGAGCATGTCCCATGTCCATTCGCCCCATTCTCGAAACCCGCCCCGCCCAACCCACCATGGAAGGCGCCGGCGTCCACCTCCACCGCGCCTTTGGCTTTCATGATCCGTCCGAGCTTGACCCGTTCCTTCTCTTTGACGACTTCAGAAACGAAATTCCCGCCCATTACGCCAAGGGCTTCCCGTGGCATCCACACCGCGGCATCGAAACCATCACATACGTCTTGTCAGGCGAAGTCGACCACGCCGACAGCCTCGGCAACACAGGCCGCCTCGGGGCGGGCGATGTGCAATGGATGACAGCAGGCTCGGGCATCATGCATCAGGAAATGCCACGCGGAAATGCGAACGGCCAGATGCACGGCTTCCAACTTTGGGCCAATCTCCCGCGCGATCTCAAAATGACAGACCCGCGCTACCAAGACGTTGAATCCAAAGAGATTCCAGAAATCATCGACGATGACGGAACCCGCGTGCGCGTGGTGACAGGAGAGTTCTGGGGCAAGCGCGGCCCCGTAGACGGGATCGCGGCAGACCCGCAATATCTCGATGTTTTCGTGCCCGCAGGCGTCAAGAAAACATTGCCCATAGACACCTACCGCCGCGCCTTTGCCTATGTCTTTGAAGGTCATGGGGCCTTTGCCGACGCCTCCGCGCCCTCTGGTGTCTTACTTGAAAAAGAGGTCATGGGCGAAGAGGTCAACATCCGCGATATGTCAGGCGACCGAACCCTCATCCGCTTTGGCACAGGCGACAGCGTCACAGTGCAAGCCGGAGAAGAAGGTATCCGCTTCCTCCTGATCTCTGGCGCACCGATCCAGGAGCCGGTCGCATGGCACGGGCCCATCGTCATGAACACCAAAGACGAAATCCGCCAAGCCATGTCAGACCTGCGCAACGGCACCTTTATCAAGCCTGCCCATTAAAACGCAGCGCTCTCACAAGGCTTTTTCTTTCCAGAAATATCCTGGGGGTGAGGCTTCAAAACCTTGGTTTTGAAGCCGAGGGGGCAAAGCCCCCTCCCCCGAGCGTATTGGCAAAGCCAATGCGCAACTTCACGCCAGCCCAAGCCACTCCGGCAAATGTCCGATGTCTGGCAGAACCACATCCGCCAGCGGCGCAAGCGTCCCCTCATCAGCCATCCCCGTCAGCACAGCCACGGTGCGCATCCCCGCCGCACGGCCGGCGCGCAAATCATGGGTGCTGTCTCCAACCATCACCACCGCTTCAGGCACCACGCCAACCGCCAGACAAAAGGCCAAAAGTTGCCCCGGCGCAGGTTTGCCGCCATAGCCGCTGTCAAAGCCGGCCACAAAGTCAAAGGCCTCCATCACACCCGCGCTCGCCAGATGCGCCAGCGCTGGCGCTTCGGCGTCATTTGTGGCCACACCAAGCTTCAGCCCCGCCGCGCGCAGCCCCGTCAACAATGGCCGCAACGGCACAGCTTCGGCTTGTGGCGCCCTGCCCGCTTCCTCATTGAGCAGCTCCACAAGCGCGCCCTCTTCCCATTCTGGCAAATGGGCCGCCAAAGCCTGCGCAATTTCCGAAGGCATCCCCGCGATCACAATCGAATTTGATGTGAAATGCTGACTGTCAAAATCAAATCCCACCGCCTCCGCCATCTGGCGGGCATGGGCCTCATCGCGCGCCAAGCGCCGCAAAAACGCCAGCGCCCATGCCTCCCATGTGCTCGCAAAGTCAAACAGCGTGCCGTCCTTGTCAAAGACTATGGCTTCAATAGCCGTCATGTCCAACTCACCTGCTCTCCCCCGGGCAAGGCCGCACGGGCCATCTTTGGCTGCTCATAGCTCAGCCCTTCTGCCTCGCAAAATCCCATCACCCAGGCATCATCCATTAACAAAAAATCAAGCACAGAGGCCAAAAAAGCAGGATCTCCCGCACTGGCCTTGATCGCCGCGACATCGGCCCCGCTTGCGCCAAGAAACACAGGCATCAAATCCTCGTTTCCCGCCAGCCAGATCAGTGCTTTCAGACCGATATCCTCGGCGGCATTTTGCGAAACAGACATTTTTTAACTCTCTTGGAAAGGTTTTCTTAACCACTCTTGGGCAATGTCATAGTTAATCACAAGTTTAAAAAGGTGTTCGGTGCCATGCCACGCAAAGTCTTAATCGTTGAAGACATCGCGACCAATCGGATCGTGCTCAACGTCAAGCTTTCTGCTGCGGGCTATGACGTCGTTCAAGCCACAAGCGCTGAAGCGGGCCTCGCCACAGCGCTCACGACACAGCCTGATGTCGTGCTGGCCTCCGCCCGCCCCGACAAAATGAGCCCCGAGCATTTCCTGCGCGCGTTCGGCGAAAACCCGCAGCTCGCCAAACTCCCCGTCATTATGCTGATGGAGGGCTATAATCCTGCCGCACGGCTCAAACTGCTCAAGGCAGGCGCGGCTGATGTCATGTGCCATCCGCCCAAGATCGGCGCCTTGCTGGCGCGCTTTCGCTCGATTTTGCGCCGCCACGACAGCCGCGAAGACGCTCTTTTGACAGAGCAGATGGCGCAGTCTCTCGGCTTTAGCGAAGCGCCGAGCGGCTTTGTGTCTCCGGCGCGTGTCAGCGTCACAACAGCTGCCCCCACCCGCGCCAAAGCCTGGTGTGCCGCCCTCGGCAACGCCCCCGATTGCCAGATGTTGACCTGTGACGCCACCAAGCTGCTTGACGAGCGCACAGGCCCCAGCCCCGATGTGCTCGTGGTTGAGCTTCAAGCCGATGCCCCCGAGGCGGGGCTGTGTTTGCTGGCCGATCTGCGCGCCCACCCACGGACCCGTGACGCAGGTTTGATCGCCGTGCTCGATCGTCCGCTGGAGACACTCTATTGCGATGCCATGGACCGTGGCGCGGATGATGTTCTGCCACACGGGTTTTGCCCGATAGAGCTAGGCCTGCGTATCCGCCAGCTCGCCACACACAAAAAGCGCAATGACCACCGCCGCGCTTATATGCACGAAGGCCTGCGCGCCGCCGTCACAGACCCGCTCACAGGGCTCTACAACCGCCGCTTTGCCGCGCTCAAACTCGCCCAGACCTTGGCCGATTGCGAAGCCACGGGTCAGAGCTGCGCCGTCATGGCGATAGATGTGGATCACTTCAAGCGGGTGAATGACGAGCTCGGCCACAGCGCAGGCGACACCGCCCTGATCGAGCTTGCCGCCGTGTTGCAACATAGTCTGCGCGCTGAAGATCTTGTTGCGCGGATCGGTGGGGAGGAGTTCTTGGTCGTTATGCCTCGCACCCCTCATGGCCTTGCCCAAGAGGTCGCCGACCGGCTGCGCGCCATCGTGGACGCTCACCCGTTTCATCTTGCCGGAAATGCGCCGCTTCAGCATATCACAGTCAGTATCGGCGTCGCCGTGCAGGAGCCGCGCCCGGAGAGACTCCGCAGCGACATCCCCGACCTTGCCGAAGCCTTGATCGCCCGCGCAGATGATGCGCTTTACCGCTCCAAGCGCCATGGCCGCAATCAAGTGACCATGAGCATTCGCACAGCCGCCTGATCTGACACGCGCCCTCGCGCGCCCTATGGGGTGCGCGTGTCGTTTTTGCGTCAGTCTTTCTTTGGCCCCCGCGCCATAGCGCTCTCCAAACGCGCGGCCAAAGCTGCACGCTGCGCCGCGCTCATCGTTTCAAACCGCGCCAGCATCGCCGCCTCGGCCGCATTGCGCGTTTGGCTCATATGCGCCGATTTACGCATCAACGCCGCCTGCATCGCCGCGCCGTCATAAGGCTCGGCGCGCAAAGCCGCCGCCACATCGCCCAGCGCGGCCTTCTGCCCCGCCCAAAAGGCGCGCCGCCCGCCGCCCTGCGCCTCTTTCACAGCCTTGCCAATGGCGCGACGGTCGTCCTTGTCCAGAACCCGCACCAAAAGGTCGGAATGCCCGCGCGCCTCATAGGGCCCCGCGTGCCGCATGACCCCGCCCACAAAGACACCCGCAACCAGAAGGTTCAGCGCCAAGGAGCCAATCAACACCGCCTTCATCTTGCGGCTCATTTTCGGCTCTGCTCTGTTCTCAGTCTGCGTCATCACACCTCTCCCAATCCGGCCAGATAGTCATATTCCGCCCCAAGGCTCTCCAAGTTCGCCGCCGTGCCAAAATCAGACAGCCCAAGGCCGTCCCCCAGCCCCAAGCTCTGGCTCATGCCCAGCCAAAGCCCGAAGGCCGAAGCCGTCGCCAGCCCGCCAAGTCCGCCCCAGCCGCCAATCATGTCAAACAGCCCCTCAAACAGCGCCACGCGCGACCTGACCTTGGGCTGATGCGCCGCCGCCGCCGCCGTCATCGTCATCGACGTCATCGGGGCGGCCTCAAATCCCGCCTGCACCTGCCGCGCATCCGCCATAACCCGCGCCAGAAGGGCCGTGTCAGGCGGCATAGCATCCCGCTTGGCGGCCTCAAACAGGGCGTCCAAACCCGCGTCACTTAGGTGGTTCTGTTCAGTCATCTTCATACCCCAGTTCATCCTTGCGCCCCTCAAGAGCCGCTTTCAAAGCCCGCTTGCCACGCGCTGTCAGGCTTTCAACCGCCTCGATCTTCACATCCATAATCGCCGCAATCTCGGGGTTTGCCAGCCCCTCGATATGGCGCAAAACAACCGCCTGTCGCTGTCGCTCGGGCAAAGCGTTCAAGGCCTCTTGCAAAGCCTCCACGCGGGCGCGCTCTTGCAATTGCGCCTCCACGCTTGCCGCCCCGTCCTCGGGCTCGGCCACAGCCTCTAGCGCCACGCTGCGCCGCTTGCGCAAACGGTCGGTGCAGGCATTGGCCACAACGCGGTAAAGCCATGTCGTCACTTTGGCCTCGCCCTGCCGCCAGTCGGGCGCGACCCGCCAAAGCTTCATCATGGCCTCCTGCGCCACATCTTCCGCCTCGGCCCTGTCGCCCAAAAGGCGATAGGAATGCGCCAACAGCACAGGCACAAGCCGCAGCGTCAAAACCTCGGCTGCGCGCGCGTCCCCCCTTGCAAACAGCAAAAGAAGCGCCTCGTCCCCCAATGTTTCCGTTTCATCCAGCGGCATTTGCATCATTCCATCGGCCTAGCCCCGTGCAGGCCTTGTGGCAAGTGCGCAAGGCCTTTGACCCTGCGCACAGCTTGTATTTCACTTCTCGGCTTTGTCGCGGTCATATCCGTGGCCGTCGCGGTGCATCTTGCCCATTTTACGCATCTTGCGCATCTCGTCCTTGCTCAAAAAGCCGTCCTCATCCGCATCAAGCTTGTCAAACATCTTGGCATGGCGCTCGCCATCTTTCATCTCCTCAAAGCTCAACGCGCCGTCTTTGTCCGCGTCAAACCGCTCCAGCATCTTGCCAAAGCGCTTTTCGGCGCGGTTTTTGCCCTCTGCGCTGATTTCCTCTGCCGAGATTTTGCCGTCCTTATTGGCGTCGGTGCTCGTAAAGCGCGCCGCAGGCCCCGCTTCAAGCTCGGCGCGGCTGAGCTTGCCGTCTTTGTCAGCGTCAAGTTGCTCAAAGCGCATCTCGCCGCGCGGCCCATGCTCGCCCTTGCCGTGCATCTTGCCAAAGGCCAAGGCACTTGTGCCCGCCGCGGCAAGGCTCACTGCGACAATAACGGCCACTGCTTTATTCGATTTCATCTGGTATCTCCTCGGTCTTGCTGCGCTCCTGTTGTGCAGCTTCTGAGGCTGATACGCGCCCCTGCGCGCTTTCCGTCGCAGCTCAAACACAAAACAACCACAAAAGTCGCGACATCCCGCCGCAAGGACAGACTGCCCCCTTTATCCAAGCGGTTTTCTCCCGCACTCTATCGCAAAACCCAGATCACGGACCGCATATGCCCCACACCGACCAGACCCTCGCCCAAAGTCACGCGCCCGGTGAGGCGCCCAATGAGGCCCTGCGCCCCCTCAAGCCCGCCCTCCTCAAAGGCTGGCGGCGCAAATGCCCGCAGTGCGGCAGCGGTGCCTTGCTCAAAGGCTATCTCAAGGTCCACAGCGAATGCGCCGTCTGCGGCGAAGATTTCACCCCCCAGCGCGCCGATGACGGCCCCGCCTATCTGACAATTCTCGTGGTCGGGCACCTGATGATCCCACTCTTGCACATTGCCTTCGTCTACTACCGCCCCGAGCCACTTGCCCTCTTCACCATCTTCGCGCTTGGCACCACCGCACTCACCCTATACCTTCTCCCCAGAATGAAGGGCGCAGTGATCGGCTTTCAATGGGCCCGCCGGCTGCACGGCTTTGACGGCCCCGCATGATCACAGAAGCGCCCGTTTGAGGGCCAGATGACACAACCGATTGACAAAACAGCCATCCGCAACGCCGCCACAGTGATCGCCCTGCGCGACCGCTTCACAGCGCCCAAGGTTCTCATGGGCCAGCGCGGCGAAAAAGCCGCCTTCATGCCCAACAAGTTCGTCTTTCCCGGCGGCGCACTGGATGAAGACGACTTCAATGTCCCCCTCGCCGAAGGCTTTCATCCGACCTGTGCCGCCCGCCTCGCCGAAGGCTGCGCGCGCGATATTTCGCCCGCCCTCGGCGTCGCCGCGATCCGCGAACTCTGGGAAGAAACCGGCCTCATCCTCGGCGCCAAAGGCGACTGGCGCGGCGATGTCCCCGACGATTGGGAAGACTTCGCCAAAGCAGGCTACCGTCCCTCCGCGCGCCCGCTACAATTCGTCTTTCGCGCCATCACCCCGATGGGCCGCCCCCGCCGCTTTGACGCTCGCTTCTTTCTCGTTGACGCCGATGAAATCGCCTCTGATCTGGATGATTTCTCAAGAGCCGAAGACGAGCTCTCCCACCTGCAATGGATCCCGCTGGATGAGGTCCGCAGCTTCGATCTGCCCTTCATAACCGAAGTGGTGCTCGCCGAAGTCGCCCACCGCGCCCCCGTCACAGAGCCGCCAGGCAATGTGCCTTTTTTTCACAACGGCGAGGAAGAAAGCCTGTTTCTGCGCCTCGGCGGGCGCGGCCCCCTCACAGGCCGCCAGATCACAGGCGACTGAGCTCTCCCGCCAGAGCAGGGCCTCTTCGGTCTTTCTTTTTGCCAGAAATATCCTCGGGGGTCTGGGGGTGAAACCCCCAGCGGGTCGGATGTGCAAAGCACATTCGAAATCCCCTCCCTACAGCCACACCAGCCCAAGACAGGCGCGTTCCCAAGCTGAAGCTGAGGCTGAGCCCGCAAACCCCCGCCGCCGGAGCAGAAAGGATAACCCGGCTCATCGCCCCTATCGGCGCAGGCCTAGTCGCTGGGCCAGAGCGGATGCGGCACAGGGTCTTTCGCGCGCCAGAAATACTTCAAAAAAACATGAGCATAAGAGCGGTAATAATAGCCGTCATTCTTGCCCAGAAAGGCCGCCCGCTCGGAGCGGAACAATGCCGGCAGCCGATACCAGGGCACGCCAGGGCGCTCATGATGCACCACGTGATAGTTGTTGTTGAGAAACAAAAGTGAGAGCAGCCCCCGATCCTCGACAATCACAGTGCGCCCCTGACAGGCCTCATGTGCGCGATGCTCCAGATAGGTGCGTATTTTCAACACCCCGAGCGCCGCATAACTGGCCAAAAAGAACGCCCAGAGCGGCATATCGCCAACAGCCAGCACCCACCAGATCACAAGCGCCACCGCAGGAATATGCACAAGCCACGCGCGCAAAGCCGCAGTGTCCCCCGCCCTGATCGCGCGCCAGTCCTCGCGCATAAAGAAAAACTGCCCCACAGCAGGCCCAATCACAATACGCCCCAGCAACCTGTTGTTAAACCTCAGCAAAGCCTGCCCCCAGCGCGGCATCACAGCCCAGACCTTGGGGTCGCGATAATTGCTCTCAGGGTCGTCATAAGGATCGGTCAGGTTCTCATCCCGATGGTGAATCAAGTGCAGATCGCGAAACCGCCCATAGGGGATCACCAGAGACAGCTGCACAAAAACAAGCGTCTCATTCAGCCATTTCAGCCGCGTCGGATGCCCGTGCAGCGCCTCATGACAAAGCGAGGAATGCAGCACCGCCGCCAGCATAACGCAAAACATTCCCAAAGGCAGCCAGAGTTCTGCCGCCCATGTCGTGCCAAGCGCCCAAAGCCCGTAGGTGCCCACCAATAGCCCGAGCGTCGGCCATTCGACCGCCGCAACCCTCACACGCGCCCCCAAGCGATACCCGCCCAGAACCGCTCATACCCGATATACATCACAAAGCCGACGCAGGTGTTCACCAGCGCCATAGCCCCCCCCACAACAAAAGATCCTGTCACCATGAACCCGACACAGCTCATCGTCACAAACCCCAAAAGGTTCCACACTAAAGCCTTTGTGAAGCTCCGCCAGCGGTTGTCCAATCTCTACTCCAGCTCTTGTTACGGTCACAAAACCGTTACACAGCCCGCCCGCCGCCGCGCAGTCCGAATATGATTAACATTTCTAAGCATTGGTGATATAAATCAACATATGCAGGATAAATTAGACAAACGCCTCCGCGCTGCCCAGTTCCGCCAACGCCTCGCCAGCGCCATGAACAGCGCTGGCCAAAGTCAAGCCGCCCTCGCCCGCCAGATCAGCGTCGACCGCTCGACCATTTCCCAGCTGTTGTCAGGTCAGGGCGCCCGCCTGCCCAACGCACAGGTGGTGGGCGAATGCGCCGCCGCCCTCGGCGTTTCCGCCGATTGGCTGCTGTCGCTCTCCGACAGGCCCGAAACAGCCGCTGCTCTGCTGGCCAATTCCCTGACCCTCACAGAAGCCCCCCGCGCGATGATTGATGAGCAGATTTTCCAGTGGCACAGAGAGGCCGCAGGCTACAAGATCCGCCATGTCCCCGCCGCGCTCCCCGATATGCTCAAAACCCGCGAGGTGCTGACATGGGAATATGCGCCCCATCTGGGTCGCACCACAGAGCAAGCCATCGGCGCGATGGAAGACCGGCTCACCCTCCTGCGCGAAACGCCCTCAGACTACGAAATCGCCCTGCCACTCTATGAAATCGCCAGCTTCGTGCACGGTGAGGGCTACTATCGCGGCCTGCCACTCGCCGCCCGCCGCGCCCAGATCGCCCGCTTCAAAGAGCTGCACGACCAGCTCTACCCGCGCCTGCGGATTTACCTCTTTGACGCCCGCCGCCTGTTCTCCTCGCCGATCACAGTCTTCGGCCCGCTCCTCGCCGCGCTCTATGTCGGGCGCGACTATCTCACCTTCCGCGACCGCGAGCGCGTCGCCGCCCTGACCCAACATTTTGACGCGCTCGTGCGTGAGGCCCGCGTCACAGCCCGCGACTTTCCCGCTCACCTCGACAGCCTCGCCGCCGAGCTGCCCCCTGAGCGCCCCTGATCCTTTCTTTTTGCCCCAAATATCCTGGGGGTCTGGGGGCAAAGCCCCCAGTTTAACCTGCGTCTGGGGCAAAGCCCCCAGCTCTGCCTGCGTCTGGGGGCAAAGCCAATTCGCCCTCAGACTTTCGGATCAGGGTTCTCCGTATGCCCGTCCACAGCAATAACTTGCCCGCTCACAAGCCGCGCTTTGTCCGAGCCAAGGAACACCGCCATATTAGCAACATCCTCAGCGCTCACAAAGCTGCGCATCGAGGTGCCCGCCGCATAGCCCTCATAAACCGCGTCCCGCGTCATGCCCTTGGCCCGCGCTTCGCGCGCCAAAACGCCTTCCATACGCGCGCCTTCCACCGCCCCGGGGCAGATCGCATTGGCGCGGATGCCGTAAGGGCCAAGCTCCATCGCCAGTGTTTTCATCAGGCCGATCACCGCCCATTTTGCCGCCGCATAGGGCGCGCGAAACGGATAGCCATATTGCCCCGCCGTCGAAGAGGTCAGCACAATCGAGCCGCTCAAAGCGCTCTTCATAAGAGGCGTGGCATATTTCGCCGCCAGAAACGCCCCCTCAAGGTTCACGCTCACACAGCGCTGCCAATCCGAGAGCGCAATCTCTTCCACAGGGGCCGTCGGCCCCGCAATGCCCGCATTGGCACAGAGCACATCCAACCGCCCCCAGCGCGCGTCCAGCTCGGCAAAAAACTCGGCCATGGCCGCCTCGTCTGAGGCGTCCACATCCGCCGCACCCCAATGCGCTGGCAGCTGTGCAAGCGCCGCCTTATCCACATCCGTCACCCAGACTTCAGCGCCCTCCGCCGCAAAAGCCTCCGCCATGGCGCGCCCGATTCCGGACGCGCCCGCTGTAATCAAAACCTTCACCGTGGCGCACCGATCGCGCGGCCAAGCCCCTCAGGCGCGGGCAGGCTGGAGTGAGCTGTCGCCACCTTGACCAAAGCCGCCTCGATCTCTGCCGCAGGCGGTGCCGCACGGCGCGTCGCCAGATCAACGTGCAAAAGCATATGCTCCCCCGTCGCCAAAACCCGCGCACCCTCACACATTTCATGCCACAGATGCATCTTCTTGCCCTCCCCCAGAATGACTTGCGTGCGCACGGTTATTTTCGCCCCCGCATGGACTTCATCAAGATGGCGGATATGCGTCTCGGCGGTAAAGTAGCTGCCACCACTGGCGATATACGCCGCATCACAGCCGATCATTTCCATAAAGCGGTCGCTCGCGTCAGCAAAGGCCTGCAAATAACGGCTCTCGGTCATATGCCCGTTATAATCAAGCCAATCGAGCGGCACCACACGGTGCAGCGTCAGCACAGGCTGGCCCAGATCCGCAATATCATCCACACGGCCCACAATCCCCGCGCCCGCGCGCAGCGTTTTGTCGTGGGCGTTTTGCAAAGCGCCCGCACCCCAGTCGTTCGCCCCAAGGCTGCGCATCATGCCAACAAGATTGTCGTCGCGAATGCGCTCAAGCTCGCGGATAGAATGCATACCCGACTGCGCATCAGACTGGTCGGCAATCGCGTCAACAAGCTCGTCCGTCAGCTCGGGCACATCCATAAGCTTGGTCCATGGCCAGCTGAGGCACGGCCCGAACTGCGCAATAAAGTGGCGCATCCCTGCCTCGCCGCCCGCAACACGATAGGTCTCAAACAAGCCCATCTGCGCCCAACGAATGCCAAAGCCATAGCGGATCGCATTGTCGATCTCCTCGGTCGTGGCGATCCCGTCCTTGATCAGCCACAGCGCCTCGCGCCAGACCGCCTCAAGAAAGCGGTCGGCAATATGCGCATCAATCTCTTTCTTCAGATGCAAAGGATACATCCCGATGCCAGAGATGACCTCTTTCGCAGTGGCAATCACATCGGCACTGTTCGCCTCCGTGCTCACCAGCTCGACCAAAGGCAGCAGGTAAACAGGATTGAACGGATGCGTCACCACAATCTGATGCGCATTTTTCATGCCCGCCTGAAGCTCGCTTGGCTTATAGCCCGAGGTCGAAGAGCCGATCACAGCACCGCGCGGCACACAGTCGGCCAGTTGCGCATAGACCTTATGCTTGATGTCGAGCCGCTCAGGCACAGATTCCTGAACCCAGAGCGCGCCCACGCAGGCCTCTGCCAGATCACTGTGAAAGCTCAAGCGCCCCTCTTCAGGCAGCGCCATATTGCCCAGCCCCGGAAGAGAGCGGCGCGCATTGTCCAACACTTCGCCAATCTTGCGTTCCGCCTCGGGGTCAGGGTCAAACACCCGCACATCCCATCCATTGAGCAAAAAGCGCGCAGCCCAGCCGCCGCCAATAACCCCACCACCAATGATAGCAGCTTGTTTTGTCATCTTTTCTTCGTCCTTCAAAGGTTAATCAATCTACGCAAATCGTGGCCGCTTTGCCGCCCGTCAAAACGTCATGACAGCCAAAATATGGCGTCACAGGGGTGCAGCTTCGCGTCTTCGCCAAGCAAAATCCCGCACAATCAGAATTGTCACGACAAGATTTGCCCGCATCAGGCTGCGCTGCGGCGCATTGCGGCCCTGCAAGCCCCACAACCATGCGCCCGCCAGCGGCCTCACAGTCCTGCGCCACCAAAAGCGGCGAGCGCCCGCTCGTGGCGTCAGGGCCACCCGCCGCGCCACCTGAGGTTTGCGCCATCTGGCAAGACGCCAGCACCGCCACCGTCAGCAAAGCCGCCCCAATTGCAAAAATCCGTCTCATGGCCTCCGCCCCCTCTGTCTTCACGTCTTCATCCCGCCCCGCCTCAGGGGCGCATCACCATCTGGCCCAGATCATAGCCGTTAAACTCAAGCATCTCCCGCGCCGCCTGTATCCGGTCCGCCCCGCCGCCTGCCTTGCGGTCCAGGATCAGCCCAAAGCGCCCGTCAGGCGTCCCAATCACCGCCGTGCGAAAGTCTTCATCCACCCAAAGCACCCAATAGTCCGCCGCCTGCCCCGCAAGCCGAAAGCGCCCCGGCCCCGTCACCTCACCCTGCGCCGCGCGGCCCTCGCTGCGCCAGACAAACCGCCGCGCCCCGCGCGCCTTGATCGTCACACGCTGCAAGTGGTCGTTCGGATAGGCCCCCCGCACCGCCCAGTCGCCCTCAAAGCGCGCCAGATCAAACCGCAGTGTCGAGGCAATCATCACCGCGCTGTCGCGATAACTCTCAAAGGCAGCCTCTGGCACAGACACAGGCACACAGCCCGCCAGCGCCAGAGACGCCGCCAAGAGCCAGCCGGGCCTCACCCCTTCGGCGCTTGCTTTGTCAGCCTGAGCTTCTCACGCACAGCCTCAGGCCCGATGACTTTCGCGCCCATGTTCTCAATGATCGTGACAGCGCGCTCCACAAGCTGGTCGTTTTCCGCCAAAACGCCCTTATCGAGCCAGAGGTTGTCCTCAAGCCCGACGCGCACATTGCCCCCCGCAAGCACCGAGGCCGCAACATAAGCCATCTGGTTGCGCCCCAAGCCAAAGGCGCTAAAGGTCCACTCGCTCGGCACATTGTTCACCATCGCCATAAAGGTATTGAGATCATCAGGCGCGCCCCATGGCACGCCCATGCAGAGCTGCACCAGCGCATCAGGCTCAAGCACGCCGTCCGCCACAAGCTGCTTGGCATACCAAAGATGCCCCGTGTCAAACGCCTCAATCTCGGGCTTGACCCCAAGCTTGGTCATCATGCCGCCCATCGCGCTCAGCATTCCCGGCGTGTTGGTCATCACATAATCGGCCTCGGCAAAGTTCATCGTGCCGCAATCCAGCGTGCAGATCTCGGGCAGGCATTCCGCGATATGCGCCACGCGCTCGCTCGCTCCGACCATGTCTGTTCCCTCGGCAAGCGGAAACGGCGCTTCAGAGCTGCCAAAGATAATATCGCCGCCCATGCCCGCTGTAAGATTGAGCACAACATCCGTGTCTGCGTCCCGCACGCGGTCTGTCAGCTCGCGATAAAGCTTCAAGTCGCGGCTCGGCTTGCCTGTCTCTGGGTCGCGCACATGGCAATGCACCACAGCCGCGCCAGCCTTGGCCGCCTTGATCGCGCTCTCGGCAATCTCCTTGGGCGAGCGCGGCACGTGCGGGCTGCGGTCTTGGGTGCCGCCCGAGCCTGTCACAGCGCAGGTGATGAAAACCTCTTTGTTCATAGTCAATGGCATCTGCGAATCCTCTTCTGCATGGCGTGTCTCCCGAAGTATCACCGCTCTTGCGCTGCCTCTTTTGATCTTTTACGAAAATAATATGACCCAAGCCGAAAAAATCATATCAAAACCGCTCGACACAGCCGTGCTCGTGCTTGGCGACAGCAACACGCTGAGCTTCGCCGCCGCCGTTGACCCCTTGCGCGCCGCCAACCGCCGCGCAGGCCGCGCGCTGTTTTCGTGGCGCTTTGTGACGCCGACAGAGGCCCCCGTCCGGCTCACCTCGGGCATAGAGGTTCACGGAACACCCCTTGCCGCCGTCGAGGCCTGCGATGTGTTGATCGTCGTGGCGGGGTTCAATCTTGACGCCCACGCGACGCCCCACCTGCTCGCCGCCCTGCGCCGCCTCGCCCCCCGCGCGGGCCAGATCGCAGCGATTGATGGCGCAAGCTGGCTTCTGGCGCGCGCCGAGCTGCTCAATGGTCAGAGCGCCACCACCCATTGGGAAGATCTGGAGCGCTTCGCCGCGCGCTTTGAGGCGGTCGAAACCCTGCCCCACCGCTTCGTTCAGTCCGGCAAATTCGCCACAGCAGGCGCCGCCATGCCGGGCCTTGATATGATGCTGCGCCTGATCGGAGAGCACTTTGGCGCGCGCCTGGCCCAAGAGGTCGCAGGCGCTTTCCTGCATGATCCCTCCCAGCCCGCCGACCTGCCGCAAAACCCCGCCAGCCGTCAAAGCCTCGCGCGCCATCACCCCGCCGTCGCCCGCGCCCTCGCGCTGATGCAATCCCACGTCGAAACACCCCTCAGCATCGCCGCGCTCGCCGCGCGCCTGTCGCTCTCGCCGCGCGTGCTGGAGTTGCGCTTCAAAGCCGCCCTCGGCCAAAGCCCCAAGGCCACCTACCTCGCGCTGCGTCTCTCCGAGGCCCACCGCCTCGCGCTCGATACGTCCCTTCCCGTGCAAGACATCGCTCTGGCCACAGGTTTTGCCTCCCAAGCCAGCTTCGCCCGCGCCTTCCAGAAAGCCCACGGCCGCTCCCTGCGCGCCCTGCGCCAAGAGCGCTAAACAGCGGCTTCCTCTTTCTCTAAATATCCTAGGGGGCGCGGGGGACAACGTCCCCCGCCACGGTCGGATTTCGCGCAGCGAAATTCGAAGCCTCAGCCCCCGTCAATAGGGCATCGGATGCGCCTTATGGGCCGCATCAATCTCCGCCAGAACCTCGCTTGAAAGGCTCACATCTGCCGCGCCAAGAGCGTGTTCAAGCTGGCCCAGCGTCGTCGCCCCGAAAATCGAGCTGCCCATAAAGGGCCGCGTCAGCGTCCAGGCCAGCGCCATATGCACAGGGTCAAGCCCGTGGCGCTCAGCAATCGCCAGATAAGCCGCCACAGCCTCAAGCACCCGCGGCGTCATCCGCCCGCCCATCTCGGGCACAAGGCTCTTGCGCGAGCCGTCAGGCACCTGCCCGCCCTGATATTTGCCGCTCAAAAACCCGGCCGCCAGCGGCGAAAACGCCAGCAAACCCACATCCTCATTCACGCTCATCTCGGCCATATCGGTGTCATACAAACGGCAGAGCAGCGAATATTCGTTCTGCACAGAGGCCACACGCGGCCCGCCGACCCGCTCGGCCGCCTGAAGCCACTGGCACGTCCCCCAAGCGCTCTCGTTTGAAAGCCCGAAAGCGCGGATCGTCCCGCGTTCGACTTCTTTGTGAAGCGCGCCCAAAGCCTCTTCCATATGGGCTATCGTCTCGGCGCGGTCCTGCCCGCTCGGGTCATAGGTCCAGTTCTTACGAAACATATAAGAGCCACGGTTGGGCCAGTGAAACTGGTAAAGATCAATCACATCGGTCTTCAGCCGCGCAAGGCTCCCCTCAATCGCGGCAGGGATCGTCTCAGCCGTGATCGGCGCGCCGTCGCGCACATTCATGTAGCCCTCGCCCGAATGTTTTGTCGCCAAAACAACTTCGCTGCGCCGCCCTGTCTTTTCAAACCAGTTGCCAAGGATACGCTCCGCGTCGCCCTGCGTCTCGCGGCTCAAAGGGTTCACAGGATACATCTCCGCACAGTCCCAGAACTGCACCCCATGATCGAGCGCCATATCCATCTGCGCATGGCTGTCGGCCTCGCTTGTCTGCGTGCCAAAGGTCATGGTGCCAAGGCACATCTCGCTCACAGGTATCCCTGTGCGTCCAAGTTCACGCTGCTTCATCTGTCGCCCTCATGTTTTATCTCGGTCGCACTCTGCCTGCCTGCGGCGCAATGTCAAATCGCACCTGCGCTCAAATAGAAAGAGCCGCCTGCGCATCTGCACAGGCGGCGCTCATACTGGCGGCTCTTACTGTTGGCTCGCCATGAAAGGCTTAGTGACCGCTTTCCAGAATGCCTGTCTGCACATCATAATCCACAGCCAGCGCATAATCAGGGTCATCGTCGCTATCGACCATAAGATGCCCAGCCTTGTTGAGGAGCTTGTGGCAATCGCGGCTCAAGTGACGCAAACGGATCTGCTTGCCCGCCGCCTCATAGCGCGCCGCCAAAGCCTCAATCGCCTGCAACGCCGACTGATCCACAACGCGGCTTTCTTTAAAGTCCACAATCACAAGATCAGGGTCGCTCTCGACCTCAAAAATCTCGGCAAACCCGTCGCTTGAGCCAAAAAACAGCGGTCCCTGAATTTCATAGACTTTCGCGCCCTCATCCGTGGTCGACTCGCGCGTGACAGCATGAATGCGCGTGGCGTTGTTCCACGCATAAGCCAGCGCCGACACAATCACACCCACAACAACCGCAATCGCAAGGTCATAGGCCACCGTCACAATCGTCACCAAAACAGTGACAAAAGCGTCATTGAGCGGCACCCGCCGCAGGATTGTGAGCGAGTTCCAAGCAAACGTGCCGATCACCACCATAAACATCACACCAACCAAAGCAGCCAGCGGGATTTGCTCAATCAGAGGCGAGGCAAACATAATGAAGATCAACAAGAACAGCGCCGCCGCAATCCCCGCAATCCGCGTGCGCCCGCCAGATTTTACATTGATCATGCTCTGCCCGATCATCGCACAGCCGCCCATGCCGCCGAAAAAGCCGGTCACAACATTGGCCGCACCCTGCGCCATACATTCCTGCGAGGCCCCGCCGCGCTTGCCGGTGATCTCGCCCACAAGGTTCAGCGTCAGCAAGCTTTCGATCAGGCCAATCGCCGCCAGAATAACGGCATAAGGCAGGATAATATAAAACGTCTCCATATTGAGCGGCGCAAGCGCTGTGCCGTAAAGCCCCTCACCCGTGCCAAACGGGTTGTGAAAGCTCGGAAAGCCGCCCTTGATCGAAGCCAGATCGCCCACACGCGGCACCTCAAGCCCAAGCACAATCACCAAAATCGCCACGATCCCGATCCCCGCCAAAGGCGCAGGCACAAACCGCGTCACCTTGGGCATCACCCAAATAATCGCCATGGTCAGCGCCACGAGGCTCAGCATCATCATCAAAGGCGTGCCCGTGAGCCACTCGCCCCCGCTCATGCCGTGCCCTGTGTTGACCATCGACCCCGGCACTTTGAACTGCGTCATCTGCGCAAGAAAAATAACAATCGCGAGGCCGTTCACAAACCCGAGCATCACAGGATGCGGCACAAGGCGGATAAACTTGCCCCAATGCATCGCCCCCGCAAAGAGCTGCAACAGCCCCATCAAAACGACCGTCGCAAAAAGATATTCCACCCCGTGCTGCGCCACCAGCGCAACCATCACAACCGCCAGAGCGCCCGTCGCCCCCGAGATCATTCCGGGACGCCCGCCAAACACCGCCGTAATGAGGCCAACCAGAAACGCCGCGTAAAGCCCAACCAGCGGATGAACCCCCGCAACAAAGGCAAAGGCCACCGCCTCAGGCACCAGCGCAAGCGCCACAGTCAGCCCCGCCAGAAGTTCGATCCTAAGCCGTGAGACGCTCCAAGGCTCATCAGGCATCAGCCGCAAATCAGGCATGGCAATTCGGTTGGCAAAAGCAGCCATAAGGGCGCGTTTCATATTCTCGGTCCTACTCGGGTCATCATTCGGGTTCGTATTTCGTCTCGCGCCCTAACGCGCCCTGCGCAAAATAGCCAGCCCCCAGACAGCCCCCAGACAGTCCCAAGACAGGGTCGAGACAGGCGCAGGGCGCACCTCGGCACAACTATTTTGTGTCAAACGGCCCAAAGGTTAACGATTCGCGCCGCGTCAAAAGTCGATTTGGGGGGTGCACGCATGGTGCACGGGGGGTGCACGCTTATCACCCCCCCTTTTTGGCCATCACAGCCCCGTTAACACAGCGCGCGTTGCCTTGCCTTTAGCCCTGTCACGGGTCACAAATGGCGTGAAAACCTCTGGGAGAAAAGCATGAGCGAGACTGTTATCGGCGTCATCGGCGGGTCCGGCATTTACGAGATCGACGGGCTGGAAAACGCCCGCTGGCAAGAGGTCGAAACCCCTTGGGGCAAGCCCTCTGACGCGGTTTTGACAGGCACGCTTGAGGGCGTCAAAATGGCCTTTCTGCCCCGTCATGGTCGCGGCCATATCCACTCCCCGAGTACGGTTCCCTACCGCGCCAATATCGACGCGCTCAAGCGTCTCGGCGTGACAGATGTTGTCTCTGTTTCAGCCTGCGGGTCGTTCCGCGAAGAGATGGCCCCCGGGGATTTTGTCATTGTAAATCAATTCATTGACCGCACATTCGCGCGCGAGAAATCCTTCTTCGGAACGGGCTGTGTCGCCCATGTCTCGGTCGCCCATCCGACCTGCCCGCGCCTCTCTGCGGCCTGCCTTGAAGCGGCCCGAGACGCAGGGATCACGGTCCACAACGGCGGCACATATCTCGCCATGGAAGGCCCCCAGTTCTCCACGCTGGCGGAGAGCAAAATGTATCGCGAAAGCTGGGGCGCTGACGTCATCGGCATGACAAATATGCCCGAAGCCAAACTCGCCCGCGAAGCCGAGCTGTGCTATGCCTCCGTGGCGATGATCACCGATTATGACAGCTGGCATCCCGAACATGGCGAAGTTGATGTCACTGAAATCATTAAGACTTTAATGGGCAACGCCGACAAAGGCCGCGCCCTTGTCTCTCGCCTCCCCGCCCTCCTCGGTGCCGCCCGCGAGGCCTGCCCACATGGCTGCGACCGCGCTCTGGAGTATGCGATCCTGACCGCACCAGACGCCCGCGACCCCTCCCTCATGGCCAAGCTCGACGCAGTTGCGGGGCGTGTGCTCTAAGGCGCGCCAAACGCCCCCTGTGGTGGCCTCGCACCACAGGGTCACCCTTTGTTAAGAAAGATCGGCCATCATGACATTCGAAACATGGATCGCCTTCGTCATCGCCTCCTCGGTGCTTTTGATGATCCCCGGCCCGACGATCCTTCTGGTGATGAGCTACGCCCTCTCCAAGGGCCGCTCCGTTGCCCTCGCCTCTGCCGCAGGCGTCGCTTTGGGCGATCTTGTGGCCATGTCGGCCTCGCTTGCAGGGCTTGGCGCGCTGGTTCTGGCTTCGGCCACCGCCTTCACCCTGCTCAAATGGGTTGGCGCAGCCTATCTGGTCTATTTGGGCGCAAAGCTTTTGTTCTCAGCCAACGAGGAGAGCCTCGCGCTCCCTGACGCGGCCCCGAGCGTGACGCCCCGTGGCGTCTTTGCCCATGCCGCCGCCGTCACAGCCCTCAATCCCAAAAGCATCGCCTTCTTTATCGCCTTTGTTCCGCAATTTATCCGCCCCGAAGCGGCGTTTCTGCCTCAAATCAGCGTGTTGATCGCCACTTTCGTCGCCCTTGCCACGCTCAACGCATTGGCCTATGCGCTCCTCGCGGACCGTCTCCGCAGCTTCTTTTCCCAGCCCAAGGCGCTTGTCTGGATGACCCGCACAGGCGGCGCAACCCTGATCGCCATGGGCCTCTTCACCGCCACGCTCAAACGCGCAACCCCTTAGGAACACTCATGAAAACCGTCAAAGACTACATCCGCACCATTGTTGACTTTCCCCATGAGGGCATTCTCTTTCGCGATGTGACGACACTCTTTGCCGACCCGCGCGGCTTTCGCATGGCGATTGACCAGATGTTGCACCCCTACGCAGGGCTACAGATCGACAAGGTCGTCGGCCTTGAGGCGCGCGGCTTTATTCTCGGCGGAGCCATTGCCCATCAGCTTTCGGTCGGTTTTGTGCCAATCCGCAAAAAAGGCAAGCTCCCCGGCGCGGTGATTTCGGAAGAATATACGCTCGAATATGGCGAGGCGATTGTCGAAATTCACGATGACGCCATCCAGGCGGGCGAGAAAATCCTTGTGGTCGATGACCTGCTCGCCACAGGCGGCACTGCCGAAGCCGGCATCAAGCTGATTGAGCGTTTGGGCGGCGAAATCATCAGCTGCGCCTTCGTGATTGATCTGCCTGACCTCGGCGGTCGCAAGCGCCTTGAAGCCATGGGCATGGACGTCATGGCGCTCTGCGCATTTGAAGGTCTGTAAGCCCTAGGTCGCAGAGCCGCCCACCAGCCTCTCGGCGCATCAAGAGCGCCTGTCAGCCTTCGGCGGCAGAGCCGCCTACGGTCAAACCACCAATCATAACAGTGGGTTGGCCAACCCCAACAGGGACCCACTGCCCCGCCTTGCCGCAGTTGCCCATGCCCGGATCCAGCGCCATATCATTGCCAAGCGCGCGGATGTTTTTCAGCGCGGTGGCCCCGTCGCCAATGAGGGTCGCGCCTTTCACAGGCTCCATGACTTTGCCCCCTCTGACGCGGTAGGCCTCGGTGCAGGAAAAGACAAACTTGCCATTGGTGATATCCACCTGCCCGCCGCCAAAGCCCACGGCCCAAATGCCGTCCTTCAGGTCGGCCAAAATGTCGTCTGGCGCGGCCTGCCCGCCCATCATATAGGTGTTGGTCATGCGTGGCATCGGCGCGTGCTGAAAGCTCTCGCGGCGCCCGTTGCCTGTGGGTGCAACCCCCATCAACCGCGCGTTCTGACGGTCCTGCATATAGCCAACCAGAACCCCGTCTTCGATCAATGTGTTCTTCGCGCTCGGCGTGCCTTCGTCGTCAATCGTGATCGAACCGCGCCGATCAGGGATCGTCCCGTCGTCGAGCACAGTCACGCCTTTCGCAGCAATCTGCTGGCCCATAAGCCCTGCAAAAGCCGAGCTGCCCTTGCGGTTAAAATCGCCCTCAAGCCCATGCCCGATGGCTTCATGCAGCAAAATACCGGGCCAGCCCGGCCCAAGCACAATGTCCATCTGCCCCGCAGGAGCAGGCACGGCCTCAAGATTGACAAGCGCGATCCGCAGCGCCTCGCGTGCATTGGCCTGCCAGTTGCTTGGCTCCAGAAGCCCTGTCAGCCCCACGCGCCCGCCACCGCCCGCAGAGCCGCTTTCGCGCCGTCCGTCCTGCTCGACAATCACGCCCACATTCAGCCGTGTCATCGGGCGCACATCCGTCAGGCGCTGCCCGCCCACACGCAGGATCTCGACTTCCTGATAGCTCGCCGACACGGAGGCCGTCACTTGCACCACCCGCGCATCAAGGGCGCGGGCATAGGCGTCAATCTCTTTCAAAATATCAAGCTTGGCGGAAAATCCAGCGCTCTCGATCGGGTCAATCGCCTCATAAAGCCGCGTGTTTGTGCCCTTTGGCCCCACAGCCATAGTGCCCCCGCCCGCGCCCACAGCAAGGCGCGCCGTCTCGACAGCACGCGTCATCGCCGCTTCGCTGATCTCGGTCGAATGCGCATATCCGGCCACCTCGCCAAGCACCGCCCGCATCCCGAAACCTTGCGATGTATCAAAACTCGCCGTCTTTACGCGCCCGTCATCCAAGACAAGCGCCTCAGACTTCGCACGCTCCAGAAAAAGCTCGCCATCCTCCGCACCAGCGCAGGCTTTCTCCAGTAATTTAAGGGCTTTCCCCTCGTCTACTTCTGTCTCAAAGGGGCGAAACGGCGCGTTTTTCATGATTCTTCCTGTCTGGCTTGGTGCGTATTTTCTTGATCTAAATCAAAAAAGCGTCTCTTTGACGCAAGCGGCAATATTGTCTCCACGCTCAGAATATGGTTTCTGATGCACCAAGACGCAATGGGCCGAGACGTGAGTCTCTGGTTCAATTTGCTTTATGACAAAACAGAGATACTCAACCGATCAGGGTGAACCATGCGAATTCTTTCTTCTCTTCTGGCTCTTATGACAGCTTTTTTTGCCCTTCCAGCCTTGGCCCAAGATGGCGTCGAGCGCGTTGGCAAGCCTGTTGATGGCGGGCTTAATTTTCAAGTCGCCGCAACAGAGCTCATGCGCGACATTATCTGGCTCGATACGGCCATCAACTGGATCATCTTTGTGATCTGCTTGTTCGTTATCGGCTTGGTCCTCTGGATTATCGTGTTTCACAACCGCAAATCCAACCCCAAGCCAGCAAACTTCACGCACAACACACCGATCGAGGTGGCTTGGACACTTGTTCCTGTGCTGATCCTTGTCTGGATCGGGGCGTTTTCGCTGCCAATCCTGTTCAAGCAACAGATTATCCCTGAAGGTGAAGTGAACATCAAAGTCACAGGCTACCAGTGGTATTGGGGCTATGAGTATACAGACGAAGAGTTCGGCTTCGAAAGCTTCATGGTCGCCCGCGAAGAACTTGCTGACTACGGTTACTCAGACGATGAATACCTCCTCGCCACAGACACACGTATCGTTGTGCCGGTTGACAAGGTTGTTGTCATGACGGTCACGGGCGCTGATGTGATCCACTCGTGGACAATCCCAGCCTTTGGCGTAAAGCAAGATGCCGTTCCTGGCCGCCTCGCGCAGCTTTGGTTCAAGGCAGAGAAAGAAGGCCTCTACTTCGGTCAGTGTTCAGAGCTTTGCGGCAAAGACCACGCCTATATGCCCATCACGGTCGAAGTTGTAAGCCAAGAGGCCTATGACGCGTGGCTCGTCGGCGCGAAAGAAGAGTTCGCAGGCGTTGCGGCCCCCGTCACCGTGGCACTGGCCGACTAAATCGTGAGCGGGGCAGCGCGCTGCCCCCTCCTTCCTCACCTGATCCAGAGAGATGGCATGAGCGATATTTCAACAAACACACGCGTAGAAACCCGCTCGGACACGGGCGAGGCCGGCTTTGGCGACTACTTCGCCTTGCTGAAGCCGCGCGTTATGTCGCTTGTTGTCTTCACAGCGCTTGTGGGCCTGCTCGCTGCGCCCGTGCCTGTGCATCCGCTCTTGGCCTTCGCTGCGATCTTGTTTGTTGCGATTGGCGGCGGAGCCTCTGGCGCGCTGAATATGTGGTATGATGCCGATATTGACCGCATCATGCGCCGCACCCAAAGCCGCCCCATTCCCGCTGGCAAAATCACCGAGAGCGAAACCTTTGCCTTCGGTATGTTCCTGTCGGTGTTCTCCGTCATCATGCTGGCACTGGCGAGCAACTTTGTCGCCGCCGGCCTTCTTGCCTTCACGATCTTCTTTTACGTCGTGGTTTACACCATGTGGCTCAAGCGCTGGACCCCTCAAAACATCGTCATCGGCGGTGCGGCGGGTGCCTTCCCCCCCATGATCGGCTGGGCTGTCGCCACAGGGGGCGTAAGTGTCGAAAGCGTTCTGATGTTCACTCTGATCTTCATGTGGACGCCGCCCCACTTCTGGGCGCTGGCTCTGTTTATGAAGTCAGACTACCGCGACGCTGGCGTGCCCATGCTCACCGTGACACACGGCCGCAAAGCGACCCGCGCGCACATCATCATCTATACCATCCTGCTCGCACCTATTGCGATAGGCACAGGCTTCACAAGCATTGGCGGCCCTGTCTACCTGACAACCGCCCTGCTGCTCAACGCGATCTTCCTGAAAGGCGCATGGGACATCTGGCGCCGCGAAGAGGCCTTGGCCGAAGCCGACGACTACAAAACAGAAAAGCGCTTCTTTGCCTTCTCGATTTTCTATCTTTTCGCCCATTTCGTCGCCATTCTGGTGGAGAAGGGCCTTGCGCCCTACGGTCTTGGAGGCTGGTCATGAGCAGCAGCACACCCCGCGTCGAGCACGAAATTCATGGTCGCCGCCGCAGCCGCAACGTGGGCCTCGGAATTGTGCTCGGCTCGTTTGTGTTTCTTGTCATGGGTATGACCTACGTAAAACTGACCGCGCAAAATGCGGAAATGGCGGCAGAGCACGCCAAAAAACAAGCGGCCCAAGCCGCAGCAGAAGGGACAGCCACATCAACTTCTTCTCAGGAGACAAGTGACTGATGGCACTCGAAGGTAAAAACAAAACACTGGCCCAAACCGTGGGCGTCGTTGTGTTCATGGGCGCACTCGCATGGGCCTCTGTTCCGTTTTATGACTGGTTCTGCCGCGTGACAGGCTTTGGTGGCGTCACCAACACAGCCGAAACAGGCTCCGACGTCATCCTCGACCAAACAATCAAAATCCGATTTGACGCCTCCATCGAACGCGACTTCCCATGGACTTTCACCCCCATGCAGCGTGAAATGGAAGTGCGCATCGGCGAAACAGGCCTCGCATTTTACGAGGCCTACAACCCGACAGACCGCCCCGTTGCCGGCTCGGCAGCCTATAACGTTACGCCCTACGAGGCTGGCGGATTTTTCACCAAGATTGACTGCTTCTGCTTTGAAGAACAGGTGCTTCAGCCTGGCGAGCGGGTGCAAATGCCTGTGACCTTCTATGTTGATCCAGAGATTGTCACAGACCGCGAAGGGCAGTATGTCCATACCATCACTTTGGGCTACACCTTCTACGAAATAGACCTGCCAGAAGCGCAAGCTTCACTTGAGACAGGCGACTATACGAACCTTAACTAATAACATCTAGCCTCAGGCGAGGGACACCATGGCGCACGAAAAAAACCACGACTATCACATTCTTCCACCATCAGCATGGCCGCTTCTCGGCGCGCTTGCTTGCTTTGTGCTGCTCTTCGGCGCTACGCTGTATTTCCACGATGTCACAGCTTTCGTTATGATCGCAGGCTTCCTCTTCACCTTCTACGTGATGTATGGCTGGTGGGCTGAAGTTGTTCATGAAAGCAACACAGGCGATCATACGCCAGTGGTTCAAATCGGCCTACGCTATGGCGTTGTTCTGTTCATCATGTCCGAAGTCATGTTCTTCGCCGCTTGGTTCTGGAGCTTTTTCAAGCACGCGCTCTACCCGATGGGCCCCGAAAGCCCGATGGTAGACGGCCAGTGGCCTCCCGCTGGTATCGAAACATTCGATCCATGGCACCTGCCCTTGATTAATACGCTGATCCTGCTTTGCTCAGGTGCGGCCGCCACATGGGCACACCACGCGATGGCACATGAGAACAACCGCGAAGACATGAAGTGGGGCCTTATTCTGGCCGTCGCCCTCGGCGTTCTCTTTACGGGCTTCCAAATCTATGAATACACCCACGCTGCCTTCGGCTTTGCAGGCAACATCTACGGCGCAAACTTCTTCATGGCGACAGGCTTCCACGGCTTCCACGTTGTGATCGGAACGATCTTCCTCGCCGTTTGCCTCTTCCGCCTCCAAGCGGGCCACTTCACACCCGAACGTCACGTCGGCTTTGAGGCCGCGGCTTGGTATTGGCACTTTGTGGATGTGGTCTGGCTTTTCCTCTTCGCCAGTATCTACATCTGGGGCCAATAAGGCCGAGCTGCTTTCGCCCAAACCCATCAGAAACGCCCCGTTTTCGCGGGGCGTTTCGCGTTTGAGGCCTTGCGCCTTGCCCCCCTCTCGCCCTACTCATTTGCTATGAAACAAAACTGGCCCTTCCTTCTTCTGTCTGTCTTCGTGCTCGCCCTGCTTGTAAGCCTTGGCAACTGGCAAGTCGCACGCCAAGCCGAGAAAGCGGCCTATATCGCCGCCATTGAGGCGCGCCTCGCCGCCGACCCCGTCGCGCCCCCCAGAACGCCAGATGCAACGACAGATCAGTTCCTGTCCGTCACTGTTACGGGAGCCTTCACAGGCCCTGAAATTCGCGTGCTCGTGTCAACCCGTGATTACGGCGCTGGCTATCGCATCATTCAGGCGTTTGAAGCCGAGGGCCGCCGCCTGCTGGTAGATCGCGGCTATATCCGTTCTGCGGCCAAAGACGCGCCCCGCCCTGTTGGCGCCGCCACGATCCAAGGCAATCTCCACTGGCCCCAAGAGCGCGACAGCTACACGCCCGAAAACGATCTGGCAGGCAACACATGGTATGCCCGTGACGTTCCCGCGCTGGCCCAGGCGCTTGGCACCGAAGAGGTGCTTGTCATCGCCCGCAGCGAGACGCCCAACACGCGGCAGATCCTGCCGCTTCCCCTCGACACAAGCACAATCCCGAACCGCCATTTGGAATACATCATCACATGGTATGGATTGGCCGCCGTTTGGGTGCTAATGACCGCCTACTTTCTGAAACGCCGAAGCGCGAAAGCGAAACAATGAAATATATCTCGACCCGTGGCCAAGCGCCTGAACTCTCCTTTGAAGACGCCATGCTCACAGGCCTCGCCCGCGACGGTGGCCTCTATCTGCCAGATGATATCCCGACCCTCTCCAAAGACGAGATCGCCGCGCTCTCAGGTCTGTCTTACGAAGAAACAGCCTTCGCCATCATGCGGCCCTTCATCGGCGAGACATTCACCGACGCCGAGTTCAAAGAGCTGATCGCCAAGGCCTACGCAGGCTTTGGCCACGCCGCCCGCGCGCCTCTGGTGCAGCTGGGCGCAGGGCACTTCCTGCTCGAGCTGTTTCACGGCCCGACGCTCGCCTTCAAAGACTTCGCCATGCAGATCATTGGTCAGATGTTCCAAGCCGCGCTTGAGCGCTCAGGCAAGCGCATCACAATTGTTGGCGCAACATCGGGCGACACAGGCTCAGCCGCCATAGAGGCCTTCCGCGGGCTGTCTAATGTCGATGTCTTCATCCTCTATCCCCATGGCCGCGTTTCCGAAGTGCAGCGCCGCCAGATGACCACGCCAAGCGAGAGCAATGTCCACGCTCTTGCCATGACGGGCGACTTTGACGACTGCCAAGCGCGCGTCAAAGATATGTTCAACGACTTTGCCTTCCGCGACGGTGTCTCTCTTGCGGGCGTCAATTCTATCAACTGGGGCCGCGTTCTGGCGCAGGTGGTTTACTACTTCTCCTCCGCCGTGTCTCTTGGCGCACCGCATAAGAAGGTGAGCTTCACAGTCCCCACAGGCAACTTTGGCGACATTTTCGCAGGCTATATCGCCAAGCGCATGGGGCTGCCGATTGACCGCCTCGTTGTGGCAACAAACCAGAACGATATCCTGCACCGTTGCCTTTCAACGTCGGAATATCGCCCCGATGGCGTCACCCCCTCGATCAGCCCGTCGATGGATATTCAGGTCAGCTCCAATTTCGAGCGCGCCCTGTTTGAAGCCTATGGCCGTGACGCCGCCCCCGTCGCACAGCTCATGGACGAGCTAAAGCAATCAGGCTTCTCTGTCAGCCAAGGCGCGCTGCAAGCCCTGCGCGAAAGCTATGACAGCGGCAATTGCTCTGAGGCCGAAACAAGCGAGACCATCACCCGCACTCTGGCCGAAACAGGCGAGCTCCTCTGCCCGCATTCCGCCATTGGCGTCAAAGTCGCCGAAGAGCACCTCGCGCCTGACACGCCCATGATCACATTGGCCACGGCCCACCCTGCCAAATTCCCCGATGCGGTCGAAGCGGCCACAGGCATCCGCCCCCCGCTTCCGCCCCGCATGAGCGATCTTTTTGAGCGCGACGAGCGCGTCACACGCGTCGAGAACGATCTCGCCGCCCTTCAAACCCTTATCAAAGAACGGATCGCGCATTGAGCATCCAGACGCACACACTCTCAAACGGCTTTCGCATTGTCACCGAGCATATGCCGGGCCTCCAGTCGGCCTCTGTCGGTATCTGGATCGCCGCAGGCGCACGCAACGAGACACGCGAGCAGAACGGTATTGCGCATTTCCTTGAGCACATGGCCTTCAAAGGCACCAAGACCCGCTCCGCACTCGATATTGCCGAAGAGATCGAAAACGTTGGCGGCTATATCAACGCCTACACCAGCCGCGAAACCACGGCGTACTACGCCCGCGTTCTCGCGGGCGATGTGCCGCTCGCCGTCGATGTGATCGGCGATATCCTCGTCAATCCGGTGTTTGACCCCCGCGAAATCGAGATCGAGCGCGGCGTGATCCTGCAAGAGATCGGTCAGGCGCTTGATACGCCAGATGATGTGATCTTTGACTGGCTCCAGGAAGAGGCCTACCCCGATCAGGCCTTGGGGCGCACGATCCTTGGCCCCAGCGAGCGTATCAAAGCCTTCTCGCGTGACAATCTCAAAGAGTTTGTCGGCCAGTATTACGGCCCAGAAAACATGATCCTCTCGGCCGCTGGCGGCGTTGATCATGACGCGCTGGTGAAACAAGCCGAAGCGCTCTTTTCGGCCATCCCACGTGGCAATGCACCCAAAGAGACGCCAGCGCTGTTTACAGGCGGCGAACGCCGCGTTGTCAAAGACCTTGAACAAGCGCACCTCGCCATGGGTTTTGAAGGTCCAACCTATCGTGATGACGCGATCTTCACCGCACAGATTTATGCCTCAGCGCTCGGCGGCGGGATGTCCTCGCGCCTCTTTCAAGAAATTCGCGAAAAGCGCGGCCTCTGCTATACGATATTTGCCTCTGCAGGCGCTCACACCGACACAGGTATGATGACAATCTACGCTGGCACCTCGGGCGCGCAAGTCGGCGAACTGGCCGAAATCACGCTGGCCGAAATGACCCGCGCCGCCGACGATATGTCAGACGTCGAAGTCGACCGCGCCCGCGCGCAAATGAAGGCAGGGATGCTGATGGGCCTTGAAAGTCCCTCAAGCCGCGCCGAGCGTTTGGCACGGATGACACAGATCTGGGGCCGCGTGCCAGACCTTGAGGAAGTCGTGCAAAAAATTGACGCCGTCACCCGCCAGAGCGTGCGTGACTTCGGCGCCGAGATGGCAACATCGGCCAAAACAGCCGCAGCACTTTATGGCCCCGTTGAGGGCGCCCCGGAGCTTGGCGCGCTCTTGCAAAAACGAGCCGCCTGATGCTCATGCGGGTGCGCAAAAAACTGAGGCTCGAAACCGAGCGCCTCACCCTTCGCGCGCCCGTTCATTCCGATTTTCACAGCTGGTCTGCCCTGCGCCACGACTCCGAGGAGTATCTCACGCCTTGGGAGCCGAGCTGGAATATTGACCATCTCTCGCGCCGCGCCTTTACCAACCGTGTCTACTGGGCGCAGCGCTCCATGTCAGGCGACACTGCGTTGCCCCTCTTTATTTTCCGCCGTGCCGATCAGCAACTCGTCGGTGCGATCACCATCGACAACATCCGCCGTGGCCCCGCCCAAGCCGCCACAGTCGGCTATTGGACAGGACAGAACTTTGCCCGCCAAGGCATCATGCGGGAAGCCCTCACAGCCGTCGTGCACCACGGATTTCATGTCATGGACCTCAGCCGGATCGAGGCCGCCTGCCTGCCCGAAAACACTCCCTCGCGTGGTCTGCTTGAGCGCTCGGGCTTCAAATATGAGGGCGTCGCGCAAAGCTATCTTCAAATCAACGGTCGCTGGCGCACCCATGTGCTCTATGCCGCCCTGCGGATGGACCGCCGCGGCAAAACCGATATAGGCTAACGCCATGCTCACAGACCTCACACCCGATCTGCTCACAAAGTTGGAGGCGCTCCTGCCTCACGGCACGCTGCGCGAGGCTGCGCCGCGCTACCTTGAAGAGCCGCGCGCCAAATGGCAGGGCGTTGCCGCCGCCGTGGCGGCCCCCAAAACCGTAGAAGACGTGAGCACAATCCTGCGTTTTTCCTCAGAGCACCGCATCGCGCTGATCCCCTATGGCGGCGGCACAGGCCTTGTCGGCGGACAAATCACAAGCGCAGGCGCGCCGCTCCTCCTCTCGCTTGAGCGTATGAATGCGGTGCGCGCGCTGCATCCCACCGAAAACGTGATCGTCGTCGAAGCAGGCTGCACGCTCCAAGCCGTGCAAGACGCCGCCACAGGGGCAAACCGCCTTTTCCCGCTCTCCATAGGCTCCAAAGGCACCGCCCAGATCGGCGGCAACCTCGCCACAAACGCTGGCGGCATAAACGTGCTGCGCTATGGCAATGCCCGCGATTTGGCGCTTGGCCTTGAGGCCGTTATGCCCGACGGCAGCATATGGAACGGCCTCACCCGCCTGCGTAAAGACAACACAGGCTATGATTTGCGCAATCTCTTGATCGGCTCCGAAGGCACGCTCGGGATCATCACCGCCGCCGCGCTCAAGCTCTTTGCGCGCCCCGCCCAAACCGGCACAGCGCTCTTTGCGGTGCGCAGCCCCGAGGCTGCGCTTACGCTTCTCGCCCGTCTGCGCGACATCGCGGGCGAAAGCATCAGCGCCTTTGAGCTTCTACACCGTCAAGGGCTTGAGTTCGTTGCCGAAACACTGCCCGACCAGCGCCTGCCTTGGCCTGATCCGCCCGAGTGGATGGTGCTGACCGAGCTTGGCCTCGCACGTGGACCAACGCCGCAAGCGCTCTTTGAAGAGCTGTTTGAAGTCGCGCTGGAAGAGGGCCTTGCTGACGACGGGATTATCGCCCAAAGCGAGGGCCAGTCCGCCGAGCTCTGGGGCCTGCGCGAAGCGATCCCTATCGCCAATAAAAATGTCGGCGGTATCTCAAGCCACGACATTTCGCTGCCACTCAGCGTTATTTCCGAGTTTATCCCCCGCGCCACAGAGGCGCTGGCCGCGCATGGCGATTATCGCATCAACTGCTTTGGTCACCTCGGAGACGGCAACCTGCACTTCAATGTCTACCCGCCCAAAGGTGCGCACCGCGACGCTTACAAAGAGACGGCAAGTGCTGTGCAAGACATCGTCCATGACATAACTGTGGACATGGGCGGCTCGTTTTCTGCCGAGCACGGGCTTGGCCGCCTCAAAGCCGCCGATCTGGAGCGCTATGGCGACCCAACCAAACTTGCCGCCATGCACAGCATAAAGACAGCACTCGATCCACTGGGGATCCTGAACCCAGGCGCCGTATTGCGCGCAAAAAGGTAAATTGATTCAGAAGCTGTTAACCATCCCGAGGTAATGATGATTCTTGTAAGAGAACGGAGTCACAATGCCCGAAGGTTTACATCCTTCCACTCACCCCCCACTCCCACCCACCACGGAAGATGATCGGGTGTTGTGGCTTCGTCTCTTGCGTTCGCACCGTGTCGGGATCGCAACGTTTTTTCGCCTCTTGTCTGAACATGGCAGCGCCGCCGCCGCGCTTTGCGCCCTCCCGGATATTGCCCGCGCCGCAGGCGTGGAGCGCTACAAAAGCTTCTCTGAAGAAGCCGCGCGGGCCGAGCTTGCCCGTGGCAAAGACGCAGGGGCCACACTCGTATGTTATGGCGCGCCAGACTACCCCGAGGCGCTGTATGATCTGTCCGATCCGCCCCCCCTTCTCTGGGTGCGCGGCGACACATCTCTTCTGAACAAGCCCGCCATTGGCATGGTCGGCGCACGCAACGCCTCTTCTCTGGGCGGGCGCACCGCAAGGATGCTCGCCTCAGAGCTGTCAGAGAAGGGCCATGTCATCGTCTCGGGCCTCGCCCGCGGAATTGATACCTCAGCGCATCTCGCCAGCCTTGAGGGCGGCACGATTGCTGTGCTCGCGGGCGGCGTTGATGTGATCTACCCCTCAGAGAACGCACATCTCGCCCGCGACATTTCTCAAAAAGGCCTCCTGATCAGCGAGCAGCCCATGGGCCTTGCCCCGCAGGCGCGCCATTTTCCGCGACGCAACAGGCTAATATCGGGCCTTTCCGTGGGCCTTGTGGTCGTTGAGGCCGCCGCCAAATCTGGCAGCCTGATCACAGCCCGTAACGCGCTTGATCAGGGCCGCGAGGTGCTCGCTGTGCCGGGTCATCCCTTTGATGCCCGCGCCTCTGGCTGCAATATGCTGATCCGCGATGGGGCCACGCTTGTGCGCTCCACCGAAGATATTCTGGAAACCCTCGCGCCACTCGTCCCCGCCGCGCAGGCTGTTTTGCCCGAGCTTTCGCTCGATATCCCGCCGCCCCCGCCCGAGCGGCGCGGCCTCGCCGAAACGGCGGCTTTGCACCAGCAAATCCTGTCGCGTCTCAGCCCCTCGCCCCTGCCCGAAGACCAGCTCATCCGCGACCTCGCCGCGCCTGCCGCTGTGATCGGCCCTGCCCTTGTCGAGCTTGAACTTGATGGCAAAATCAACCGTGCCGCAGGCGGAATGCTCACAAAAGAGCTGGAAAACCTGCCTCAATAAGCTGCGATTAGCGCCATTTTAAGGCTGAACCACAATCACCGCATTGACATTCCCTATGTGCTGGCCGCATTTTGCGCGGCCATTAAGTGCGCGAATTTGAGAGGAAGTTTATGCCCGTAGTTGTTGTCGAATCCCCGGCCAAAGCCAAAACGATCAATAAATATTTGGGGTCCGATTACACCGTGCTGGCCTCTTATGGTCACGTGCGCGATCTGCCGCCCAAAGACGGGTCGGTTGACACAGACAACGACTTTGACATGACTTGGGAAATTGGCGTCGACAGCCGCAAACACGTCAAAGCCATTGCAGACGCCCTGAAAGACGACCCGAACCTCATTCTCGCAACCGACCCCGACCGCGAGGGAGAGGCGATCAGCTGGCATTTGGAAGAGGCCCTGCGCAAGCGCAAAGCCATCAAGAAAGACACCCCCGTCAGCCGCGTGGTCTTCAACGCCATCACCAAGGCCGCCGTGACCGAGGCGATGCAAAACCCCCGCGAAATCGACGCACCCTTGGTTGAGGCCTATCTGGCCCGCCGCGCACTTGATTACCTCGTCGGCTTCAATCTCTCCCCCGTGCTCTGGCGCAAGCTGCCCGGCGCGCGCTCTGCCGGCCGTGTGCAGTCGGTCTGCCTGCGTCTCATCGTTGAGCGCGAAATGGAGATCGAAGCGTTTAATCCGCAAGAATACTGGACGGTCAAAGCCGTGCTCAGCACGGCGCGTGGCCAAGACTACGAGGCCCGCCTCACTGTGCTGGCTGGCAAAAAGCTTGAGAAGTTTGATATCGCAAACGCCACCCAAGCCGAGCTTGCCGTCCAAGCCATCGAAAGCCGCGATCTCACGATCACCTCGGTTGAGGCCAAGCCCGCCGCGCGCAACCCCTCCGCGCCCTTCATGACCTCAACGCTTCAACAAGAGGCCTCCCGCAAGTTTGGCATGGGGGCGCGTGCCTGCATGAGCACGGCCCAGCGCCTCTATGAAGCGGGTCACATCACATATATGCGGACCGACGGGATCGACATGGCCCCCGAAGCCGTGACAGAAGCCCGCGCCGCCATTGCCGCCCGCTTTGGCGATAAATACGTCCCCAAAGAGGCGCGCATCTACAAAAACAAAGCCAAAAACGCCCAAGAAGCGCATGAATGTATCCGCCCGACCAATCTTGGGGCTGACGCCGCCGCGCTCAAACTGCGCGATGCCGACCAAGCCAAGCTTTATGATCTGATCTGGAAGCGCACCCTTGCCTGCCAGATGGAAAGCGCCCGCATGGAGCGCACCACCGTCGAGATCGGCTCGGCAGACGGCCAAGTCGGCCTGCGCGCCACAGGTCAGGTTGTTTTGTTTGATGGCTTCATGGCCGTCTATGAAGAGGGCCGCGATGATGCCGTTGTCGATGACGACGACAAGCGCCTGCCCCAGATTTCTCAGGGCGAAGCCGCGCCCAAAAAGTCGGTCACACCCGAGCAGCACCATACCCAGCCGCCCCCCCGCTATACCGAGGCGACACTGGTCAAGCGCATGGAAGAGCTGGGCATTGGCCGCCCCTCAACCTACGCCAGCGTGATCACCACGATCCAGGATCGCGAATATGTGCGTAAAGAGCAAAACCGCCTCTTCCCCGAGGACAAGGGCCGCATTGTTACGATCTTTTTGCTGAATTTCTTTCGCAAATACGTCGGCTATGAGTTCACATCTTCGCTGGAAGACGAGCTTGATGATGTCTCCGCAGGCAACCGCGACTATAAAAAAGTGCTGGAGCGTTTCTGGCGCGATTTCTCCGCCGCAATTGCCGAGACAAGCGAGCTGCGTATTTCCGAAGTGCTCGATGTGCTGGATGCCGCGCTTGCCCCGCAGCTCTATCCGCCACGCGAAGACGGCTCCGATCCGCGCGTTTGCCCCAAATGTGGCAATGGTCAGTTGCACCTCAAATCTTCGCGCACAGGCGGATTTGTTGGCTGTGGCAACTACCCCGAATGCACCTATACCCGCCCCATTGCAGGCGAAGGCGCCGATGGCGACGAGCGTGTGCTTGGCGAAGACGCAGGGGACGAAATCTGGCTCAAGTCAGGCCGCTTTGGCCCCTACGTGCAGCGCGGTGAACCCACTCCAGAGAACAAGAAGCCGCCCCGCGCCTCTCTGCCCAAAGGCTGGCAAAAAGACGAGATGGACCTTGCAAAGGCCCTCACCCTTCTCAGCCTGCCCCGCCAGATCGGCGAACACCCCGAAGGCGGCATGATCAGCTCGAACTTCGGCCGCTTTGGCCCCTATGTGATGCACCAGTTGCCCGATGATGCAAAGCCGACCTATGCCAACCTCAAAGACCCCAATGATGTCTTTGAACTGGGTATGAACCGCGCGGTCGAGCTTCTCGCCGAGAAGCGCGCCAATCCGGGCCGTGGCCGTTCGGCCGCCGCCAAGCCGCTCAAAGAGCTGGGCGAACACCCCGAGAGTGGCGGCGCCGTCAATGTCATGGAAGGCCGCTATGGCCCCTATGTGAAGTGGGAAAAGGTCAACGCCACAATCCCCAAAGACGTCGAGGCGGGCGATGTAACCATGGAACAGGCTGTCGAATGGATCGCCGAAAAGGCGGCCAAAGGCGGCAAGAAGAAAGCAGCCCCCAAGAAAAAAGCGGCTGCAAAGAAACCTGCGGCCAAAAAGCCTGCCGCAAAAAAAGCAGCCCCCAAGAAAGCGGCGGCGAAAAAAGACTGAAATCAGTGGCAGGGGGCCTAGGCTCAGGACCCTAAGTAGAAACCCTGCCATGATTGACACTTCTGCGCCCGCGCGCCAAAACTCGGCCAACTATATTCCTCAGGAGTTATCCCATGAAAAAAGTCTACGGATCAGCCGCCGAAGCGCTGGACGGCCTTCTCTTTGACGGTATGTTCATCGCCTCGGGCGGCTTCGGTCTTTGCGGTCTGCCCGAGCTTTTGCTGCAAGCCATCAAGGACGCAGGCACCAAAGACCTCACCTTCGCCTCAAACAACGCAGGCGTTGATGACTTTGGCATCGGCATTTTGCTTCAGACCAAGCAAGTAAAGAAAATGATCTCCTCCTACGTTGGCGAAAACGCCGAGTTCATGCGCCAGTATCTCTCGGGCGAGCTTGAGCTTGAGTTCAATCCCCAAGGCACATTGGCCGAGCGCCTGCGCTCTGGCGGTTGCGGCATCCCCGGCTTTTATACCAAAACAGGTGTCGGCACAGTGATCGCCGATGGCAAAGAGCACAAAGATTTCCCGACAGGCCCGGGTGGCGAAGACGAGACCTATATCCTCGAAACAGGCCTTTTCGCCGACCTCGCTGTTGTCAAAGCGTGGAAAGCCGACGCCACAGGCAACCTCGTCTTCCGCAAAACCGCGCGCAACTTCAACCCGCCTGCCGCCATGTCAGGCAAAATCTGCGTCGTCGAAGTCGAGGAAATCGTGCCGACAGGCTCGCTTGACCCAGATCACATTCACCTGCCCGGCATCTACGTGCACCGCATCATTCAAGGCGATCACGAGAAACGCATCGAGCAACGCACAGTACGGAGCGCATAATATGTGGGATCGCAATCAAATGGCGGCACGCGCCGCACTCGAGCTGCAAGACGGCTGGTATGTAAACCTCGGCATCGGCATCCCGACGCTGGTGAGCAACTACATTCCCGAGGGCGTTGAAGTGACGCTCCAGTCCGAAAACGGAATGCTCGGCATGGGCCCTTTCCCGATCGAAGGCGAGGAAGACCCAGACCTGATCAACGCCGGCAAACAGACCATCACAGAGCTGCCCCAGACCGCCTATTTTGACAGCGCCCAGAGCTTTGGCATGATCCGCGGCGGCAAAATTGCCATGGCGATCCTCGGCGCGATGGAAGTCGCCGAGAACGGCGATCTGGCAAACTGGATGATCCCTGGCAAGCTCGTCAAAGGCATGGGCGGCGCGATGGACCTCGTCGCTGGCGTGGGCCGTGTGGTTGTGGTCATGGACCACACCAACAAACATGGCGAGAGCAAAGTCCTCAAGGAATGCACCCTGCCGCTCACCGGCAAGGCTGTTGTGGACCGCATCATCTCCAATCTCGGTGTGCTTGATGTCGTCGAAGGCGGCCTCAAAATCGTCGAGCTGGCCGATGGCGTCTCCGAAGAAGAAATGCGCGCCGCAACACAGGCGACACTGGTCTAAACCGATCAGCAGAACGATAAAAAGCGGGCCTCCTTTGAGGTCCGCTTTTTTCTTCGGCAGCCCTAGCGACAAATCCACAAAATTGCCCTATTTTGCCCCTAACCCTTCGGGCAATGACAATGAGCCGTGACTTTCCAGTAGCGCCCAAGAGCACGGGCTTTCACCGCTGGCGCGACTATGCGCTTCTGGGCGGGCTGTTTCTACTCGTTCTGGCAGGCCTTGCCTCGCTTGCCGCCGCAACAGGCTGGGACGACACCCTGACACAGCTGCGCAAGCTCTCGTTTCTTGAGGTCGTCATTCTGCTGGCGCTGTCGCTCGTCAATTACCTCTTTCGCGCCCTGCGGTGGCATTACTTCACCCGCTGCCTCGGCATTGGCACGCATCTGGCGCAAAACATCCGTCATTTCCTCGGCGGCTTCGCCATGTCGGTCACGCCGGGCCGCGTGGGCGAGCTGATCCGCATACGCTGGATCAAGCGCGAAACAGGCTGGAGCTTTGAGCGCACAGCCCCCCTCGTGCTCGTGGATCGCGCCTCCGATTTGGCCGCAATGTCGCTGCTCCTCCTCGCTGGCCTGCTTCTGTCTGGCGCAATGATCCGCCTCGCCCTTCCTGTCACGCTGCTTGCTTTCGCAGGCGCCGTGCTCGTCACCCGCCCCGCGCTCCTCTCGGTCAGCGCGGGCTTCTTCTACCACAGCACAGGCCTCTTCCCCCGCCTCATGGCGCGTCTACGCCGCGCCGCACGCGCGCTCAGGGCCTTTTCCAGCGTCGATATCCTAACACTGGCAACCCTCTTGGGCCTCATAGGCTGGCTCGCCGAGGGCTACGCCTTCTGGCTTCTGCTCTCATGGATGGACGCAGAGATATCCTTCTGGCTCGCAGTGCTGATCTTTGTCTTCTCCACGCTCGCAGGCGGCCTCACAGGCGCGCCAGGCGGGGTCGGCGGAGCCGAGGCCGCGATGGTCGGCCTCCTGCTCCTGCAAAACATCCCGCTTGAAATCGCCCTCCCCGCCACAGCCGTGATCCGCCTGACCACCCTCTGGTTTGCCATTCTCATCGGCCTTGGCGTCTTTCCCTACGCCGAGGCAAAATCCAACGCCAAAACAGGAGCCGCCTGATGCTCTGGAACACCCAAACCTACACAGGCTGGGGCCGTGTGCTCTCTGCCGAGGGCGATCTTGCCCGCCCCGAGCGTGCCCCTGCCTTGGCCGCGCTGTCAGCACACCCCGCCATTGGCGCGCGCCGCTCCTACGGCGACGCTTGCCTGAACTCGGAAGGCCCCGCCGTCGATATGACACGGCTGGATCGCATCCTCCGCTTTGACGCCGCCACTGGCGTCGTTGAGGCCGAAGCTGGGGTCCCTGTGGGCGAGCTGGCCCGCCTCTTTGCGCCCCTCGGCTGGATGCCAACCGTCCTGCCCGGCACTGGCTTTGCCACGGTCGGCGGCTGTATCGCAATGGATGTGCACGGCAAAAACCACCATGCCGACGGCAGCTTTGGCTGCCATGTTATCGCACTCAAGCTCATGGTCGCAGGCAAGCCCAAGACCATAAGCCCCAAGCGCAACGCCAAGCTCTTCAAGGCCACAATCGGCGGTCTCGGCCAAACAGGCATGATCGCCTCCGCAACGCTCCAAATGACGCGCTGCGAAGGCGTCGGCATGGAAGTCACAGAGCAGCGCGCCGAGAGCTGGGATGAACACATCGCGCTCCTCTCCGCCTCAAAGGCCCGCTATGCTGTCGGCTGGCTCGATTGCACCGCCAAGGGCAAAAACCTTGGCCGCGGCATTGTCGAAGAGGCCCGCTCAACGGGCGTGCGCCCGCAAAGCGCGCCCAAAGGCGCGGCCAAATCCGTGCCGTTCAACTTCCCGCGCTTCACGCTATCCAAAGCCATGGTTTCAGGCTTTAACAAAGCCTACTACCTGCGCATTCGCGATGGCGGCCAAACCCGCATCAAGCCGCTGGAAGACTTCTTCTTCCCCCTCGACAAAATCCACAACTGGAACCGCCTCTACGGCAAAAGCGGCTTTCATCAGTTCCAATGTGTGCTGCCCGACGAGAGGCTCCCCGAGCTGCGCGCCATGGTCGAGATGATCGCGACAAGCGGCCTCGCCTCGCCCCTCGCCGTGCTCAAACGTCTTGGCGCTGACACGGCGGGTCTGATGTCTTTCCCGATGCAGGGCTACACCCTCGCGGTTGATTTTCGCGACAGCGATGAAGCGCGCAAGCTGATCAAACGGCTCAACGGCGCCACCCTCGCCGCAGGCGGGCGGATCTATTTCGCCAAAGACAGCCTCACCACAGAAGCCGAGGCCAAGGCTATGTATCCGGACTGGGCCACATGGGCCGATGAGGTGAATAAGGCCGACCCCGAGCATCAATTTGCAACCGACCTGACCCGCCGCCTTGGCCTGAGGAGCGCATGACATGACCGAGCCACGCAAAGACACATGGATCATCCTTGGCGCAAGCTCCTCCATAGCGCGCGCCTTCATCCGCCGCCTCGCCGCGCAGGGCCACGCCCTGATCCTGACGGGCCGCGACACAGACGATCTGGCGCGCCTTGCCGCCGATTGTTCCGCGCGCGGCGCACGCTCGGTGACGCGCGTCCCGATTGATGCGCGCAACGCGGCGACATTCGCACCCGTCCTCAATCACGCCAGCGCTCAGGAAGGTCAGCTCTCTTGCGCGGTCTTTCTCGGCTCCATGCCCGACCAAAGCGAGATTGACGCCGACCCCTCCCTGATTGAAGGCGTCATTGCCGACAGTTTCACAGGTGCGGCCACGTTTTTACAAGGCCTCGCCCCCCTCATGGAGGCGCGCGGCGGCGGAACAATCGTCGGTGTTGGCTCTGTCGCAGGCGACCGTGGCCGCCTTGGAAACTATGTCTACGGCGCGGCCAAGGCGGGCTTTGCCACCTATCTGTCTGGCCTGCGCAACCGCTTGGGCCGCTCAGGCGTTCATGTGATGACAGTGAAGCCCGGCCCTGTGGACACCGCCATGACATGGGGCCTTGGCAAACAGCCCTTCATGACAACGCCCGAGGCCGTGGCAGACGATATTCTCAAAGGCCTCGCGAAAAAGCGCAATGTGCTCTACACCGCAGGCATCTGGCGGTTCGTCATGTTCGCGATCCGCGCAATCCCCGAACCGATCTTCAAGAAAATGTCGATCTGATCGCGGCTCAGAAGCCGAACCACTCGGCCCACAGCCCCGCCGCATAAAACATCAGCGACAGCGTGATCAGGATCAACCCGATCCCGCGCTTGTCACTCAGCGCAAAGACAATCGGGTCATAATCCTGCTTGCCATAATACCCAAGCCGCACCATCCGGAAGAGCCAAGCCGCCAACGGCAGAATGGCCAGCCACAGAAACCAGCGGTCAGGGTAAAGCGCCATCGCCTGCGCGCTTTGGGAATACACAAAGAAAATCACCAACGCAGCAATCATACTCACCACCGCAAAGTTGAGAAGCTTGCCCCGATCAGCCCGCCCATAGCCACGCCCGGGCAGTCGCTCATCCGCTTTGGCAAGCGTCAGCTCCGTGAGCCGCTTGACCGCGCCGAGCGTCAGAAAAACAGGGAAGATGAAAAACAGCAGCGCCGCCGAAACAGCCACACCCGCCGCCGCCGCCCCCGCCACAACGCGCAGCGAATAAAGCGACGCCAAAAGGAAAATATCCACCCAACGCATCCGCTTCAGGCGTAACGAATAGGCAGTCGACACAAAGACATATAAAAGCGTTATCGCCAGAAAGCTCAGCCCGAGGTAAGCCCCAACGCCAAGTGCCACGCTCAAAAGAACGAGCGCCGCCAACATTCCCACGCCCAAGGGCACAGCCCCGCTGGCAAAGGGGCGCTTGCATTTCTCGGGGTGCAGGCGATCCGCCTCAAGATCGACAAGATCATTGACCACATAAATAGAAGAGGCGGCGGTCGAAAACGCGACCATACCGAGCAACGCGAGCATCAACGAGGCGCTGTCAAAGCGGTGCGCCGCCAGAAGCGGCACAAGCAACAGAATATTCTTTACCCATTGATGCGGCCTGATCGCCTTGAGCAGCGCACGCGCGTGCCAGATCTGCGCACGCGTCTCGCCCTTGGCCCCGCTCAGCTCCAGCCCGTGCGCTTCGGCCAAAGCCTGCGCAACCTCGGGGTGCCCCGCCGTCGAGAGCGCCACGCGCCCCCCAGAAGCCTTCAAAGCGACAATCTCGGCCATCACATCTTCATTCAGCGGCAACAAATCCGCGCGCAGGCCCACGCCCTCGGGGCTTTGCCCGCTCCCAAGGCCCGCAAAAGCCGCCCATGGGTTGCGCCTCAGCGCGCCCCAGAAATATTCCAGCCGCAGGCTCGTGCGCAAAAGCCCACCCTCAAGGGCAAAAACCTTCAAACGCATCAATCCGCCTGCGCCATCGTGAAGTTAAACACGCACCCGTCACTCGCCAGCTCTGGCGGCGTCAGGCACAGCCCCATCGCTGTCTTGAAGGCGGCCAGAACCTTAGGCACATAATCCCGCGTCTCAGCATAATCAGGCACGCCACCCGCGCGCTTCACGGCGTTTTCGCCCGCGTTATAACTCGCCAAGACAAGAATAGGGTCGCGGTCAAACTGCTTCATCAAGATGTCGAGATACGCCACACCGCCCCTGATATTCTCCGCCGGTTGAAGCGCATCTACCACACCAAAGCGCTCTGCCGTAACAGGCATCAGCTGCATCAAGCCCTGTGCGCCCGCACCGCTCACAGCATCCACCCGTCCGCCGCTCTCAATCGCAATCACCGCAAGCACAAGGGCGGGCGACACTTCGGTGCCGATTGTTGCTTTCAAAATATCCACGCCCCGCGCCTCAACAATCGCGCGCAGCGTTTCAAGCCTCGGTGTCGCAACTGTTTTGCCACTAGGCCCATGGCTGACACTCACAAGCGCAGGCGCGAGCCGCCCAGGCCCGCTGGTCTCCATGCTGGGCGAAATCTTGTCCCAAAACCAAGCATAAGTGCCTGATGTTTGCGTCGGGGGTGCAGCACGCGCCGCTATTGGCTCCGCTGGCTTGGCCTCAGGCGTCGTCACAAGGCTGCTACTCTTACCACGCTGACGCTCAAGATCGGCGGCTTCGATCTGAATATTAATCTTGTTCTTCGCGCCAGCCTTCGGCGGCTTTACCTTTTTGAAGGTAAACTCCCGAAATTGCGCTGGCGCATCTGCCAGCACAGGAGGCGCACTCACAAGCGCCAGAAGACTCATTACATATAGGGCCCGCATTTTTGCGTTCTGCTCTGCCTGTTACTCCCTCAAACTATCGCAGACTCTTTCAATTTGGGCCAGACACAGAGGTATTTTCACATCAAATTTGCGCTAAAATTGCCCAGTCGGCCAAAGAAACCCATCTTTATTCGCAAAAATTAACATTTTTTATTGTTTTTTATCATAGGCTTAGGTCGATACCAGCGTATTTCATCCAAATGCGCTGAAATTGCTTAAATCGTGCCCAATTCCTGCCGTTTTCCACTGGCTATATCTGCCCATACCGAGACGGTGGTGCGCCGAAGAGAGATCGACCATCAAATGACCGCAAGGTAACGCAAACCTAAATGATCCTTTGGAGGGACATACGATGATGAAATTTTTCAAAAACTTCCACAAAGACGAAGACGGCGCCGTAACGGTTGACTGGGTTGTTCTCACAGCCGCTGTCGTTGGCCTCGCAGTTGCCGCTTACTCGTCGATCCAGACGGGCGCATCAGACCTGACAT
Source organism: Lentibacter sp. (assembly GCF_965657785.1). Lineage (GTDB taxonomy): Bacteria > Pseudomonadota > Alphaproteobacteria > Rhodobacterales > Rhodobacteraceae > Lentibacter. The sequence continues at coordinate 48,360 of NZ_CBFHPP010000006.1, forward strand.
CGCGCACAAACACATACATGGACAGCCAAAACCCAGGTCGCTTCCGCTAAGTTTACATAAAGTGTTGCGCCGCCCTTCGGTGGGGAGGGGCGGCCCCCGCTTATTGTAAACCCCCGTTTTTCTGCTCCGGAGGCATATCCCTTGCTGTCAAAAATCAAACAGTTTTTCAAACGCCAGGATGGCGCTGTGACGGTCGACTGGGTGGTTCTGACGGCGGCCGTTGTCGGGCTTCTTGCGGCAGGATACGGTATGATGCGCCAAGGCACAGAAGATCTGGCAACTGGCACATCCGATTATATGAGCAGTCAGGATGTCGGCGAGTTTTAGCGTTTGCTTCCCCCAAACCAACATACCGCCCGCTGGACCCTCCGGCGGTTTTGTCGTTTCAAAAGCGGCCCTTAAATTTCACGATATCACCCCGCATCAAACATCTTCCCGCCACATTCACAGGCTAGTCATGTGCCAAGGCGGGGCGTTTCGAAGCCGCACCGCACCAAAACTTGAGGAATAGATTATGCGAGCCGTTTTCGGATTGGTACTCATTGCAGGCATCGCCCTCGCGGGCTTTGCTGTGTATATGGCGAAAGGTTACATAGACAGCACACGCAACGCTCTGGCCGCTGCAGAAGCCAACAGCGGTATGATCGATAGTGTCGAGATTTTTGTGTCCAAGACGTCCGTCAAATATGGCGATAACCTCACAGCAGAAGATGTGCGCTTGGTGCACTGGCCGCGCAGTTCGGTCCCTGACGGGGCCTATACTGTCCCGACAGATCTCTTCCCCCAAGGGTTTGACAAGCCGCGGGCCGTCCTGCGCTCGATCGAGCCTGGCGAAGCCATTCTGAAAGTCAAACTCACAGAAGCTGGCGAGCAAGCCGGCCTCACCTCCTTGCTCAAACCGGGCCAGCGCGCCTTTACCATCGAGGTTGATGTGTCCTCTGGTGTCTCTGGCTTCTTGCGCCCGGGTCATTCGGTCGATGTCTACTGGACAGGTCGGGTCCAAAACAGCCAGCGCAGCGCCGAAGTCACCAAACTGATCCAGTCGAGCCTGCCGCTGATCGCGATTGACCAATCCGCCAACGAAGAGGTCGAAAGCTCAGGCATCGCCCGCACCGTGACAGTCGCCGTCTCCGCCCAGCAGGTCGCCTCGCTGGCGCAGGCCCAGTCCACAGGACGCCTGTCGCTGTCTCTCGTCGGGTCGGGAGATGCACGGACAGATGAGGTGATCGAAGTCGACCAAAATGCCCTTCTGGGCCTCACCGAAGTCGAAGCCCCCCTCGCTGTGGAGGAAGAAAAAGTCTGCACCATCCGGACACGACGTGGCGCAGAAGTGGTCGAAATCGAGATCCCCTGCACCAATTGAAGCGGCCCAAACACCACTCCAGCCTGAGGCTCCGCTCCTGCGGGGCCTCAGCTTTGTTGCCAAGCCAAACTGCGGGGCTGTTGCAGCAGATCAACATAAACAAACCCGTTAAACGCATTGATTCTTGCAAAAAAAACCAAACTGACGCATGGTCGCGCCAATAAAGGGCAAAAAGCCCATAAGGTAATGTGATCAGAGAGGCAGGTCACAATGATATTGAGCAGATTTTTCAAACCGACGATTGCAAGCATTGCACTCGCACTGGCAGCGCCGCTGGCCTTGCCACTGGCAACCGCTCCCAGCATCAGCATGGCCGAGTCCCTGCGTGTTGTGAAACGTGGCACATCAAGCACCCTTGAAGTGCCGATGAACCGTGCCGTGGTGGTCGAGAGCGACCAGCCTTTCGCAGAGCTGAGTATCGCAAACCCCGCCATTGCAGATATTTCGTCGCTGTCAGACCGCACAATCTATGTGTTGGGCAAGGCCCCCGGCCTGACAACCCTGACCATCCTCGATGCCAATGGCCGGCTCATCACAAATGTTGATGTGCGCGTTGCCTCCGACATCTCCGAATTCAAAGAGCGCCTGCGCCAAATTCTGCCGGGCGAGAAAATCGAAGTGCGCACCGCCAATGACGGCATTGTGCTTTCCGGCACAGTCTCCTCAGCAGCCCGCCTCCAGCGCGCGCTTGATCTGGCCGAGCGCTACGCCCCCGAGCGGGTCTCAAACCTGATGGTTGTGGGAGGCATTCAGCAAGTGATGCTCAAAGTGCGCTTTGCCGAAATGCAGCGCACTGTGTCCAAGTCCCTCAGCTCGTCGCTCTCGCTGAACGGCAACGCAGCCGGAGGCAACCTTGGCATCAACGGCGGCACCAACACCACAAACAACTCTGGCGCCATTGCCACGGCTCTTGGCGGCGCTGTGCCCAGCCTCAATGAAAACAACGGCGCGATGCTGTTTGGCTTCAATGCCGGCTCTGTGCAGGTCGGCGTCCTGCTCGAAGCCCTCGAAACAAAAGGCGTCGTGCGCACCTTGGCCGAGCCAAACCTGACGGCGCTTTCAGGTCAGGAGGCCAAGTTCCTTGCGGGCGGCGAATATCCGATCCCTGTCGCCCAAGACGGTGGCTCGGTGTCGGTCGAATACAAGCCCTTCGGTGTCGAGCTCAACTTCATCCCCCGCGTGGTGGATGGCGATCTGATCAACCTCGAGCTGGAGGCCGCGGTCTCCTCGATTGACCCGAACAACGGCGCAACCTTCAACAACTTCACGGTTGATGCCTTCAAGCGCCGCGAAACCAAAACAACAGTCGAGCTGCGCGACGGCGAAAGCTTTGCAATCGCGGGCCTTCTGCAAGATGATTTCCGCGACAGCGCAGGCCAAGTGCCTTGGCTCGGCGATTTGCCCGTCCTCGGCGCGCTCTTTCGCAGCGCCGATTACAACCGCCAGCAATCCGAGCTTGTAATCATTATCACAGCCCACCTCGTCACACCGACACGCGGCGAAGCCCTCTCCCTTCCCACCGATCGTGTTCGCCCGCCCTCTGAAAAAGACCTGTTCCTGCATGGCCGCATCGCCAATACGGGCGCGCAAGGCGGGGTTGTCGGAGAGGTTGCAAAGCAAGACTTCAACGGCTCTTATGGTTATGTGATGGAGTAAGGGACATGGTGGCGCTTATGAAAACCCCAATGACGCGAAACGCACTTGCCGCCCTTGCGGCCTGCACAGCGCTCATGGCCTGCGCGTCAAACGACCCGACCATGATGCGCTTTGAAAGCGAAGCAGGCGTTCTTCTGGGCGGCCAAGACTTTGGCAATGCCACCATGAACAACACCCAGCTCATGTCTGGCGAAAAGTCTTATGCCATTGATCTGGCAAACAGATTTGCCGCCGAAGTCATTACGACTGTGCATTTTGCCTTCAATTCGTCACAGCTTGATGCGGGCGCCCAAGACGCCCTGCGCGAGCAGGCCAATTGGATCCGTCAGTTCCCCGAAATCACCTTCCGTGTCTTTGGTCACGCTGACGCCCCAGGCTCAAACGGCTATAACAAAGCTCTCGGCTTGCGCCGTGCCAAGGCTGTGGTCGGCTTCCTTGCCACCCAAGGCATCAGCAGCGACCGTCTTGAAGCAGTCTCCTCATTGGGCGAGACACAACCCCTTGTGGCCACAGAAGGCCGCGAACGCCGCAACCGCCGCGCCGTCACAGAAGTCTCAGGCTTTGTGCGCGGCCACCAATCGGTCCTTGACGGGAAATACGCCCAGATCATCTATCGTGACTATGTGGCAGGTGCGGGGGCCGAAACAGTCCTCTCAGGCATCACAGGTGGCGATCTCTCGACCTCCCAATAACAGATTGGCGGAGCACCCCTGCTCCGCCCTTTCCACGCTCTGCCCCTTGAGGCGCAAGCGTCAGATTTCCCAAATAAAAGCCCCAATAATCGCAGAAATGCAGGGATTTAGCCCCATTTCTGCCCCAGTCTAAAGCGATATTTTCTCAAAAGCAGTGGTGTGTCTTGTCCAAAGCAAGCCACCGAGTCGCAGGGTATCGGCGCAAAAAGCCCGCCTGTGCACTCAATACGAGGAATGAGCAAATGACGCATTCAGACGCACAATCGCAAGAGCTTCCCCCGCTCAAGGCCGTTACAGTCAGCCGTGATGTGCAGAATTTTGATCTCCTGATCGAAGATATGGAAAGCGCATTGGGAGAGGCTTGGGGCGACATCGGCTTTAAAGAAGCGCGACATTTCTTTGAGCAGCCAGAAGCCGAAGCCCTCAACTTTGTGGCGCTCGCGCTGGATGCTGAGGATGAAGACAAAACCATCTTCCTCAGTGAAATCATCAAATCAGCCAAATCCAAAGGCTTCAAGGTGATCGTAATCGCCGAAGACGTCACGCCAGCCGCGCTTCACCAGCTTCTGCGCGACGGAGCCGACGAATTTGTGCCCTACCCTCTGCCCGAAGGCGAGCTTCACGCCGCCATCGAACGCCTCAACGCGCCCGCGCCCGAAGCCGTGGCCGCCGCCGCGCCTGTGGGCACGGCGCCCGGCAAAAAAGAGGGCGTTATCATAGCAACCCACGGCCTCGCAGGCGGCACAGGCGCCACAACTCTTGCGGTCAACCTCGCCTTCGAATTGGCCACGGTCGATAAGAAAAAGCCGCCCAAAGTCTGCCTGATTGATCTGGACCTCCAGTTCGGATCGGTCGCAACCTATCTTGACTTGCCCCGCCTTGAGCCAGTGTTTGAGCTTTGGACCGATACAGAAAGCATGGATGACGGGATGCTCAAGGATGCGCTCGTGATTTTTGAAGAGCGCCTCAGCGTCTTTACAGCCCCCGCCGACATGATCCCGCTTGATCTCATCACTTCCGAAGATGTGACCCGTGTGCTCGATATGGCAGCGACACATTTTGATTATGTTGTTGTCGATATGCCCAAAACCCTCGTGCAATGGTCCGAGGCGGTTCTGCGCAAGGCAGCAGTCTATTTCGCAACGCTCGAGCTTGATATGCGCTCGGCCCAAAATACCCTGCGCCTTGTGCGCGCCCTTCAGGCCGAAGACCTGCCCGCCGACAAGCTGCGCTATGTGCTCAATCGCGGGCCAAAATTTACCGATCTCAATGGTAAATCCCGCATCAAACGCATGGCTGAAAGCCTCGGTATCAAGATCGAGCTGGTGCTCTCTGACGGCGGCAAGCCCGTCACCCAAGGCGCCGATCACGGCCAACCCCTTGCCAGCACGGCGGCAAAAAACCCGCTGCGCAAAGAAATCGCCAAACTGGCGAGCGATCTTCATGCGCTCGGCCAGTCCGAAGTCAAAGCTGCATAAAGGGGCGCACAGATGTTTTCACGCTATAAAAAAGACGGCCCCGCAGCCAAGCCCGCCAAGAGCGCAAGCGTAACGCCGCTGCCGCCAAAGGCGGTTGCCACAGACGCGCTCGCGCCCCAAGCCAAGCCAAGCCTGCGCCGTCCCACTTCGGGCACACCCGCACAGGCTGGCCCCGCTGACAAAGAAGCCAAACGCCGCGAGCGGATTGGCGAGCTAAAGCTCGAACTACACCGCGAGTTGCTCGACAGCCTCAATCTCGCCGCGCTTGACACAGCCTCCGAGGGAGACCTGCGGGCCGAGATCAACGCGATCACCGATGAAGTTCTCTCTGGCAAAAACGTTGTGCTCAACCGCGATGACCGCGCCACGCTCAACAAAGAGCTGTTTGACGAGGTCCGTGGCCTCGGCCCGCTCGAAACCCTTCTTCAAGACGAAACCGTCAACGATATTCTGGTCAACGGCCCAAAACAGATTTTTGTCGAGCGTTCGGGCAAACTCATGCTCACGGATGTGACCTTCAAAGACGAAAAACACCTGATGCGGATTATCGACAAGATCGTGTCCGCCGTGGGCCGCCGCGTTGATGAAAGCAACCCCTATGTCGATGCGCGCCTGCAAGACGGCTCGCGTTTTAACGCAATGGTGCCCCCCATTGCGGTAGATGGCTCGCTCGTCTCCATTCGTAAGTTCAAAAAAGACAAACTCGGGATCGACGAGCTGGTCAACTTCGGGGCCTTCTCCGAGGAGATGGCCGCCTATCTCCAGGCCGCCGTCTCCACCCGCCTCAACGTGATCGTCTCGGGCGGGACAGGCTCGGGCAAGACAACCACGCTCAATGCCCTGTCGAGTTTTATCGCCGATGACGAACGCATCCTGACAATCGAAGACACCGCCGAACTTCAGCTGCAACAGACCCATGTCCGCCGCATGGAAAGCCGCCCCCCCAACGTCGAAGGCAAAGGCGAGGTTTCCCCGCGCGACTGCCTCAAAAACGCCCTTCGGATGCGCCCTGACCGCATCATTGTGGGCGAAACGCGTGGTGAAGAAGTGATCGATATGCTCCAAGCCATGAATACAGGCCACGATGGCTCCATGACAACGATCCACGCCAACAACCCGCGTGACGGGATTTCGCGTCTGGAAAATATGGTCGCCATGGCCGGCATAGAAATGCCGCTCAAGGCCGTGCGCAGCCAGATTTCCTCGGCGGTCAACCTGATCGTGCAGGCCTCCCGCCTGCAAGACGGCTCCCGCCGCATGACCTCGATCACCGAGATCACAGGCATGGAAGGCGATGTAATTTCGATGCAGGAAATCTTCCGCTTCCAGCGTGTCGGCCTCACACCCGACAACAAAATCATCGGTCACTTCACCGCCACAGGCGTGCGCAGCCACTTCTCCGAGCGCTTCCGCCTCTGGGGCTATGATCTGCCCGCCACCCTCTTTGAACCTGTCGCAGCGGAGTAAGCCCCATGGCCATCAGCGCAGAACCCCTGATTTACGGTCTGATCTTTATCGGCGTGCTCGTGCTCGTCGAAGGCATCTACCTGACGCTCTTTGGCCACTCGATTTCGCTCAACAGCCGCGTCAACCGCCGCCTCGAGATGATCCAGAAAGGCAACAAACGCGCCGATGTGATGGACAAGCTCCGCAAGGAGATGAACCAGCACAAAGCCTCAATGGGCATTCCGCTCTATTCCCTTCTCGCCGTCAAAGCGCAAAAGGCCGCGCTCGCCTTTACCCCGATCCAGCTGATCATGCTGATAGGCCTCGTCTCGCTTGTCGCCTTCTTCGGCCTCACTCTGGCAACCGAAACTTCGGTCGCCATCCGCGCCGTTGTCGCGCCCCTGATGGGGATCGGCGGGATATATTTCTGGGTCAATTCCAAAGCCAACAAACGTATCGCAATGATCGAGGAGCAGCTCCCCGATGCGGTCGAGCTGATGGTGCGCAGCCTGCGGGTCGGCCATCCGTTTTCCTCGGCGGTGCAAATCGTCTCCAAAGAGATCAAAGACCCCCTCGCCTCCGAATTCGGCATCATTGCCGATGAAAGCGCCTATGGCCGCGATGTCGGCGACGCCCTCAAGGATATGGCCGAGCGGATCGGCCTTCAGGATTTGCGCTTCCTCGCGGTCGCAGTCACGATCCAGCAGCAATCAGGCGGCAATCTGGCCGAAATTCTCGCAGGCCTTGCGCAGGTGATCCGCGCCCGCTTCCGTCTCTTTCGCCGCGTCAAAGCGATCACCGCCGAGGCCCAATGGTCGGGCAAGTTCCTCTCGTCCTTCCCGATTGTCGCGCTGATCGTGATCAACGTCTCAAAGCCTGACTATTACGACGAGGTCATGGATCATCCCTACTTCATTCCGGCCTGTATTTTCGTGGCCGCCTTCCTCACGATCAATCTCATTGTCATGCGCGTGCTGACAAACATCAAGGTTTAGGAGCCAGATCATGGAGCAACTCACCGCGACGCTCACAGGCGCTCTTGGCCCGTTTGGCCCCCTCATAGCCGTCGGGCTACTGGGGGTTATCCTCGTTCTGGTCGCCATTTCGATGATTATGGCCGAGAAGATGGACCCGCTCGAGCGCCTCAAGCGCGACACGCGCCTGCCCTCAAACGCCCGCGAAGTGAAAGAAAAGCTGCGCACCGCACAGCACAACGAAAAGCTAGATCGCTACGCCACCTTCCTTGAGCCACAAGACGAAACCGAGCTGGCCGGCATGAAGCTCAAACTCATGCAAGCGGGCTATCGCGGCAAAGACTCGGTGCGCTACTTCCACTTCGCGCAGTTTGCAGGCGGGATCGGCCTCTTGGTGCTTGGCGTGGCCTATTTTGTGAGCTTCGTGCAAAACGACCAGACCACCATGCAACAAACGATCATGTATATCCTCGGGCCGGGTGCACTTGGCTATATGTTTCCCAAATACTGGGTGACAAAGCGGATGCAAACCCGTCAGGAAGCCATCACAAACGGCTTCCCCGATGCGCTCGACATGATGCTTGTCTGTGTCGAGGCGGGCCAATCCATAGAACAATCGATCATTCGTGTCGGCAAGGAAGTGCGCCCCTCTTGCGCCGAGTTGGCCGACGAATTTGATATCGTCGCCAACGAGATGAAAGCTGGTAAAGACAAATCCACAGTGCTCAATGATATGTCCGAGCGCTGCGGCTCTCAGGATATTTCAAGCTTTGTCACCGTGATGAACCAGTCCCAAGCTTTCGGCACGCCCATGTCAGATGCTTTGCGCGTCTATTCCGCCGAAATGCGCGATAAACGCGTCATGCGCGCCGAAGAAGCCGCGAACAAGTTGCCAACCAAGATGACACTTGCCACAATGATGCTGACAGTGCCGCCGCTCCTGATCATTCTGGTCGGACCATCAGTTCACGGCATCACACAGCTTGGCAATATGTAGGGCATCAATGACATACCGCGGGTTCGCACGCTTACTGGCTCCCCCCCTTTTCTTGGCGCTGGCCGCCTGTTCTTCGGGCGGCCTTGGCCCGTCCAAAGACAGCCCCTATGCCCCCGGTCGCAAGGCCGGCGCTGAGGCCGTAGACGGGCTGCTCGTCGGTCACCGCCTGATGGAAGCCGGCGAACACGAACTGGCCCTGCGCGCATTTACCCGCGCCGCAGCCGCCGAAGGCCTGACCGTTGATGTGCTGAGCGCGCTTGGCTCTGCCAATATAGGCCTCGGGCGGCTCGGACAGGCCGAAAAGCTCTTGCGCCGCGCCATTGAACAAGATGACGCCGTCCCCGAAGCTTGGAACAATCTTGGCGTTGTCCTGATGGAGCGTGACCAATTTGCCGAAGCTGCGCAAATATTTCAGCGCGCCTATGCACTCGATGATGGCAAAAGTGACTCAATTCGCGATAATCTACGCTTAGCGCTCGCAAAAACGCAAATTTCCGACTATGCTGGCGCTGACGAAGAGCAAAAATATAAATTGGTGCGGCGCGGAAGCAGCGACTTCCTGATCAGATCGATACCATAACGAGGCCAAGGCAGTAAAAGGACGCAGACAGATGCGCCATTACAAGTTTATTCCCCTGTTTTTTCTGGGCATAGCCGCTCTTTCTGGCTGTCAAAAGACAGGCGAACAAGAGGTGAACCGCGCATTTCAGGATGTGAATGTCGTGGATGAAAGCAACCTGAGTGACATCATGCTCACGGTCGCAGACCCCAATGAAGCGGTCAATTATTTCAAGCGCACCGCCGCCGAAAACCCCGACCGCGCCGACCTTCACCGTGGCCTAGGTCAGTCCCTGATCCGCGCCAAACGCCCGACAGAGGCCGTTCCCGTCTATCAACGCCTGCTCAAGCTTGACGGCGCGACAGATGAAGACCGCGTGGATTACGCCGACGCGCTCCTGCGCGCAGGCGACTGGCCCAAAGCCGAAGCCACGCTCAATGACGTCCCCCCGACCTATGAAACCTTCAAGCGCTACCGCCTTGAAGCCATGATCGCGGACAGCAACAAAGAGTGGAGCAAAGCCGACAGCTTCTATGAAACAGCCGTTGGCCTCACAACCCGCCCCGCGGGCGTCCTGAACAACTGGGGCTACTCCAAGCTCACCCGTGGTGACTTCAAAGACGCCGAGCGCCTCTTTGCCGATGCGATCCGTCAGGACAACACCTTGTTTACAGCCAAAAACAACATGGTTCTGGCCCGAGGCGCGCAGCGCGATTACAACCTACCGGTCATCCCCATGTCTCAGGTCGAACGCGCCCAGCTCTTGCACACGCTTGGCCTCTCGGCCATCAAACAAGGCGATGTCCAGACAGGCAAAGGCCTCCTCCAAGAAGCCATCAACACCCACCCGCAGCATTTTGAAGCCGCCGTGCGCTCCCTGCGGGCGCTGGACAGCACCGTCAGCAACTGACGCGGATGATGGAGCAAACATCCTTCGCCGCATGGCTGTTTCTGCCCTTCGTTCTGCCCATATGTATCTGGGTCGCATGGAGCGATCTGCGCGCCATGAAAATCCCCAACAAAGCCGTGATCGCCCTCACGCTGGTCTTTGTTCTGCTCGGCCTCTTTGTGATGCCATGGCCTGACTACCTCTGGCGTCTGGCGCAGCTTCTTGTTGTGCTGCTCGTCGGGGTCGTGCTCAACGCCACAGGCGCTATGGGCGCGGGCGATGCCAAGTTCGCCGCCGCCGCCGCGCCCTTCATTGCACTGGGTGATCTGCGCGTGCTCATGGCGCTCTATGCCGCCAATCTCCTCGCCGCCTTTGTCACCCACCGCCTCGCCAAACACAGCAGGCTGCGCAGCCTTGCCCCCGACTGGAAAAGCTGGAGCGTCGGCTCCGACTTCCCCATGGGCCTCAGCCTCGGCGGCACGCTCGCGCTCTATATCGCCATGGGCACATACTTCGGAAGCTGAACCCAGCCCCCGACAATCAGCCCCAAACACCGCCCGCCTGTGCGTTCTGCATCACAACCTCTTCATTTTTTATGCACATTATGAGGCCATAATGGCCTTTGCGCGGTTTTCGTTTGGGGCTTGGGCCAAGGGCCGCTAAACTCTGGCTCAAGAGGCTGGCGCAGACTGGCCCGTGTTAACGAGTAGACTGAGGCGTCATATGAATTTGCAAGCTACAGCCGTCATGGCTCCCCCGCCCCCCAAAACGCTGGAGGATATGCAGCTCCCCCGCGTGATGATGCGCGACATTGCTCTCAAGACAATGTTTCGCAAAAACATCAACGAGGTGAGCGAGCTGGCCCGCGCCATCTGCCTGCCCCGCCAAGTCACCCAAGAGCTGATCGACATGGCCCGCGAGCAAAAGCTCGTCGAGGCCACAGGCACGCTCAACGCCAGCGCAGGCGGCGAAATGGGCTACCAGCTCACCGAGGCTGGCAAATCGCGCACCCTTGATGCGCTGTCGCAGTCCGAATACTTCGGCGCCATGCCCGTTCCCCTCGCCGTTTATCGCGAACAGATCAAGCGCCAGTCCATCCGCAACATTCAAGTCACCCGCGAACAGCTGACCAGCGCCATGGGCCACCTGATCTTGCCAAACACACTTCTCGACCATCTCGGCCCCGCCGTTTCCGCAGGCCGCTCGATCCTGATGTATGGCCCCCCCGGCAACGGTAAATCCTCGATTTCAAACGGCATCCGCGACGCCATGGGCGACAAGGTCTATGTCCCCCGCGCCATCGAATACGCAGGTCAGGTCATCACAGTCTATGACCCGATCGTGCACGCCGCCGTCGACGAAGAAGTCGATGATCCCACATCCCTGCGCCGCCGCGTGACCTTTGACACCCGCTATGTCAAATGCGACCGCCCCACAGTGATCACAGGCGGCGAGCTCTCCCTTGATATGCTTGATCTCGTCTACAACCCGACCGCGCGCACATATCAAGCGCCGCTTCAGCTCAAATCCACAGGCGGGATCTTTATTGTCGACGACTTGGGCCGCCAGAAAGAGCCGCCCCAATCCCTGATCAACCGCTGGATCGTGCCGCTCGAAGAGAGCAAAGACATCCTCGCGCTGCAATCGGGCGAGAAATTCGAGGTGCCTTTCGATACCCTTGTGATCTTCTCAACCAACTTTCACCCCAACAAGATTTTTGACCAAGCCGCCCTGCGCCGCATCTTCTTCAAAATCAAGATCGACGGCCCCGATCAGGAGAACTTCCTCAAGATTTTCGCCATGGTCGCCCGCGCCAAGAAGATGGAACTCGACGAGGCCGCCTTGGTGCATCTGCTCAAGGTCAAATACCCCACGATCGACAACATCTATGCCAATTACCAGCCCGGCTTCCTGATCGACCAGATGCGCGCCATCTGCGACTTTGAGGGCATCCCCTACAAAATGTCGCCGAGCCTGATTGATCGGGCATGGGCCAATATGTTCGTCAAAGACGAAGACATCGTCAGTTAGGGGTTAACAGCCATAAAAAAGGCGCGCCAGCCTTCGCCAGCGCGCCCTAAAGCCTTGAAATGTCAGGGCCTTAAGCCGTCAGCCCCTCAGGCTCTGCAAGCCCGTTGGCGCGGCAACAGGCTGTCACAGTATTGGCCAGCAAGCAGGCAATCGTCATCGGCCCAACCCCGCCCGGCACAGGCGTAATCGCCCCCGCCCGCGCCGCACAGCTGTCAAAATCCACATCGCCGACAAGCTTGTTTTTGCCGTCCCGCTCAATCCGGTTGATGCCCACATCAATCACAGTGGCACCCTCTTTGATCCACTCCCCCGGAACCATCTCAGGCCGCCCGACAGCCGCCACAACGATATCCGCACGGCGCACCACATCGGCCAGATCCTTCGTGCGCGAATGCGCAATCGTCACAGTGCAGCTGTCGCCCAGCAAGAGCTGCGCCATAGGCTTGCCCACAATATTTGAACGCCCGATCACAACAGCATCCATCCCGCTCAAAGAGCCGTGGTGGTCGCGCAGCATCATAAGGCAGCCAAGCGGCGTGCAAGGCACCATGCTTTTCTGCCCCGTGCCCAGCAGGCCAACGTTCGAAATGTGAAACCCGTCCACATCCTTAGCAGGGTCAATCGAATTGATCACAAGGTCTTCGTTCAAATGCTTAGGCAGTGGCAGCTGCACCAGAATACCATGGATTTCAGGGTCGTTGTTGAGCTGGTCAATCAGCGCCAGAAGCTCCGCCTCGGGCGTCTCCACATCCAGCTTGTGCTCAACAGATTTCATCCCGACCTCGACGGTCATCTTGCCCTTGGAGCGCACATAAACCTGGCTCGCAGGGTCTTCCCCCACAAGCACAACAGCCAGCCCCGGCGTAATCCCGTGCTCTGCCTTGAGGCGGCTCACATGGCCCGCGACTTTCTCGCGCACTGTGCCCGCAAAGGCCTTCCCGTCAATAATCGTCGCGCTCATGCTACCCTCTTTTTCTTTCTAAAAATATCCCCGCCCATTGCCGACAGTCGGCTTTCGCCGACGATAGGGCAGGCAGGAGCCGCAACGCGGCGACCGGATCGGACGGGGCTCGATGCCCCGCCCGATCCGGCCTTTTTCGCTTAAAACAGCCCTTCGATCTCGCCCGCCTCATTGAGGCGGATGCTCTCCGCCGCAGGCACCCGTGGCAAGCCCGGCATGGTCATAATCTCACCACAGACCACAACAATAAAGCCCGCCCCCGCGCTCAGGCGCACTTCGCGCACAGGCACAGAATGCCCCGTTGGCGCGCCGCGCAGGTTCGGATCGGTCGAGAAGCTATACTGCGTCTTCGCCATACAGACAGGCAGCTTGCCATAGCCCTGCTCTTCCCAAAGCTTGAGCTGGTCGCGGATTTTCTTATCCGCAATCACCTCATCGGCACGGTAAATCCCCTTGGCAATCCGCTCAATCTTTTCAAACAACGGCATATCATCAGGATAGAGCGGTGCAAACTGGCTCACGCCACTGTCCGCAATCTCGGCCACGCGCTTTGAAAGCTCCGCACTGCCTTTGGAGCCAAACTCCCAGTGCTGGCTGACAATCGCTTCCGAGCCCTGGCTCTTCACATAGTCTTTCACAGCCTGCACTTCGGCCTCGGTGTCGGTCACAAAATGGTTGATCGCAACCACAACAGGCACGCCAAATGACTTCAGGTTGCCGATATGACGGCCAAGGTTGGCACAGCCTTTTTCAACAGCCGCTACATTCTCCCCGCCAAGGTCCGCCTTCGCGACCCCGCCGTTCATCTTCATCGCGCGCACCGTCGCCACAAGCACCACACAGTCAGGCGCAAGGCCGGCTTTGCGGCATTTGATGTTCATGAACTTTTCAGCGCCAAGGTCCGCCCCAAAGCCCGCCTCGGTCACAACATAATCCGCCAGCTTGAGCGCGGTCTGCGTCGCAATCACCGAGTTACAACCATGCGCGATGTTGGCAAACGGGCCACCGTGCACAAAGGCAGGGTTGTTCTCAAGCGTCTGCACAAGGTTCGGCTGCATCGCGTCCTTCAGCAAAACAGTCATCGCACCTTCCGCCTTGATATCGCGCGCATAAACAGGCGAGCGGTCGCGGCGATAGGCCACAATCATGCTGCCCAAACGCTCTTCAAGGTCTTTCAGGTCTTTGGACAGGCACAAAATAGCCATAACTTCCGAGGCCACAGTGATGTCAAACCCGTCTTCGCGCGCAAAGCCGTTTGAAACGCCGCCAAGCGACGACGTAATCTGGCGCAAAGAGCGGTCGTTCATGTCCACAACACGGCGCCACGTCACACGGCGGGTGTCAATATCAGCAGCATTGCCCCAATAAATATGGTTGTCCAACATCGCGCTCAAAAGCGAATGCGCGCTCGTAATGGCATGGAAATCGCCTGTAAAATGCAGGTTCATGTCTTCCATCGGCACAACTTGCGCATAGCCGCCGCCCGCGGCGCCGCCCTTCATGCCAAAGTTCGGGCCAAGCGAGGCCTCACGGATACAAACCATCGCCTTCTTGCCAATCGCATTCAAGCCGTCGCCAAGGCCCACAGTCGTCGTGGTCTTGCCCTCGCCCGCAGGCGTCGGGTTGATCGCGGTCACAAGAATAAGCTTGCCGTTTTTGTTGCCTTGCACAGAGTTGATAAAGCTCTGGCTCACCTTGGCCTTGTCGTGGCCATAGGGCAGCAGATGCTCGCTCGCGATCCCGATCTTGTCGCCAATCTCCTGGATCGGGCGCTTCTTGGCTTCGCGGGCGATTTCAATGTCGGACTTATAGCTCATAGCGGATTCCTTTTTCCCATCCGGCTTCTCTTGCTGCCCTTCTAGCGCTCCAAATCCGTCAGCGGCGCGCAGAATCCGACATTTCCGAAGCCCAGAGCGGCGGAGTGTCGCAGCACCAAACCGCGCCTGTCGCCTATCGGAAACTCATTCCCCCCGCGCCTGCGCCAGATGCGGCCAGACAGGCTGATCAGGGATATGCAAAACCAACTCGTCGCCAAGCGCAATCTCCCCGCCCCGCTCAACCCATGCGGTCACACCGCGGCGGTTCTTGGCCGCGCCCACAAACGCCTTGCCGTGCCCCGCGTGCTCGGCCTCCACTTCTTTGGCGGGCCATACACAGGGGCGGTTTTCCATATCAATCACAAGCGTCGCCCCCGAGGGCGCCTGAAGCCGCGAGGAGGGCGGCACCAGCGTCAAATCAGGAATGCCCTCAATAATCAGCGAGGCTCCGAGATACTCGGGCGCCAGCGCCTCAAGCCCCAGATCCGCCGCAATCAGCGCCATTTCCTCAGCCGACAAAACAGAGATCTGCCGCACATTGGCGATCTCGGTGCCCTTTGGATGCTGGCTTGTCACGCGCGAACACGACGCCCGCGTCACCCCGCCATGCGCCTCGCCCTCAAGCCCCGCAAAGCCAAGCATCGCCCGCTCAAGCGGCACCGAGCGCAAGCCCGCCGCGCGGTCCTCCACCCGTCCAATCCATTTGATGGTCGCCTTAAACTCACTCGGCTTCAAAGCAGGCATAGCATTCTCCCAGATATTTCCGCCAAGCTGGCCCAAGCCATCAGCGAAGGCAAGCCACCCTTTCTTTTTGCTGAAAATATCCCGGGGGCTTGGGGGCTGGCCCCCAATTAGTGGTGAGCTTGGGGGCTGGCCCCCAATTAATGGTGGGGTTGGGGGCTGGCCCCCAATTAATGGTGGGGTTGGGGGCTGGCCCCCAATTAGTTATGGGCTTGGGGGCTGCCCCCAATGAAGGGCGCGTTTGGCGCAGCGCCCCGTCAGCGCCCTGTCAGCGCCCTGTCAGCGCCCTGTTAGATCACTTTTCAGTAAACTTAAGCTCAATCCTGCGGTTCTGCGCCCGCGCCGCCTCCGTGTCGCCAATGGCAATCGGTTGATATTGCCCAAAGCCGTTGGCGCTCAGCCGCTCGGGCGGAATGCCAAGGAAATTCACCATATATCTCACAACAGACAGCGCCCGCGCCTGCGACAGCTCCCAATTGTCCGCAAACGCGCCCGCGCCCGAGAGCGGCACATCGTCGGTGTGGCCATCCACACGGATCACCCAATCAATCTCTTGCGGAATATCGCCCACAACATTGCGCAGAATATCGGCAATCTTGGCAAGCTCGCCCTGCCCCGCGCGGCTCAGATCGGCCTGCCCCTGCGCAAACAGCACCTCGGACGAAAAGACAAACCTGTCGCCGACAATCCGCACCCCGTCCTGCGCCCCGATCACATCGCGCAGCCGCCCGAAAAATTCGCTGCGATAGCGCTCAAGGTTCTGCTTTTCAGCTTCCAGCCTGATCCGCTCGGCCTCTTCCAGCGCGCGCCGCCTGCGCTCTTCGGCCGCCGCACGCGCGAGGGCAGCGTTCAAATCCTGCCCCAGATTGCTCAGCTGAATGTCGCTTGCCGCGTCACGCTCTCTATAATCATCAATGATCGCCTGAAGGCTGCCCAGCTGTGAGCGCAAAGCCGCAACCTGCTGGTTGAGCAAGGCCTGCGCCCGCTGCGCCTCCAGCGACAGCGCCTCTTCGTCTGCAAGCTTGGCTTTGGCCTCGGCCAAAAGCGCTGCCCGCACCGCCGCATCGCTGATCGTTTCGCCAAGCTCTTCTTCTAGCGCAATTTTCTCGGCCAAGGCCTGCGTCAGCTGCGCTTTATAGTCGGCACTCATCACCGCCTGTTCGCTGGCTTGCGTCTCGGCCTCAAGCAGAAGCGCGGCCACCCGCACCTCAAGATTTTCTTCGGCCGCTTGGGCCGCCGCCAATAAGGTCAGCGTCTCTTCCGCATCCTTACGCGCCGCCTCCAGCGCCAGCGTCATTGCGGTAAGTTCGGTGTCCGCCTCAGCAAGCCGCGCCCGCAAAGCCTCCGCCGCCGCCAGCTCGATGGCGCGGGCGGCCTCTTCCTCGCTCAAAGCCGTCTGAAGGCTTGCGAGCGCTTCATCTTGCGCCGCCGCCTCGGCCTCGGCGGCTGCAATCACCGCATCCAAAGCGGCCTTCTGGGTTGTGAGGTCGGCACGTTCCGCGCGCAAAGCCTCTGCCTCGTTTTGGGCCAGATCGCGCTCCGCCAAAAGGCGCACCACCTGCGCTTCAAACTCTGTGATCTGCGTTTCCGCCGCACTCAAGGCCGCGTCTTGCGCTTGCGTTTCGGCCCGCAGCGTGGCGATCAAGGCCGCCTGCTCGCCCGCCCGCGTGCGCGCCGCCTCAAGCGTAACCCCAAGTTCACCAACCCGCGCCTCAAGCCCCGTGGCGCGGCGCTGCTCCAGCCCAAGCGCCTGCGCCAGCTTGGCAATCTCGGCATTGAGCTGGTTCATCTCGCTTTCCTGCCCCGTGATCGTCTCGCGCAATACGAATTGCACGACCATGAAGATCGTTAAGACAAACATCAAAACAAGCAGAAGCCCCGTCATCGCATCGACAAATCCGGGCCAGATATTGGCCTGAAAGCGCTGCCCTGTGCGGCGGGAAAGGGCCATGTGCTAGCCCTCGTTTTCCGCGCTGTCGGGCCTGCCGTCTGTCACGTGCAGCTTGCGCACGCGGCCCGCCGGCTGCCCGCCCAGCACCCTGCCGAGATCGGCAATATCAACGCGCAGCTCGGCCATCATTTCCTGCCGCCCCGCACTGATCTCTTCCAAGACCCGCAGCATCTGCACATCAATCGAGCGCAGGCGCATCCGGCTCTCCGCATCAATCCCCGCTTCCGTGCTGCTGCCCCCGCGCGCACGCAGCTCATGGATCAGCGCCTCCTGCCCCTCGGCCACACGGCCCAGCGCAGCCAAAGTCGGGTTCGCATCGCCCAATTCATCGGTCAACCGCTCCAGCGCTCCCGCCAGCCGCGTCAAGCGCGCGTCGCTGCCAGCCTGACGCATCTCGCCCTCGCGCACCAGATCCTGCAACGCCTCCATCTGTCCCGCCATATGCTCCAGAAGCCCGCCATAGACAGCCCCCGCCTGACCGCTCACCTCGCCCTCGCCTTCGCTCTCCCCCTCGCCAGAGGCAAAGCCCAGCTGGGTGATCGAGCTGAGCCATTCCTCCAGCTCACGATAAAAGCGGTTCTGCGCATGGCCTGCAAACAGCTCCAGCAACCCCACAACAAGCGAGCCAGCAAGCCCGAGCAGCGACGATGCAAAGGCCACACCCATCCCCGAAAGCTGCTGGTCCAGCCCGCTCATCAACCGGCCAAAAACCTCAACGCCGCTTTCTCCCTCCGCAGGCGCCAGCCCTCGGATCGTGTCGACAAGTGCCGGCACAGTCGTCGCCAGCCCGTAAAACGTGCCCAAAAGGCCAAGAAAAATCAAAAGGCTGACAATATAGCGCGTGATCTCGCGCTCTTCGTCAATCCGCTGCGCCACCGAGTCCAGAATAGAGCGCGCCGAGCCAGAGCTGATCTGGCGCCCCCGCCCGCGCGAGGAGAGCAAATTCGCCAAAGGCGTAAGCAAAGACGGCGGCCTGACCCCCTCACGCTCCGCCACATCGGCCGCAAAGGCCTCGATCCAGCGCACCGAGCGCATCATCTGATAGATCTGCCAAAACGTCGCCAAAACGCCGACCGCAAAGACAAAAACGATAAACCCGTTGAGATAGGGATTGGCCTCAAAAACAGGCAAAACCTGCGGCAAAGCCAGCAAAGTGACAAAGCCCGCAAGCCCGAGGGCCAACAGCATCAATACGATCTGTCTCAAGGGTTGTGAAAAATACAGCTCGGCCTCACGCTCCGGATGCGCCCTCATGACGGCTCCTGACGCTTATTTCAGTTGCCCAACCATAAGCAGAACCCGCGCATATGCCAAGTCAAATGCCGCATCTCTCCCCCGCAGGCCGTCGCGCCCGCCATCTCGGCCACCGTCTCGGCCCTCAGCCCAGCAGTTTGACCCGCGCCACAATCTCGTCAAGCTCGGGGTCCGAAATCCCCAGCTCGTGCAAATGCGCCGCCGTATTGAAGAGATATTCGCTGTTCGGGCCACGCCCGCCATGGGCCTGCGCAATGATCCGCGCCTGCTCCTCAAGGTCCAGCCCGCCACAATACTGGATATGCGCCGCATCAATCACATAGGTCACAGCCTCCACCTGCCGCTTGTCGGCCAGCGTGATATCAAGCCTGCGCTCCACATAAGCCGAAGAGATCAGCTCGCGCTCGCGCAAATAAGCCAGCACCTGCTCCTCCTGCCCCGCCCGCACAGAAAAAGCGACCCCGTGGCAACGCGCCTTGGGCATCTCGTCCAGCGCCAGCACAAGCCCGGGGGCCTCCTCCGTCCCGCGATGGTGGATCGAGCGCATACAAAAGCTGCGGGCATAGCCCTCAAGCGTGGCAATCCGCATCTCCTCCACGTCAAAGCCGGGGTTCCAGATCAAGGACCCATAGCCAAACACCCACATCGTCATATCACTTGTCCCTTCGCGCGCCTGCCCCCATAAACACCATCACCACTGAAGGGAAAAGGTGCTCGCGTGAAAAAATTGCTCGTTCTTATCGTGACTTTGGCCGCGCTCTGGTCTGGCTACTGGTTTGTCGGCGCAACAAGCCTCAAATCGGGCATAACAGCGTGGTTTGACGCCCGCCAAAGCGAAGGCTGGCAAGCCGAATACTCTGACCTCTCAGTCAAAGGCTTCCCCAACCGCTTTGACACAACCCTGACAGACCCCGCCCTCGCCGACCCCGCCACAGGCCTCGCATGGTCGGCCCCCTTCGTGCAGCTCTTCGCCCTGAGCTATCAGCCCAATCACATCATAGCCGCCTTCCCCGCGTTCCAGACCCTGCGCACCCCCGCCGCGCGCATCTCCCTCAAAAGCGAAAAGATGCAGGCCTCCATGGTCATGGAGCCCAAGACAGCCCTCGCCTTCAGCCGCGCCAATCTCGCCGCCACCGCCCTGACCATCACACCCGAAACAGGCCCCCGCACCCATATCGCTGGGTTGCAAACCGCGCTCACCCGCGAGGCGGATACAAGCTACCGCGCCGCCTTCAACGCCGATGGCCTCGCCCCGCCCCTGCCCGCCGCCTTGCGAGGGGAGCTGCCCGAGACGCTCACATCCTTCCGCGCCGATGCCACGCTCGATTTCACCAAACCATGGGACATCAGCGCCCTTGAAGACAGCCGCCCCCAACCGACCCAGATCAAACTTCACCGCGCCGAAGCCGAATGGGGCCAGCTCAAACTGGCCGCCGCAGGCGCACTCTCCATTGATCGCACAGGCACCCCGACAGGCACCCTCACCCTCAAGGCGCGAAACTGGCGCGATATTCTCGCCCTCGCCACAGCCGCAGGCGCCCTGCCCCAAAGCCTTGCCCCCCAGATCGAGCAGGGCCTCTCCCTGCTCGCAGGCCTCTCGGGCAATAGCGAAACCCTCGACATCCCGCTCACCTTCTCAGGCGGCTATATCAAAATCGGCCCCATCCCTGTCGCCCCCGCACCACGCCTCTTCATCCAATGAGCCTCGGTCCCTGCCCCTACGAAACCGCGCTCCAAGCCCATTGGAGCAAGGCCACAGAAAGCGCGAGAGACAGCGCAACAGACAGCGCCCATGATCTCGCCCATATCCGCCGCGTCTGGGCCAATTGCCAGCATATCGCCAAAGGCGAAGGCCAAAACGCCACCGTCGATCTGGAGCTTCTCCACGCCGCCGCTCTGTTTCACGATCTTGTCAACCTGCCCAAGAACGCGCCCAACCGCGCCGAGGCCTCCCGCCTCTCGGCCGAGGCCGCCGCCCCGCTCGCCCGCGCCTGCGGCCTGCCCGAAGCCAAGCTCCCCGCCCTCAAACACGCGATCGCAGCCCATAGTTTCTCGGCAAAAATTGCCCCCCAAACACTTGAAGCGCAAATTCTGCAGGACGCCGACCGCCTCGATGCGCTCGGAGCCATTGGCCTCGCGCGGATGCTCATGATCTCGGGCGCGCTCAACCGCCCGCTTTATGATCATACCGATCCCTTGGCCCAAAACCGCGCCCCCGACGACACCGCCTTCGCCCTTGATCACTTCCAAACCAAACTCTTCACATTAGCCGACACAATGCACACAGAGACCGCCCGCCAAATCGCAACAGAGCGCACAACCTATATGCGCGCCTTCCTCGCCCGCCTTCACAGCGAAATCGCAGAGACCTAACCATCTGCTCCGCGCCCGTGCCGCGCCCGCGCCGCGCCTGCCTTGCCACCCCCACCTCTGTTTTTTCCCGTCTTTTCTCCGTCTTTGCCCCGTCTTTGCCCCGTCTTTTTCTTTCTAAAAATATCCCGGGGGTCTGGGGGCAGCGCCCCCAGTTAAACTTGCGTCTGGGGGCAGCGCCCCCAGTTAAACCAGCGTCTGGGGGCAGCGCCGCGCGGGCGCTGATCACCGCGCGCGGGCGACGCGTTACCGCGCGCCTTATTAACACTCCAAAATCACGTTTTGCCGGTGCACGGGTGGTGCACACTTTGTGCACGCTTTTCACCCCCCCCGAATCAGCCCCGTTAACCTTTTTATGTGCGCCCCGTTTGCCCGCCGCGCAGCCCGCTCCCAAGGGGCGACCCCCCCGCCCGCCGCGTCCGCTCTGCCCCCGTCTCACGCCGCAACAGCGGTCCGGAAAGCCTGCGCCTGCCGCCCCGAAAAGCGACTGACCCCGAGTTCATATAATTCAATGATTTTATAGACTTACAGGTGGCTTCACCATCTCCCAAACCCCGCACAAAAAGTGCAGGCCACAGACCGCCCTGCGCCTTACCGCGCCCTTAACCCCACAAGAGGTAAGCTCTACAAGACCAACGCAAATCAACGCCCCTCAAGCGCCAAATCGCCAAAGCCCAACCCCGCCCAAAACAGCCTCAACCCGCAACGTTTTTCCCTCTCAGTGCACCGCCCCGAAAGCAAAAAAAATAAAATGTAGCAAAAACAGTGTGTTAGGATTTTAACTCTTTCTTAACCCGCCCGAAGTCTGGCGCGTCCGTATCCTGCCCCGCTTCAATAATCCCGCGCCTGATCGCCCGTGTGCGGGTAAAATACGCATGAAGCATATCCCCGTCGCCCGTTCGGATCGCCCGTTGCAGCGCAAAAAGCTCTTCGGTAAAACGCCCCAGAATTTCCAATGTCGCCTCTTTGTTATTGAGAAAAACATCGCGCCACATGGTCGGATCCGAGGCCGCAATCCGCGTAAAGTCCCGAAAGCCCGCCGCCGAATATTTGATCACTTCACTGTCCGTCACACGGCGCAAATCATCGGCCACGCCGACCATCGTATAAGCAATCAAATGCGGCGCGTGAGAGGTCACACCCAGCACAAGGTCGTGGTGCTCCGCATCCATTTCCTCAACCTTCGCACCAATCCCCTCCCAAAGGTCGCGCAGGGTTTTCACCGCCTCAGGCGGCGTGCCCTCCGCGGGAACCAGCAGGGTATAGCGGTTGTCAAACAGCTCCGCAAAGCCCGAGCGCGGGCCGGAATGCTCGGTTCCCGCCAAAGGGTGAGCCGGAATAAAATTAACATTTTCAGATAGATGCGGCCCAACAGCCTCGATCACCGCCTTTTTGACAGAGCCAACATCACTGACGGTCGCACCCGCCTTCAGATAGGGTGCAATTTCTTGCGCCACAGCGCCCATCGCGCCCACAGGCACACAGAGCACAACGAGGTCAGCGTCTTTCACAGCCTCCGCCGCACTGTCACAGACGACATCGCACAGGCCGATCTCGCGGGCCGTATCGCGGGTCTCGCTTGAGCGTGCATAGCCACGCACCTCGCCCGCAAGGCCGCCGCGTTTCATGGCCCAAAACATCGACGAGGCAATCAAGCCCAGCCCGATCAGAGCGACTTTTTCATATGTCTGGCTCATGCCTGACCCTCCCGCCATTTCGTAAGCGCCGCAATCAAACGGCCCGTCTGCGCCTCATTGCCCACAGTCATTCTGAGTCCTTCGGCAAATCCATACCCCGTGACACGGCGTACCAATATGCCTTCACCCTGCAAGGCCAGATCCACCGCCCCCGCCTCTGCCGCGTCCGTGAAGCGCGCCAAAACAAAGTTCGCGTGGCTCTCGTCACAGGCCACACCCAACTGGCGCAATGCCCCCGTCAGCCGCGCCCGCTGCGCCGCGTTCAAAGCCGTGCAATTCGGCACCCAGTCCAAGTCCTCTACAGCCGCCTGCGCCGCCTGAAGCTGCACCGTCGAAAGGTTAAACGGCTGCCTGATCCGCGTCATGACATCAATCATCTCGCGTGGCCCGTAGCCCCAGCCAATGCGCAGCCCGCCCAGCCCGTAGACTTTGGAAAACGTTCGCGTCATCAAGACGTTAGGAAGCTCGGCCACAAGGCCCGCGCCGCCATCATAGCCCTCGGCATACTCGGCATAAGCGCCGTCAATCACCAAAATAACATTTGCAGGCAAACCCCGCGCAAGCCGCTCAAGCTCGCCCTCGGGCAGCATTGTGCCCGTCGGGTTGGCTGGGTTGGCCAGCATAACAAGCCGCGTGCGCTCACCGACAGCCGCAAGGATTGTATCAACACTCACAACCCGCTCAGCCTCCGCCACCTGAACAGGCGTGGCCCCCGCCATATGCGCAAGGATCGGATACATAGAGAAGCCGTGTTCGGTGTAGATAATCTCGTCACCGTCGCCTGCATAAGCCTGACAGACGAATTGTAAAACCTCATCAGAGCCAACACCACAGATGATCTGCTCGGGCGCCAGCCCATAGGCTTTCCCGATCGCGGCACGCAGCTCGGCATGGTCGGTTGAGGGATAGCGATGAACCTCACTGGCCGCCTGCGCAATCGCAGCCATGGCTGCGGGAGGCGGGCCAAGCGGGTTCTCGTTTGAAGACAGCTTCAAAACATCCGAATGCCCAGCAATACTAGACTTTCCGCCCTCATAAAGAGCGATATTCATGATCCCTGCTTGCGGTGTAAGGCGCATTCTTCTCTCCAAATTCCTCACAGGTCATACTGACAGACAGACCCTGCTGCCAGCAAAGAAAAAGGGCCGCAGCGGTATCCCGCCACAGCCCTCTGATAAAGCTTTGCGAAATACGCGTGCTTAGTTTTGTGCGTAATATTCGATAACGAGGTTTGGTTCCATCACAACCGGGTATGGCACATCGCCAAGACCAGGAGCGCGCACAAATGTCGCTTTCATTTTGGAGTGATCCGCATCGATGTAATCAGGCACGTCACGCTCTGCGAGCTGAGTGGCTTCGATCACAACAGCGATCTGCTTGGAGCGATCACGCACTTCAATGACATCGCCCTCTTTGACGCGGTATGAAGGAATGTTGACCTTCTTGCCGTTCACAGTGACGTGGCCGTGGTTTACGAACTGTCGTGCCGCAAAAACTGTCGCAACAAACTTCGCACGGTAAACAACCGCATCAAGACGGCGCTCGAGCAGACCAATCAGGTTCTCGCCTGTATCGCCTTTTACGCGCTCAGCTTCTTTAAAGATGCGGCGGAATTGCTTCTCTGTCAGGTCGCCGTAGTAGCCTTTCAGCTTCTGCTTGGCGCGAAGCTGCAGACCGAAGTCAGACAGTTTGCCCTTGCGGCGCTGACCGTGCTGGCCGGGGCCATATTCACGACGGTTTACAGGCGACTTGGGGCGGCCCCAAATGTTTTCGCCCATGCGGCGGTCAATTTTGTACTTGGCAGATGTGCGTTTGGTCACAGCTGATATCCTTCTAAAAACGAGGCCTCAAGCGGGCCACTATGAAGGGCGTTGTCCTCTGGCCTAGGGCCTGACAGGGATCCTCTTGCGAGGGCCACCAACACCAATGAAGCCGCGCTTATATCTGCGCTCGGCTCTGAGTCAAGCGCAAACCCGTTGTTTTCGGCTGCAAATGGCTAGGCCGCTTCATACGAAAGGATCGCCGCTTCCGATTCCGACAAATTGCGCCGCGCAAAAGCCCCATACCGTTCTGGCTGCACCTCAAAATCAGGATGCATTCGCAAAAGCGCCTCGCGGTCTTCATCGCTCAATGTTGCCAGCGCTGTATTGGCGGGGTGGAAGCTTTCCGTCTCCACGCCATTGGCCCAGACAATCTGGTGATTTGGTAGCAGAAGGTGAACATAGGTCACCTCTTTCATTTGGCTGTCGATCACAATGTCTTGGCCATTGAGCATATCTTTCGCACGCACCAGCACTTCGTCTGTATTAAACAGAGATCGCGCCACAGCCCCTCTCACAAGCATACGATGCTCAGGAGAGACAACAAGCTCATGGTCTGGCCGCTCGATGCCCAGCGCCCCTGCCCTGAAGCGGATCGGCCGCAAGCGCGGCATAGCAAACAGCCTCGCTCCCGTCATACGCCGCTGCCCGACCCATTGGATTTCCTGTGCACCCGCATCTTTGGTTTGCACATAATCGCCTTGCCTTAGCGTCTCGATCGCCCTCACCCCATCAGGCGTGGCAATCCGTGTGCCAGGCGTGAAGCAAATCACCCCGCCCGCATCTGGCCCCTCGGCACTTTGTCGTGCGGGCTCAAAACTCTGATGCACAATCCAAAGATCGCGGCTTTTCGGTGGGAGCTGGTCCACAAACATCAACAAAGGTTGCGCCTCGGCACCAATTTCAATCAGCGTCACCGTGTAACTTTGCGTTCCATCCGTCACAACAAAGCTGTTGTCACTCATCTCGTCAGACGTCTCCCTCGCCATGTCGCGCCTGTCGCTGGTTGCGACCCCGACCAAGCGGTGCACCATGCGCGCCGCGCGCCGTCTGAGGTTTGTCTCGTCGTCCGCCTTGTCTAGCCGCAATAGCTCGGAAGGCCCGTCAACGCGCACAGCGTCTCCCTGCCAAGACCACGTTGCCCCAACGTTCAGGTCTGCCACTGGCGCATTCGCCAGCCCGTCTATTTTTATTTGCGGCCAAGAGATAACGAACGTGCCCTTAAAGCCCGTTTCCATCACTACTGCCTGCCTCGATCTTGTTTTTATTTTATGCTGGGACGCTAGCACGTGAGATTCTCACTGCATACCCCCGAAAACACAGGATGAATCCTGATTGTGGCAAAAAAGCTGACGCGAAAAGGCGTCAGGCCTCACGGGAAAAAGCGCAGCCATAGCGCGCGCAGACCCAGACCAAAAGCGAGCCTAGACATACCCGCCATAGCCTGCAAGATTGCCTTCATGACACTCAAAATAGACCTATTGCGCGCATTCTGTGCTGTGGCCGAAACAGGCTCGCTCGCCAAAGCCGCCGCCTCCTTGAAGCGCACGCCCTCGGCTGTCTCCATGTCTCTCAAGCAATTTGAGGATCATTTGGGCGCACCGCTTTTTGTTGGCAGTCGCAAATCAAAGCTCACCCCTCTGGGGCAAGCGATCCTGAGCGAAGCCTCCGAACAAATCACTCATTTCGCACGCTCCGTGCGGCGTATAGAAGGCCTCGCCCGCGCAACACACGGACAAGTGCGTATCGCAGTCACCCCCTCTGTCGCACAGACCGTCCTGCCTGATATCATCAAAACCTATAGCGCTCTTTACCCAGACGTTTCTGTCGAGCTGCGCGATCTTGACAGCGCAGGCGTCTTGGCCGAACTCGAAGCAGACCGCGCCGATATCGGGATCGCCTCGCTTCCAGAGCGTGCGGGGTTTGAGCGTTTCGAGCTGTTTTCTGATCCCTTCGGTGTGGTCTGCCGCGCCGATCATCCCCTAGCGCCCAAATGGGAAAGCCTCACTTGGTCAGACATCATTGACGAGCCCCTGATTTCAAACGGTCTTTGTGAAATGATCAGTGACCCCGCCTTTGCTGCGATGCTCACACGATCCCGCCTTTTCGTGCGCAGCACAGCCTCCCTCCTCGCGCTGTTGCGTGCCAATGTCGGGATCACCATTTTGCCAAAGCGCGCCCTCGGGGCTGCGGACGACGAGTTGGTATTTTTGCCCCTCAAAGACAGCACCGCACAACGCCACGTTCATGTGATGCATCGCACCGAAGGTCAGCTCTTGCCCCCCGCGCTGCACTTCAGCGACACGTTGCGCCAAGCGGCACTTCAGAAATTCTGAAGCCAGATTCAATTAAATTCGTTTGATCTGTAGCTTCAGGCGGTCCAAAAAGGAAGAAACCTTGGCTCAGGAACCCTTATGACCGATATCAAACCAAATTTCATCGCTGGCGCATGGAGCACAGGCGCAGGCGTCGTCGAAAACTACAATCCGTCTGATCTGTCCGAGCTGGTCGGCCTCTACGCACAAGCCTCCTCTGACGAGCTCGACACAGCCATTGAAGCCGCCCAGCGCGCCCAAATCGAATGGGCCGCCTATGGTCTTGAGCGCAAGCAAGCTGTTCTCAATGCAATCGGCACCGAAATGATGGCGCGCGCCGAAGAGCTCGGCACACTGCTCAGTCGCGAAGAAGGCAAGCCGCTCGCCGAGGGCAAGGGCGAGGTTTACCGCGCAGGCCAGTTCTTTACCTATTACGCCGCCGAAGTCCTGCGCCAGCTCGGCCAGAACGCACAGTCCGTGCGCCCGGGCGTTGATATCGACATTCGCCGCGAGCCTGTAGGCACAGTCGCCGTGATCAGCCCGTGGAACTTCCCCACTGCCACAGCCAGCTGGAAAATTGCGCCCGCGCTGGCCTATGGCAACGCCGTGATCTGGAAGCCCGCCAATGCAACGCCAGCTTCGGCGCAGGCCTTGGCCGAAATCATCTCGCGTCAGGACATCCCCAAGGGCCTCTTCAGCCTTGTGATGGGTTCTGGCCGCGATATCGGCCAGAAGCTTGTCGAACACAAAGGCATCAACGCCATTTCCTTTACAGGCTCCGTCCCCGTTGGCCGCGGCATCGCACAGGCGGCTGTCGGTAACTTTACCAAGCTGCAAATGGAAATGGGGTCCAAAAACGCGCTCGCTGTCATGGACGATGGCGACCTTGACCTTGCCGTGGCTGTTGCCCTCGGCGGGGCCTTTGGCGGAACGGGCCAAAAATGCACAGCCTCCTCGCGCCTTGTCGTGCACGAAGCAGTGCATGACGCCTTCGTTGAAAAGCTCGTGGCAGGCGCTCAGGCTATGAAAGTCGGTCATGCCCTCGAAGAGGGCACCCAGATCGGTCCGGTTGTGAGCGAAACGCAGCTGAAAGAAAACCTTGCATGGGTTGCCAAAGGCCGCGCCGAAGGGGCAGAGCTGGCCTGTGGCGGTGAGCAAGTTGAGCGCGCCACCCAAGGCTACTTTATGACTCCGGGGGTTTTCCTGGGCACGACCAACGCTATGGACATCAACCGAGAAGAGCTTTTTGCACCGCTCACCGCTGTGATCAAAGTGGGCAGCTATGACGAGGCCCTGCATACAGTCAACGACACCCGCTTTGGCCTCACAGCCGGGATCGTGACCCGCTCCTTGGCCCGCGCCAGCGACTTCCGAGCGCGTGCCCGCTCAGGCTGTGTGATGGTCAATCTGGCCACCGCAGGCACAGATTATCATGTCCCCTTCGGCGGGCGCGGGGAAAGCTCCTATGGCCCGCGCGAACAAGGCTCTGCGGCAGCGGAGTTCTACACAACCGTGAAAACCGCTTATATTTCCGCAGGCTTGCCAGAGTAGACCCATGTATCGCATCGACAACCTCCAATACGCCAACTGGTCTGAGAAAATCTTCCGCCAAATGCGTGAGGGCGGGTTGGATGCGGTCCATGTGACCATCGCCTATCACGAAAACTTTCGTGAAACCGTGCTCAACATGGAGCAATGGAACCGCTGGTTTGAACTCTTCCCAGACTTGATCCTGAAGGGCCGTTGGGCCAGCGATATTCAACTGGCGCATGAGACAGGCCGAACAGCCATCTTCTTTGGCTTCCAGAACCCATCGCCCATAGAAGATGATATCGGCCTCGTCCAAGTGCTGCACGACCTTGGCGCGCGCTTCATGCAGCTGACCTATAATAACCAGTCGCTCCTTGCCACGGGATGTTACGAGGCCGAAGACACAGGCCTGACGCGAATGGGCAAGCAAGTGGTGCGCGAAATGAACCGCGTGGGGTTGGTGGTTGATATGTCCCACTCCGCCGACCGCTCCACAATTGAGGCGGCGGATTTCTCCGAGCGCCCCATCGCGATCACCCATGCCAACCCCCACACATGGCAGCCCGCCCTGCGCAACAAACGCGACGACGTGATCCGCGCAGTGACCTCCAATGGCGGTATGCTCGGCTTCTCCCTCTACCCTCACCACCTCAAAGACAAATCAGCCTGCACTTTGGAAAGCTTCTGCCAAATGATCGCAGACACAGCCGCAAAATTTGGCGCAGAGCATCTCGGCATAGGCTCTGATCTCTGCCAAGATCAGCCTGATAGCGTGGTGGAGTGGATGCGAGTGGGCCGCTGGACCAAAGAGATCGACTATGGCGAAGGCTCCGCCGCCGCGCCCGGCTTTCCGCCCATGCCAGACTGGTATCAAGACAACCGTCACTTTGGAAATATCGCCCAAGGCCTTGCAGATGTCGGCTTTTCCACAGCTGAAACAGAGGGGATCATGGGCGACAACTGGTATCGCTTTTTTGAGCAAAACTTTGGACCCACCCCATGACAGATCTGGTGATGCGCCCGCCTGAGCAAGTGATGACACTCTCTCGCCTCGGGAGCCTGCACCAATGTCGACTGTCCTTCATGCGCCAGCTCTTGCGCCGTATGCGCCGCGAAAACTGGCAGATCACCCGCCCCCGTTTTGATATTTCCATGCGCGGCGAAGGCGTCGCCGTCTATACGGCTCAAGGCCCCACGCGCGCCTATTCGCTTGTTGCTTTCGCTCATGACCTACCCGACGAGATGCGCTCTGACCGCGTCATCGCCACAGCATGGGACGCAACGTTCACCCTCTTTGACGGCATCCCGACAGAGCAGGATATCGAGCGGCTGCGCGCCAATGTGCCCTTGCAGGAAGCGGGCCGGGTCAGCGAAAAAGAGCTGTCCCTGTCTCGCGCCAACCGGTCTGCGCGGCTCTGGGACTATGTTGTCGACTGCCTCGCCAAGGGCGAGCAGCCTGACACGGAAGAGCTTGCAAACGTCGGCTACCTCATGCGCACAACAGCCGTTTATGGCTCTGGCAAATTCGGAGCATCTGATCGTGCTTTTGTTGGCGCGAGGTCCGAGTTTGAAGCGCCCTTTCAAGTCGAAATGCTCTCGGTCTACCTCACCCGCGCTTTTGTCGCCGATCTGGTCGAGCACATGGCAGCGCTCAAAGAGCCTGACGCGGCGGTGCCGCTTGCCCCTGCGCTGCGCCGCAGCCTCGGGATCGGGAACTCCACAGGCCTCGGCATGGCCCCCTTCCTTGTCAATCATCCGCGCCTCTTGAACAATTGGATCATGGCCCGCGAATACGCCCTCGCCAAAATTCGTGCCCTTCCAAGGGCCACCCTGTCTGAGATCACGGCGTTCAAGACCGCCTTTGAAAAGGCTCGCGCCTCTGTGGCGCTCTGGCGATCCGATCACCCGATCCAGCAGGCCAAACTTGCCGCGCTTGGCAACGACATTTGCGCGCTGGAAAAAAAACTCCGGTCCTTTAACGGCGCGGAAGATGCGCCATGGAACGCCCTCTACCTCTGGGCCGAAGGCGCACTCTCTGAGGAAGGCCAAGAACTGGTCGTCTCGCTTCTCATGGAGCCGCACGGCGCAGTGCTTGAGGGCCTTGGCGCCTGTATGCAAGCCGATGAGCACGCGCTCTTCCGGATCGACGGCGCAATGCCTCTCAGCACCCTAAAATCGCTGATCAAAACGCATTATGCTTGGGCGCTCGCCACAGATTGGCACAGCCATGACGCCTCCGCTCGGCTCTGGTATGTCTCAGAATCCAAACTTGAGCCGCGCCTTGGCGAGCGCTTTGAAGAGCCGCTTGAGCCCTATGAGCAGCCCCTCGCGCCAGGCCGTGACGCCGCCTTCCTTTTTGCCGCGCTCAACGAGACAGACCACAGCACTGTGGCGGCCTTTCTCGTAGCGCACCCTGAGCACCGCCATATCGTGCGCCGCGTGCAAATGGCTCCAAGCCACCCCTACGCCGAAATCCGCGACAACACGATCGGCGCAGATATGAAACCGATCGATATGCTGCGTGCAAAACTCAGCTTCTTTGGGGCAACGCATTTTGACCCCCGCTCAGACCGCTGGGTGCGGATCAATATGTTTCGTGGCGCACCCTACCCGCACGAACTGGCCCACGATCAGGATGACACATGGGTCTATGGGGCTGCCCGATGAGCTATTCCATGAGCGAAATTGAGAGCCACTGCCGCAAGGCCACGCGCGGTGCAGGCTTTTCTTGGGGCGAGGCCGAGGACGCGGGCCAAGCCGTGCGCCGCCTTTCCGCCGCTGGGCTGGCCGGGGCCGATGCGCTTTTGGCCTGCCTTACAGCCCGCGAAGCAGGCAAAGTCAAAGACAGCGCCTGCCCGATCAAACTTGGCAACCAGATGATTGATGGTGCAAAACCAGACCTGAACGCGTGTCACACCCCGCTGTTGCTCCTGCCGTTCTTAAGCCTTCTTGCAGACGATCAAGGCACGGCGCTGAGCTTGCAAGGCAAAACCTTTCAGGGGTTGGCAACACCTGATGGCGGGCTCCATCTCATTCATCCTGCCCCAGAAGACAGCGGTTTGCGCATCCTGCCTTCAGCAGCGCCAAGCGCAGAGCTGGTTTGGCGCGCCGAATGTTCACAAGAAACCTATGACGCCCTCAACCTGTTTTGCCAGCGCACCTATGCGCCAGAAACAGACGCCAGTCGCGCAAAAGGCGCAGGCGCTGGAGAAGATGGTAACGCGTAAAGCATATCACTTGTTCGAGACCATACGCTCGCATAGGCTTTCTCCATGACCAAAACACGCCTCACACAGCAAGACTGGATCGACGCTGGCTTTTTAGCGCTCAAAGCGCAAGGGCCCGCGGCCCTAAAGGCAGAGCCGCTTGCGCGAGCGCTCAACACAACCAAAGGGTCATTTTATTGGCACTTCCGCGACGTGCCCGCTTTTCAAAACCAAATGCTCACCCATTGGGAAGAGGCAGCGCTGACAGGGCTGATTGCTGAAATCGAAGAGCAAAACACAGCCCACACAGCTTTGCAAAAATTTGTGCATCTGGTCGCTGATCCTCAAGGCGCAACCACAGCCGTAAGAGCTTGGGCACAATCAGACCCATCGGTTGCCAACGCGCTCGCAGAAATCGACAATGCGCGCCTCAAATACCTCGCCGCATTGCTCAAGCGCGCAGGCGTCAGCAATCCGGATATCGCCAAAGCACTCTATGCAGCGGCCATTGGTGCCCAGATATTGCCGCAGACAGAAGCTGGCGCGACGCAGGCCTCTCTCGATACCATGATCGACCTTATTCTGGCACTGAGATGAAGCCGATGAAACACAGTCTCCATGTTTTAACGCTGCTCACTGCGCTGGCAACCCTTCCCGCCTGCCAATCAGACGAAACACTGCGAGGCTTCAGCGGCGACACAAGCCTCTGGCATTTGCAAGAGATCAACGGTGCCGCCTTTCCGGCCCGCGCCACGCTCAACTTCCCCGAAAAAGGCAGGCTTGCAGGTAAAGCGCCGTGCAATCGCTACTTTGGAACCCTAGAGGTGCCTTATCCGTGGTTTGAGGCGCGTCAAATCGGCGTCACCAAAATGGCCTGCCCCGATTTGGCCGCCGAGGGCCTCTTCTTTGCAGCGCTCGCAGAAATGACGCTGTCTGAAGTCTCGGGCGACACGCTCATCCTGAGCAATGACGCAGGCCAAGAGATGGTGTTTAAAGCGGAGTGAACCGCCGCTCAAAGACAGTTAGAAAGCGTGCCCGCGCATCAGGCAAAGGCTTTGTGCCCAGCTCTGGCGCAAGATGCTCGGCCAGAAAATACCCCGTCAGTCGTAAGCCCGCAGCGACCTCGGTATCATCCGCATCGCCTTCTCCGAGCAAAACAGGCGGCAGTTCCAAAAGCTTGCTCGCCCATTCGCCCGCGCCCGCTGCGGTGACAGCACGCCCTGTCTTGGGCGACACATAGGCAAGCCCCTCTTCTGCGCCCGTCACGGCACAACAGCTCAGATCAAGCCCGAAGCCCAGCTCTTCCAAGAGCGCCACCTCCCACTTGAGGTAGGCCAGTGGCCAGATCTCGTCTTGCCCGAGCAAGTCCATCAAGGCCTCAGTGCGCCTGTAAAGCGGTAAGTGCACTTCCCGCTCAGGCAAGGCATAGCGCAGCAAAGCCGTCACTGTATTCAGTCCCGCCAAAGCAAGGCGCGAGTTCATGACCTGCGCCGAACGAGAGCGCATGAGTTCGGCGCTAAAGCTTCCCAGATGCTCTTCAAGCCGTGCGCGCCACATTAGATCAAGCTGCGCCCCCGGCTGCAAAACCGGAGCCATCTTGCGGCTTGCCCCACCGCGCACAACACCAGAGTGCAAGCCGCGCTCAGGCGTGAGCACGTCAAGAATGGCGCTGCTTTCGCCATGGGGCCGAACGGCCAGCAAAATTCCAGTGTCACGCCATTCCATGCGCGCGAGATTAGCGCGTCACAACGCCCTCTGCGAGCCATTTATCAAAGACAGACAGCACCGCCTCGGCAAAGGCTGCGTCGTTGATATGACAGTCAAGTGCATGGCTCGTGGCGTTTGCGGGTATCTGCTGTTGCATAGCGCCCATAAAGGCCGCAAGACCTGCGCCATCATGCAACGGCGCGCCCTCACGGTCCCACTCGTTACAGCCCTGAAGCGGCAGAAAAACCTCGGTTGGCCCAGTCGCCTGCGCAAGCTTGCCACACATCACTTCTGCCAGTTCCACGCGGTCCTCGGCTCCGATCATCGCCGAGCTGAGCAAGCGGTTGTGCGCATGGGTCTCATAGCCTGCAAGCCGCGCGGGCGGCTCCTGCCAGCCGACAAAATCCACCAGATCATAACACCCAGGCGCAATCATCTGTGGAACGCCTTTGCGCCCCGCATTGGTCAAACGGTCCGCGCCTGCGGTGATGTTTGAGCCAAAATGGTGGTTGGTCACTTCCTGCGGTGCAAAGTCCATCACGGCTGCAAAAGCGCCCTCGGCGGCCAGCCCCTCAAAGGCGCGCCCGCCCATGCCCGTGGCATGAAACACCGCCACTTCAAAGCCGCGCTCTTCCAAAGCTGGTTTGAGCGCCACCATATAGCGAAGCACGGTTTTGCCAAAAGAGGTCATGCCAATCAGCGGCTTGTCCCATTTCGGCGGCTCCACAGCCCGCGCCGCGCCCAGAACAGCGCCAGCAGCTTGGCTCAGGGAGGATTTGCAAACCGAATTCAGCCCATAAAGTCCACCGCCCCACAAGATCATCTGAATATCAGGCGCAAGCCGTTCGGGCGGCAACATCGCCGAGAACGACACTGTCGAAACAACATATTTCGGCACGCCCAATGGCAGTGCTGCGCAAACATCAAGTGCAAGGTCTGTGCCCATAGAACCGCCAAGCACAATCACACCGTCAAACTTGCCCGCTCGGTAAAGCTTGAGCGCCAGCGCTGAAGCGCCCTCAGCCATGATCTGCATCGCAACGTTTTCATCCCCTGCCGCAATCGCGGCCTTGATGGTGCTTCCGCCCGCTTCGGCCACATCATGCTTGGAATAATCCGTGGGCTTTGACGGCTCGCCCAAAACGCTCACATCCATCGTGGCCACCTGTCCACCCTGCGCACGGATCACATCAGCCAGATAGCCAAGCTCATCATCTTTGGTGTCATAGGTGCCCACAATCAGGATCGTTTTGTCTTGGCTCATCTCATCTCTCCATAAACGCTTGCGCCAGTTTGAGCGCAGTTGCATTGGCCCGCGCCGCGCGCGCGGCAGTGTTCGGCTCGCCCGCTCTGTCCATAAACCAGCCCGGATAGGTAAAAGCACGCAGCATCAGAAACAGGTCCAGCTCTTCAGCATCAACCTTGGCGCGCACAGCATACCCCTCACAAAGTGCAACGCGCAATTCGGGGTAGTCGGGCTTATCCATAAACCGTAACAGAAATGTCGCCAGCTCAAAGCTGCGAAAGCCATAGCCACCATCGTCAAAATCTATGAGGCCAACCTTAGCCCCGTCCCACATGACATTCTGGCCGACGAGGTCGGCATGGATCAACCCGTAGTCAAGCGCGCTTTCCCGCTCGGCCAAGGCTGCATCCGCCTTGCCACGCGCCGCCAGCACCAAATCGCGCTCAGCCGCACTAAAATCAGGGTGCTGCCAAAACTTCCCCCACAACGGCGCATCGCCCAAAAGCCCCGCGCGGTCCCATGCAGGGCGGGCAAAGCCCATAGACGGCTGCCAAGCATCGCAAGCCGTGTGCAACGCCGCCATGACCGCGCCAAGCTTGCGACAGAACGCAGGCCTGTCGCTGACATTTTCCATTTCGCCCGGCTCCCCCAAGGGCGCGCCGTCAAGCCATGAGATCATACTCACAAGCTGGCCTTCAACCTCGGTGACAAGCGCCCCAGATGGCAAGGCAAGAGGCCGCGGCACAGGCAAGCCCGCCTCTGCCATGGCCTCAATCCACGCGAGTTCGTGGCGTAACTCTTCTGCGCTGCGATAGCCGATACGGTGCAGGCGCAGCGCATAAGTCTCTCCTGCTTCCACATGGTAAACCACATTCTCACGCGCCGCAGCCAGCCTGATCTGCGGGCGTTCAAACCCCCAAGACCGAGCCGCTTTTGCCGCGCGCTCCAAACTCAAAGTTGAATCCAAGCCGTTTTAAGATCGACATATTTTTCGATCGCGTGAAGCGATTTGTCATGCCCGTTGCCCGACTGCTTCACGCCCCCCAGTGGCACGGAATTATCCGATCCACCATAGGTATTCACATGAACGATCCCCGCGCGAATGCCGTGCACCATACGGTGCGCACGACTTAAGTTGGAGGTCCAGACACCCGCCGAAAGGCCATACTCCGTCCCGTTGGCAAGGCTCACGGCCTCCTCATCCCTGTCAAACGCTGTGACTGCCAGCACAGGACCAAAGACCTCATTTTGGAAAACGGTATGCCCGCGCTCGACGCCCGTGAGGATCGTCGGCGCCATATAATAGCCCCCTGTTCCTTCCAGTATGCGTCCGCCGCCGCTGATAGCCTCGGCCCCCTCAGCCACCGCTTTTTGAACAAAGCCAAGGTTGCCCTCAAGCTGCGGCATAGAGTTCACCGCGCCAATCTGTGTGCCAAGATCAAGCGGATCACCCACCTTGAGCTTCTCGGCCTCTGCCGCCATCAGAGCGACAAACTCGTCATGCACCGAGCGCTCGACCAAAAGCCGCGAGCCGGCCACACAGACCTGACCCGAATTGCGGAAAATCCCCATTGCCGAAACCTTGGCCGCAAGCCCCAGATCAGGCGCGTCAGCAAAAACGATGTTGGGCGATTTGCCGCCAAGCTCCAGATAAACACGCTTGAGATTGGAGCGCGCCGAATATTCCAGCAAGCGCCGGCCCACGCCCCCAGAGCCCGTGAACACCAAGACGTCGACATCATGGCTCAGCGCCAGCGCCTCCCCTGTCACAGCGCCCTGCCCCGTGACGACATTCAAAACCCCGTCAGGCAGCCCCGCCTCGGCGCAGATTTCTGCAAGCCTGAGGAGCGAAAGCGACGCCGTCTCGGCGGGTTTCAAGACCACAGAATTCCCCGTCGCAAGCGCTGGCGCAAGCTTCCATGCGCCAATCATCAGAGGGAAGTTCCAAGGCACAATCGCGCCCACAACTCCGACAGGCGTATGATGCACAAGCCCCAAAACGTCGGGGGCCGTCGGCGCGACCTCGCCATAAATCTTGTCCAGCGCTTCGGCGTAATAGCGGAAGGTTCCCGCCGCCGATCCCGCCTCGGCCTTGAGCGCCATATTGAATTCCGTGCCGTTGTCGCGCACGCCCAAAACGGTCAACTCAAGCGCATATTGCTCGATCAAATCGGCAATCTTGTGCAGCACTTTCTTGCGCCCCGCGGGCGGCATATCGCGCCAGCGCCCGTCTTCAAAGGCGCGTCGGGCCGCCGCCACCGCGCGCTCAACATCAGGGGCCGTCGCCCCCTCGATCGTGGTGAGCTTTTGCCCGTCAATCGGAGACAAAACATCAAACGCCTCACCCGACGCCTCTTGCCACGATCCGTCAATAAACAGTTTTTGCGGCGCGATTTCTACGTGGCGCAGCGCGTCAATATGGCTCTGGTCCATTAGGTGTTACCTCATTTGTGTGTCGTGCATATCATGATCAAGCTCAGGCTGATGCGCGCGATATTCTTTTAACAAAGTGCGCAAATGCAGAGCCAAAACCAAAAGGATCAGACTGAACAGAATAAAAGCAATGGGTCGATCAATCATATCCAACGGCGTCTTGAGGCGTGGCAGTGAAGACCGCAGTTTCACTTCCATAATCCCGCCCAGAACCATCCCAAGGATAATCGGGACAATCGGCAGGTTGAGGCGTTTTAAAATCAATCCCAAAACCCCAAACCCAGCCGCAATCATACAATCGGTCAGCGAATTTCTCAGGCTGTAAACCCCGACAAAAGACAGGATCAGGATCATTACGCCCAGAAACCGTGTCGGCACACGAATGATCCTGGTGAGTAGGTTTGTGGAGAACAGCAAAAACACCACAACGATCACGTTGAGCAGAATAAGCGCCATATAAAGCCCGTAAACCAGATCAATATTGTTCTGAAAAAGCTGCGGCCCCGGAATAACATTGTGCACATAAAACACCGAAAGCATCATCGCCGTAAGCGCTTCGCCGGGAATGCCCAGCGCAAGGAGAGGGATCATTGCAGCCGCAGGCACAGCATTGTTCGCCGCTTCCGAGGCAATCAGCCCTTCAGGCGAGCCTTTGCCAAAAAGATCAGGCTTTTTCGAGCTTTTTTGCGCATAGGTATAGCTCATGAATTGCGCCGTAAATTCTCCTGTCCCGGGGATCATCCCGAGGATCACACCAAAACCCGACGCCACAGTGGCGACGCGCTTGTGC
The DNA here is from genome assembly GCF_965657785.1 of Lentibacter sp. Classification (GTDB taxonomy): domain Bacteria; phylum Pseudomonadota; class Alphaproteobacteria; order Rhodobacterales; family Rhodobacteraceae; genus Lentibacter. The sequence continues at coordinate 86,283 of NZ_CBFHPP010000006.1, forward strand.
TTCAGAAGCTCCTTAAACCCGTCGGTCATCCTGCCAGTGACGGGTTTGGCGTCAGGGCTAGTGTCAGGTGCCGTGAGCAGGAAAAAAGCTTGGCTCAAAGCAAACAGACCCAGCACAACCACAATCAGATTGATCCCCGAGCTGAGAAACGAATATCCGAACGTATAGCGCTGCGTATAGGTCACAGCGTCAAGCCCGACCGTCTGAAGAAAGATCCCGAACATCGCCAGCAAACCCGCCGCAAATATCTGCCCACGGTGCGCAAGAATAACGAGAATAATCCCCAATAGGGCCGCGAGGAAAATCTCCCGACTGCCAAACATTGGCGCAATATAGGCCAGCACTGGCGACAGCAGGATAAGACTGATAATGCCAAATATCCCGCCCCAAAACGACGCGCTATAAGCCAGCGATACGGCGCGGTGTCCCTCTCCACGCTCCGTCATTGGGTAGCCGTCATAAGAGGTCAGAGCATTGACAGCCGTGCCTGGCGTATTGATCAAAACAGCAGGGATCGCCCCCCCATACATCGAAGAGCCATATATGCCCAACAGCATGGTCAGCCCGACAATCGGCTCCATTGAAAACGTAGCCGGCAACAAAATCGCAATCGCAACCGCAGGGCCAACCCCCGGGATCGCCCCGATAATCACACCACCGATAGACCCCACCAGAAGCGCGGCAAAAACGTCCCATCGGGCAAGCATTTCAACGCCAGCAATCAGATTTTCAAACATAAGGTCTTCCGATCAAAAATATGTCAGCATGATTTGGCGCAAACCGTCTGGCAACAGCTCATAAATCTGCCCTGCAGGTAGCTTGACCTGTAAGAACGTTTTGAACAACACCACAATAACAACCGCACTCACAGCCGCAGAGATCAAGGCTGTCTTGCTGCGGTATCCAGCGCGCAAAACCAGCAAAACAGAAAAGAGGACTGTGGAGGGCAAGTAGCCTGCCCATGGCACAAGCACGGCATACATGATGAACCACGCTGCGTATTCGAGAGACGAGGCCCAAAGCAGAACCTCCTGCCAACGCCCCTGAATGCGCTCTGACAGCAGCGAGCCGATGAGATGAAACAGCGCAAAGCCCGACATCCCGAGAAGCGACACTGCGGGCCAGAATCGTGGCTGCGCGAAAAGTTTTCCATTGGGCTTATAGGCCGTCTGGGTAAAAATCTGCGCGAGAAGAAACAGAGAAACACCCAGCACCACCCAAGCAAAAACAATATCCCCAGGCCGGCGATATCGCTGAAAAAGGGCTTGCAGCGTTTTGACGCGTGACATCGAGATCTGTCCTGTCTGAAAAGGGCCAAATACAAATCGGGCAGCCAAAGCTGCCCGACCCGTCATTTGAAGATCAGTTGTTAAGAATGGAGTCGATGCTGTTCAGGGTCGCAATATCCTTGCTGATCTGCGCCTTAACATCGTCAGCCGACTGCCAGTAGACAAGCGCGCCTGTTTCCGCCGCGAGCTGCTGCGCACGCTCAGACATCACAGTCTTTGACGCGACCGCAATTATCTTTTCGCGCACATCCTGCGGCGTGTCTTTGTGCACAAAGAGACCGTTCCAAAGCGCAACGTCCAGCGCCGGAGCAAGCTCGGCCACAGTGGGCGTATCAGGTGTCAGCGCAATCCGCTCGGCTCCGATCGAGGCGAGCACTTTGACCTTATCAAGGCACGGCAGGATCAGCTGCAAAGTTGTGTTGATCACATCCACATCACCAGAGGCCAGTGTGTTGCAATCCAGCGCATCAAAGGCTGCATCTGAGGCATAGGCAAAGCCCATCTCTTTGGCGAGCGCCATGGTCACCTGAGTTGGCACCAAAGGCGCGCCAAAATGCCCAAGCACAACGTCATTATCGCTCGCATGGGTCGCCAGCCCCGCCATGTCGTCATACGGCGCATCCGCACCCGCAGCGATCACGAAAGGATAGGTCAAAAAGTTGCCAAGCGGCTCAAACGGGTCGGGGTTTAGCTCGGGAATGCCAATCTGCGGACCGACAACAGGAATAGCAATAATGAATGAGCCGATTGTATAGCCGTCAGCGGGCGCATTCGCGACTTCAATCGCGCCGGGGAACGGGCCACCGCCGCCACCGGGTTTATTCACAACCGCCGCAGGCACGCCATAGGCTGCCTGAAAATCGTCCGCGATCATCCTTGTCAGCACATCTTCCAAATCACCTGGAGGCCACGGCACAACAAAGCTTACGGGTTTTTCGGGATATTCGGCCAAAGCTGCGCCGCCCATGGCGGCCATGCCGAGCGCCAAGGCGCTGCCGAGAAGTTTGTTACCTAGCATTGTTATCTCCCTGATCATGCTGGTTCATTATTTGAACCGTTGGTTCTAAAACAGATTGACAGAGCCACACCGAGTCTGTCAACACCTTTCACAAGCAAGTCAGGCACGCGCTGGCTTACACCTCCAAACGCGCGACGAAAGGCGAAAAAGACCCCATGGGAACCGTGTCCAAAGCCCTGTCATTGCTCAGCTTTTTCAGTCGATCCCGTAGCCTGATCGGGCTGAGCGAGATGTCTCGCCTCTCAGGCATGAACAAAACAACAGTGCACCGAATGTTGAGTGAATTGCAGTCAGAGGGGTTCGTTGAACAGGCCGGCGTGGGCCGCGAATACCGCCTTGGCCCTGCCTTTTTGCGCCTCGCAGCCCTGCGGGAAGCAACCGTTCCGATGCGGGATCTGGCCCAAAGCCTCGCCGATGATCTCGCCCAAAAGACGGGCGAAACAGCCCATGTCTCGCTTCTGAATGGCGATGTGCTGAGCACAATAGCCTACGCCTACGCACATCAACACGGCCTCCAGGTCACAATGGACGATGCCGAAATCCTGCCACTTCACGCCACAAGCTCGGGCCATGTTGTGCTGGCCTATGGCGATGCAGATTTTACCAAAGCCGCGCTTGCCCGCCCGCTTGAAGCCTTCTCCACAGGCACAATCACAGACCGCAACGCGCTGAACCTCATGCTCAAAGACATTCGCGCCCAAGGCTATGCAGAGGCCGTCAGCGCCTTTGAAACCGATGTGCATTCCTACGCCGCGCCGCTGTTTGATGCCCAGAAAAACTGCATTGGCGCGATGGCTGTCGCCGCCCCCACAGCACGAATGACACCTGAGGGGCGCGCCTCCATTCGGGCCGCGCTCTTGGAAGCCGCCCCGCGCCTAACACGCCTTATGGGGGGCTTTCTTCCCGAAACTTACCTTCAGAAAGTCCCGCCCCTATGACCTCCTGTCAGCCCAAAGCGCTCATTCTTGATTTCGGCGGCGTCATTTCCCGCACCCTGTTTGAAACCCATGATCTGAGCGAAAAGGCCCTCGGCCTGCCCGCAGGCTCCCTCGCATGGCAAGGCCCTTTTGCGCCCGAGGCCGACCCGCTCTGGCAGGCGATGCAAGCGGACGACATATCAGAGCGCGACTATTGGAAAACTCGCACCACCGAAGTGGGCAAGCTCGTTGGCCAAAACTGGACCGAGATGAGCGACTTTGTCCGCGCTGCGCGCGGCGCTGATCCAGACGCCGTTATCCGCCCCGAATTTCGCAGCACCATAGCTGCCTGCAAATCCGCAGGCATCCACCTTGCGATCCTCTCCAACGAGCTCGATCTCTTTTACGGTGCCGACTTTCGAGAAAAGCTGCCGTTCCTGACCGACTTCGACGTCATTGTCGACGCGACCTACACAGGCATCCTCAAGCCCGACGCCCGCGCCTATGAGCAGGTTTTGCAAGAGTTGGGCCTGCCTGCCGCCGCCTGCGTCTTTGTCGACGACCAACTTCGCAACATCAAAGGGGCAGAGGCCGTTGGCCTGCCCTCGGTTCATTTTGACGTAATGGACCCGTCTCACAGCTACTCAGAGGCTCTGCGCCTCCTTGATCTTGAAAGGACAGCCCCGTGAAAGACAGCAACTTCCTCAAAGAAAAGAACGCCCGCTCCCTCTGGCATCCGATGGCGCACCCCGCCGACAGCCTTGCCAATCCGCCCACAATCGTGACGGGTGCCGAGGGTGTGAGCATCATTGATGTCGACGGTCACAAAGTTGTCGACGGGGTCGGCGGCCTCTGGAATGTCAACCTCGGCTTCTCCTGCCAGCCGATCAAAGACGCCATTTCGGCACAGCTCAACCAACTGCCCTATTACTCGACATTTCGCGGCACAACCAACGACGCGGTGATCGAGCTTTCTGAGGAGCTGCGCGATTTCTTTGAGCCTGATGGCCTCACGCGCGCCTTTTATACATCTGGCGGTTCGGATTCCGTCGAAACCGCCCTGCGCCTTGCGCGCCAGTATCACAAAGTCAAAGGCGAGCCTGCGCGCACCAAATACCTCAGCCTCAAGAAAGGCTATCACGGCACACATTTTGGCGGCGCATCGGTGAATGGCAACGCAAACTTCCGCACCGCCTATGAGCCGCTCATGGCGGGCTGTTTTCATATCCCCGCGCCCTACCCCTATCGCAATCCATTCAATGAAACCGATCCTGAAAAGCTCGCGCATCTTTGCCTGCAAGCGCTGGAAGACGAAATCGCCTTCCAAGGCGCGGGCACAATTGCCGCCTTCATCATGGAGCCAATCCTAGGCGCAGGCGGCGTTATCCCGCCACACAAAAGCTTCATGCCCGGCGTGCGCGACATCTGCACCCGCAATGGCATCCTACTAATCGCCGATGAAGTCATCACAGCCTTTGGGCGCACTGGCTCTTGGTCAGGCAGCCGTCACTGGGGCGTGAAGCCAGATTTCATGTGCACGGCAAAAGCCATCACAAACGGTTACTTCCCCTTCGGGGCCGTAATGATCGCCGACGAGGTGGTGCAGGTCTTTGAACAAGACAAAACAGGCAAGGCCGCCATCGGGCATGGCTATACCTATTCGGGCCACCCCGTTGGCGCTGCCGCAGCGCTCGCCTGCCTCGCCGAAACCAAGCGCCTCAAAGTCAATGAAAACGCCGCTGCGCGCGGGGCTGAGCTGTTTGCGGGCTTGCAAGCGCTGCAAGGCAAATACGAGATGATCGGCGATGTGCGCGGCGGCCACGGCCTCATGTGCGCACTGGAGCTGGTGTCAGACCGCGCCAGCAAAACACCCATAGGCAAAGCTCCAATCGCGACCTTGCAAGAGGTCACTTACCAAAACGGCGCAATGGTGCGCGTCTCGGGGCCAAACGTGATCCTCTCTCCGCCCCTCGTGCTCACATCTGCCGATGTAGAAACAATCCTGACAGCGCTTGATGTCGGCTTTGCCACCGCGAGTTAAAGCCGGTTGAGAAGCTGGCGCGTGGGCCACGCGTCAGCAGGCATCCCCAGTTTTTGTTGCATATCCTGCACCGCCGCGCGCGTGCCAGCCCCCAAAATGCCGTCGATCTTGCCAACGTCATAACCTTTGCGCGCAAGCTTTTCTTGCAGGATTTTCAAATCGCCCCCCGCAAGCCCGCGCTCGGGCTGGCCCGCGTCAAACACAGGCGCGCCGCCAAAACGGTTGGCAAAATACGCCGCTGTAAGCACATAGGTAAAACTCTGGTTCCACTCAAAATAAACCCGAAAATTCGGATAGGCGAGAAACGCAGGCCCCTTGCGCCCCTGCGGCAAGATAAGCGATGCAGGCAGTCTCCCCGCCAGCGTGCCATGGCGCGACCTCACCCCCATCTTGGCCCAGTCTGACGCCTTCATTTGCGTGCGCAACCCCGACTTTGACCAATCCATCGTCTCAGGCACAACCACCTCCTGCAGCCAAGGCTCGCCTGCACGCCACCCAAGGTGCTTCAGCATTTTGGCACCGCTCAAAAGCGCATCAGCGGGCGACGTTTTGAGCAAAATATGCCCGTCCCCGTCGCCATCCACACCGTTGTCGATAATATCCTGCGGCAGCATCTGCACCATGCCGATCTCACCCGCCCAGGCGCCCGTGGTTGTGGTCGGGCTAAAATCGCCATGCTTGTAAAGCTCCAGCGCCGCAAAAACTTGCGGGCGGAACAACTCGGGGCGGCGACAGTCATGGCTAAGCGTCATCAGCGCGTTGAGCGTGTTGAAATCTCCCTGAAAGGCACCGAAGTCGGTTTCAAACGCCCAAAACGCCAGCAACACACCCCGGCTCACGCCATACTCCCGCTCCACACGGTCAAACACGCTGTCATAGCGTTTCGCCATGCTGACGCCCTTGTTCAAGCGGTCGTTTGAAATAAGCCTGCGGGCAAAACTCGTAAAATCAAGCTGGAAGACCCCCTGCGCACGGTCTGCTTTGATGACTTTGCTATCAGGGCGCACATTGGCAAAAAAGCTGTCCACCAGCCCCGCCTCATAGCCCTTGGCGCGAGCCTCTTTCTTTGTTTCGCTCACAAATTTTGAGAAGGTACCGCCACATTTGGCCGCCCCAAGCTGGGGCACACAGACCCCTGCCACAAGCACAGCCATTTGAAAAATTTTACGCATAACACCCTCTAAACCAAACAGAAAAACCCGTAATCGCCTAGCCAGCCTGCCTCAAGTCCTCGATCAGCGCATCAATATCGCCACGGCGCTTATCGAGCATGGAGCCGATCTCGGTGCGCTCGGTCAAAAGCATATTGATCCCCTCGATATAGAGGTTGAAGAACCTGTTGTCGCCAGAGCGGTCCGAAACAAGAAAGGTCACCTCAAAAGGCGATTGCCCGTTCAAATAGGCCACAGCACTGACCTCATACCACTTTTTGACCTGCTTTACGCCCGTAACCTCAAGACGCCCGCCAATAAACTCGCGGAAGCGACGGCCATATTTGCGCGCAACATAGGTTTCAAAAGCCGCAGAATACGCCCTCTTTTGAGACGCCGTCGCGCTGCGCCCATCATTGCCCAAAGTATACGCCGCAATATAGGATGTGTCCGAATAGCGCGCAAAAATGCGCTCAAAGTCTTTATACATCGCGCCTTCAGACCGCCCCGAGCCAATCACCGAATTGATCTCGCCCACAACCTTATCAACCAGTTTGCGCGCCTCGTCCTTGGAAAAGGCCAAGGCAGGCAGCGGAGACAAGACAAAGCTGGCCACAGTTGCAGCCATAAGTTTGATAGAATGACGACGTGTCATAAAACGCATAATCAGAACCCTTCGGTGTTCAAATCAAAAGGGTCGGCCTCCGCCACAGGCGCAGCCTGACCCAACTCAAAACGGCGATTTTGCAAATAGAGCGTTTGCGCCTGTGCATAGCTGTCGGCACTTTCATATAGCACAGAATCAATCATATCGCCAAAGGTGCCACGGTCGCCAAGGCGCGCCGCCACAGAGGCGCCGGTGCCGTAATATTTCTCAGGACTGGGCAGCATATAGGTCAGCGGGTTGGTGAACAGGTCCACAACCCGCCCGATCGCATCCCGCTCTGTCGCAGGGCCGATCAGCGGCAGCTCCACATAAGCGCCCTCGCCAATACCCCAGACAGAGAGTGTCTCGCCAAAGTCAGCCTTGGCACGATACAGTTTAAATTCCGATGACGGGTCCAAAAGACCACCAATGCCGATCGTGGTGTTGAGTGCAAACCGCAGCGTGTTTTGCCCCGCTTCACCAATCCGCCCTTGCAGCACATTGTTCACAATCGTGCCTGGCATGGAAAGATTTGAGGAGAAATTGCTCACGCCCTGTTGCACAGGCTGCGGCACAACACTGACATACCCCTTGCCCGCAGGCCGCAGGAGCCTGCGATCAACCGCGAGGTTCAGCTTGTGGGTCGTGCGATTGACCTTCTCGTAAGGGTCAAACACCACAGAGGGGTCCAGCCCCGCGTCGCGCTTGGTGCAGGCACCAGCCAGCCCGATCATCGCAATCATTGCAACCGGTTTCAAAATTCCCTTATGCAAAGCAAACTCCCATCCAAAACAGTCTGTTTTACCTATGCTATCCAGAGCACAAGCCCAAGCGCTCTCCCGCGTTATTGCCAATATGTGGCCGTTTGGAAACAGAACATCGCCTCAAATGCGCAATAAACGGCGCGATTTGAGAGTTTCCTAACGGTTTGCCCCTATGAAATGCCTATGAGCGTGACCCGTATCCCCTTTGGCCTTGAAGAATTGCGCGCCGCACGACGTGAGTCGCGCGCTCTTTTTTGGGCTGCGGGTCTCTTCAGCGCCTTTGTAAATCTGCTCATGCTCACAGGCCCGCTCTATATGCTTCAGGTCTATGACCGTGTTCTTGGCTCGCGCTCCGAGGCCACGCTGCTGGTCCTCACAGCCCTTGTGGTTTTTCTCTACACCATGATGGGCCTGCTGGATTACGCCCGTGGCCGTATCATGGCGCGTGTGGGCGCGCGCTTTCAAACCTGCCTTGACAGGCGCGTCTTTGAGGCGGTGATCCGTAAAAATGCTCATAGTCCCCAGAGCGAAAGCGCCCTCGCCCTGCGCGATCTTGAGGCCGTTCAACGCCTGCTCACCTCGCCCGCGCTCATGGCGCTCTTTGACATCCCCTTTGTCCCGCTCTTTCTCTTCGGGATATTTTTGTTTCATCCTTGGCTTGGCCTTCTGGCTCTTCTGGGTGGGGCGCTGCTTCTGGGGCTGACCCTCCTCAATCTTCTGATCACACACGCCCCCCTCACAGAAGCAAACCGCGCCGCCGCCCAAGCCGAGACTCTTGCAGAACAGTTCCGTTGCGAAGCCGAGGTGATCCAAGCCATGGGAATGCGCGACGCGGCCTTCGCCCGTTGGCAAGCTGCGCGCAAAGCCTCTCTAAAAGAGCATATGCGCGCCGCAGACCTCGGGAGCCTTTTCAGCACCGCTGGCAGAGCTTTCCGCCTTTTGCTTCAGTCGGCCATGCTTGGCCTTGGGGCCTATCTCGTGCTCCAAAACCAGCTCACCTCAGGCGCAATGATCGCAGGGTCCATCCTGATGGGGCGCGCTCTTGCCCCGATTGAACTCAGCATAGGCCAATGGCCTCTGTTTGCCCGCGCCCGCAAAGGCTGGCGGGCTTTGGCACAAGTGCTCCGCGACAGCCCCCCCGAGCCTTCGCGCATGGCCTTGCCCCGCCCCAATGCCCGTTTGGATGTCACCCAAGCCACGATCGTCCCCCCTGGCGCGTCACAGGCCGCGCTCAAAATGATCACATTCTCCGTCAAGCCGGGTCAGGCTGTCGGGGTCATCGGCCCGTTGGGCGCGGGCAAATCCTCTCTGGCCCGCGCGCTCACGGGCGCATGGCGTCCTGCGGGTGGCAAAATCTGCCTTGATGGCGCAAGCCTTGATCAATACGATCCTGCTGTCTTGGGCAATCTGATCGGCTATCTCCCCCAGCGCGTGGCTCTGTTTGACGGAACAATTGCACAAAACATTGCCCGTCTCGCGCCTGCGCCAGACGCCGCCGCTGTCGTCAATGCCGCCCAGCGCGCAGATGCCCACGCCATGATCATGGCCTTGCCTGAGGGCTATGACACAGAGGTGTCCGCCAGCGGCGGGCGCCTGTCGGGTGGTCAGATCCAGCGGATCGGTCTGGCCCGCGCGCTCTATGGCGACCCTGTCCTGCTGATTCTTGATGAGCCGAACTCCAACCTCGACAATGACGGCAGCCAAGCCCTCAACCGCACCATTGCGGCCTTCCGTGATGCGGGCAACTCTGTCTTGATCATGGCCCACCGCCCCGCCGCCATAGAGCAATGCGACACCCTCATGATGCTGCAGGAGGGCCGCCTTCTCGGCTTTGGCCCAAAGGACGACATCCTGCGCCGCATGGTCCAAAATCACCCTGATATCACATGGCATCCAAGCTCACGCACAAACGGAAGCGCCATATGAACGCGCCCCAAGCCCGCACCCCCGCCAGCCCGGACCCGCGCCACGAGGTCAAACGCGCTTGGCCTGCGCATATGCCCGTGCGTGTCGGCCTGTGTGCCCTAATATTGCTTGTGGCAGGCTTTGGCGGCTGGGCTGTCTTCAGTTCCCTTGCTGGCGCAATCGTCGCGCAGGGCCGTGTCGAAGTAGAGCAAAACCGCCAGATCGTTCAACATCCCCAAGGCGGCGTCATTGCCGAACTCAGGGTCAAAGAAGGCGACAGCGTCACAGCGGGCCAGACCTTGATCCAGCTTGACAGCGCCTCACTTGGCTCCGAGCACGCCATTGTGCAAAGCCAGCTGTTTGAGCTGATGGCCCGCCGTGCCCGCCTTGAGGCCGAGCGCGACACAGCCGCGACCCTCAGCTTTGATCCAGAGCTCGCAACCCTTGCCAAAACAACGCCCGACATCGCCGAGCTGGTTTCAGGTCAAATCCGCCTCTTTACGGCCCGCGCCGAAAGCATCACCCACGAGCGCGAAAAGCTCGCCAAGCGCCGCGATCAAATGCTTGATCAGCTCCACGGCATCCAAGCCCAGACAGAGGCCATCGGGCAGCAAATCGACCTCATCGGCGAAGAGCTTGAGGCCCAAAACAGCCTTCTTGCGCGCGGCCTTGCCCAAGCCTCACGTGTGCTGGCTTTGCGCCGTGAAGAAGCGCGCCTCTTGGGGCTGGTCGGCGAGCTGCGCGCCACCAAGGCCCAAGTCGAGGGCCGCACCACGGAACTTGAGATTGAAAGCCTGAAGCTGACAAGCTCCCTGCGGGAAGAGGCCATCAGCCAACTGGGCGAGCTGCGCGGGCGCGAGCTTGAGTTGCGCGAGCGGCGTCAGCGCCTCGCCGACCAGCTCGCAGGCCTCTCTATTCAGGCCCCCACCTCAGGTCTGGTCTATGGTCTCGCAGTCAACACGCCCCGCGCCGTGATCCGCGCCGCCGAGCCGATCCTTTATATCGTTCCGCAAGACCGCCCGCTTGTGATCGCCGCCGAAGTTCCAGTGATTCATATCGACAGGCTCCATATCGGCCAAAGCGTCAATTTGCGCTTCTCTGCCCTCGATCAGCGCCGCACCCCCGAGCTTTACGGCCACGTCGTCACGCTCTCCGCCGATGCTTTCGTCGATGAGGCACGCGGCACATCCTATTACCGCGCCGAAATCGCCCTCAATGCAGGCGAGTTGGCCAAGCTCCCTGACGGGGCCACGCTCGTTCCGGGTATGCCCGCCGAAGCCTTTATCCTCACCTCAGAGCAAAGCCCTATCGACTATCTGCTCAAACCCCTCTCGGATTATTTCAAGCAGGCCTTGCGCGAATAAGACAGGTCGCTTTTGCCGTATCGGCGCGGCGCATTTCCCGCTAGCCTCTCCCCGACTCGCCAATTTCAGGAGACACGAGATGAGCAGCAAACTAGAACAACGCCTCACCGATATGGGCATCACCCTGCCCGCAGCCCCTGCGCCCGCAGCCAACTATGTGCCCTTCGTCGTGACAGGCAACACAGTCTACGTCTCGGGCCAGATTTCCAACGGCCCGGACGGCCTCATCCTTGGAAAACTCGGCGACACCATGACCACAGAAGACGGCGTCGCAGCAGCGCGCAGCTGTGCACTCAGCCTTCTGGCCCAGCTCAAAGCCGCCTGTGATGGTGATCTTGACCGCCTCGTGCGGGTCGTCAAACTCGTGGGGTTTGTAAACTCAACAGCCGACTACACAGACCAGCCCAAAGTGATCAATGGCGCCTCCGACTTCATGGTCGAAGCGCTCGGCGATATTGGCCGCCATGCGCGCTCCGCCGTGTCCGCCGTCTCGCTCCCCCTCGGCGTTGCCGTGGAAATCGAAGGCATCTTCGAGATCAAATAATGCAGCACCCCGCTTTGCCCCAAACCTTCCTTCAGGCTCCGATCACCCATCGGGGCCTGCACAGCCTGCCAAATGGTGTCCCCGAGAACAGCCTTGCTGCCTTTGACGCCGCCATAGCGCGCGGCTACGCAATCGAGCTTGACTTGCAGCTCTCCCAAGACGGCGTGGCAATGGTGTTTCACGACTATTCGCTCGAACGCCTCACAGCCGAAAACGGCCCGCTCGCGCAGCGCACCGCCGCCGCTTTGGGTCAGATCGCCCTCACAGGCGGAAGCGAAGCCATCCCGACCCTCGCCGAGACGCTCGCCCATGTCGCAGGACGCGCACCGCTCCTGATCGAGCTAAAGGATCAAGACGGCGCCCTTGGCCCCAATGTCGGCCCGCTTGAAGAGGCCACGGTCAAAGCCCTCGCAGGCTACACAGGCGATGTCGCTCTGATGTCGTTCAATCCCCATTCTGTCGCAGCGCTTGCCCGCCTCGCGCCCCATATCCCGCGCGGCCTCACAACCTGCGATTATCTGCCCCAAGACTGGCCCACCATTCCCAAGGCCCGCCTCGCCGAGCTTGTCTCCATTCCCGATTTCTCCCATACAGGCGCAAGCTTTATCAGCCATCAAGCCAGTGATCTGGCGCGCGCCCCTGTGGCCGCGCTCAAGGCGCGAGGCGTGCCGATCCTCTGCTGGACAATCCGCTCACCTCGAGAAGAAGAAGACGCCCGCCACATCGCAGATAACGTCACGTTCGAAGGCTACTTGCCCGCTTGAAAGCGCGCCTGTCTGCAACAATATTGAGGCCAAGATGGACAGCGACGCGCAAATCGAGATCAGGCTCAATCCCAGCTTGCGCGACATCCCGCAAGCCGATTGGGACGCCTGCGCCCATGCCCTCGCAGCGCGCCCCCGCGACCCGTTCACAACCCATCGCTTTCTGCTCGCGCTGGAAGACAGCTGCTCTGTCGGGCCAGGCACAGGCTGGCAGCCGCTCTATCTCACCCTGCATCAAAACGGCCAGATCATCGGCTGTGCCCCGCTCTACGGCAAGTCACACTCCCAAGGCGAATACATCTTTGATTTCAACTGGGCCGACGCCTTCACGCGCGCCGGCGGGCAGTATTACCCAAAATTCCAGATCGCCGTGCCCTTCACGCCTGCCACTGGTCCCCGCTTTCTCGCCCGCGCAGGCTTTGAAGCCGTCGCCATGCCCGCCCTCCTCCAAGGCGCGATCCAAGTCTCCACAGAGCAAGGCGTCAGTTCGCTGCACGTGACCTTTTGCACCGAAGATGAAGCCATAGCAGGCGAGGCCATGGGGCTTCTGCGCCGCACCACCCAGCAGTTTCACTGGGAAAATCGTGATTTTGCCCGTTTTGAGGACTTCCTCACATCCCTCACCGCGCGCAAGCGTAAGAACATCCGCCGCGAGCGCGCCGAGGCGCAAGCCTTTGGCGGAACCATCCGACGCCTCACAGGCGATCAGATCAAACCCGAACATTGGGACGCTTTCTGGCAGTTCTACCAAGACACAGGCCGCCGCAAATGGGGCACGCCCTACCTGACCCGCGCCTTCTTTGACATCGCTCAAGAGACCCTGCGCGACGACATGATCCTGATCTTGGCAGAGCGTGACGGCGTGCCCATCGCAGGCGCGCTCAATTTCATTGGCGAGCAGGCGCTTTTTGGCCGCTACTGGGGCTGCGTGGAAGATCACCGCTGCCTGCATTTTGAGCTGTGCTACTATCAAGCCATCGAGGCGGCCATAGAGCTGGGCCTGCCCCGCGTCGAGGCGGGCGCGCAAGGCGAACACAAGCTGGCGCGCGGCTACCTGCCCACAACCTGCCATTCGCTGCACTGGCTTGCCGACGAGGGCTTCTCAAATGCAGTCGCGCAATATCTGGTCTCAGAGCGCCGCGCGATTGGCGAAGAAATCGAAATCCTGACAGGCTATGGCCCGTTCAAATCCGACAAAAGGGAGGAACAAGATTGATCGAAATTCTCAGCGACACCGCCCGCGAACAACTCCTCGCGCCGCTCATAGAAAACGGCTGGGCGCAGGACGAAACCCGCGACGCCATCACAAAAACATACACATTCAAAGACTTCACAGAGGCCTTCGGCTGGATGACACAGGCCGCCCTCTGGGCCGAAAAGTGGAACCATCACCCAGAATGGAGCAATGTTTACAACCGCGTCACCGTCACCCTCACAACCCACGACGCAGGCGGCCTCAGCTCACTCGACGCAAAGCTCGCCCGCAAAATGGACAGTTTGTAAAGAAGGGGCGTGCGGGCAGGCCACCCCGTCCCTCAACCCAAAGCGCTTTTCCACTCAACAGGCGTCACATAGACCATCCCCGCGTCAGCGCTGACCATGACTTCACCGTCCTGAATATTGACCTGAAGTTTCATTGCACGGCTTGCCAAGCCAGCGAGCGCGCGGGTGCTGTCTTCCGAAAGGTTCGTCACCTGAAGGTTGTCAAACCGCGTGGTGCTGCCTTTGAGCTTGTCCCACCACATCTCGGCGGTCCTGCCGCCATAGCTATAGACAGCCACTTTGCCCGCCTTGCCACAAGACTGGCGCACTAGCTTCTCGCTCGGCAGCCCCAGCGCGACCCAAAGCTCAAGCTCGCCGCCAAGGCTCTTTTGCCAAATATCTGGCTCGTCGTCCGTCGATAGCCCCTTGGTCATTTCAAGCTGCTCATGGGCATTTAAGGCAAAGGCAAGCAAGCGCACCATAAGGCGCTCGTCTGTCTCTGATGGGTGCTTGGCAACGGTCAGCTTATGGGTCTCGTAATAGTGACGGTCCATGTCCGACACGGATAGGTCAACTTTATAGATCGTCGCTTTTTGCGCCATGTTCGCCCCCTGAACACTGTGAATAAGCCTGCCTAATGCGTCTCAGGGCCATGTAAAAGCAAATAAAAATGGCCCCCCAGATTATGGAGGGCCAATCCGTCTCACAATATTTCGCCCTCAGAGCGCCGCAACCATCGCTTCACCGCCAGAAATCTCGCAAGTTCCTGGGCTGTCTTCTGCATGAAGCACCTTCACAACACCGTCTTCTGCCATCAAAGCATAGCGCCGTGAGCGGCTCACAAAGCCAACGGGGGGCGCATCAAAGTCCATACTAATCGCCTTGGTAAAGGCGCCTGATGCGTCCGCCAGAACGGTGATGCCTTCGCCGAGCGCGCCTGTGGCCTCGCCCCACGCGTTCATAACCCACGGGTCATTGACGGACAGACAGATGATCTCCTCCACACCCTTGGCCGCCAGCGCCTCTTTCTGGCGCAGAAAGCTTGGCATATGCGCCGAATGGCACGTCGGCGTATAGGCACCAGGCACCGCAAAGATCACAACCTTGCGCCCCTTAAGTTTCTCGCCTAGCTCCACAGGCGCAGGCCCATCCGCGCCAAGCGTCATAACAGCCACCTCTGGCAGCTTATCTCCAACTGAAATCGTCATTTTTGTCGCGTCTCCCTGTTTGCGTTTAGATCATCCATGCATATAAGCGTCTTTACGCTCAGAACCAGCAGAAGGATCATTCTGATGTCTCATATTATCGTCGTCGGTGCAGGTCAGGCAGGAGCCTCCCTTGTCGCCAAGCTGCGAAATGAAGGCTTTGAGGGGCAGATCACTCTGATTGGCGAAGAAACAGCGCCGCCTTACCAGCGCCCGCCGCTGTCCAAAGCCTATCTCTTGGGCGAAATGGAGCTTGAGCGGCTCTACCTGCGCCCCGAAAGCTTCTATGCAGACCAGAATATCACTCTGCGCCTCGGTGCAGAGGTCAGCGCAATTGACCCCGCCGCCAAAACACTGACAGTCGACGGCGAGACATTGGCCTATGACCAGCTCGCCCTCACAACAGGCTCAACCCCCCGCCGTCTGCCCGCCGCCATTGGCGGCGCGCTTGAGGGCGTCTATGTGGTGCGCGGTCTGCCTGATGTCGATGCAATGGAGCCCGAATTTGGCGAGGGCAAACACGTGCTCATTATAGGCGGGGGCTATATCGGCCTTGAGGCCGCAGCCGTGGCCGCTAAAAAAGGCCTCAAAGTCACGCTCGTAGAGATGGCCGACCGCATCCTTCAGCGCGTCGCCTCGCCCCAGACCTCCGATTACTTTCGCGCGCTCCATACCGCCCATGGCGTCAATATTCTTGAGGGCACAGGCCTCACCCGCCTCATCGGCGACAGCCGCGTCACAGGCGCCGAGCTGTCTGACGGCACCACCCTTGAGATCGACTTCGCCCTCGTCGGCGTCGGTATTGCCCCCGCCACAGCTCTGGCTGAATCGGCGGGCCTGACGCTGGACAACGGCATCATGACAGACGCCCACGGGCGCACCTCTGATGCCCATATCTGGGCCGCAGGCGACTGTGCCTCTTTCCCCTATCGCGACGGACGCATCCGCCTTGAGTCTGTGCCCAACGCCATTGATCAGGCCGAAGTGGTCGCCCAAAATATGCTCGGCAAGGGCGTCGACTACACCGCCAAGCCTTGGTTCTGGTCCGATCAATACGATGTCAAACTCCAGATCGCTGGCCTCAATACTGGCTATGACCGCGTGATCACCCGCAAGGGCGACAAAGACGGCGCCGTCTCGTTCTGGTATTACGCAGGCGAGGCGCTCCTCGCCGTTGATGCCGCCAATGATCCGCGTGCCTATATGATCGGCAAACGCCTCATCGAGGCTGGCAAATCCCCCGCGCCAGAGGTGGTCGAAGACCCCGCCACCGAGCTCAAATCGCTGATGACCGCGTGAGAATTATCGCAGGGCAACATCGCGGCCTCATATTGGCCGAGGTCGGCCAAGGTGACACCACAGCCCACCTGCGCCCGACGTCTGATCGCGTCCGCGAGAGCCTGTTCAATATTCTCGCCCATTACGGCCAGCCCGCTGGCGCGCGTGTGCTCGATCTCTTCGCAGGCACAGGCGCGCTCGGCCTTGAAGCGCTCAGCCGTGGCGCGCACCATGTGAGCTATGTGGAAAACGGCCGCACAGGCCAGAAGCTCATCCTTGAAAACCTGACCAAAGCCCGCCGCACCCAAGACGCGACCCTGCTCAAAAGTGACGCCACAAGCCTGCCTCCCGCCAAAGCCCCCTGTGATCTGGTTTTTCTTGATCCGCCTTATGGCAAGGCCTTGGGCGAGCAGGCCCTCGCCTCAGCCCTTGCCCAAGGCTGGCTGGCGGATGGGGCCTTGATCGTCTGGGAAGAAAACACGCCCATGTATGCGCCCAAAGGCTTCACGCTAGAAGATCAGCGCAAATACGGCAGCACAGTGATCACGCTTCTGCGCGCGCCAGCCGAGTCATAGGGTCTAGCCATAGGTCGGATGAAACCGCCCCGCAGGCGAGAGCGTAAAGATCTCATAGCCCGTCGCCGTCACACCAATCGAGTGCTCAAACTGCGCACTCAAAGATTTGTCCCGCGTTACAGCCGTCCAATCGTCGGCCAGAACTTTGGTCTCAGGCCGCCCGAGGTTCACCATCGGCTCGATGGTAAAGAACATCCCCTCTTCCAAGACAGGCCCCGTGCCTTCGCGCCCGTAGTGCAGAACATTCGGAGGCGCATGGAAAACTGTGCCAAGCCCGTGGCCGCAGAAGTCGCGCACAACAGACATCCGCTGCGCCTCGACAAAGCTCTGGATCGCATAGCCGATATCGCCAAAAGTATTGCCAGGCTTCACAGCCTCAATCCCCTTAAACAGCGCCTCATGGGTAATCTCGATCAGCCGCTCCGCCTTGCGGCCAAGCTTGCCCGCGACGAACATACGGCTGGTATCACCAAACCAACCGTCCACAATGACCGTCACATCAATGTTGAGAATGTCGCCATCCTTGAGCTTTTTGTCCGAGGGAATGCCGTGACAGACCACATGGTTGATCGAAATACAGCTCGCGTGCTCATAGCCCTTATAGCCGATTGTGGCCGAGGTCGCCCCCGCCGCATTCACCATCTCTTCTACAATACGGTCAATCTCGGCAGTGCTCTGCCCCACAAAAACGTGCGCGCCAATGCGGTCCAGAATATCTGCCGCAAGCCGCCCCGCCGCGCGCATCCCTGCAAAATCGGCCTCGCTATGAATGCGGATACCGTCTCTCGTCACTGGTCCGTTATGCTTTTCACCCACGGCGCTGGCCTCATCTTTGTTTGGTCCCTTTCGCCCTACATAAATCGGATCAGCCCCAAGGGCCACCCCATGCGAAAAGCAGCGCACGCCGCCTGATCAGAGCTGCAAAGGCAAGGCCTTGCCAAGGGTGATGCCCTGCACATCAATCCGGCAATCATAAGCCATAATCTCAACCCCCGCCGCCATAGCCGCGCGCAGCCCCGCCGCATAGGCCGCGTCAATGTCGCCCGCCACACTCACCGATTGTGCATCCGTGCGCTGCACCAGAAAAAACAGAAGCGCCCTGTGCCCCTGCGTGACCATGGCGGCAAGCTCCTGCAAATGCTTCAGTCCCCGCGCCGTGACAGAATCAGGAAACTCGGCAAGCCCCGCCTGCCGCATCAGCGTGACCGATTTCACCTCAAGATAAAGATCACGCGCGCCGCCTTGCAGCAAAAAGTCGACACGGCTCTTTTCGCCATATTTCACTTCAGGGCGCACCACATCATACTCAAGCCCCGCTATAGCGCGCGCCTCAAGTGCCGCCTTGACCACGCGGTTCGCCACAGAGGTATCCACCCCCGAAAAATGCCCGCCACCATGCTCCACAAGCCGCCAGCCATATTTAAGCTTCTTCTTGGGGTCGTCATTGGGCTCAACCCAGATGCGCGCCCCCGCCTCGGCAAGCCCCATCATCGAGCCGGGGTTTGCACAATGCGCCACCGCCTCGCGCCCGTCCGCAAAACGGATATCGGCCAGAAAGCGTTTGTAGCGGCGCAAGAGTGTCGCAGGTTCAAGTGGGGTTTGAAAGCGCATGGCTTACGGCCTATACCCAAGCCAACAGAGCTTCAAGGAACACCGCATGAAGAACCCAACAGCCGCAATGCTCGTCATCGGCGACGAGATCCTCTCAGGCCGCACCCGCGACGCCAATATGCACCACCTCGCAGGCGAGTTGACCAAAGCAGGTATCACGCTTTCAGAGGTCCGTGTTGTGTCAGACGACGCCCCAGCGATTGTGGCGGCGGTTCAGGCGCTCTCGGCGGCCTATGACACAGTCTTCACATCAGGCGGCATTGGCCCAACCCATGACGATATCACCGCCGATTGTATCGCAGAAGCCTTTGGCGCGCATATTGATGTGCGTGATGATGCCCGCGCGCTGCTCGCCGCCTTTTATGAAGAGACAGGCCGAGAGTTCAACGCCGCGCGGATGCGCATGGCCCGTATCCCTGATGGTGCGACCCTGATAGACAACCCCGTCTCCATCGCGCCTGGTTTCACTCTGGGCAATGTGCACGTCATGGCAGGCGTCCCCTCCGTTTTCCAAGCTATGCTTGCCACAGTCCTGCCGACCCTCACAGGCGGCGCGCCGCTGCTAAGCCAGACCCTGCGCATCAACCGTGGCGAAGGCGATATCGCTGGCCCCTTGGCTGATCTGGCTGCGCGCTATCCTACGCTGTCAATCGGCTCCTACCCGTTTCAGGACAACGGCGTTTATGGTTCCAATATCGTTATGCGCAGCGCCGATGGCCCTCTGCTTGACGAAGCCATGTGCGAACTGGCTGAGATATTCCCCGCATGAGCCTCCCCAGCATCCAGCAAATCTATGATGTGGTCGATGGCACATGGCCCGCCGCCGAGTATATGCAGACAGGCCCATGGCTCTTTCGGCGTGGCGCAGGCGGGGGCCAGCGCGTCAGCGCCACAACCGCCCGTGGCCCTACCACAACCGACGACATTGCCACAGCCGAAGCGCAGATGAAGACGATGGGCCAGCCCAATCTCTTCATGATCCGCGAAGGCGACGCGGCGCTCGATGCCCTCCTCGCCACGCAGGGCTATGAGGTGCATGACCCCGTCACAGCTTATGTCGCCCCCGTATCACTCTTTGCCGAAAAACACCCGCCGCGCATCTGCGCTTTGCTGGCGTGGGAACCACTGGCCATCATGCTCGACATCTGGGCCAAAGGCGGCATCACCGAGGGCCGCGTTGATGTGATGCACCGCGCCCAAGGCCCCAAAACAGGCCTCATCGGACGGCTCAATGACCACCCCGCCGCCGCCGCCTTCTGTGCCATTCATGACGGTGTCGCCATGGTCCACGCGCTTGAGGTCTTGCCCCACCAGCGCCAGCAAAACATGGGCAAATACGCCATGTACGAGCTGGCCCATTGGGCCGCGCGCAACGGCGCGAGCCATATCTCGCTTGTGGTCACCCAAGCCAATCAGGCCGGCAACGCGCTCTACACTTCCCTCGGCATGACATCTGTGGGACAGTATCACTACCGCTTGAAGAAAGAGGGCTGACATGAGCCATAAACAACCGACTGCACTTGACCTGCCCATGGTCAATCCGCTCCCCGCAGAGACGCAGAAATACTTTGATATCTGTCAAGACAAGCTCGGCCTCGTGCCCAACGTGCTGCAAGCCTATGCCTTTGACATCGACAAGCTCAACGCCTTCACAGCGCTCTACAATGACCTGATGCTCGCCCAAAGCGGCCTCAGCAAGCTTGAGCGCGAGATGATCGCCGTGGCCGTCTCCTCGATCAACAAATGCTTTTACTGCCTCACAGCCCACGGCCAAGCCGTGCGCCAGCTTTCGGGAGATCCGATGCTTGGCGAAATGCTGGTGATGAACTGGCGTTCCGCCGGTCTGGACGCACGCCAAACCGCGATGCTCGGCTTTGCGGAGAAAATCACTGTCGCCAGCCACACAATCGTTGAAGCCGACCGCGAGACCCTGCGCGCCGAAGGCTTCTCGGACCGCGACATCTGGGACATTGCCAATGTCGCAGGCTTTTACAACATGACCAACCGCGTGGCCTCCGCCACAGATATGCGCCCGAATGATGAGTATCACGCGCAATCGCGCTAGTGTTTTCTGCGCCGCACTGGCGCTCCTATACCTGACGGCTGCGCCGCTTCTCGCCGAAGCGCTGGCGCTGCCCTCCAATGCGCGCCTGACCCGAGAAGTTGTGAAAAGCGCCGCAAGCTATTCTGCCCCCGTCGCGCCCTATTCTGCGGGGCTTCTGCCCGTGTTCGACGTGCAGGGGCGCATTACAAAGCAAGCCTACCGCATCCCCCAGCAAGGCATCACACCCCAACAAATCCTGACGCCCATTGAAGAGAGCTTGGAGGCCGCAGGGTTTGAGCCGCTGTTCAAATGCCAGGACAGGTTCTGTGGCGGGTTCGACTTTCGCTTCTCAACCGATGTCTTGCCTGCGCCCGATATGTTTGTAGACCTGTTTGACTATATCTTTCTCACCACACGGCGTCTGCCAGACGGCGGCACAGCCTCTGAGTATATCACCCTCCTTGTGAGCCGCGACAGCACCGCAGGCTATGTCCAGATCATCCAGATCACCCCCACAGGCGCAAGCCCTCTGCCCACAGAACGCGGCGAAGCGCTGGTTGTGGACGCGGTCACCTCATTGCGCCCGCCCGAAAGCCCCATCGGCACCCAGCTCGAAACTCAGGGCCACGCTATTCTGTCGGATCTCGCGTTTGAAACCGGCTCAGCCGACCTTGGCCAAGGTGCATTTGCCAGCCTCGAGGCTCTCGCCACCTATCTGCGCGCCAACCCGAGCCGTAAAGTCGCTCTTGTCGGCCATACCGATACGGTTGGCGCGCTCTCGGGCAATATCGCCCTCTCCAAGCGCCGCGCCACATCGGTCATGCAGCGCCTCGCCACGGCCCATGGCATCCCCAGCGCACAGATGGAAGCGGAAGGCATGGGATATCTCGCCCCCGTCCTGAGCAATCTCACGCCAGAGGGGCGTGAGGCCAACAGGCGTGTCGAAGTGGTGCTCCTCAGCACAGAGTGACGCCGTGCCTCTCGTCAGCGGGGCGCTGGCCCGAGGGCAGAAAGATCGAATTTGCTTCGCAAATCCGACCATGAGGGGCTCTGCCCCTCACCCCGGGATATTTTTAGAAAGAAAAAGAGCCAGAGGCTTTGCGCGTCTCTGGACAGGGCAGCCATTGAATAAATCCTGTGTGCCCTGTTCCGGCAAGGCTTGACGCTCCAGAAGAGAGCAGGCATTTGGCATTTATGCTGATCCTCAAGATATTCCGCGCCCCCGAATGGGCGGCCCTGCGCGCAAACGGCGAAAGCCAAGGCGCGCCGATTGATATAGCCGATGGCTATGTGCATTTTTCCACGCCCACACAGGCTCAAGAGACCGCCGCCAAGCATTTTGCCGGCGAAGAGGGTCTTGTCTTGCTGGCGGTTGAGTCTGACGCCGTCGATGACGCGCTCGAATGGGAAGTCTCGCGCGGCGATGATCTTTTTCCGCATCTTTACCGCAACCTGAAGCTATCGGATGTCGTCGCGTATTGGCCGTTGCCGCTTGTTGATGGTGTTCATGTCTTCCCGAAAGAGGCGCTGGCCGATGACTAAGCTCGAAGCGCTTGCCCTCAAAGCCATGCACGCTTTTGACCCCGAGCGCGCTCACGGCCTCGCCCTATCCGCGCTCAAGCTCGGCCTTGTGCCGCTCTCAGGCCCCGTCACCTCGCCGCGCCTCGCCACCACACTGGCGGGCCTCAGCCTGCCCAATCCTGTCGGCCTCGCCGCTGGCTTTGACAAAAACGCCGAGGTGCTTGGCCCGCTGTCGCGCGCAGGCTTCGGCTTTCTAGAGGTTGGCGCCGTGACCCCCCGCGCCCAAGCAGGCAACCCCAAGCCGCGGCTCTTCCGCCTGCCGGAGGACAAGGCCGTGATCAACCGTTTCGGCTTTAACAACCAAGGCATGGACGCCGCCAACGCACGGCTGGCGCAGCGCCCGAAAGACGCCATCATCGGCCTCAACCTTGGCGCCAACAAAGACAGCGAAAACCGCGCAGAGGACTTCGCCCGCGTGCTCGGCTATTGCGGCGCGCATCTTGACTTTGCCACCGTCAATGTCTCCTCTCCCAACACAGAAAAGCTGCGCGATCTGCAAGGCGCCGAAGCGCTTTCGGCCCTGCTCGCGGGGGTCATGGAGGCCAACAGCTGGCTCAAGACGCCGCTGCCTGTGTTTCTCAAAATCGCGCCCGACCTGAGCGATATGGAAATCAGCGAAATCGCTGATGTCGCCCGCGCCCAAGGCCTCAGCGCCATCATCGCGACCAACACAACCCTGTCACGCGAGGGCCTGCAAAACGCCGCCAAATCCGAGGCAGGCGGCCTCTCCGGCGCGCCGCTTTTTGAGCGCTCCACGCAGGTGTTGGCAAAGCTCTCCAAAGCCACCGAGGGCAAGCTCCCCCTCGTCGGTGTCGGCGGCATCGCCACGGCCGAGCAGGCCTATGCCAAAATTCGCGCAGGGGCCTCTGCGGTGCAGCTTTACTCCGCTCTCGTCTATCACGGCCTCAGCCTCGCCGGCGAGATCGCCCATGGCCTTGATGCGCTGCTTGAAAAAGACGGTTTTGCCAATGTGGCCGAGGCCGTCGGCACAGGGCGTGACGCATGGCTCTGATCATCTGGCACAACCCGCGGTGCTCAAAATCGCGCCAGACGCTGGCGCTGATCGAAGCGCACGCGCCCGAAGTGCGCCTTTACCTCACGGACGCCCCAAGCGAGGCCGAGCTGCGCGCCGCCGCCAAAGCGCTTGGCCTGAAGCCAATCGAGATGATGCGCACAGGCGAGCCCGAGTTCAAAGCCGAGGGCCTTAGCCAAGACAGCTCCGAGGACGCCCTCTTCGCCGCCATGGCCCGCGTTCCCAAGCTCATCGAGCGCCCGATGGTGTTTGCGGGGGCGAAAGCCGCGATAGGCCGCCCGCCCGAGGCCGTGCTCGGCCTGCTCTGAGGCTCAGCCCCCCACGCTGCGCTCCAGCGCAGGGTAGCGCAGCCCAAGCGTCACACCGCGCGCCACAAAGCTGATCAACATCGCCGCCCAAAGCCCATGGTTGCCAATAGCAGGCAGCAAAAGCGCCACCGCAGCCAGATAGATCGCAAGGCTCACCGCCATCATATTGCGCATATCTTTCGTGCGCGTCGCACCGATAAAAATGCCATCAAGCATAAAACTGAAGACCCCGAGGATGGGCGCAACAACCAGATAAGGCACGAACACCCGCGCCGTCTCGCGGACCGCCTCATTGGTCGCCATCATGTCGATCATCGCGCCACTGAAAAAAGCAAACCCGCCGACCAGCAGACACACCGCTCCAAAGGCCCAAAGGCTCGTCAGGATTGCGCCGCGCCTGAGCATGGCCCGCGCCTTCGCGCCCGTCGCATGGCCCACAAGCGCTTCCGCCGCAAAGGCAAACCCGTCAAGCGCAAAGGCCGAGACGGTGAGGAACTGCATCAAGACCTGATTGGCCGCCAGCGTCACATCGCCAAGACCCGACCCGAAGAACAGAAACGACACGAAGATGGCCTGAAGCATCAGCGAGCGCAGCAGAATATCCCCGTTCACCGAGGCAAAGCGCAGCAGCGTCTCCGCATCCAAGATCCGCGCACGGTCACGCCACGCAGGGTTGTCCAGAACATCACGACAGAGCCAAAGCCCCAGCGCCAGCCCGCTCCACTCGGCCATAAAGGTGGCCAGCGCAACGCCCTCAACACCCCAGCCAAGCCCCATCACAAACCACAAATCAAGGGCAATATTCAGCCCGTTCATCCAGAGTTGCAGCAGCAAGACAGATGTGGTGCGCTCGCGCGCAATAAGCCAGCCCGTGATCCCGTAAAGCGCAATCATAGCAGGCGCTGACCAGACACGGATCGACATATAATCTCGCGCCAGAGCTTCCACCTCAGCGCTCGCGGGCGAAGCCCAGAAGGCAATGGCAAACAAAGGCACTTGGCAACCTATGATAAACACACCCCCCGCAACCCCGACCAGCAAGGCCCGGCTCAGCATAGCCGAAACCTCGCCCGCGCGCCCCGCGCCCAGCGCATTGGCCGTCAGCCCTGTTGTGCCCATGCGCAAAAAGCCGAAGATCCAGTAAAAAGCCGAGAGGATAATCGCCCCGATGCCCACCGCCCCGATCGGCGCGGCAAGTCCCATCTGCCCGATCACAGCCGTATCCACCACACCCAGAATGGGCACAGTGATATTGGCCAACACAATCGGAACGGCGATCTTGAGCACCCGCCGGTGGGTGATCTCCCTGTCGCCTATCGCCTCACTCATCCCGCCGCGGAGGCATCAGAAAATGCCCCGTGCCCTGGGCAAAAATGCGGTTGCGATTGTCTTGCCACGCCTCGACATGAACGCTGGCATAGCGCCGTCCTGAGCGGTTGACCTTGGCCCGCGCATAGGCGTCGCGCGGCAGGCCCGTGCGCAGATAGTCGATGGTAAAATCGATGGTCTTGGGCAGCCGTGGCAGCTGGCCTTTGACAACCTCCTCGGCGTCCATCTCGCCGCGCTCGATCTCGTCCCAAAGCACAGACCAGCCAAGCCCGATCACGGCCGCCACTTCCATAAACCCAGAGATCGCCCCGCCATGCAGCGCTGGCAACATTGGGTTGCCAATCAGCTTGTCGTCATAGGGCAGAACAGCGGTCAGCTCGTCTCCCCTGCGGTCAAACTCGATTCCCATAAAGGTGATGTAAGGCACACCATGCACCAAGGCGCTCAGGGCCGCGTCGCGGCGTTGCTTGATAACCTGCACAGGCTCGGGGCGTTTGTAAGCCATGCTCAGCGCTCCACCGTAAAGGCGCCCGTGGCCGTGGCCACCGGGTTGTCTTTGTCGTCGTCTGTCGCCGTGGCGCGGACAAAGGCCACCGAGCGGGTGATATGATAGCAATGCGCCTCCGTGGCGATGGTCTGGCCGGGCGTCGCGGGGCGCATATAATCAATGCGCAAATCAATCGTCGCCGTGCCGGCAGGGCTGCTCGGATGGCTCATGGCCGCCGCACCACAACAGGTGTCCATCAGCGCCGACACCGCCCCACCATGAATCACTCCCGTCTCGGGGTCGCCCACAAGCGCCTCCGAATAGGGCATTTCAATGCGTGCGTAACCGTCTCCGATATCGGTCAGCGCCATGCCCAGCGCGCGGCTGTGCGGGATCGCGGAAATAAACTGCTTGGCAATTTTGGCTTTGTCCATTGGGCACATGGCCTCCTTTGGCGGCATACTTCCAGAGCCATGCCGCCTTCGCAAGCCGTAACAGGGCGATTGTGTGCCTTGTGTCTTTTGGCAAGCCGCCCTAGGGTCCGCCCGAGGAGACACGGCATGACGGACACTCGGCTCAATTTCAAAGATATGTGCGCCAGATTCGATGTAACCCCGCGCACGTTGCGCTACTATGAATATATAGAATTGCTCCAGCCCGAGCGCGACGGCCGTGCCCGGTTTTACTCCGCACGCGAAGTCGCGCGCATGACGCTGATCATGCGTGGCCGCCGCTGGGGCTTCCCTCTGGAAGACATCCGCCAGTTCCTGCTTGTCTATGAAGAGCACGGCACCAAAGCCCAGCTCCAACATTGGATCGACATGGCCGATGGCAAACTTGTCGAGCTGGAACAACAGCGCCGCGACCTGAACACAGCCATAGAAGAACTCACGGAAAACCGCCGGGAAACACTGGAAACACTGGCCAGCAAGAAGTGACGTAACGTATTCTTTACGTCAACGTAAAGTTCCCCTTGAACGACTCACCTCCGCTTTGCATCTAGACATCACCCGTTCCCAAACGAGATGTTGTTATGCCCGATACAGACCGACTGATGACAATCCGCGAGATGTGCGACGCCTATGAGGTGACGCCCCGCACCCTGCGCTTTTATGAGGCAAAAGAGCTTCTCGCGCCGCACAGGGAAGGCCAGAAGCGGCTGTTTACCCGCCGCGACCGCGCCCGCCTGACGCTGATTCTGCGCGGCAAACGCTTCGGCTTCTCGCTCGAAGAAATCCGCCAGCTGCTTGAGCTTTACAACATGGGCGACCAGCAGCAGACCCAGCTCGCCCGAACCTTCGCCATCGCTCAAGAGCGTCTTGCCGATATGGAACGCCAGCGCGACGAGCTGACCGCCGCCATATCCGATCTGTCCGAGCAGATCGCAGAGGTCGCAAAGACCCTCGCCAATATGAGCGAAGGCAAAAACGCCGCCGAATAAACCCGCCAGACCAGATTTCAGACGTCACGGAGACACCAGATGCCCAGTTACACAGCCCCCGTCAAAGACCTTCAATTCGTCTTGCATGAGGTTCTCAAAGCCAGCGCCTCCGATATCGCGGGCTACAGCGAGCTTGAGCCAGACTTCACAGCCGCCGTGCTGGAGGAAGCTGGCAAGCTCTGCTCGGATGTCCTCGCGCCGCTAAATGCGGTTGGTGACACAGAAGGCTGCGCGCTGGAAAACGGCGTTGTGCGTGTGCCCACAGGCTTCAAAGACGCGTTTGATCAGGTCCGCGCAGGCGGCTGGACGGGCCTTGATATGCCCGAAGCCTACGGCGGCCAGAATATGCCCTATTTGCTCGGCACAGCTGTTGGCGAGTTGTTTTCCGCCGCAAACCAAGCCTTCACAATGTATCAAGGCCTGACCCATGGTGCCGCCTCCGCCATTCTGGCCCACGGCACAGACGCCCAAAAAGAGACTTTCCTGCCCAAAATGGTCAGCTGCGAATGGACAGGCACAATGAACCTGACCGAGCCGCACTGCGGCACAGACCTTGGCCTCATGCGCACCAAAGCCGAGCCGCAAGACGATGGCAGCTTCAAGCTCTCGGGCCAGAAGATCTTCATCTCCTCAGGCGAACACGAGATGGCCGACAACATTATCCATTTGGTTCTCGCCAAAATCCCGGGCGGCCCCGACGGGATCAAAGGCGTATCGCTCTTTATCGTGCCCAAATTCATGGTCAACGAAGACGGCTCCCTTGGCGCGCGCAACGGGGTGAGCTGTGGCGCTCTTGAGGAGAAAATGGGCATTCACGGCAACGCGACCTGCGTGATGAACTATGACGCAGCCACAGGCTACTTGCTCGGAACCGAGCACAAAGGAATGCGCGCCATGTTCACCATGATGAACGAAGCCCGCATCGGCGTCGGGATGCAGGGGTTGGCGCAAGCCGAAGCCGCCTATCAGAACGCTGTTATCTATGCCAAAGACCGCCTCCAAGGCCGCGATGTCACAGGCGTGAAAAACCCCGATGGCCCCGCCGACCCTCTGATCGTCCACCCCGATGTGCGCCGTATGCTGATGGATCAGAAAAGCTTCGTGGAAGGCGCCCGCGCCTTTATCCTTTGGGGGTCCTCGCTCATTGATGCCGCCCACCGCGCGGGCGACACAGACGCCGACGGCCTGATCTCGCTGATGACCCCCGTCATCAAAGGCTTCCTCACCGATGTCGGCTATGACATGACCGTGCAGGCCCAGCAGGTTTACGGCGGCCACGGCTATATCGAAGAATGGGGAATGTCCCAGTTCACCCGCGATGCGCGCATTGCCATGATCTATGAGGGTGCCAACGGCGTTCAGGCGCTTGATCTGGTGGGCCGCAAGCTCGCTCAGGACGGTGGCAAGCACGTGATGGCCTTCTTTGACATGGTCAAAAACTTCTGCGCCGACCAGAAAGATGTCGCAGGCATGGAAGCCTTCGTCGAGCCGCTCAAAAGCGCCTCCAAAGATCTTCAGGCCGCAGGGATGTTTTTCATGCAAAACGGCATGAAAAGCCCCAACGCCGCGCTGGCTGGCTCGACAGACTTCATGCACATGATGGGTCACGTCTGCTTGGGCCTGATGTGGGCGCGTATGGCCCGCGCCAGCCTTGATGCCCTCGCGTCATCTCCCGCTGACGCAGCGTTCTACGAGACGAAGCTCGCCACAGGCCGCTACTATATGGCACGCCGCCTGCCTGCGACCGCGCTGCATTTGACTCGTATTCAAAGCGGAGCCGAAACAGTCATGGCTCTAAGTGAAGACCAGTTCTGACGTTTTACCAATAAGGAGCTTTGCCCAATGCCAAAACGCTTCCGCCTGACCCGCCGTTTTCCCGCCGCAATGACGGAAGACGGCTACCGCAGGCTCAAGCGCTTCGCCTCCGACGCGGGGCTGGATGAGGGCGAGGCGCTGAGTTTTCTGTTTGAAAACTTTGAAAGCGTCATGAACCACGAAAACCTGACGGCGCGCCTCAGGCTCTTCAATTCGGAGCTGGACGCGCGCAAAAGATAAATCTTCTGGGGAGGAGAAAGACTATGGCTTCCGCATGGATGACCGAAGAACACCAAATGATCGCCGATATGACGCAGAAGTTCATCACCGAGGAATGGATGCCGCGGTATGACACATGGCGCAAACAAGGCGAGATGGACCGCTCCACATGGAACGAGGCGGGCGCGCTCGGCCTCCTTTGCCCGTCGATCCCCGAAGAATACGGCGGCGCAGGCGGCGATTTCGGCCACGAAGCCGCAATCCTGATCGAAGCCTCCCGCGCCAATCTGGCGAGCTGGGGCAATGGCATTCACTCGGGCATCGTTGCCCATTACATCCTCGCCTATGGCTCTGAAGAGCAGAAAAAGCGCTGGCTGCCCAAGATGGTCTCGGGCGAAATGGTCGGCGCGCTAGCGATGACAGAGCCGTCCGGCGGCTCCGATGTGCAGCGGATCAAAACCCGCGCCATCAAAGACGGCAACGCCTACCGCCTCACCGGCTCCAAGACCTTTATCACCAATGGCCAACACGCCGACCTCATAATTGTTGCGGCCAAAACAGACCCCAAAGAAGGCTCCAAAGGCACGTCTCTCATTGTCGTTGAAGCCGACGGCGCGACAGGCTTCTCCCGTGGGCGCAACCTTGACAAAGTCGGCTGCCATGCCGCCGACACCTCCGAGCTGTTCTTTGACAACGTCGAAATCCCGCCCGAAAACCTGCTCGGCGGCGAAGAAGGCCAAGGCTTTTATCAGATGATGAAACAGCTCCCCCAAGAGCGCCTCATCATCGGCTGCGGCGCCGTCGGCGCCATGCAGGGCGCCGTCGAACGCACGATAGAATACTGCCGCGAGCGCGAAGCCTTCGGCGGCCCGATCATGCAGTTCCAGAACACCCGCTTCAAACTCGCCGAATGCAAAACCAAACTCACAGTCGCCCGCGCCTTTCTGGACGAGTGCATGGCCGAACACCTGCGCGGCGAACTAACGGTCGAAAAAGCCGCAATGGCCAAATACTGGCTCACCGACACCCAAGGCGAAGTGCTGGACGAATGTGTCCAGCTCCACGGCGGCTATGGCTATATGCAGGAATACGCCATCGCCGAAATGTGGGCCGACGCCCGTGTGCAGCGCATCTACGGCGGCACCAATGAAATCATGAAAGAGCTGATCTCCAGAAACCTCTGACGCCCTTTCTGTTTGCTCAAAATATCCTGCGGGGGTCTGGGGGTGCAAAACCCCCAGCTCCGCCAGCCAAAAGGACCACGCCATGACAATCAAACTTCACTGCTTCGGCGAAAGCGGCAACGCCTACAAAGCCGCGCTCGCGCTTGAGCTGTCTGGCCTGCCGTGGGAGCCTGTCTATGTCGACTTCTTCGGCGGTGCCGCCCGCACCCCCGAATGGCGCGACAAAAACGTGATGGGCGAAGCCCCCGTGCTGGAAGACGGCGATATCCGCCTGACCCAGTCAGGCGTGATCCAGCAATATATCACCGACAAAAGCGGCAAATTCGGCGGCGCTCCCGAGGATAAATACGAGGTCCTGCGCTGGGTGCTCTGGGACAATCACAAGATGTCATCCCAAGCGGGCGTGACGCGCTTTCTGATGAATTTCCTGCCCGAAGACAAACGCCCGCAAGAGGTCATCGGCTTTCTGCAAGGCCGTCTCAAGGGCGCCTATGCCACGCTTGAGGCCCATCTTGAGGGCCGCGACTATATCGTCGGCTCAGGCCTGACAAACGCCGATCTCTCAAACTGCGGCTATCTCTTTTATCCAGAGCCGTTTGGCTTTGTGCGCGCCGACTGGCCCAATATCGACCGCTGGCTCGCCAATATCGAAAACACCGAAGGGTTCAAATACCCCTATGATCTGATGCCCGGCAGCCCCGCTGACCGCGCCTAAATTCTTGCGAACGACAGGAGTCACACCATGACCGAAGCCTATATCTACGACGCCGTGCGCACGCCCCGTGGCAAGGGCCGCAAAGACGGCAGCCTGCACGAAGTCTCCGCCGCGCGTCTCTCCGCCGTGGCGCTCAATGCCCTCAAAGAGCGCAATGGTCTTGACGGCCACGCCGTTGAAGACGTCATCTGGGGCAATGTCACGCAAGTCGCCGAGCAAGGGGCCTGCCTTGCGCGCACAGCCGTTCTCGCCTCCGATCTGGATGAAAGCATCCCCGGCCTCTCGATCAACCGCTTCTGCGCCTCAGGCCTTGAGGCCGTCAATCTGGCCGCCAATCAGGTCCGCGGCGGCGCGGGCAACGGTTATATCGCCGGCGGCGTCGAGTGTATGAGCCGCGTGCCCATGGGCAGTGACGGTGGCGCAATCGCCGTTGATCCCGCCATCGCGATTGACAACTACTTTGTCCCCCAAGGCATCTCCGCCGACATCATCGCCACCAGATATGGCTTCACCCGCGACCAAGCCGACGCCATGGCCGTCGAAAGCCAGAAGCGCGCCAAAGCCGCGTGGGACGCGGGCCATTTCTCCCGCTCCGTCGTGCCTGTCTATGATGTCAACGGCCTGCCCATTCTGGCCTATGACGAGTTCATGCGCCCCGAAACCGATATGCAAAGCCTCGGCGCGCTGAACCCCTCGTTCAAGCAAATGGGCGAGGTCATGCCCGGCTTTGACAAGATCGCATTGCTGAAATACCCCGAGCTTGAGCGCATCAATCACATTCACCACGCGGGCAACTCCTCAGGCATCGTTGATGGCGCAGCCGCTGTCCTCATTGGCAACAAAGAGCTCGGCGAGCAACTGGGCCTCAAGCCGCGCGCGCGCATCCGCGCCACCGCCAAGATCGGCACAGACCCGACAATCATGCTCACAGGCCCCGTCCCCGTGACAGAGAAAATCCTGCGCGAAAGCGGCATGAGCATCGGCGACATCGACCTTTTTGAAGTCAACGAAGCTTTCGCCTCGGTCGTCATGCGCTTTGAGCAGGCGTTTGATGTCGATCACGCCAAGGTCAACGTCAACGGCGGCTCCATCGCCATGGGCCACCCGCTCGGTGCGACAGGTGCAATGATCCTCTCCGCCCTGCTGGATGAGCTTGAGCGCAGCGATAAAGAGACAGGCCTCGCCACGCTCTGCATCGGCTCAGGCATGGGCGCCGCAACAATCATCGAACGGGTCTAAGCCAAACCGATGATGTGCCCTAAAGACATATATCAAGCTCACCTCGACGCCGTCGGGCAAGCCTTATGGGATATGGATTTTTCCACAGTGCTGGATCACCTCCACTATCCCTGCTTTATCGAGACAGATGACGCGACCTTGCATATCCCCACGAGAGAGTCCTACCTGCCCTCCCTCAAAAGCCTTCGCGCCAACCTCACCAGGCATGGGGTTACAGCCTACTACAGGATCTGCCGTGAAGCGATTTTCGCGCATGAAGATCCAAACCGTATCGAAGGCATTCACGAGGTCTACGCCCTTAGCGGTGCAACCCCCGTGATCGAGCCTTGCCTCACCCAAATGACACTGATTCAACGAGATGAAAAATGGCTAGGCGCAGGCCTGCGCGCAGCCACCTCAAACACGCATTGGCAGTTGATCAAACACCCCGAGCCAAAGAACGGCTCTCCAGCGGCAACCGCTGAGTTAAAGGAGACACAATCATGAGTGATTTCACCCTCGCAAAAGACGCCCAAGGCATCGCCACCATCACATGGGACACGGCTGGAAAGTCGATGAATGTGATGAGCATTCAGGGCTTTTCCGATCTCTCCGATCTGGTTGATGATGCCCTCGCAGATGATGCCGTCAAAGGCATCATCATCACCTCTGGCAAAGCGGGCAGCTTCGCAGGCGGCATGGACCTCAACGTGATCGCCAAGATGAAAGACGACGCAGGCGACGAGCCAGCCAAAGGCCTCTTTGATGGCGTCATGGGGATGCACGCCGTCCTGCGCAAAATCGAACGCGCAGGCATGGACCCGAAGACAAACAAAGGCGGCAAGCCCGTCGCCTGCGTCATGCCGGGCACAGCCCTCGGCATCGGCTTTGAAATTCCCCTCGCCTGCCACCGCACCTTTGTGGCGAACAACCCGAAAGCCAAAATCGGCCTGCCCGAAATCATGGTCGGCATCTTCCCCGGTGCAGGCGGCACAACCCGCCTTGTGCGCAAACTCGGCGCAATGGCCGCAGC
Organism: Lentibacter sp.; assembly: GCF_965657785.1. GTDB lineage: Bacteria > Pseudomonadota > Alphaproteobacteria > Rhodobacterales > Rhodobacteraceae > Lentibacter. Next base: position 119,244 of record NZ_CBFHPP010000006.1, read on the forward strand.
ACCTTTCCTGTTGCAAGGCAAGCTCTCCGATCCCGTCAAAGCCAAGCAAGCAGGCCTCGTTGACGAGGTCTCAGATGATCCGATGGCAGACGCCCGCGCATGGGTGCTTTCCGAGCCAAACATCGTCAAACCATGGGATGAAAAGGGCTACAAAATGCCCGGCGGCACGCCCTATCACCCCGCCGGTTTCATGACTTTCCTTGGCGCTTCCGTCATGGTCCACTCCGAAACCCAAGGCGCATTCCCCGCGGCCAAGGCGCTCTTGTCCGCCGTCTACGAAGGCGCGCTGGTGCCCTTTGACACCGCCCTCAAGATCGAGACACGCTGGTTCGTCCACACCCTGATGAACCCGAGTTCCGCCGCCATGATCCGCTCGCTCTTCATCAACAAAGAAGCGCTCGACAAAGGCGCAGTTCGCCCCGCAGGTGTGCCTGATCAGCGCGTCAAAAAGCTCGGCGTCCTAGGCGCAGGCATGATGGGCGCAGGCATAGCTCTTGTCTCGGCCCAAGCAGGTATCGACGTTGTGCTCATTGATCGCGACCAAGCCGCCGCCGACAAGGGCCGCGCCTATACCGCCAGCTACATGGACAAAGGGATCGCCCGCAAAAAAGCGACACCCGAGAAGAAAGAAGAGATCCTCGCGCGCATCACAGCGACGCCTGACCTTGATGCCCTCAAAGACTGTGATCTGATCATCGAAGCGGTGTTTGAAGACCCGAGCGTCAAAGCCGAGATGACCAAAAAGGTCGAAGCCGTGATCCCCGAAGATTGCATCTTTGCCTCCAACACCTCGACCCTGCCGATCACCGATCTGGCCAAAGCCTCCTCGCGCGCCGAGCAGTTCATCGGCATTCACTTCTTCTCGCCCGTCGAGAAAATGCTGCTCGTCGAGATCATCAAAGGCGAGAAAACAGGTGACCGCGCCGTCGCCAAGGCGCTCGACTATGTCCGCCAGATCCGCAAAACCCCGATCGTTGTGAATGATGCGCGCTTCTTCTACGCCAACCGCTGCATCATCCCCTATATCAACGAGGGCCTGCGCATGGTCACAGAAGGGGTCGCCCCCTCGCTGATCGACAACGCCGCGCGCCAGCTTGGCTTTCCTGTCGGCCCGCTTCAGCTCAATGACGAAACCTCGATTGATCTCGGCGCCAAAATTGCCCGCGCCACCAAAGCCGCCATGGGCGCAGACTATCCCGACAGCCCGTCAGACGACCTTATCTTCTGGATGGAGGCCGAGGGCCGCTTGGGCCGCAAGGCCAACGCGGGCTTTTTTGACTATGACGACAAAGGCAAGCGCACAGGCTTCTGGCCCGGTCTGGGCGAAAAATACCCCCTCGCAGAGGAGCAGCCGAGCCTCATTGAGGTGCAAGAGCGGCTCATGTTCGCACAAGTCTTGGAGGCCGTGCGCGCCCTCGAAGAAGGCGTGCTCATGGACATCCGCGAAGGCGATGTCGGGGCCATCCTCGCATGGGGCTTCGCGCCGTGGTCAGGTGGCCCGCTCTCATGGCTCGACATGATCGGAACACCCTACGCCGCCGAGCGCACAGCCGAACTGGCCGCGCAATACGGCCCCCGATTTGCGACACCAGCGCTGCTGGAGGACATGGCGAAAAAAGGACAGAGCTTTTACACGCGCTTCGCCCCGTCAGCCGACAAAGCGGCCTAAAAACTAGCAAGCGGGTGCGCGTCACAGGCGCACCCGCTCTACTGTGACCGGACGTTGCAAACGCAAGACTCTGGCGAGCCGGGGATTACAAAAGCGCAGCATTGCACAGGCACAGATACCTGCCGAACACCACGCAAAACAAAGGAGTTGGGCCGCATCTCGCGGCGCTCTCTGGCGTGCCGCGCCACGCGCGCGCAAGCCTATCCCCCAAGTGTTCAGCCGCTGGCAGACGGCATTTAACTCTTGATACAAATTGTCTCCGAATCCTGTTGGCGATAGGGCCAAATTAAGACAATTTCAGGGCATTTATTTCCCAAATATGGCAACAATATGGCCAAATCAGCCTTATTGTTGCCATTTGAGCACCAATACCACAGCCCAACCCCGCTCAAACCTAGCCAAAGCAATACCCAAACCGCGCAATATCCACAGCCGACATCTGCGCCACCGCCTCACACTCCGCTGCGCTGTAATAGCGCCGATAGTCCCGCTCGCGCAGGCTTGCATTGGCGCGGGGCAAGGCAAGCTCAAATCCCAGATGCTCCGCAAGCGGCGCTGAATCTTGGGCAAAATGCTCAAGCCTGATGAAAAGCGCCTGCCGCGCCCGCCCATCGCTGCCCGCCATATAGCTTTCATAAGGATGCGCTTTCATCGCCCCCACCACCTCGGGCGCGCGCAAAAAACCGCCAAAATCAAGCCGCTTGGCCGCCCCGACAGCAGGGTGCTCAAAGCGCTGCGCCTTGAGCCAGTGATAATAGCTCACCATCCTGTCCCAAGGGTTGCGCACCAGCGTAAAGCAAAGCATCTGCTCGATCTCACCGTCGCTCACCAGCCCCTCGATGTCGGCCAATGTCGAATGCTTCCAAAGCCGCCCGCGCGCAGGCGCACCCACAAGCTTCTTGCGCCGCTTCTGCGCCTTGGGCGTATCCCCGAGCATCAGATCGTCGCGCATCGCCCGCGCCTCAAGCGCCAGCGCAAGCGAAGTCCCCCCCGTTTTCGGGATATGCACAAAAATATACTGCCGCCCGCGCGAAATAATCATGGCAAAAGCCTAGCTTTGCCGCGAGCGCAAAGCAATCACCGAGCCAGCCACAATAATAAGCGCAACCCCCGCCATCTGCACAGCGCTCAGGCTTTGCCCGAACCAGACAAATGCAAAAGCAGGCCCGAACACCATGATCGAATATTCAAACACCGCCACATAAGAGGCCTCGCCCAGCTGATAGGCGCGGGTCAGGCAAAACACCCCGACAATCGAAAAGAGCACGTGCCCCACCAAAAGCAGGCTCACCCCCTCCATCGGCCAGACCCAGCCCCGCGTCACAAAGGCCAGCGGCCCGCTGATCTCTTCCACGCCAAACACAGCAATCGCCAAAAGCCCGACCAGCCCCAAAACCCCCTGCATCCCCATCGTGCCCGCCAGAAGCGTGCAGGTGCTCTCCCCGCCACACATCCGCCGCGTGATCACCGCGTTAAGCGCATAAAGCACCCCGCCGATCACAGGCACAATCACAAGCGGGCTAAAGCTGCTCGGGCTGACCTCAAGCACAACAAGCGTGCCCAGAAAGCCCGCAATCACCGCACCAATCCGGAAGACGCCAATCCGCTCCCGCAAGAAAAGCGCCGTAATCGTCACAACAATAATCGGCGAGGTAAACAGCCCCGCAAGCGACTGCGCAATCGGCAGAAACGCCAGCGAGGCAAAGTAAAACAACATCGCCGAGGCAAACAGAAAACTGCGCAAAAGCACAGGCCACCAGTTCACAGGCAAGAACCGCTGGCCCAAAAGCCGCGCCACCACAAAAACCACAGGAATGGAAATAAGCAGGCGGATCACATACATCTGCCAAAGGCTGATCACCTCGGCCATCACAACGATAAAGTTATCAATCACCCCAAGGATCAGCATACTCGCCAGCATCCAAAGCGCCGCCGCCACAGGTCTTGTCTCGCTCACGTCATTTCCGCCTTCAAATGGTCGCACTTGGGCTTTTCAAATACGCCATCCTGCGCATAGTCTCTCCCAAACCCGACATAAGCGGGAAAAAACAGGGAGAAGACAATGGCTCAAATGCGCGACGAAACCGGCTTGGACAAAAACGCCGCCAATTTTGTGGCCCTGACGCCGCTCTCACACCTCAAGCGCGCCTCCTATATCTTCCCCGACCGTCTCGCCGTCGCCTACGGCACAGAGCACCGCAAAACATACGCCGAGTATCACGCCCGCGTCAGCGCGCTGGCCTCTGCCCTCGCTGCGGCAGGCATAAAGCCGGGCGATGTCGTCGCCACGCTCTTGCCCAATATTCCCGCCCATTGCGAAGCGCATTTCGCCGTCCCCGCCGCAGGCGCTGTGCTCAACGCCGTCAACACGCGCCTTGATGTCGAGACGATCCGCTATATTTTTGAGCATGGCGAAGCCAGAATGGTGCTGGTCGATACAGAGTTCCTGCCCGCCGTTGAGGCCGCCATCGCCGCCATGGATGGCACGCCCCCCCGGATCATCGAAGTCGCCGATCCCGCCCATGGCCATGCGGCCACAGGGCGACACACCGAATATGAAGCCTTCCTCGCCGGTGGTGATGCAGGGTTCAAATGGATCATGCCCGACGACGAATGGGACAGCCTCGCGCTCAACTATACCTCAGGCACAACAGGCCGCCCCAAAGGCGTCGTCTACCATCACCGCGGCGCATACCTCATGACCATGGGCACAGTGGTCAGCTGGCAGCTCACCCTGCGCCCCGTCTATTTGACAATCGTTCCGTTGTTTCACTGCAACGGCTGGAACCACACCTGGATGATGCCACTGCTTGGCGGCACAATCGTCTGCTGCCGCAACATCACAGCCAAAGCCATCTATGACGCCATCGCCGACGAAGGCGTGACCCATTTTGGCGGCGCACCCATTGTTCTGAACACGCTGGTCAATTGCGATGACAGTGACAGACGCGGCTTTGATCACACCGTTCAGGTCTTCACAGCGGGCGCACCGCCCCCCGCCGCCACGCTGGCGGCGATCGAGCCGCTCGGCTTCAACGTCACACAGGTCTATGGCCTCACAGAAACATACGGCCACGTCACAGAATGCCTCTGGCGCGCCCGCTGGGATGAGCGCCCCTCCGAAGAGCGCTACGCCATCAAAGCCCGCACAGGCGTCCTTATGCCAATGATGGACGAAGCCGTGGTGCTCGACCCCGAGACAATGGCCCCCGTCCCCCATGATGGCAAAACCCAAGGCGAAATCATGATCCGTGGCCACACCGTCATGAAAGGCTATCTGAAAAATCCCGAGGCCACCGCCGAGGCCTTTAAAGGCGGCTTCTTTCACTCGGGCGATCTCGCGATCCAGCACCCTGACACCTATTTGCAGATCATGGACCGCTCCAAAGATATCATCATCTCGGGTGGCGAAAATATCAGCTCAGTTGAGGTCGAAGGCGTGCTCGCCAGCCACCCCGCCGTCTCGCTCTGCGCCGTCGTCGCCAAACCCGATGACAAATGGGGCGAAGTGCCCTGCGCCTTCGTCGAGCTGAAGCCGCGTGCCACAGCCACAGAGGCCGAGCTGATCGCCTTCGCCCGCAGCAAACTGGCCGGCTTCAAAACGCCCAAAAAGGTCGTCTTCCAAGAGCTCCCCAAAACCTCCACAGGCAAAATCCAGAAATTCGAACTGCGCAACACCGCCAAAACCCTCTAAATCTGCGCCTGCTTTTTCTTTCCAAAAATATCCTGGGGGTGAGGCTTCAAAAGCGCACAGCTTTTGAAGCCGAGGGGGCAAAGCCCCCTCCCTGCGCGACGCGGCGAAGCCGCGGCGCAATCCCCCTTTTCACTGGCACATGGCCCATGCTACCCTCTCATAAAAGAGGCAGGAGCAGCCCCACCCGATGACAGCCCTTAAAGAGTATGACCGTATCGAAGCCACAGGCCTCTGGCGCGAAAGCGCCGATGCCCAGCGCCGCGAAGTGATCGTCTCCATAGGCGATGCCACGCTCACAATATCCGATCACAATGACCGCGCCCTCGCCCATTGGTTCCTGCCCGCCATCGAGCGCGCCAATCCGGGCAGCCGCCCCGCGATCTTCCACCCCGATGGCGACCGCACCGAAACACTCGAGCTGGCCGCCGACGAAGCCACCATGATCGACGCCATAGAAAAGCTGCGCTCCCGTATAGAGCGCGCCCGCCCCCATCCGGGCCGCCTGCGCCTCTGGATCAGCCTTGGCGTGGTTGCCGCCGTGGCCGCGCTCTGCGTCTTTTGGCTGCCGTCCGCTGCGCGCGACCATGCCGTGCGTGTTGTCCCCGATGTCAAACGCGCCGAGCTTGGCTCGGCGCTGCTGTCGCGCATCACCCGCGTCGCAGGCCTGCCCTGCGCCGCCCCCGAAGGCACGCGCGCCCTGCGCAAACTCGGTGCGCGCCTGCCCTCGCCTGACGGGGCCGCACGGCTTGTTGTTCTACCCGGCGGCGTGGGTGAGGCCGCGCATTTGCCCGGCGGGGTAATCCTGCTCAACCGCGCCCTGATCGAAGACTTCGAAGAGCCTGACGTGGTCGCAGGCTATATCATCGCCGAGCACCTCGCCGCCGAGCTGCACGACCCTTTGCATGATTTTCTCTCCCATGCGGGCCTCGTCACAAGCCTGCGCCTGCTGACCACAGGCGAGGTGCCAAGCGCCGCCCAAGACGCCTACGCCGAGCATATGCTCACCGAGCCGCGCCCCCTTGTGCCTGACGAAACCCTGCTCAAAGGCTTCGCCGCATGGTCGGTCCGCGCCAGCCCCTATGCCTACGCCCGCGATATCACAGGCGAGGATACGATTGATCTCATAGAGGCCGACCCCTTCGCCACAACCGCGCCCGAGCCGCTGCTCTCGGACAATGACTGGCAGCGCCTCCAAGGCATCTGCGGCGGCTGAATTTCGCAGTCGCGACATATCTTGTCGCGGCACGCCCTTGCCAAGCCTCCCCGCTTTGGCGAGACTGCCCCCAAAGGGCGGCCCCCGAGTCTGCCCGAACACAATCCTGAGAGATGAACCCTAGGGAGACGGCCATGAGATTTGAAACTCCAGAAACTGTCGAGGCCGCCGTCGCGCTTCTCGCCGCCGATACAGGCGCGCGCGTTCTGGCAGGCGGCACAGACCTGCTCGTGCGCCTGCGCGCGGGCCATATCGCACCAAGCGCCATCATTGATATCAAGCGTATCACAGGCATGAGCGACATCACCTCCGAGGACGGCGGCTGGCGCATCGGCGCAGGCGTCTCCTGCGCCGCCATGGGCGAACACGCTGGCCTCAAGGCCGACTACCCCGGTGTCGTCGAAGGTGCCGAGCTGATCGGTTCCACCCAAGTTCAGGGCCGCTGCACGATGGTGGGCAATCTCTGCAACGCCGGCCCCGCAGGCGACAGCGTCCCGGCCCTTGTCGCCGCTGGCGCAACGGTGCGTGTCGCTGGCCCCGATGGCACACGCGACGTGGCCGTCCTTGATATCCCCCAAAGCCCGGGCAAAAACGCTCTCGCCGCTGGCGAATTCGTCACATCGGTGTTTCTGCCTGCCCGCACTCAAAAGAGCGGCGATGCCTACCTGCGCTTTATCCCACGCACCGAAATGGACATCGCCGTGGTCGGCTGCGCGGTTAATATTATTCTTGGCGAAGACGGCACAGTGGAATGCGCAGGCGTATCGCTCGGCGCGGTCGCGCCCAAGGTTCTGCTGGTCAAAGAAGCCGCCGAAGCCCTGATCGGCTCCAAATGCGAAGACGCCGCCCTTGAGGCCTGCGCTGCCGCCGCCTCCGCCGCCGCACGCCCGATTGATGACAAACGCGGCACCGTCGCCTTTCGCAAGGATGTCTCGGGCGTCCTCGCCCGCCGCGCCGCCAAGCTTGCCTATACCCGTGCATTGGGAGACACAAAATGAGCCGTATCCACGTCAACACAACCATCAATGGCGATGCCGTCGACTACCTCTGCGAAGCCTCCGACACGCTGCTTGATGTCCTGCGCGACCAGCTTGATCTGACAGGCTCCAAAGAGGGCTGCGCCTCAGGCGATTGTGGCGCTTGCTCGGTCATGCTCGATGGCCGCCTTGTCTGCTCCTGCCTCGTGCTCGGCGCCGAAGCCGCGGGCCGCTCTGTCGAGACCATCGAAGGCATGGCCGACGGCGAAACCCTGCACCCGTTGCAGAAAAACTTTATCGACAAGGCCGCCCTCCAATGCGGCATCTGCACACCGGGCATTCTGGTCGCCGCCAAAGATCTTCTGGCGCGCAACCCCGACCCAACAGAAGAAGAAGTCCGCTACTGGCTCGCAGGCAATCTTTGCCGCTGCACGGGCTATGACAAAATCATCCGCACCGTCCTTGAGACAGCGGCCGAAATGAGAGGCGCAGCATAATGGCAAAAGACGAGTTCCAAACCCGCGAATTCAAAGTCGTCGGCACCCGCGTGCCCCGCCCCGACGGCCTTGACAAAGTCACAGGCCGCGCCCGCTACGGAGCGGATATGTCGGCCCCCGGAATGCTCATAGGCCTCTGCCTGCGCAGCCCCCACGCCCACGCGCGCATTGTCTCGATTGATACCTCAGCAGCCGAAGCCATGACGGGCGTCAAAGCCGTGGTCACTCGCGCAGATTTTACAGTGACCCCCGAAGACCAAGGCACCCGCGACATCCTCGACAATGTCATGGCCGGCGAGAAAGCGCTCTATGACGGCCACACCGTCGCCGCCGTCGCCGCCACCTCCCGCTCTGTCGCCCTCGCGGCGCTGAAGGCGATCAAGGTCGAGTATGACGTGCTGCCCCATGTGGTGGACGTTGACGCCGCCATGAAGCCCGACGCCCCCGTCCTCCACGAAGGCCGTCAGCAGGAGAGCGTCCCCGCGGGCTATAGCCAAAACGTCCTCGCGCGGTCGCAATACGGCCACGGCGACATCGCCGCAGGCTTCGCCAAAGCCGATCTCGTGATCGAACGCAGCTTCACAACCGCCGCAACCCACCAAGGCTATATCGAGCCGCACGCCTGCCTCGCAACCATGGGCAACGATGGCCAAGGCGATCTCTGGTGCTGCACCCAAGGCCACTACATGGTGCGCAACACCTGCTCTGCCATCATGGGCATGGATGCAGGCCGCCTCAAAGTCACAGCCTCGGAAATCGGCGGCGGCTTTGGCGGCAAAACCACTGTGTTCCTTGAGCCCGTCGCGCTGATGCTGTCCAAAAAGACGGGCAAACCCGTCAAGATGACCATGGCGCGCGAAGAAGTCCTGCGCGCCTCTGGCCCGACCTCCTCCACCTCGATTGACATCAAGATCGGCGTGACAAACGCGGGCAAGATCACCGCCGCCCAAGGCGACTTCCGCTACCAGTCAGGCGCGTTCTACGCCATGAACGGCGCACTCGGCGCCATGTGCGGCTTTGCGCCCTATGATCTGGAAAATGTCGAGACAGTCGGCTGGGAAGTGGTCACAAACCGCCCCAAAGCCGCCGCCTACCGCGCCCCCGGCGCGCCCATGGCCGCCTTTGCCGTCGAAAGCGTGATCGACGAACTCGCCAAAGAGCTTGAGATGGACCCGATCGAGCTGCGCCTCCTGAACGCCGCCGACGAAGGCACCAAATCAGCCTATGGCCCGACCTACCCCGCCATCGGCCTCAAAGCCACGCTGGAAGCCGCCAAAGCGCACCCGCACTGGAGCGCACCACTGGGCGAAAACCAAGGCCGCGGTATGGGCTGCGGCTTCTGGTTCAACTTCGGCGGCGACACCTGCGTATCCCTGATGATCAACCCCGACGGCACAGTTTCCCTCTCGGAAGGCAACCCCGACATCGGCGGCTCGCGCGCCTCCATGTCAATGATGGCCGCCGAAGAGCTGGGCATCCCCTACGAACAGGTCCGCACCGTGATCGCCGACACTGCCACACTGGGCCAGAACGAGGTCACAGACGGCTCGCGCGTCACTTTCGCGGTGGGCTTGGCGACAATCAAAGCCGCGCGCCACGCCATCGAAATCATGAAGGCCCGCGCCGCCGCCACATGGGGGATCGAGCCAGAGGCCGTCGAATGGGTCGATGGCGCCGCCCAACCCGCAGGGCCAAACGCGGGCAAATTCCCGCCCATGACCCTCAAAGACATCGCCGCCATCGCCTCAAACACAGGCGGGCCGATCGCAGGCCACTTTGAAGTCAACGCCGAAGGCGCAGGCGTCAGCTTTGGCACCCATATCGCCGATACAGAAGTCGACCCCGAAACAGGCGCTGTCAAAGTCCTGCGCTACACCGTCTTCCAAGACGCAGGCAAAGCGGTCCACCCCGACTATGTCGAAGGCCAGCTCCAAGGCGGCGCTGTCCAAGGCATCGGCTGGGCGCTCAACGAGGAATACATCTACGGCGAAGACGGCACGCTGCAAAACGCAGGCTACCTTGATTACCGTATCCCCGTGGCCTCCGATCTGCCAATGATCGACCCGGTTATCTTGGAAATCCCAAATCCGGGCCACCCCTACGGCGTGCGCGGCGTGGGCGAAACAGGGATCGTCCCGCCACTGGCCACATTGGCCAACGCCGTCAGCCGCGCCGCTGGCGTGCGCATGACAAGCCTGCCGATGTCCCCGCCCAAGCTTCTGGCGGCCATCAAAGCGCGCTAAGCCGTGGTCACGGTCACACTCTGGGGCTCCCTCGCCGATCTGGCGGGGGGCGCACGCGAGCTGGAGGTCAAAGCCTCCAACCTGCGCGAGCTTTTGACAGAACTCGAAGCAAACCACCCCGCCCTGCGCCCCCAACTCGCGCGCGGCGTCTCCGTCTCCATCGACGGCAAAATCTACAACGACAGCTGGTTCCAACCGATCGGTGAAACAAGCGAAGTCGTCCTGCTCAACCGCCTCGAAGGCGGCTGACACCCCCAAAGGAAGCGTCGCCTCGCGCCCCTTCCTCTTTCTAAAAATATCCTCGGGGGAGTTTGAGGGGGCAGACAGCCCCCTCAACGGGTCGGATTTTCGCAAAGCGAAAATTCGAACCCAGATTACCGCCGCTTGATGTGCTGCAAAAGCGCTTCCGAGGCATAGCCATCCGCCACCAGCCCGTTACGGCTCTGATAGGCTTTGATCTGCGCCTTGGTGTTCGGCCCGATCTTGCCGTCGATCTTCTCCAGATCATACCCAAGGCGCTTCAAGACCCGCTGCAACTCCTTGGTCTCATCTTCGCTCAAAGGCCGCTCGCCGGGGCCGAAATTGCCCTCAAGCGGCACACCGCCGCGCAAACGGTCGGAAAGATGCCCGACACCGATCACATAGGCATCCGCCGCATTATAGCGCTCGATGGCGCGGAAGTTCTTCTCAAAGATCATCAAAGCAAGCCCGCGCCCGCCCTCGGGAAAGAGGATCGACGCCGAGCCATAATCGCGCACAGGCTGCCCGCTCATATCCCGCACCCCGAGCCTCGCCCAGTCAGAGGGCATCTTCTGGGTCTTGCGGCTCGCCAGCCCCCGGTTAAAGCCCGCAGGCAAGCGCACTTCCACACCCCAAGGCATCCCCTTCTGCCAGCCCGAGCGCGCCAGATAGGCTGCTGTTGAGGCAAGTGCATCCGTCGGGTCATTGCTCCAAATGTCGCGCTTGCCATCGCCGGTAAAGTCCACAGCAAACAGCTCGTAAGAGGTCGGGATAAACTGCGTATGCCCCATCGCGCCGGCCCAAGAGCCTTTCATCTTGGAAGGCGTCGTGTCGCCGCGCTCCAAGATTTTAAGCGCCGCAATCAGCTGCTTTGAGAAAAACTCGCGCCGCCGCCCGTCATAGGCCAATGTGGCCATCGCCTCGATCACATTATAATCGCCCCTGATGTCGCCATAAAAACTCTCAAGCCCCCAGACGGCGGTGACAATCTCTTTCTCCACGCCATATTTGCGCTCGATCGCCTCCAAAGTGCGGCGGTGCTTGCGCAGCATTTTTTGCCCGTCAGCGACCCGCTTGTCAGACGTCGCATTCGAAAGATATTCCCAGATCGTCTTGGTGAACTCGGCTTGGTTGCCGTCACTCCTGATCACGTCGGTGTTGTATTGAATACCGCGAAACGCCTGATCGATCACCCGCTGACTGATCCCTGCACTGGCCGCACGCGGCTTGAACCCCTCAACCCAACGCTCGAACCCCGCATTCTGCGGATAGGCCTTCACCTCCAGTGGAGTCGCCCCAGAGCTGGCCGCCGCAGTCAAATCCGCAGGCCGCAACACAGGCCGCAAGGTCGGCTGCACCGCACTGACGCGCATCACAGACACAACCTCGCCCCCCGTGCCCGAGCCGGGGCGCATCACCGGGCGCAATGACGTGTCCACCGTGCCGCTCGCCGCCACAGAGCCTGAAAGCCCTGCCACCAATACCGAAAGTCCCAAATATGTCTGAAGCATTCCCGCCTCTTTCGCTGCTCACAGAAAGCCTAACGCGAAACAGTCGTTTCCGAAAGAGAAACCCACAATGGCGTAGCCCCCGCAAGCGAAGCCCTGCCATCTGGCGGCGCGTTTTGCCCATCTTCGAATTTCGCTGCGCGAAATCCGACCAAAGCGAGGGGCGCTGCCCCTCAGATTCATAAGCCATAGAGCTTATGAATCCTCACCCCGGGATATTTTTAGCAAAAAGAAAGGTTATTTGCGTTTGCGTTCGATCTTGCGTTTGGTTTTATCGCCTTTGATCTTGGCACGACTCTGGGCGCGTTTGGGCGGCTTGCCGCGGCCTCTGTGGCTGCTGCCACGGCCCTTGTCGACGGGTTTGCCCTCTATTTCCAAAAGCTCAAGCACGATCCCGCCTGTGACAGGGGCGGCCTCTGCGAGCCTGACTTTCACGCGCAGTCCAAGATTGATCTCGCGGCGTGTTTCAGAGCCGATGAGAATGCCGCGATCCTCGTCGTAGTTGAAATATTCACGCCCCAGCTCGCGCATCGGCACCAGCCCGTCGGCGCCTGTTTCGTCGAGCTTCACAAAGATGCCAAAGCGCGCAATGCCGCTGACTTTGCCGTCAAAGTCCTCGCCCACCCGTTTGTTGAGATAGGAGGCGAGGTAGCGGTCCGTGGTGTCGCGTTCCGCCAGCATGGAGCGGCGCTCGGTGGCGGAAATATGCTGCGCCGTTTCGGCGAGATCGGCCTCATCCTCAGGGGTCAGCCCGTCATCGCCCCAACCGTGGCTCGCAACAAGCGCGCGGTGCACGATCAGGTCGGCATAGCGGCGGATCGGCGAGGTGAAATGCGAGTAGGCCTTCAGCGCGAGGCCAAAGTGGCTGAAGTTTTCGGGCGAATAATAGGCCTGCGTCATCGAGCGCAAAGTGCTCATATTGATCAGCTCGGCCTCATCCATGCCCTCGGCCTGCTTCAGAAGCGTGTTCAGATGGCGCGTTTGCAGCACCTGCCCCTTGGCCAGCGTCAGCCCCGAGGCCTGCGCCACCTCGCGCAGGGCATCGAGCTTCTCGGTGCTTGGCTCTTCATGCACACGAAAGAGCTGCGCCGTCTTGCGCGCAATCAGCTCTTCAGCCGCGCAGACATTGGCCAGCACCATGAACTCCTCGATCATACGATGCGCATCCAACCGCTCGGCATAGTCAATCGAGCGCACCTCGCCCGCCTCACTCAGCACAATCTTGCGCTCTGGCAGATCAAGCTCAAGCGGCTGGCGCACAGCCCGCGCCGCGCGCAGCGCATGATAGGCCTCATAAAGCGGCGCGATCACATCTTCCATCAAAGGCGCGCATTTCGCGTTTGGCGCGCCGTCCTGCGCCGCCTGAACCTCCTGATAATTGAGCGAGGCCGGCGATGTCATCAACCCGCGCACAAAGCTGTGCGAGAGCTTCGCGCCCTGCGCATCCACCTGCATCCGCACCGCAATACAGGCGCGCGGCACACCCTCGTGCAAAGAGCACAAATCGCCAGACAAACGATCCGGCAACATCGGCACAACCCGATCAGGGAAATAGCTGGAGTTGCCGCGCTTGCGCGCCTCGCGGTCAAGCTGCGTGCCGGGGCGCACATAATGCGCCACATCCGCAATCGCGACCCAGATGATATGGCCGCCCTTGTTCTTGGGGTCAGTATCCGCCTCGGCAAAACAGGCGTCGTCGTGGTCGCGCGCATCATGCGGATCAATCGTCACAAGCGGCAGCGCGCGCAAATCTTCGCGCCCCTTAAGGCCCGCAGGTTTCATAGCGTCGGCCTCCGCGATCACAGCGTCAGGAAAACGGTCAGGAATGCCATGTTGATGGATCGCAATCAGGCTCACAGCCCGCGGCCCCGACGGATCACCCAGCCGGTTGACGATCCGCGCCTTGGGCAGGCCCATACGCGCCTTGGGGCCAATATAGGCCCCCTCCACAAGCTCGCCGTCTTTGGCCCCGTTCACAGAGCCGGCCTCGACAATCCATTCTTTCTGCTCGCCCTTGTCGATCGGCAGAATACGCCCGCCCTCCGCGCCTGCGCGGTAAATCCCGAGCACAAGCGTGGGCTGCGTCCCA
>NZ_CBFHPP010000006.1:133472-163612 GCF_965657785.1 Lentibacter sp.
GTCGCCGTCAGATGTCGGCTGCGCCACCCGCAAAACCGACACAGGCGCAAGCTTGTCACTGTCGCGGTAAGTCTTTTTGCGCCGCTTCAAATGCCCCTCGTCTTCGAGCTCTTTCATGATGCGCTTAAGATCAATCCGCCGCGCGCCTTTGATGCCAAAAGCTTTGGCAATGTCGCGCTTTGCAGTCTGGGTCGGGTTCTCGGAAATCCATGTGAGGATTTCCTCTTTTGAAGGGAGCTTGTTCATGCCCACCCGCTATCATGCCCTTGTGAGGAAGGGAATATTTACCTTCTGTTCATCTCTTTCTGAACAGGGCGCACGGCGTGCGATGCCTTAGCTAATTTTCTCTTAACAAAAAACCCGTTCAGGCGGTGCACGCATGGTGCACAGGGGGTGCACGCATATCACCCCCCTAGAATCAGCGGAGCCGCACCGCCGTTAACCCTCTGGGGCGCTTGGTTAAGGTTTTGGTAAGTCGCGCGCCCTGTCGACATCCGACAGCTCCGCCACACGTGCGCAAGACTGGCCCTGAAGCGTCGCAAGACTGTCTGAGAGCGTCTCTGCACAAGACCAGCGCACCCCCTCAAAAAGCCGCGGCGGAAGCGGACGCGTGCGGCGAAACCCCGTGAGCCAGAAGCCCCCGTCCGTGGCAGGCCCAAAGACCGCCTCATGCGGCCCCAGCGCCGCAAAAGCCTCTGCGATATGTGTTTTTTCCACGCTCGGAATATCGCCACCAATCAGGCAGGCCCGCCCCTTCGGAAGCGCCTCAAACGCGCCGCACATTCTCTGGCCAAGATCGCCCGATCCTTGCGAAATCCGCGGCAAATGCAGAGGCCAGACCGCGCTTTCAAGGGCCGTATCAGGCGCAACACTCAGCCAAATCTGCCAGCGCGGATCCTCCAGCCGCCGCAGCAAACGGCGCAGCTGATGACGAAACCACCACGCCGCCGCGACGGTGCCAATATCCTTGGCCAAGCGCGTTTTAACCCGCCCCGCCGCCGGAAATTTCACCATCACAACGAGGTGCTGCGGCCTAGCCAAAATAGTCGCTCAAAATGCGTTTATAGATCGCTTTCAGCTCATGGATTTGGGCTGTCTCGACGCGCTCATCGACCTGATGCATGGTCTTTCCGACAAGCCCGAATTCCACAACAGGGCAGTGATCTTTCACAAAGCGCGCATCTGATGTGCCCCCCGTTGTAGACATCTCAGGGGTGCGCCCCGTCACAGCCGCTACACTTTTCGCCACCAGTTCTGAAAGAGCCCCCGGCGGCGTGATAAAGCTCTCGCCCGAAATTTTCACTTTTATATCAATACCTACGCCACAAGCCTCGCGGACCTTCTCGGCCTCTGCCTCAAGCCATTGGGTCAGGCTCGCGCCCGTATGGCTGTCATTGAAGCGGATATTCACACAGGCGCGGCTCTGCGCAGGGATCACATTTGTCGCCGCGTTGCCTGTGTCAATCGTCACAACAGCAAGGGTTGAGGCGTCAAAATGCGCGGTGCCTTGGTCAAGCTCGGCGCTCGCCAAAGTGTCCATCAAACGCACCATCGCGGTGAGCGGATTATTGGCGCGATGCGGGTAGGCCGAATGCCCCTGAACGCCCGTCACAGTGACCCAAGCGGTCATGCTCCCGCGCCGCCCGATCTTCATCATCTCGCCCATCTCGTTTGGGCAGGTTGGCTCTCCCACAAGGCAAACATCCATACGCTCGCCCGTCTTCTGCATATGCTCCAAAAGGGCGGTCGTGCCGTCTATGGCGTCGCCCTCCTCATCGCCTGTGATGGTCAGGATCACCGCGCCGTCAGGCGGCGTGTCTTGGACAAACTCTATGGCCGCCGCCGCAAAGGCCGCCACACCCGATTTCATATCGGTCGCGCCGCGCCCCCAGATCATCCCGTCTTTTTCGATAGCGCCAAAAGGCGGCACGCTCCACGCCGCCTCATCGCCCACAGGCACAACATCGGTGTGGCCATTAAAGCCGAACGACTTGTTCGCGCCGCGTGCGCCCCAGCGCGCAAAAAGATTGCTCACATCGCCACGGTCTGCCCGCGCACACTCAAAGCCCGCCTCAGAGAGCAGCTTTTCCAGCAAGGTGAGTGCGCCGCCCTCATCAGGCGTTACCGAAGCGCATTGTATAAGTGATTTCGTCAGCTCTGCCGCATCTACCTGAGAAGCCATATGTTCCGCCTTTCGCCGTTTCGGTGCACAGCCCCCTCCATATCGTGGCTTTTGCACCACCGCAAACAAGAGACCGCCGCAAATTTACCACGTTTGTGCTCGGTTAACGCCGTAATCTCTTAACAGAGGCAAATTTTTCGTGTTAACGTTTTGGTAATAATAAACCAGAGGCAGAGCAGGTGCGCAGGATCAACAGGTCCTGATCATCCACAGAGCGAAAATCGCCAACGATATCTGTAACTTACAGATCCGCGCCGAACGCTTTGCCCTGAATGAGGCAGTAGTAGTATGGTCGCGGCGTCACAATTGCCGATCAACACAGGTGCGTCCGCGCTGCAAATGGCGCAGACGATTTTCGGAGACGGGACCACCGTCTCCAGCGCGTCCTATTCAGGCAGCCGCTACTCCTCTGGTATCTATTCCAACGGCGATAGCGTCGCCCCCGGAGTGACCCCGGGCGACACTGGCATCATCCTCTCCACAGGCCACGCCCGCGACTTCACAAACCGCTCCGGCCAGTCCAATCAAAGCACCTCCACAACCACAAATTCGGGCGGTGCTAACAACCTGTCCGACTTCAACGCCGCCGCAGGAACACGCACCTTCGACGCCTCCTATCTTGACGTCGATTTCGTTCCCACAGGCAGCGTGATGACCATGCAGTTTGTGTTTTCCTCCGAGGAATACCCCGAGTATGTGAACTCGCTTTATCAGGATTTTATCGGTGTCTGGGTCAACGGCAGCTTGGTCGATGTCAGCATCGGCAACGGCGATCTTGACCCCGGAAACCTGAGCCAAGCCAACAACGGAAACTTCTACGTCGACAACACCTCGGACCAATACAACACCGAGATGGACGGCTTCACAATCACCATGACGCTCACCATGACCGTCAATCCCAACGTGACAAATTCGATCCGCATCGGGATCGCTGATGTGCTCGACAGCAGCTATGATTCAAACCTCCTGATCGCCGCCGACAGCGTCCAAACCGTGCTGATCGCCAATGATGACACCTATCATCTCACCGCCCCCAACCAAGTCAAAACCATTGATGTCCTCGACAATGACATCCGCCCCAGCGGCGCCACACTGACCATCACCCATATCAACGGCGTTGCGGTCACAGCAGGCAGCACAGTCACGCTCTCAACAGGCCAGACCGTCAAGCTCAACGCCGATGGAACCTTCACAGTCACCGCCGATGCCACTGTCGAATCTGTCAATTTCAGCTATACAATCGACGATGGCACCAACACAGATGTCGGCTTTGTCATCCTCGATTCCGTGCCCTGCTTTGTGCGCGGCACAGCCATTCTGACAGAGCGTGGCGAAGTGCCTGTTGAGGCCCTGCAACTCGGCGATCTGGTCCAGACCCGCGACAACGGCTTTCAGCCTGTTCGCTGGATCGGCGGCCGCGCCACCGTCGCGCAAGGCAAGCACGCCCCGATCCGCATCCGCGCAAACACCTTCGGCGCGCATAAAGAGCTCTGGCTCTCGCCCCTTCACCGCGTGCTCATTCGCGACGCTCTGGCCGAACTTCTGTTTGGCGAATACGAGGTTCTTGTCGCCGCGCGTGACCTCGTCAATGACACATCCGTCACCGTGGTTGAGGGCGGCACAGTGGAGTATTTCCACCTGCTCTTTGATCAGCACGAAGTGATTTATTCCGAGGGCCTCCCAACAGAAAGCTTTCTCCCCGGCCCCCAGCTTGCTGATAGTTTCGAAGAAGAAATCGCCGCCGAAATCTATGAGCTTTTCCCCGAGATCAATCCTGAAACAGGGCTGGGCTACAGCCCCGCCGCGCGTCGCACATTAAGGCCGTTTGAGGCCCAGCTGCTCTGCGCCCTTGACGCCAAAGTGGCCTGAGCGCTTATGGCTTGGTTCGCCATATCAGACGCCGAGCGCCAGCACTTTGCGCTGCCCCAAACTCAGGGGTTTCTGGCCCGTGGCAGCCTCGTAATCGAGACCCGCCTGTCAAGCGATGATCGCCCCCAGACGCTCTTGGCCTTCCGCGAGCGCGTCCCGTGGGAACGCAGCCTCTCCCTGCAAGCCATCCCGAGGGGCGGCATTGTCCTGATCACCACCCAGCAAGGCGAAAGCGCTCATGTCGCGCTTGATCTGGACGCCTCCGAGCGCTCCGATCTGTTGCGCATCACCTATAGCTGGGATGCCCCCGCCCGCTGGGGCCGCTTGGCCATAGAGCGCCCCGAGCGCGGCTCTGTGCGCTCTGTTCAGGCCCCGCGCCCGCGCCCGCTCTGGCTTGAGGACATCAAGACCATGACGCTCTGTCACGGCCTGATCCAGCTTGACAGCGACGTCGAGTTTTTCGCCTTCTCCGACGACATAGAGCCGCTCGGCCCAATGCCCAGCCTGACAGCCAGTGTCCCCCTTCTGGCCCAAGACGAATACCGCCCCGTGGCCCGTTTCAAGCGCGGTGATCTTGTCCAGACGCTTGAGCACGGCCCCGTCCCCGTGCTGGCCCATCTTTGTCGCACCGTCCCTGCACGCGGCAGCTTTCGCCCCGTGCGTCTGCGCGCGCCCTACTTTGGCTTGCAGCAGGATATCTTCGTCGCCCCCGATCAGAAGCTCGTTCTGAGCAAGCCGATGGTGGATTATATGTTTGGCTGCGAGGCGGTTCTTGTGCCCGCCCGCCATCTCGTCAATGGAACCTCGGCAATCTGGCACGACCTCTCCCTGACAACGACCTATCACCAACTCGTGCTGCCAGAACATGAAACCATGATCGCCGCTGGCGCCGCTCTGGAAAGCCTGTTTATCGGGCGCATGAGGCGCAAGCCCGAGCACCATGCCCAAAGCCTGCTCAGCCCGCTGTCACGGGCGCATCTGCCCGAGCATATGCTCTCGGCACATCCCGTTTTGCGCCCCTTTGAAGCCATCACATTGGTGGAGCAATCCGCCGCCTAAACGCCGAGATGGGCCTGCGTGACGTCATCACCGAGATCGCTCATCGCCCCATGCCAGACAGAGCGCCCCCGCTCAAGGATCACGGCGCTGTCGCAAACGCCGCGCAGCTCTTTCACCGATTTGTCGATCACCAGAATAGACAGCCCCGTCGCCGCCTTCAGTGCAGACACCGCCCCCCAGATCTCCTGACGAATGATCGGCGCAAGCCCCTCTGTTGCCTCGTCCAGAATAAGCAATCGCGGGTTGGTCATCAAAGCCCGCCCGATCGCCAGCATCTGCTGCTCTCCGCCCGAAAGCGAAGCGGCGCGCTGGTCTTTGCGCTCGGCCAAACGCGGGAAAAGCGCCGTGACACGCGACATATCCCAATGCCCCTTCCGCGCAGCGGCACTCAGGTTTTCTTCTACCGTCAAAGACGCAAAACAGCGCCGCCCCTCTGGCACAAGCCCAATCCCGAGCCGCGCCGCGCGATGGCTCGGCAGGCGCCCAAGGTTGTGCCCGTCAAAGACAATCTGCCCCTCTGCTGGCATCATACGGCAGATGCACTTCACAGTCGTGCTCTTGCCCATCCCGTTGCGCCCCATCAGTGCCACCACCTCGCCCGCCTCAAGCGTCAAAGAGACGCCAAACAGCGCTTGGCTCACCCCATATGAGGCCGAGACGTCAGAGAGCATCAAAAGGCTCATGCCTCCTCCCCCAGATAGGCGTCTCGCACCTCCCGATTGGCGCGAATTTCATCAACGGTGCCCGTCGCAATCACGCGGCCATAGACCAGAACACTGATGCGGTCGGCGAGCGCAAAAACCGCGTCCATATCATGCTCCACCAACAGGATCGGAGCCTCCTGCTTCAGCTCCGACAGAAACCCCGTCAAGCGCTGGCTGCCCTCAGCCCCAAGGCCGGCCATCGGCTCGTCCATCAAAAAGGCCTTCGGAGAGAGCGTCAGCGCAACCGCCACTTCAAGCTGGCGGCGCTGCCCGTGGCTCAGCTCGGCTGTGCGCCGATTGCGCACCGCCTCCAGCCCGACCCGCGCCAGCGCCGCGTCAGCCCGCGCCAGAAGCGCCTTATCTTTCAAAGCAGGCGTCCAGAAGCGCCAGGGGCGCCCGCTTGCGCCCAGCGCCCCCAGCACTGCGTTTTGCAAGACCGTGTCGTCCATCGCCAAGGCCGAAACCTGAAAGGTCCGCCCCAAGCCCGCCTTGGCGCGCGCCCGTGTGCTCAGATCGGTCACATCCCGCCCCATCAGCTCGATACGCCCCGCATCAGGCGCAAGCGTGCCACATATCTGCGCAATCAGCGTCGATTTCCCCGCCCCGTTCGGGCCGATAATCGCATGAATTTCCCCCGCCCTCAGATCAAGTGAAATATCCTCACTCGCCTTGAGCGCCCCAAAGGATTTGCTGATCCCATAGGTTGCCAGAACAGTCTTAGCCATCGCTTCGCTCCCGCCCTGAGACCATCCCGATGATCCCGCCGTGCCCGAACAAAACGATCACAAGCAAGAGCATCCCAAGATAGATATGCCAATAGTCGCTCAAGCCTCCAAGCCAATGCTCCAGCCCGACAAACACAAGCGCGCCGACCACAGGCCCAAAGAGCCGCCCGACCCCGCCAATGATGATAAAGACCATAATCTCGCCCGAGAGCTGCCAGCTGAACATGGTCGGGCTGACAAAACGGTTGAGATCGGCAAACAAAGCCCCCGCAAGCCCTGTGATTGCGCCCGAAATCACAAAGGCAACAAGCTTGAGCCGCGCCCCGTCCAGCCCGACAGTCTCGACCCGCTGGGGCACCTGCCGCACAGCGCCAAGCGCAAGGCCGAAGGGCGACTTTGCCAGCCGGTCCGCCGCGATAAGCGCCAGACTGAGGATCGCAAGGCAGATCCCATAGAACTGGATCGGATCAAGCGTGTTCAGCCCGGGAAAGCCGTTGCGCACATAAATCGACAGCCCGTCTTCGCCGCCATAGGCGGCCCAGCTGATCGCGAAGTAATAAAACATCTGCCCAAAGGCGAGCGTGATCATGATGAAATAAACGCCCCCCGTGCGCAGCGAAAGCACCCCGATCAAAAGCGCCGCAAAAGCCGATATAACAACCGCAACAAGCCAGATCAAAGGCATCGCCTTTGTGCCCTCAATCAGCAAAGGCGCTTCCATAAGCGGCGTATAAGTCTGCGCGTGATAGGCCAGAATGCCCATAGCATAGCCGCCAAGCCCGAAGAAAACCGCGTGCCCAAAGCTCACCAGCCCGCCAAGTCCAAGCGCAATATTCAGCCCCACTGCCGCCAGCGCAAAAACAGCCGCCCGCGTCATCAACGTAATGGTGAACGGCTCCTCCGCCCAAAGCGCCCAAGCGGGCACCGCAAGCAAAATCGCGAAGATCACCGCGTTGAAATACCGCTCCCTGATCATGCGCGCGCCCCGTATAGGCCCGTCGGCCGCCAGATCAGCACCGCGCCCATCAGAATATAAATCGCCATCGAGGCCAATGACGCACCAACCGAAGAGGCCGCCGCAGGCGCCATAAACAGCCCGAACACTTGCGGCAAAAAGACCCCGCCCAGCGTGTCTGTCAGCCCGACCAGAAGCGCGCCCACAAGCGCCCCCTTGATCGAGCCGATCCCGCCAATCACAATCACAACAAAGGCAAGGATCAGGACAGGCTCGCCCATCCCGACCTGCACCGACTGGATCGCCCCGACAAGCGCACCAGCAAGGCCCGCAAGCGCCGCTCCAAGCGCAAAAATCAGCGTATAGAGCCGCGAAATATCAACCCCCAATGCCGCGATCATCTCGCGGTCGTTCTCGCCTGCTCTGATCTGAATGCCGATCCGCGTGCGCGTGATCATAAGGCCAAGCCCCGCCGCCACGAGCAGACCCACACCGATCAGAACGAGGCGATAAAGCGGATACTCGATCCCGCCCGGCAGGCTCACAGGGCCGCTCAAATAAGACGGGATTTGCAGAAAAAGTGGAAACGAGCCAAACATCCAGCGCGTCCCTTCCGAAAAGATCAGAATAAGCGCAAATGTCGCCAGAACCTGATCAAGATGATCCTTGTCATAAAGCCGCCGGATCACCAAAAGCTCGATCAAGGCGCCCGCCGCCGCCGCCGCGGCCATAGCCGCCGCAAGCGCCAGCAGAAAAGAGCCGGTCGCCCCCGCCACAGCCGCTGCGGCAAAAGCCCCGACCATATAGAGCGAGCCATGGGCAAGGTTGATCAAGCCCATCACCCCGAAGATGAGGGTCAGCCCTGCGGCCATGAGAAACAGCATGATGCCAAACTGAAGCCCGTTCAGCACCTGCTCTGCGATAAGGATAAAAGACATAAGCTTTGCAAACCGGCCGCGCCTTTTGAGACGCGGCCAAAGTCACTTACATTTTGCACTCAACCGCATAGGCGTCTGCGTGGTTTTCAAGCGCAGGGCCAATCACCTTGTTGGTATAAACGTCACCCTCTTTGACAACTTCGCGCGCGTAGATTGTCTGGATCGGGTGGTTGTTGTTGCCAAACTTGAAGGCCCCCCGTGTGCTGTCAAAATCAGCCGCCTTAAGCGCCGCGCGGAAGGCGTCGGCATCGCTCACATCGGCCTTTTCCAACGCCGAAATCAGCAGGTTCGCCGTGTCAAAGCCCTGACTCGCATAAAGCGAAGGCAAGCGGCCAAACTCGGCTTGAAAGCTTTCCACAAAAGCCGCGTTTGTGGGGTTGTTAAGGTCTTTGTTCCACTGCGAGGTGTTCACAACGCCCAGCGCCGCATCGCCAACCGCTTGCAAAATCCCCTGATCAAACGAAAACGCCGGCCCGACAACGGGCAGATCCACGCCTGAGTCCGCGTATTGCTTCAAGAAGGCAATGCCCATGCCCCCCGGCAGGAAGAAGAAAACAGAATCCGCACCGCTCGCGCGGATCTGGGCAATCTCTGCGGCATAATCCGTCTGGCCCAGCTTGGTATAAACCTCGCCCGCAAGCGCGCCCTTAAAGAAGCGTTTGTAGCCCGTCAGCGCGTCTTGCCCCGCAGGGTAGTTCGGTGCGAGAATAAAGGTTTTGCCATAGCCCGCCGAGTTCGCATAAGCGCCCGCCGCTTCGTGGAGGTTGTCGTTCTGCCACGCAACGTTGAAATAATTCTGATGACAGCCTTTGCCCGCAAGCGCCGAGGGGCCAGCATTGGGCGACAGGTAAAATTTGCCCTGCGCGGTCACAGAAGGGATCACGGCCATCGCAAGATTGGACCAGATGATGCCCGTCATGACATCAACCTTCTCTGATTGCACCATCTTGTCGGCAAGCTGCACCGCCACATCGGGCTTGCGCTGATCGTCTTCAATGACGACTTCAATATCGTCGCGCCCTGATTGCTTGATCGCAAGCATAAACCCGTCGCGCACATCAAGCCCGAGGCCCGCGCCGCCGCCTGACAGCGTTGTGATCATCCCCACTTTGGTCTCGGCCAAGGCTGCGCTGGCAAGGCCCAATCCAGCCACAAGTGCCGCGCCTAGTTTGAAAGTGCTTTTTATCATATGTCGTCTCCCTGATCTGCGCCGCATCTCATCTCGCCCGAAAGGCGTGGTGCGTGGCTGCTCATTACGAGTGCGAACTTCCCGCGAATTTCCCGCAATTGAAAGCCCCTTTTTACAGCCAGACGGCCCAGAGGTGCGTCTCAACTCAAATGACGTTGAAAAACAGAGAGAATAGCAAGGCCCGCAGGCGCATGGTGTGAAGGGCAAGCGCCGCCGCCCTCCACACTGTTTTCTTACTTCAGAGCCAGGTCTGTGATGTCGTGGGTCCATGCCCCTTCAGGCATTTTGGTGATCACAGGATCAGAGCCACCTTCCAGCAAGGACTTCACAGTGCGCTCGTAAGCCGCAACATCAAGCGCGCCGTTCGACCCGGCCGTCAGCTTTGCAACTTCCGACATCATGCGGCGCTGGTGCTTTTCTGTCTGTGCACCAGACGCGTCGTTCTCAAGCACGATATCCGCCGCCTCATCGGTGTTTGCCTCGGCATATTTCCAACCCTTCATAGACGCGCGCACAAACCGCACCATCTTGTCCTTAAAGGCGGGGTCTTCAAGGTTTGAGCCAAGCACATACATACCGTCTTCAAGCGTCGAGACGCCCTCGTCTTCGTATTTAAAGACAACAAGGTCTTCTGGCGTCAAACCCGCGTCAATCACCTGCCAGTATTCGTTATACGTCATGGTCGAGACACAGGCCGCTTGCTTTTGCAAAAGCGGGTCCACATTGAAGCCCTGCTTAAGCACTGTCACGCCGCCGGCCGAGCCATCGGTTTTGAGGCCCAGTTTGCTCATCCAGCTTAGGAACGGATACTCGTTTCCAAAGAACCAGACGCCGAGTGTCTTGTCAGGAAAATCCGCAGGGGTCGCGATCCCCGCATCTTTGCGACAGGTCAGCATCATGCCTGACGACTTATACGGCTGGGCAATATTCACCAGATCAAGGCCCTTCTCGCGCGAGGCCAGAGCCGATGGCATCCAGTCGAGCACAACATCCGCGCCACCGCCCGCAATCACCTGCGCAGGCGCAATATCAGGGCCGCCAGGCTTGATCGTGACATTGAGGCCCTCTTCTTCATAAAAGCCTTTGTCCAAAGCAACATAATAGCCAGCAAATTGCGCTTGCGTGACCCACTTGAGTTGCAGCGTCACATCATCATCCGCTTGGGCTGTTGTCCCAGCAAGCATCAATGTGCCAGCAATTGCCCCTTTGAGTATGTTTTTCATTTTGTCTCTCCTTATTGGTGTTTTGTTTTAGTTTCGTTGCGATGGATGCCAGAAGGTTACAGCCTTCTCGATGAGGGCCACCGTCCCATAAAACGCCGTTCCCGCAAGAGCCGCGACAGTTATTTCCGCCCAGACCATATCAAGCGAAAGCCGCCCGACCTCTGTGGAAATCCGAAAGCCCATACCGCGTATGGGCGAGCCAAAAAATTCGGCCACGATTGCGCCGATCAGGGCGAGCGTCGTGCATATTTTGAGGCCATTAAAGATAAAGGGCATGGCCGCAGGCAAGCCGAGTTTCATCAGCCTCTGCCAATAGCTCGCGCCATAAGTGCTCATCAGATCACGCTGGATCGCGTCTTGCGCGCCCAGCCCCGTGACAGTGTTCACCAACATTGGGAAAAACACCATAATCACCACAACCGCCGCTTTGGACTGCCAGTCAAACCCGAACCACATCACAAGAATAGGGGCCATACCAATAATCGGCAGCGCCGCCACAAAGTTTCCAATCGGCAAAAGACCCCGCTTCAAAAAGTCCGAACGGTCCACAGCAACCGCCGTGAGAAAGGCCGCACCACAGCCAATAACGTAGCCCGAGAGCGCGCCCTTGATGAAGGTCTGCACAAAATCGCCCCATAAAATCGGCAGGCTTGTCGAAAACCGCAGGGCAATAGAGCTTGGCGGCGGCAAAAGGATCGGGCTAATGCTAAGCCCCCAGACAAGCCCCTCCCAAAGCACCAAAAGCGTAACGCCAAACAGCGTAGGCACCAGAACTTTGGTCAGCCGTGTTTGCGGCCCGTTCGCCAAGCGCACATTTATGGCGCACATCACCAGCCAAAACAGAAACGCCAGCAAGACCCACTTCATTGCAACATCCCCATTTTACGTAGCGTGATGCGCTCGATCAGCCCGATCAAAGCCACCAGACTGGCCGCCAGAACAGCCGCACAGATGAGCGCACTCCAGATCTGGATCGTTTGGCCATAATAACTTCCCGCCAAGAGCCGCGCGCCCAGTCCGGCCACAGCGCCGGTCGGCAGCTCTCCCACAATTGCCCCGACAAGCGAGGCTGCAATACCGATCTTGAGCGAGGCAAAAAGATAAGGCATCGACCGCGGCAGGCGCAGCTTCCAAAACGACGTTGCCTTGCCTGCGTTCCACGTCCGCATCTGGTCAAGTTGCATCTGGTCAGGCGCGCGCAGGCCTTTGACCATCCCAACAACAATAGGGAAAAACGACAGATACATCGAAATGATCGCCTTGGGCAGCAGCCCCGACACGCCCACCGCGTTGAGAACCACAATAATCATAGGCGCAACCGCAAGAATAGGGATCGTCTGACTGGTGATCACCCATGGCATCACCGACATATCCATAGCGCGGCTGTAGACAATGCCGATGGCAAGCAAAATGCCAAGCGCCGTGCCAAAAGCAAAGCCAAGCAAAGTCGCCGAAAGCGTGATCCAGCCATGCCAGATCAGCGAGCGCTTTGAGGTGATCTTTTTCAAAACCGTGGTGTTGTAAATCTCTTTCACAACCTGATGCGGCGCAGGCAGAAGCGGCTTTTCCTGAACCATGGTATCAGCCACCAGCTCGGAAAAGCTCAAGCTCTGATCCGCGCGCGCCGCTTTGTCTTTGGCCCATGTCATATTGAGCGCAACAGCCGCACCATACCAAATCCCAACCAGCAGCAGGATCATGGTCAGAACAGGCCCCGCCCTATGCCAAAAATCAGTCATAGGCGTGCCCTGCTCTCAAGCCTTCGCGCACACGATGGGCAATATCGGCAAACTCTTGTGTCTCTCGGATGTCGAGCGTCCTGTCGCGCGGCAATGTGCTTTCAATCACATCCGATATCCGCCCGGGGCGCGGCGACATAACAACAATCTTGGTCGACAAAAACACCGCCTCAGGAATGGAATGGGTCACAAACCCGATGGTCTTTTCGGTGCGCGCCCAGAGCTTTAGAAGCTGCTCGTTCAAATGGTCCCGAACGATTTCATCCAATGCACCAAAAGGCTCGTCCATCAACAGAATATCCGCATCAAACGCCAGCGCCCGTGCAATGCTTGCACGTTGCTGCATACCGCCGGAAAGCTGCCACGGGAATTTGTTTTCAAAGCCAGACAGCTCCACAAGCTCCAAGACCCGCGCCACCCGCTCGGCCTGATCGGCTTTGTCAAACCCCATAATCTCAAGTGGCAGGCGAATGTTGCCGCCAATCGTGCGCCAGGGGTAAAGCCCTGCGGCCTGAAACACATAGCCGTAAGCCCGCTGCATACGCGCCTCGGCTGCGCTCATCCCGTTGACTTCAATTGTGCCAGAGGTCGGCGTTTCAAGGTCGGCCATGACGCGTAGAAATGTGGTCTTGCCACATCCCGACGGGCCAATAAACGAGATGAAATCTCCCTTGTTGATCTCAAGGTTGATGTCTTTCAGCGCATGGACAGGTCCATCATTGGTTTGAAAGGTCAGCGATAGGTTTTTCGCTGAAATTACCGTTTCGCTCATTTAGATGCCCGCCGGAATATTCAGAGGATCACGGTTGATGGCCCGTGGTGAGTTGAGCGTTTTCCACTGGCTCAATGCTTTTTGAGCCGATGAAAAAGCAGGACGCGGAACAAACCGCCCCCGGCCCGGCTGCGGCTGGCTGTTGCGCCCCCACGCCCAGATCACATCACCACGGCTCAAGGTGAACCGCGACTGCGCCTTGACTTCAAAGCCTTCAAAGACGTTGTAATCCAGAACAGAGTGATGGTTGCTCGGGCTGATTGTTTTCCGCAACGCTGGATCCCAGACGACAATATCCGCGTCGGCCCCCTCCACAATCGCGCCCTTCTTGGGGTAGATATTCAAGATCTTGGCGATATTGGTCGAGGTTGTCGCCACAAATTCTTCCTTGGTCAGGCGGCCTGTTTCCACGCCTTCGGTCCATAGAACGGCGAGCCGCTCTTCCAAGCCGTTCGAGCCGTTGGGAATGATGCGAAAGTCGTGCCGACCTGCCCGTTTTTGCTCGGTGCTAAAGGCGGCATGGTCGGTTGCAACCACCTGCAAGGAGCCTGATTGTAAACCCGCCCAAAGGCTGTCCTGATGGTCTTTGGAGCGAAACGGCGGGCTCATTACACGGCGCGCCGCATGGTCCCAATCGGTGTTGAAATACTCGCTTTCATCCAAAGTCAAAAACTGGATCAGCGGCTCCCCGTAAACCCGCATTCCCTTCTGGCGCGCACGGCGGATCGCCTCATGGGTTTGCTCGCAGGATACGTGCACAATATAAAGCGGAACCCCTGCCGTATCAGCAATGGTGATGGCGCGGTTTGCCGCCTCTCCCTCAAGCTCTGGCGGGCGCGAAAACGCATGGCCCTCAGGGCCGATGATGCCTTGGTCAAAGTATTTTTGTTGCAACTCCGCGACCAGATCGCCGTTTTCGGCATGAACCATAGGCAAAGCCCCAAGCTCTCCACAGCGCTTGAAAGAGGCAAACATTTCATCATCTTCAATCATCAACGCGCCTTTATAGGCCATGAAATGCTTGAAGCTGTTCACCCCCATATCAACCGCATCTTTCATCTCGTTAAAGACGCTCTCGTCCCAACCGGTGATCGCCATATGATAGCCGATGTCCGAGCAAATCTGGGGGGCTGACTTTCGGTGCCATTCGTTGATCGCGTTCTTGATGCTGCCGTCTGCGCCGGGCAAACAGAAATCAACAACCATGGTGGTTCCGCCCGCCGCCGCAGCCCATGTGCCGCTTTCAAATGTCTCCGCCGCCGTCGTCCCCATGAAGGGCATTTCAAGGTGGGTATGCGGATCAATCCCGCCAGGGATGACATAGGCCCCCTCGGCGTCAATATACTCGTCCCCCTTCAGGTCTTGACCAACCTGCTTGATCACCTCGCCCTCGATCAGAACATCAGCCTTAAAGCTGCGGTCCGCCGTGCAGACCGTGCCGCCCTTGATTACTTTGGTGTTCATTGTTGTCTCCCCTTTTGCCCAGATGTAGTGCAGCCCTGACGTCGGTTCAGTCCACGATCTCGGCGATTTCCAAGACCGCCTGCATCAGAACATCAGCGCCCGCCGCGGCCCATTCTTTTGAAATTTCTTCCGCCTCATTGTGCGACAGCCCGTCGACACAGGGGCACATGACCATAGCTGTTGGCGCCATACGGTTGATCCAGCACGCATCGTGCCCCGCGCCCGAAATGATGTCCATATGACTATAGCCCATCCGCTCGGCCGCGTTGCGCAAAGCCGTGACACAGCCCTCGTCAAATGTGACAGGGTCAAACCCGCCCACTTTTTCAAACGCGATCTCTAGCCCCATATCTTCGGCGATCTGCTTGGCCTCGATATGCAAGCGCGCCTCCATGTCTTCAATCACAGCAAGCTCGGGCGAGCGGAAATCCACAGTGAACACCGCCTGACCGGGGATCACATTGCGCGAGTTCGGAGACACATCAATATGGCCCGCCGCGCCAACCGCATGAGGCGCGTGCGACCAGGCGATCTCGTCTACTTTCTCCAACACCCGCGCCATTGCCAGACCCGCATTCTTGCGCATCGGCATGGGCGTGCTGCCCGTGTGGCTGTCTTTGCCTGTGATGGTGATCTGCGTCCAGCTCAGGCCCTGACCGTGCGTTACAATGCCGATGTCTTTGCCTTCTGCTTCCAGTATCGGCCCCTGCTCGATGTGCAGCTCAAAAAACGCCCGCATCTTGCGCGCCCCGACGGCCTCATCCCCGCGCCAGCCAATGCGCTCCAGCTCCTCGCCAAACTTGAGACCATTGGCATCTTCACGCTCATAGGCCCAATCCTGCGTATGAACCCCCGCAAAAACCCCCGAGGCCAGCATGGCGGGCGCATAGCGCGTGCCTTCTTCATTGGTCCAGTTGGTCACAACGATCGGATGCTTTGTCTTGATTCCCAAATCATTCAACGTCCGCAACAGCTCAAGTCCGCCAAGCACACCCAAAACGCCGTCATATTTGCCGCCCGTTGGCTGCGTATCAAGATGTGAGCCCACATAAACAGGCAGCGCATCAGGGTCCGTGCCGCCCCATGTGGCAAACATATTCCCCATCTGGTCAAGCCCCATGGTGCAGCCCGCCGCTTCGCACCAAGACTGAAACAAGGCCCGCCCCTCGGCGTCTTCGTCCGTCAACGTCTGGCGATTGTTCCCGCCCGCAATGCCCGGGCCGATCTTTGCCATCTCCATCAAGCTGTCCCAGAGGCGTTCGCCGTTGATACGAAGGTTTGAATTGAGTGCTGGCATTGGGATCTCCCGGAGACATTCCTTGACGGAATATTTTTTGACTATATGGTCAAGTATTGTAGCGACCTGACTGATCGGTCAAGTTTTATTTGAAAGAATGATACCGTGTCCTTAGAGCCGATACCCTTTCGCAAAATTTCTAAGCGCTCCCAAAACCAGAAGATTATTCTGAAGGCAGCTGAAAAAGTTTTTGCCGAAGCGGGCTTTGCGGGCGCAACTACCCAATTGATCGCAGATGTGGCTGGTCTGCCCAAAGCCAATGTCCATTATTATTTCAAAACCAAGGAAGCGCTTTACCGCCGTGTCGTCTATAATATTTTCGACATCTGGATGGAGGCCGCCTCAGCCTTTGATACGGCCCTTGGCCCCAAAGAAGCCCTCAGCCGCTACATTGATATGAAAATGGATCTGTCGCGCAGTCACCCTTACGGCTCAAAGGTTTGGGCCGCCGAAATCATGCACGGCGCCCCCATTATACAGGACTATCTGGAAGGCCAGTTGCTTGACTGGTCCAAAGACAGGGGCCTGCACATCGAACGCTGGATCAAAAACGGCGAGATGGATGCAATCGACCCCGCCCATTTGCTCTATCTGATCTGGTCCACCACACAGCACTACGCCGACTTCGGCCATCAGATCGAAACCCTGAACGGCGGGGTGCCTTATAGCGATGCGCAATGGAAAGCCGCGAAGCAATCCGTTAAGACAATCATATTGAAAGGCGTTGGATTGACGCCTGATTGATACAAAAGGTCTTTTAACTCAGATATGCCGCGCTCCCAAACCACAAAAAAACCGACTCGCATTCAACGCGAAAAAACAAAAGCAATCCTGGAAGCGGCCCTTGATGTGTTTTCCGATTTCGGGTTTCGCGGCTCCACCATTGATATGATCGCAGCGCGCGCGGGCGTCTCAAAGCCGAACATTCTCTATTATTTTGACACCAAAGAAGCCATCCACAAGACCCTGCTCGCCGAGCTTTTGCAAACATGGCTCGCCCCGCTTCACCAGATTGATGCCGCCGGGGATCCGATTGAAGAGATTTGCGGATACGTCTCCCAAAAGCTCAAAATGGCGCGTGATTTCCCGCGTGAAAGCAAACTCTTTGCAAACGAAATTCTGCAAGGCGCGCCCCATATACTGCCCGAAATTCAAGGCGAGCTGAAGGAGCTGACCGCTGTCAAAGCCCGCGTTGTTTCTGACTGGATCAAGGCCGGCAAACTTGCCGATATTGACCCCCACCATTTGTTTTTTTCGATCTGGGCAACCACCCAGCACTATGCAGACTTTGACATCCAAGTGCGCAGCGTTCTGGGCGACGAAAGCGACCCCTTCGCCTCTGCGGGGCCGTTTCTGGACAAGATGTATCGCACCATGCTGCGCCCGTAACCGCGCCTGAAACTAGGATCGGCTAGTCTTGTGATTTGAGCAACAACCCAAGCGCAATCACAGTCAGAGCGGCACCAACCATCTCGCTCGCAAGCGGAGCGCCCCTGCCCAAAACAAGCTGCCAGACGATCACCCAACTCGGGATCAGATAGGTATGCGCCATGACTTTGACAGAGGGCAGGCGCAACGTGGCAAATTGAATGAGCGAAAATGTGGCCGCGCTGGCAAAAACGGCCAGATAGCCCACCACAAACCAGACCTGCATTCCAACTGCGCGATACTCCGTCAGTATTATATCGCGCGCCGCAAATGGCAGTGTCACCAGCAGCGCCCCCAAGGTGATGGCAAAGGTAAATACAACTTGCGGCTCGTCGCGTTTAAGCTTGCGCACAAGCGGCGCATAGAGCGCATAACAGACCATGCCGATCAAAAAGACGAGCTCGCCCCGCCCGATATGAAAGGCCAGAAGCTGGCCCAGATCGCCCCGAAAAATAACCCAGACAGCCCCAAACCCGCCGATCAACAAGGCCAAGAGAACACGCCGCGAGACATTCTGCCCAAGCAGAATGTAGCCAAACACCCCCGTCACCAGCGGCGTCAGCGTAAACAAAACCGAAAGCGAAACGGGAGATGCCGTCTTGAGCGCTTCAAACATAAGCATAAAATAAAGCGCAGGGCTGGCCCCCAAGACGACATATCGCCAAGGCGTTTGAAAGCGCCAGTCGCCGCGCCTCACAGCCGGCCACGCCAGAGCGCCCAAAAGCGCAGCGGTCAGCACAAAGCGAAACGCCGTGACCACAAGCGGCGAAAGCTGGTCACCAATCAGCGCCCCGAAAGAAAAAGACCCCGCCACAAGTGCCGCAAAACACATCATGGCGAGGTGGCCAGACAGCTCCCGCGTGATCACGCCGCAACGCCGCTTGGCTTATTCGGCCGCCACAGCGCTCGGGTTGTTCGGATGCGTCGTCCAGTCGCCATGTTCTTTAACCACAACTTTCTGTGTCCGTTCATCCACCGTTCCAGGCGCCTGAGGCACCATCGTGATACAGTCTTCCACAGGGCAGACCTCAACGCAAAGGTTACAGGCCACACACTCCGCATCATTCACCGTAAAGACACGGTCTTCAGACATCAGGATCGCCTGATGCGACGTATCCTCGCAAGCGGCAAAACACCGGCCACAGCTGATGCAATCGTCTTGGTTGATAGAGGCTTTGGCAACATAGTTGAGGTTGAGATACTGCCAGTCGGTGACATTGGGCACAGCCATGCCCTTGAAGTCATCAATCGAGGAATAGCCCTTCTCATCCATCCATTGCGAAAGCCCACTCTTCATTTCTTGCACAATCTTGAAACCATAAGTCATCGCCGCCGTGCAGACCTGCACATTGCCACAGCCAAGCGCCATATATTCGGCCGCATCGCGCCATGTGGTGATGCCACCGATCCCCGAAATCGGAAGCTTGGACGTCTCGGGCGTGCGGGCAATTTCCGCCACCATATTCATCGCAATCGGCTTGACGGCAGGGCCGCAATAGCCGCCATGGGTGCCTTTCCCGTCAATCGTCGGCTCTGGTGCCATTACGTCCAGATCGACCGACACAATCGAGTTGATCGTATTGATCAGCGACACAGCATCTGCCCCTCCGCGCATCGCCGCCGCCGCAGGCTTGCGGATATCGGTGATGTTGGGAGTGAGCTTCACAATCACGGGTTTGGAGTAATACTGTTTGCACCAGCGTGTCACCATTTCGATATATTCAGGCACCTGCCCCACAGCCGAGCCCATACCCCGCTCAGCCATCCCGTGGGGGCAGCCAAAGTTAAGCTCAATCCCGTCCGCGCCAGTGTCTTCCACCAGCGGCAGAATGGCCTTCCAGGCCTCTTCCTCACACGGCACCATAAGTGACACGATAATGGCGCGGTCAGGATAATCGGCTTTCACACGCTTGATTTCCTCAAGGTTCTGAAAAAGGTCGCGGTCTGTGATCAGCTCGATATTGTTCAGCCCCAGAACACGGCGGTCCGCCCCGTGAATCACGCCATAGCGTGGCCCGTTGACATTAACGACAGGCGGCCCCTCGGAGCCGAGCGTTTTCCAAACGACACCACCCCACCCCGCCTCAAAGGCGCGGCGCACGTTGTATTCCTTGTCAGTCGGCGGAGCCGAGGCAAGCCAGAACGGATTAGGAGAGGTGATCCCCACGAAGTTACTTGTAAGATCTGCCATTGAATTACCCTCTTTTTGCTTTAGCCCAAAAGTGTGGTGTGAATATCGAGCGCCGCGTCACGGCCTTCTGCAACAGCCGTGACGGTCAGGTCG
Source organism: Lentibacter sp. (assembly GCF_965657785.1). Lineage (GTDB taxonomy): Bacteria > Pseudomonadota > Alphaproteobacteria > Rhodobacterales > Rhodobacteraceae > Lentibacter. Next base: position 153,301 of record NZ_CBFHPP010000006.1, read on the forward strand.
TCGCCCCCCGTGGCGCAGTCTCCTCCGGCCCAGACTTTTGGCGCGCTGGTGCGCCCGTTTGCGTCGACTTTGATTTTGCCGCCCTGAAGCGCCAAAGCCTCGGGTGCGCCCGTCAAAGACTGCCCGATCGCCTTGAAGACCTGATCCGCCGGCAGACAGAATGTCTCCCCCGTTTGTGTCAGGCTGCCACCTTCGGTTTCGGTATAGGCAAACTCGACAGACAGCCCAGCCGCCTCCCGCAACACTCTCAAGGGTTGGGCGTTGTAAATAATGCGCACCCCCTTGGAGGTCGCAAGCTCTTGCTCGTAAACAGACGCGCTCATGCTGTCTTTGTCACGGCGATACACCAAGGCCACATCTTGCGCCCCCAGAAGCTTGCTTTGCACCGCCACATCGACAGCCGTCATGCCGCCGCCAATCACAACAACGTGGCGCCCCACAGCAAGCTGGCTCAGATCCGCCGCTTGCCGCAGATCCGAAATGAAATCGACAGCATTGGTCACATTCTCCAGCGCCTCGCCCTCACAGCGCAGCGCATTCACACCGCCAAGCCCCATACCAAAGAACACCGCATCATGATCCGCCTGTAGCGCGCTCAGAGACATATCCTCGCCAAGCGCCATGCCATACCGAATGGTGATGCCACCAATCGACAAAAGCCAATCCAGCTCTTTTTGCGCAAAATCATTGACAGATTTATAAGCCGCGATGCCAAACTCGTTCAGCCCTCCGCCCTTCTTGCGGGCCTCATATATCGTGACATCATGCCCCAGAACCGCGAGCTTATGCGCACAGGCAAGCCCCGCTGGCCCCGCCCCGACGATCCCGACAGTTTTCCCCGTGGTCGCTGCGCGCTCAAACGGGTGGACGCCTGCGGCCATCAAAGTATCGGTCGCATAGCGCTGCAAACGCCCGATTTCGACAGGCTTGCCCTCGGCCACTTCCCGCACACAGACCTGCTCACACAGGGTTTCGGTCGGGCACACACGTGCACACATTCCGCCCAGAATATTCTGTTCAAAAATCGTCTTCGCCGAGGCTTCCGGTGTCCCCGTGCCAATCTGGCGAATAAAGAGCGGAATATCAATCGAGGTCGGGCAGGCCGTCACGCAAGGCGCGTCATGGCAAAAGTAGCACCGGTCAGAAGCGACAAGCGCCTCATGATCAGACAGCGGCGCGTGAAGGTCCTTGAAACTGTCCGATAAGGCCTGCGCGTCTTTACGGCCTGACACGATTCCCGAAGTGGCTGCAGAGTTACCCATGTGCGTCTCCAAATGTTCACATCTTGGGAAGAGGCTACTCGCAGTCAAAAAATTTATCAAACGGTAAATTTTAAAAAATGAACACGTGGAAAAACGCACTCGACAAAGCCGCACAGATAGCGGGCCGCACGTGTCATGCGCCAACACACCGACAAGACCACGGTAAAACCACGGTAAAACCACAGCACACAAAGGAGAAGCAATCACCACAGTGATACGAAACAGGACAACGTCCCGTCAGCCTTGACAGTCAACAGTCCTGTCAAAAAACGAAATGGCGTTGCGGATAAAATGAGTGTGATAAGCCTGTTATGAGACTGGTTTCTCTCACCTAACAGGCATTTCTTGGAGCGGGCGGCGGGAATCGAACCCGCGTCATTAGCTTGGAAGGCTAAGGTCTTACCACTACACAACGCCCGCTTCGGGGGCAGCAATATCGGCTGCATGAGCGAGCGTCAAGCGCCCAGATTGCGTGCTGAAGATGACAACAGCCCAGACCCGCGCTATAGCTGAAAAGTCTTGAAATAATTCTGTTGCTTTTGCAACATACGTTACATATCAATTCTAAAACAAGCTAAAGGCGTAACACTTCATGGATTTCTACGGATACTTCCGCAGTTCAAGTTCCTATCGCTGCCGCATCGCGTTCAATCTCAAAGGTGTTGAACCAAGCTTCAAGCCTGTGCACCTCAAAAGCGGCGCACAACACGCCCCCGCCTTCAAAGCGCTCAATCCCCAAGGCCTGCTGCCCGCGCTCGTCACCGACGCGGGCGATGTGCTGATCCAGTCGCTTGCCATTCTCGAATGGCTCGACGAGACACACCCAACGCCGCCGCTTCTGTCGCAAGACCCTGTGACGCGCGCCCGCGAGCGCGGCTTTGCCCAAGTCATTGCCTGCGAAGTCCACCCCTTGCAAAACCTGCGGGTGCTCAAATACCTGACAGGCGATCTCGGCCTTGAAGAGGCGGCCAAAGACGCATGGCTCACCCGCTGGCTGCGCGACGGTCTTGAAGCCTGTGAAGGCCTCCTCGCCCAACGCAGCGCGCAGACCACCTTCTGCTATGGCGACACCCCCGGCCTCGCCGACATCTGCCTTGTGCCACAGGTGTTTTCCGCCGAGCGCTTCGGCATTCCCTACGCCGACCTGCCCCATATTTCTGCCGTTTATGCGGCCTGTCAGTCGCTCACAGCGTTTGACAAAGCCGCCCCGAAGAACCAGCCTGATTTCGAAGCGTAAGTTCGAATCTCAGGGCCAATCCGACATATCAAAAAGGGAGAAAACTATGTCACTAATGAAAAACGCACTCAAAGGGTTTGCCGTTGCCGCAGCCCTCGCTGTGACAGGAGCGTCCGCACAGGCGCAAGACGTCACACTGAAATTCCACCAGTTCCTGCCCCAGCAAGCCAATGTGCCAAAGCTGATCATCGACCCGTGGATCCAGCGCGTAGAAGAGGCCTCAGGCGGCGAAATCAAGATTGACCACTACCCAAGTATGCAGCTCGGCGGCAAGCCCCCTGAGCTGATCGGCCAAGTGCAAGACGGCGTGGCCGATATTGTCTGGACCGTTCTCGGCTACACGCCGGGCCGCTTCCCGCAGGCCGAAGTGTTTGAGCTTCCCTTCATGATGAACGATGCCGAAGCCACATCACGCGCCTTCTGGCAGTTTGCCGAAGCCAATATGTTTGACACCGACTTGAAAGACTTCAAGATCCTCGCAACATTCGTGCACGGCCCGGGCCTCATTCACTCAAAAGACCCGATCACATCCGTGGCCGACCTCAACGGCGTCAAGCTGCGCGCCCCCACACGGATCATCAACCAGATGGTATCAGACCTCGGCGCAACCCCTGTCGGGATGCCGGTGCCAGCCGTGCCTGAAGCGCTCTCCAAAGGCGTGATCGACGCCGCCGTGATCCCATGGGAAGTCACCGCCGCTCTGAAAGTGCCTGAGCTTGTGGGCAACCACACAGAGTTTGGCAGCGAGTCACTTTACACAACAGCTTTCGTCTTCGCGATGAACAAGCAAAAGTATGACGCCCTCTCCGACGCCCAGAAAGCCGCGCTCGACAGCCAGTCTGGCGCTGATTTCTCCGCCCTCGCCGGCAAGCTGATGCAAGGCGCCGACGCAGGCGCCCGTGACGCCGCCGTCGCCAATGGCAACACCATCATCACCCTCTCAGACGCCCAAGTCGCCGAGTGGAAAGCCGCCTCAAGCGGTGTCGAAGCCAAATGGGTCGCCGATATGGACAGCAAAGGCTTCGCAGGCCAAGCCCTTGTTGATCAAGCCAAAGCGCTGATCAAAGAAAACGGTATGTAAGCCTTACCGCCTCCAAACACAGAGCCGCGGCAGCCCAGCGCTGCCGCGGTTTTTTTGTGGCTTGTTTTGGGCCTTATAGCGTGCGCATCCAGAACTGGAGCGGCTTGAGGCTCTCCGCCGCCTCGCCAATATCGCGCCAGCCAAACTGTGCCACCACGCCCTCCAGCGGCGCATAGCCCCGCCCGCGCCAAAACGCGTCCAGCGGACGGTAGCCCTCAGGCTTCAGAGGGTGCTCGCCCCGCCGCACAGCACAAAACGCCGCCGCCCCATAACCAAGCGCCCGCGCATGGGCCTCGCGCGCCTCAAAAAAGGAATGGCCGATCCCGCGCCCCCGAAACGCGGGCAAAAGAACCGACTCCGCACAATAAAACACATCGCAAAGTTCGATCCCGCTGCCCGCAAAGGCCGCCGCAAAATCATCCGAATGTGCCAGAAGCGGCATCCCCGTCGCTGCGCCCACAAGCCGCGCCCCCTCAAAAGCCCCGACAACAATGGCCCCATGCCCTGTCCGATACGGCTCCAAATAGCGCCGCTCATAGGCAAGGTCGCCGTCATACAAATAGGGATAGTCGGCAAATACAGCGATCCTAAGCCGCGCCAGATCATCAAGCACAGCGTCCAGCGCGCCCCCCGTCAGGGTGCGCAGCTCCATCAGCGGCTCACTTGCGCCACCCAGTCGGCGAGGTTGTAATAGGTCACAACACGGGTGATTTTTCCGCCCTCAAGCGCAAAGAAAGACCCGGCAGGCAGGCGATAGCTCTGCCCGCGGGCTTCGGGCAAGCCACTGTCTGTCGCCAGATAAGTGCCATTCACAATATACTCAGCCGCCGCCCGCGTGCCGCCCTCCGCCTCAAAGATCACCATATCGGTGAGTTCTTCTTGATAAGAGCGGCTCATATGCGCGCAAAAATCGGCAAAAGCCGCCTTGCCGCGCCGCACTTGGCCTTCGTTGACATGATGGGCCACATCCTCGGCCAGACAGTCCAGCATCCCTTGGACGTCGCCGGCGTTAAACGCCGCAAAATAAGCCTCTACCGTCTTGCTCATCTGTGCTCATGCTCCTCAGGGTCGCCCCAATGCGCCGTAATCTGTGCAATAATCTGGTCCCGCGCCGCGCGGTAGGCGTCCAGCTTGGCCTCGCGCCCCTCGCCCTTGGCGGTCGGGTCCATGATCGGCCAATACTCAAGATCGGTGTGAAAGCCCTGCGTCTGACGCGCGGCCAAATCGCGGCTGCGCTCGGACAGCGCCACCACAACATCAAACGAGCTGAGCACTTCGCCCATCTCTTCCATCTCTTCAAAGCTGCGCGAGCGGTGCCGCGCAATTTCAACGCCAAGCTCTTCGCAGACAGCAACACAAAACCCGTCAATCTCCAGATCGTTACGCACCCCAGCCGATTGCACATATGTGCCCGCGCCATAAAACTTTTTCATCAAGCCTTCCGCCATAGGCGAGCGCACGGCGTTGTGATCACAACAAAACAAGACAGATTGAGGCAAAGGTTTCACCAAATCTCAGCCCCCGAAATGCAGCACGCAAACAAGCGTAAACAGACGCCGCGCCGTGTCATTGTCAACATCCGCCTTGCCCTCCAGCCGCTCGGCCAGAATGCGCGCGCCCTCGTTATGAATCCCCCGCCGCGCCATATCAATCGTCTCGATCTGGCTGGGCGGCATTGTCTTCACGGCGTCAAAATAGCTCTCACAGATCTGCCAATAATCTTTCACAACTTGGCGAAACGGCGACAGCGAAAGATGAAACTCCGCCGCCTTATCCTCAGCCTCGGTTAATACATCAAACACCAGCCGCTTATCGCGGATCGACAGCCCGACATGGTAAGGCCCCTCCGGCACAACACGCTCGTCGCGCTTGGGCAGTCTAAAGACATTTTGCTCAAGCAAATCATAAATCGCAACCTTACGCTCCTGCTCGATCTCGGGCGTCGGCGGCGGCAGGTTGCTGTCATCCAGCTCGATATGAGAAATCCGCGACATCATCATGCGCCTTCCACTTCACTTAGCGTCATCCCGCGCAAACCCGCGCGTTTTCCCAAATCTAGCGCCCCCCCCACCGATTGCAACGACAAGCGCGCTCTTCAAAGCGCAAAAAACGTCAGCCGCCACTTTTTCTTTCCAGAAATATCCTGGGGGGAGAGGATTCAAAAGCCGACAGGCTTTTGAATTCGAGGGGGGCAAAGCCCCCCGCTCGGGCGATTTGGCGCAGCCAAAGCGCACCCCGAAGGGCCGCCAATCTCAGAGTTCGTTCAAATGGTTGAGCCGCGCCCGCACGCTCAGCCCGTGCGCTTCAAGACTTTCCGAAATCGCCAGCGTTTCCGCCGAAGGGCCAATGGCCTTGAGCGCGGCAGGGGTCATTTTCGCAAGCGTCGTGCGTTTGACAAAATCCATCACCGAGAGGCCCGACGAAAACCGCGCCGAGCGCGCCGTCGGCAAGACATGGTTCGGCCCGCCGACATAATCGCCGATCGCCTCAGGCGTCCATGCGCCAAGAAAGATCGCCCCCGCATGGGTGATCTTTTCGCTCAGCGCGTCAGGGTCCGCCACACATAGTTCCAGATGCTCGGGCGCGATGCGGTTTGACAGCGTGGCCGCGACCTCAAGGTCAGGCACAAGAATCACCGCGCCATAATCGCGCCAGCTTTTGCCTGCAATCTCGCGCCGCTCGAGCGTGCGCAAATGCCGCTCGATGGCAGCCTCCACAGCCTTTGCCATGGCCGGGTCCGTGGTGATCAGGATCGACTGCGCGCTCTCGTCATGCTCGGCCTGAGAGAGCATATCCAGCGCAATCCAGTCAGGGTCGTTGTCCCCGTCCGCAATCACCAAAATCTCGCTCGGCCCCGCGATCATATCAATCCCGACCTTGCCAAACACCCGCCGCTTGGCCGCCGCAACAAAAGCGTTGCCAGGCCCTGTGATCTTATCAACAGGCGCAATCGTTTCCGTCCCATAGGCCAGCGCGGCCACAGCCTGCGCCCCACCGATTCGGTATATTTCATCAACGCCCGCAAGCTGTGCTGCAAGCAGAACAAGCGGGTTGGCCACCCCGTCAGGTGTGGGAACCGTGATCGCCAGCCGCGCAACGCCCGCCACCTTGGCAGGGATTGCATTCATCAAAACGGACGAAGGGTAAGACGCCAGCCCCCCCGGCACATAGAGGCCAGCGGCGCTAACGGGCGTCCAGCGCCAGCCAAGCTCGGCACCGCTGTCCTCGACCCAGCTCGCATCCAGAGGCATCTGGCGCGCGTGATAGGCGCGGATGCGCTCGGCGGCAAGCTCAAGGGCCGCGCGCTCGTGCTGGGGCACTTGCGCAATCAACGCCTCAATCTCTTCAGGCGCAAAGCGCAGCGTGTCAGGCGTCAGCGCCAAGCGGTCAAACCGCTCCGTCAGCTCGATGACAGCCGCATCACCCCGCGCGCGCACATCCGCAATAATCTCGGCCACAACCGCGTCCACATCGGGGCTATCCTCGCGTTTGGCCCCCAAAAGGGCAGCAAACTGCGCTTCAAAGTCAGGCGTTGTCGCATCAAGAAACTGTGGCATAGGGCGTCCTTTCCAAGGCTTGCCCCCGTCTTAGCCCCAGAGGCCATGGCCCTCAAGCGCCAGATGTGTCGCAGCCGATCAGGCCTCGTGGCGCGGGGCCTGTTTTGACGGGGCCACATAGGGCCGCGTCACATCCTTGAGTCTGGCGTCGAGCGCCTCACAGTCAAGCCGGATTGCCCCGTCGCCCGCCAGCGTTAGCACAAGCTTGCCCGCAGGGGCCTCGCCCGCCTCCCACTCCATGGTGAGCAACGACAGGACAGTGTCCTTATCGTCCCGCTCAAGGCCCTGCGTCGCCACCCCCAGCACAGAGTCAAACGCCAGCAGCGCCTGCACCCGCTCGGGCGCATGGCGGGCCTTGGCCGTATCTTCCCAGCGGAAGCGGTTGATCAAAAGCACAAAGCGGCGCGCCTTGCGGTCGTATGTCATCTCGGTGATCGGAAAGACAGCGTCCTGCACCAGCGCCGAAATCACCTTGAGGTCGTCCAGATCCAGCGCCCCAAGATTCAGCGGGCGCTCGGCCCCGTCCTCAAAGCTTGCATCCCCGCTCATGATGCCTTCACCCGCTCAACGCGCGCGCCAATGCCCGAAAGCTTGCGCACCACGTGCTCATAGCCGCGGTCAAGGTGATAAACACGGTTCACAACCGTCTCCCCCTCTGCCGCCATTCCCGCCAAAATAAGCGAAACAGAAGCCCGCAAATCGGTCGCCATCACAGGCGCACCCTTGAGGCGCTTCACGCCCTTCACAGTCGCCGTGCCACCATGCACATCAATATCCGCACCCATCCGCTCAAGCTCGGGCGCGTGCATAAAGCGGTTCTCAAAAATCTTTTCTTCCAGAACAGATGTGCCCTCCGCCGTGCACAAAAGCGCCATCATCTGCGCCTGCAAATCGGTCGGGAAGCCGGGGAAAGGCTCGGTCGTCACATTCACCGCCTTGATCGGCCCGCTCTTACGCGCGACCTTAAGGCCCGAGGCCGTCTCTTCCACATCAATCCCCGCCGCGTTGAGCTTGGCCACAAAGCTCTCCACAAGGCTCAACTTGCCGCCAAGGCACTCGACTTCGCCACCGCAGATCGCAGGGGCCAGCATATAGGTGCCAAGCTCGATACGGTCGGTCACAACCTGATGCGTCGCCCCGCCCAGACGATCCACACCCTGAATGGTGATCGTGCTGGTGCCGTCGCCGTCAATCTGCGCGCCCATCTTGCGCAAACAATCCGCCAGATCGACAATCTCTGGCTCACGGGCGGCGTTGTTGATCACGGTTGTGCCCTTGGCCAGCGTCGCCGCCATCATGATATTTTCGGTCGCGCCGACAGAGGCAAAGGGAAAATCAATGACCGCGCCCTTGAGCCGCCCGCCACTCGCCTTGGCGTGCAGATAGCCTTCCTTCAGCTCGATCGTCGCGCCCATTTTCTCCAAACCATCGGTGTGGATATCCATAGGTCGCGCGCCAATAGCGCAGCCCCCGGGAAGCGAAACAACAGCGTGCCCCTCCCGCGCCAGAAGTGGCCCAAGCACAAGATTGGAGGCGCGCATCTTGCGCACAATGTCATACTCCGCGCGGGTGTTGATCTCGCCGTGGCAGGACATAGCAATCACCTGCCCGTCAGACAGCGATGAAATCTCGGCCCCAAGGCTCTCCAAAAGCTGGGTCATGGTGCGAATGTCGCTCAAGCGCGGCGCATTGGTCAGCGTCAGCGGCTCTTCGCTCAAAAGCGTGGCAGGCATAAGAGCGAGACAAGCGTTTTTCGCCCCCGCAATCGGGATCTGCCCACTCACCGGGCCACCGCCCGTTACAATAATCTGGTCCATCTGCTCTACTACCCTTCATCCTGTCCCGAAGCGGCTTCACCATTTTGCGCCGCCGTGCGCGCCTTCGCCTGCGCCTTACGGCGCGCCATATTGGCCTTTAAAGCCGCTTTCAAGCGGTCCTCACGGGCGCTTTCACCCTTGGCTTTCGGTTTTGTCTTTTTCGGCTCCATGAAAGCCTCATATCGCGCTTGTGCATTAGCGTCCAGATTGGCCTTGCGCGAAAGCGAATTTGCGTCTAATCACCCGCCACATCGTTGCTGTAGTAGCTCAGTGGTAGAGCGCGTCATTGGTAATGACGAGGTCGGGAGTTCAATCCTCCCCTACAGCACCACTACAACCACCTGATATCATTGAAACCCCTTGACTATATGGGGATTTGCCCGTCTCGCTGTTACAAAACGCGTAACAGAACGGAATGAATCGTGGCAGGCAAAATCAAGAATTTTCTCGATCGTGACGGACGGTATTTTTCCCGCATTGCGGTGCCAAAAGAACTGCGGCCATATCTCGGCAACAAGACAGAGCTGCGCAAAGCACTTGGTGGCGACAAGCGCAACGCTATTGCCCAGCACACGATCGAAGTTGCTTTGCTTCAAATGATGCTCGACGACGCCAAGAGGCAATACACGGATGCGGTGACGAAGCGAGCGAGCGCCTTCGAGCCCTGGAGCATTCAGCAAATCGCCGCCGACAACTACCTCGGCAGGCTGGCCTTTGACACTGAGCTGCGCGCAACCACACATCTTTATGCCCAGCCCGGAATAGATGATCAGTTAGCCGCTTTGCTCAAGCGTGGATATTCAGGGCTTCTGGAAGACGGCGAGCTTGCTGTGCTCGTCGTTGAGCGGGTCAACCGATACAAATATCTAGGTCGCACAGCAGCACAATACGGCACACGGGAATGGCGCGCACTGGCAATGGCATTGTGCAGGTCCGAGTATGAAGCCATGGCACGTGCGGCCGAGAGGGATGAAGGAAACTTCTCAGGGCAGCCAGCGGCAGACTTTATCATCACACCCCTGCACCGCCCCTTCCGGCCGCCCAGATGACCCCATTGGCCTCAACGAGCCCAACACAATCTGTTTCTTTGCAGTCGCTCTTTAACGAATATCTTGCGGGCAGACAGAAGCTCGGAAAGGGAAGAAGCCTTCTCAAACGATGGCAGCTCGTGATTACCGATCTCATCCGTTTTATGGGTCATGATGATGCGAGGGCAATAAAGAAGGCTGATGTTGTCAGGTGGCGCTATGAGAAATTGAAGACACTGGCGCCCAAGACGATCAAGGCGGTCTACCTCACCTGTATTCAAGCTGTCCTGAGCTGGGCGGTTGATCATGACATTTTGCTCACTAATGAAG
>NZ_CBFHPP010000007.1:0-72039 GCF_965657785.1 Lentibacter sp.
TTTTAATATGGACCACTCAAGTGGGGCTGCTCAGCATCATCATGCTCATTTGCCCACTCGATAAAGCAATTATCGATGTAATTGCCGTCGATCGTGGCACGACAATTCGTTCCTGTAATCACAATCCCAGCAAGCCGCAAACCGTTTGACACCCCATCTCCCTGAAAGAAATGATTTCCAGTTATGATCGAGCCAGAACCTGCGATAATGGCAAAGTGCCTAAAGCGCACAATACGATTGTTCCGAAGCTTGATGTCATTTCCATTCGCATTCATCGCGATAGATGTCCTGTCTTGCGCAGGAACATCCGTTTCATCAGATAGAAATTGGCACCTGTCCACCAGCATACCCTGACAGCCTTCTCCGGGGCTCGTAATTCCCCGATCTTTCGGGCCCGTAAAAAAGCAATTTTCGACTGAGAAGATCAATCCGGTCGGAGCGAGAAGAATCCCACTCGCTTCTCCTTGAAGCCTAAATTCGACATCCTTAATAGAAAATCTGTCCAAGTCCTCCATACCGCTAAAATCAAGAACATACTTAAACCGGCGAAACGTATAGTTTTGCGTGCCTTCAGCATCATAAGGCCTCTGTGAAAGCATGATCTCCTGCGCGGCAACATTTTTTGAACGAACATAGACCTCGCGCCCCACACCGTTCCCCTCGACCAAAGCGCCAACGGGTATGCTGGCAATATTGGCGACCCCTGTGAGCTTAAAGCCATTTGCGCTTGTGTAAGTGCCCTGAGCTGTGAAAATTTCTGTGTCCCAGGCAGGCCCTGGTGTCACGTCAAACTGCCCGTTGTGAACATGGCGTCGCGTAGAATACCGATCACGGCCTATAACCGCGCGAACATCAATCGGGCTGTCAATGCGAATACGCCGACCATCCATATCCAGAGATTCGTGATCAGATGATCCAAATAGCGCTTGCAACGCTTTCTTGAACGCCAGTTCCTCATCGCCAAAAGCGTCTATATACGCTGGAAGGTCAAAGTTTTTTGTAAGCGCGAAAGCGTGTTCATCCGCCAAGGTCACTGTTCCCTCGAACCGAACCCGATTTTCAAAGGTGATATCATCACCTAAAAAGTAGAGCCCCTTGGATACGATTACAGTGCGCCCGTTTGCAGCAGCATCAGCTGCTTCAAAGGCAGCTAGATCATCTGTGATACCGTCACCAATGGCACCATAGTCGCGCACATCAACCGTTGCGAGCATATCGCGCAAAAACGCGGATGTGATATCCTCGATGATGAGATCATCAATCCTGACAACGCCGCCGGTGGTGCCAAGGATATCTAACCCGATGTGTCCATAGAGTGCGTTCGCCCCCCATACCATATCGACTCCAGAACGATTTCCGACGCCAATAATCGCCTTGATTTCGACCACCTCACCATAAGCTGTCAATAGCGTGGCCGGGCCATGCTCTGTGACATTCGTCACGTGTGCTCCGCCTTGGCCCCCAGCCCATGCAGCGATCCGCACGCTAGGCAGCGGGCCACTGATTGCTTTCACTTTGGCGCGCACTTGAAGGTAGCACTCGGACAAAAGAGGCGTTTCCCCCATGTAACGCACCTTTTGAACGGGTGCCGTTTTCACCAATTCTAGACACCCCCCAAAGTCAGAATCTGCAGGCACAAAAGCGGCATTTGGGTTGTTTGCATATGTGTCTGAGCCCGGTGTTCCATCTTGACTGGACCAAACATCGAGCGCTGGAGTAAATTTGGGCGGCATCAATAGCGCACCATCCGAAATAACTTTGTTCATCCATTCCCTCTTCTCGTCCTATATGGACGGTCATAAGCCACGTACGGGGAACAGCCCGCACGGCAGAAGGAAGTATCAACGATAGGTTAACACGCGCTCACTTGAGCGCACGTTGCTCAATCAATCAGGAAAAATTGGCGCAAATACAACGCGTAGATCGCTGCGTTGAAACGTTAATTGCCCGTCAATGCAGCTTTGACTTTGGCACCTGCTGCGCCAAAATCAATTTGCCCCGTGTATTTTGACTTAAGTATTCCCATGACTTTTCCCATGTCACGAATACTCTCGGCACCCGTCTCGGCAATAGCTTGGGCGATAACGGCATTTGTTTTTTCCTCTCCCAATTGGCGAGGCAAAAACTCTTCAATGATAATAATTTCAGCCAGCTCGCGCTCAGAGAGGTCAAGACGGTTGCCTTCCTCATACACGCGAGCGCTTTCCTGACGCTGCTTAACCATCTTAACAAGAATGGCAAGCACCTCCTCATCACTCACACTTGCGTCATTCCCGTCACTTCTTGCAGCGATATCGCGGTCTTTTATCGCGGCGCTAATCAGGCGCAATGTCGAGAGACGATCCGTGTTCTTGTCTTTCATTGCCTGCTTCAAAGCAGCGCTAATTTCGTTGCGCATTTGGTGATGGCCCTCAGTCTGAGTTCTAGTACAGCTAGACGACACTACCGAAATGGAGTGGCCGTGACAACAGTTGCATGAGCTCTTGACCCTCGCGCACGCCAGACGTAGGAATGCCCCGATTTATCAGCTGGAGTGACTCACATGGCGCAGGCAACCCCCTCGCACCCTACCGCTTGCCTTGCACTTGCTGATGGGACAGTTTTTTACGGATACGGCTTTGGAGCTCAGGGGCATTGCGTGGCTGAATTATGCTTCAACACAGCTATGACAGGCTATCAGGAAATCATGACTGATCCCTCATATGCCGGCCAAATTGTAACGTTTACCTTCCCACACATTGGAAATACCGGCATCAACACAGAAGATGATGAAACCCCAAATCCTGTTGCAGAAGGAATGGTTGTAAAGTGGGACCCCACTGCACCGAGCAATTGGCGGTCGACCGAAACACTTTCAAACTGGCTTGAAACACAAAACCGAATTGCCATCGGCGGAATAGATACACGTCGCCTTACCCGAGCAATCCGACAGCAGGGAGCGCCACACGTGGCGCTCGCACACAATGCTGACGGAGTTTTCGACACTGATGCACTAGTAAAAGCCGCTCGTGACTTTGTCGGTCTTGAAGGTATGGACCTTGCCAAAAACGTGACTTGCTCTCAATCCTATCGCTGGAATGAAATGCGTTGGGCTTGGCCAGATGGGTATCAGCCTCAAGAAGATCCTAAACACAAAGTCGTTGCGATTGATTATGGCGCCAAGAGAAACATTTTGCGCTGCCTTGCCTCGACAGGATGTGACGTCATCGTGCTGTCCGCAAATGCAACGGCACAAGACGTTTTAGCCCATAAACCTGACGGTGTTTTTCTGTCCAATGGCCCAGGTGATCCAGCGGCAACAGGCGTTTATGCAGTGCCCATGATAAAGGAAATCCTGGAAACAACGGATCTGCCTGTCTTTGGCATTTGTCTTGGCCACCAAATGCTGGCTCTGGCACTGGGCGGCAAAACGATCAAAATGAACCACGGGCATCATGGCGCTAACCATCCCGTGAAAGACCTCGAGACCGGAAAAGTGGAAATCACATCCATGAACCACGGCTTCGCTGTTGATGCACAATCACTGCCAACAGGTGTTCGTCAAACTCATGTGTCACTGTTTGATGGCTCAAACTGTGGCATAGCTCTTGATGATCGCCCCGTATACTCTGTGCAACATCACCCCGAAGCGAGCCCTGGCCCACAAGACAGCTTCTACCTCTTTGAGAAATTCGCAGAGTACATGAGCGCGAGATCATAACACGCAGCCAATAGTAACATCTTGTTAACGTTTGGTTAATGGTCAATTAACCAGTTTCATATATCCTCTTAATGGTTAATTTTACCATTTTGTAGGTAGTGGTTGTGAAACACATTGAGAACCAAGAGTTCAAGACGCACTCCGACTTCGGGGGGTATCTTGTCGAACGCGGTTACATTTCATCAGCATCTTTAAAGGTGGCGCATTTGGAGAGCCAGCGGTTGAACTGCTCACTCGATCGCAGCCTAATTGCAGCCAATGTAGTCAAGAGTGATGTGCTGTCCCAAGCGAACGCGCGTTTTCTTAATATCGACTTCATCAATATCAATATGTCTCCACCAGATACTAAACTTGCCAACATATTTGAGCCCGCTACGCTGGTTCGATATTGTGTTGTTCCTTGGCGGAAAAAAGGCAGCAAAGTGATTTTGCTCTGTGAAAGTCCTGAAGCCTATTCAGCATTTCTATCACATTTAGACACCACCAGCGAAAAATACGAGTTTGCACTGGGCAAGCGGGACCAGATTTTAAGCTGGCTAATGAAACACCACGAAGAGGAATTGAGAGGTAAAGCCTCTGCGCGTGTTCCAGAAAGCGAAAGTTGCAGAGGGTGGGCGCGGCACACGAGTCAAAAGCGATTGATTATAACCCTTCTGGGGTTAACCTTTTTCTTAGCACTTATTCTCGCTTTCCCCAAAGCCACATTGGGGATCTTCGCCCTTTGGGCGATTATGACGCTCTTCGTATCCGCTCTCTTACGCCTTTCAGCCTTCGCAGCAGAACTGTCAAGCGTGCCAAACGAAGCTCCGCCCGTTTGCCCTGACGATCAACTGCCAACAATATCAGTCTTGGTTCCCCTCTTCAAAGAACGCGAAATTGCCACGGCGTTATTACAACGGCTTACACATCTCACTTACCCAAAAGCTCTGTTGGACGTGGCGCTCGTCGTTGAGGTAAATGACACCTTAACCAAAGCAGTGTTGTCTAAATGTTCACTCCCACCATGGATCCGCATCATTGAGGTGCCAGAAGGCACACCAAAAACGAAGCCACGGGCCATGAATTACGCGTTAGATTTTTGTAAAGGTGACATAATTGGTATTTGGGATGCCGAAGATGCCCCCGCAGACAACCAACTCGAGATTGTCGCGAATTATTTTCATAGCGCGAGTCCAGAGCTGGTCTGCCTGCAAGGTGTATTAGATTATTACAACAGTCGGCAAAACTGGCTCGCACGCTGTTTTACAATTGAATACGCGGCATGGTTCCGACTTATTTTACCTGGCATGGCAAAGTTAGGATTTGCTATTCCTCTTGGCGGCACCACCTTATTTTTTCGCCGTAACGCGTTAGAAAGTCTGGGGGGCTGGGACGCTCATAATGTAACAGAGGACGCCGATCTTGGCTTTAGGCTGGCACGTCATGGCTATAGAACAGATGTTATTCCAACGCGCACAGGCGAAGAAGCAAACTGCCGCATTTGGCCTTGGATAAAACAGCGCTCTCGATGGTTAAAGGGCTACATGGTGACCTATTTTGTTCATATGCGAGAACCCGCAAAACTATATCGACAAATCGGCCTTTGGCGCTTTATCGGGTTTCAGGCACATTTTGTAACCGCCTTGTCACAATTCATACTGGCTCCCGTTTTATGGAGTTTTTGGCTTGTTCTCTTTGGCTTGCCACACCCTCTGGAAGCATATGTATCTCATGAAATACTGGTCGCACTTGGCCTATCATTTCTCGCAATTGAGCTTGCAAATGCATTGATAAACGCGAGTGCCGTTTCAAAACCTGAGCTGAAACATTTATTTGCATGGGTTCCAATTATGCACTTCTATTACCCTCTCGGCGCATTAGCAGCATACAAAGCTCTCTTTGAATTGGTCGCAAAGCCATTTTACTGGGACAAAACCCAGCACGGCCTTTCTCTATCACATCTTCAAGAACAAACTCAGAATTCCTTACCCCCCCGCCTTGGCAGCGTCGAGCTTGAGTCTGGTCACAAAAGCCTTTGAGATATGAGCTTTTAAAGCTTCCCTCGCTTTGATTTCGTCCCTCGCTTCAATGGCTTTAACAATGGTATCATGCTCCTCAAGCGCCTTGGCGCTACGCCCCTCCGCGGCAAGAGACGTTGTTGCCATGAGGGCCATTGACTGATGCACCAAATTTAGTTGTTGCACCAAAAATCTATTGTGCGACGCCAAATGTATTTGACGATGAAAACGGCGATTGGCCTGGGCAAGCGCATTTGGATTGTCCAGAAGAGAGCGATCTTCTTCAATCATGTCGCGCAACACGCGCATTTCTTCGTCTGTTGCGTGCCGAGCAGCCAGTTGGGCCGCCAACCCTTCAAGTTCCGCACGAACCGAATATAGCTCGGCCATTTGATTGTGATCGAGGGATGAAACAATAAGGCTGCGCCCGTCACGTGTGAGCAACGATTGCGTTTCAAGCCTCTGCAGCGCTTCACGAATGGGCGTTCTTGACACTCCAAACCGCTCGGCAAGTTCATTTTCAACCAACCTATCTCCAGGACGATAAACACCGCGATCGATAGCCTCAAGAATGAGCCCATAAGCATCTTTTTGTGTGGGTTTAGGCTCTTTCATTCAGCATCCTTTCAGCCTTAGTTCAGGCCACCGCGTTCGCACGAAACTTCATTACATTCATTGCACAATGCACTCGCCTTGCATAACATCATGCCAATGACACGCAAACTCTTCTTAGAAGTGCAAACTTGGGTCTTCGACCTCGATGAGACCTTATATCCCTCACATATGAACCTGTTTCCCCAAATAGAAGCCAAAATGACTGGTTATGTGATGCGGACACTGAACGTTTCTCAAAGGGAAGCCGACAGGTTGAGAAACCACTACTGGTCAGAATACGGGACAACTCTCGCGGGGCTGATGAAATTTCATGCTATCGACCCTGAGCCGTATCTTCAGGACGTGCACGACATTTCACTTCATCCGCTTAAACCTGATCCAGCCTTAAGAAAGCATATCTCTCGCCTCCCCGGTCGCAAAATCGTCTATACAAATGGAACCGCGCCCTACGCCGAGCGTGTTCTGAAAGCGCGTGGCTTGAATGGCCTTTTTGATGGCGTCTTCGGCATCGAGCACGCTGCATATGAACCGAAGCCAAACAAAAGTGCATTTCTAAAAATCTTCAAACAAGCTAAAGTAAATCCCACAACGGCCGCGATGTTTGAAGATGTCAGCCGCAACCTCGTTGTTCCATATAATTTGGGCATGAAGACCGTTCATGTTGGGCCAACGCCTGAACCAGCACAGCATATCCATTACCATACAGATGATTTATCCACGTTTCTGAGCCGCTTGAGCTGAAAATTTTTGAGGCGGGGGCGTTTTCTTATTTTTCTTCACAAGCCTACTACGCCAGAATGAAACATACCCTCAAAGCGCTTGGTTGCGCTCATTTCACGCGGCCTTCACAGTTGAAACCCTCACGTGACAAGCTAAATTATTTTCAAATCAAAGGAGCGGTTTAATGTCGGCAATCGAAGTAGATGTTTGCGTCGCAGGTGGCGGCATTGCAGGAATGATTTCTGCCATTAGCTTTGCGTCACTGGGTTACAAGACCGTTTGCGTCGATCCGTCGCCGCCTGTGACAGACCAGCTCGCAAAAAACGCAGACATGAGATCAACGGCTTTTTTGCAACCGGCTAAAAAGCTACTGACAGAAATCGGATTGTGGGAGCTTGTTGAAGCTTACGCCGCCCCCCTTCAGATTATGAAAATAATTGATGCCGGTGGCTCAGAGCCTGTCGTAAGAACACAATCTGAGTTCAATTCGTCGGATATCTCGGACCAGCCATTTGGGTGGAATTTTCCAAATTGGCTGCTTCGTCGAGAATGCCTGAAACGAATTTCCCAGCTTAAATCCCTCACGTTCGAAACCGGAGTGTCTGTTGTTGAGGTCATGACAAGAACAGACAGCGCAACCGTTTCTCTCAGCAATAACGAACAAATCAAGGCCAAACTGCTGATTGCGGCTGACGGGCGAACCTCACACGTGCGGGAAGCTCTTGGTATTCAGTCCAAAACCATTCGATACGGTCAGCACGCGCTTGCATTCACCGTCACCCACTCAATACCACACAAAAATATATCAACAGAGATACATAGAACAGGTGGCCCCTTCACGATGGTGCCTCTCCCAGATCACAATGGCTTGCCAGCATCTGCAGTTGTCTGGATGGAACGAAGTTCTGAAGCCTTCCGCCTTCAAAACGTGGATACTTCAACATTTATGGATGCAATCAATACAAGATCTTGCTCCATATTGGGCCCTCTTACTCTCAACAGTCCCAGGACAATCTGGCCCATCATTTCGCAATACTCCCAAACTATGAGCGGCCAGAGAACAGCCCTTGTTGCAGAAGCGGCCCATGTGGTGCCCCCTATTGGAGCGCAAGGGCTAAATATGTCTCTTGCCGACATAAGAGCCCTTTATGATCTGGCAAAAACCTATCCCAACGACATCGGCAGCACAAAAATGCAATCGGATTATCATAGCGCGAGACACACAGACATCAGAACACGTGTCATGGGAATTGACGCCCTAAACCGCGCCTCAATGGTCTCCTCACGCCCACTTCGCGATATGAGGGCCTTAGGGCTCAACATCATATATGGTTTCTCGCCCATCCGAAAAACCTTGATGAAAATAGGGCTTGGCGCGCGCAATTAAAGCACTTTATCAATCACCGCTTTCAAGCGCGCCAATGTGCCATCAACATCATAAAGCTTGTCCAGCCCAAAGAGACCAAGCCTGAACGTCATGAAGTTTTCAGGCTCATCACAGGCAAGAGGAACACCAGCCGCAATCTGCATACCCTGCGCCGCGAAATTTTTGCCATTCTGAATATCGGGGTTTTGCGTATAGCTCACCACCACGCCAGGCGCCCCAAATCCATCAGCTGCAACCGAATGAACGCCTTTTTCCTTTAACATAGCACGTACACCACTGCCCAAATCCCATTGCGCTTGCTCTAATTTATCAAAGCCAAAATCACGGGTCTCAAGCATAGTATCTCGGAACTTCTCAAGCGCATCTGTCGGCATGGTGGCATGATAAGAATGCCCTCCACCTTCATAAGACTTCATAATGTCGCGCCATTTTTTGAGATCTATTGCAAAACTATCAGATGTTGTTTTGTCCAGCCGCTCAACCGCCCGATCTGACATCATGACAAGACCCGCAGATGGAGACGCCGACCAGCCTTTTTGCGGCGCTGAAATTAACACATCTACGCCTGTTTTTTTCATATCAACCCATGCACAACCTGATGCGATACAATCCAAAATCATGAGAGCGCCCACATTGTGGGCCGCCGCAGCCAGTTCTGTAAGATAATCATCAGGCAAAATAAGGCCCGCGGAGGTTTCTACATGGGGGGCAAACACTACATCAGGCTTTGTTGACTTGATCGCCGCAACGACCTCTTCAATCGGTGCTGGAGCAAACGGGGTTTGCGCCCCATTACCAGTTTGGCGCGCTTTATGAACAGTGACCTCTTGCGCAAACCCTCCCGCCTCAAAAATTTGGCTCCAGCGGAAAGAGAACCAGCCATTGCGCACAACCAATGCATGGGCACCCGATCCAAATTGGCGTGCTACAGCTTCCATAGCAAACGTCCCGCCCCCAGGAACCAAAGCGACGGCATCAGCGGCATAAACATCTTTAAGCATTTCGGAAATATCATTCATTACGCTTCGAAAGCGTGCGCTCATATGGTTGAGCGAACGATCGGTGAAAACGACAGAAAATTCGTCTAGACCATCTGGGTCGACTGTTTTTAGCAATGCCATATTTATCTCCAATTCAAGTGCTTACAAACTCACTACCAATAACGCATCCTAACGACCAGACCGATCTCCCTTTATAAAGGACCGTACTTTCGCTCTTCGCTGAGCAAGACATTCGCCTCAACCTGCCCCGCTCCTGGGAGGGTCATAATCCGTCGACGCAATACGCGCTCAAAATCAGGTATGTCACGAGCAACCACCTTTAGGCGATAGTCGTATAGCCCAAGAACGTGCTCAACACTCAGAACCTCAGGAATCGCAGACACCGCCCGCTCAAAGCTCTCGATACTGCCCCGTCCTTTGGCAGCGAGCTTCACCCCTAAAAAAACCATCACGCCGAGCCCTAGCTTTTCGCTCTTGAGGCACAGCCGTTGGCCCCGAATGACGCCGCAGTCCTTCAAACGACGAATCCGCCGCCAAACCGCAGGCTGCGAAAGCCCCAGATCTTCTCCAATCGCCTTGCTGCTTTTACGAGCATCGCGAACCAATATCCTTAGAATTCTTCGGTCAATTTCATCTGTTTCAATCATATCGGCAGAACTTCGTCAGATTTCAGCCTTGCAATATGCATGAGCGCTTCAATGTCGGCGATGTGAGGGAGTGACAATATCTGAGAACGATACACATCTTGATAATGCGCCATATCGCGCGCAATCACCAAGAGGCGAACATCGACGCGCCCCAAGAATGTTTGAACTTCTAACACTTCAGGCACATCACGCGCCTTGGTCAGAAAGTCGTCAAAAGCTGATGATTGGGTTTTGTCCAAGGTAATCCGTAAGCTGACTTCAACGCCAAAACCCAAAGCTTGCCAATCAACAACAGCTTCATGCCCCAAAATGACGCCACTGCTCTCCAGCTTTTCCAACCGCCTCCAGCAACTCGCCGTAGTGAGAAAACAACGCTCTGCAAGCTGGGCAACAGACATCTCAGGAGCGGCCTGAAACTGTCTTAAAATACGTCGATCAACGTCATCAAGCATAATTTTTCTCAATAAGTAACATTTTGTGAATACTTATCTCACAAATGCGGGAAATTCAATCAATTCTGACAAGCCCATTTCTTCAACTTGGCTATGTTGGCTTCAGATTATTCAAGACATCAAAAGGAAGCTACTATGCGCGTTTATTATGATCGTGACTGCGACATCAACCTCATCAAAGACATGAAAGTAGCCATTTTGGGCTATGGCTCACAAGGCCACGCCCACGCGCTCAACTTGCGTGACAGCGGCGCTAAAAATCTTGTTGTGGCTCTTCGTGAAGGCTCAGCCTCGGCCAAAAAAGCTGAAGGCGAAGGCCTCAAAGTTATGGGGATCGCCGAAGCCGCCGCTTGGTGTGACGTGATCATGTTCACCATGCCCGATGAACTTCAGGCTGAAACATACAAAAAATATGTCCACGACAACATTAAGCCAGGTGCAGCCATCGCGTTTGCCCATGGCCTGAATGTTCACTTTGGCTTGATTGAGCCGAAAGAAGGTGTTGATGTCATCATGATGGCGCCCAAAGGTCCAGGCCATACAGTGCGCGGCGAATACACCAAAGGCGGCGGCGTGCCTTGCCTTGTTGCCATCGATAACGATGCATCAGGTAAAGCCCTGGAAATTGGCCTTTCGTATTGCTCTGCTATTGGTGGTGGTCGTTCGGGCATTATCGAGACAAACTTCCGCGAGGAGTGCGAAACAGACCTCTTTGGCGAGCAAGCTGTCCTCTGTGGCGGGCTTGTTGAGCTGATCCGTTGTGGCTTTGAAACACTCGTCGAAGCAGGCTATGCCCCTGAAATGGCTTACTTTGAGTGCTTGCACGAAGTGAAGCTGATTGTAGACCTGATCTACGAAGGTGGCATCGCCAATATGGATTACTCGATCTCGAACACAGCGGAATACGGTCAGTATGTCACGGGCCCACGGATCCTGAAATACGACGAAACCAAAGCGCGCATGAAGGCCGTTCTGGAAGACATTCAGCAAGGTAAGTTCGTGCGTGATTTCATGCTTGAAAATGCCGTTGGTCAACCGACTATCAAAGCCTCGCGCCGCGCCAATGATGAGCATATGATCGAAGAAACCGGTGCAAAACTCCGTGGTATGATGCCATGGATTTCCGCTGGCAAAATGGTCGACAAAGAGAAAAACTAAGCTCTTTAAAACAAAAGAAAAAAGGCGCCCTAGATGGCGCCTTTTTTATGTGCGAAACCTTTCAACAGTCATGTTAGGTCACAGACAACAATTTCCATAAGGTCATCCAATGCCAAATAGCCCCGCGATCACGCCGCTCAGTTGGCTTGCCATTTTACTATTGGGCTTTATCTGGGGGGGCACATTTTTAGTTATCGAATTAGCGCTGGAAGCTCTAAGCCCCTTTTGGATTGCAGCTGCACGCATTGGTTTTGCGACACTGCTCACATTGGCGATCTGGGCGTTTATGGGGCGTCATATATGGCGCAGCCCAGAACGGGCATGGGGCTCACTCATACTTGTGGGTGCAGCCTCCTCGGCGATCCCTTTCATGTTACTAAGTTGGGGCCAGCAATATGTCAGCTCTGGCTTCGCTGGGGTTTCTATGGCTGCGGTTGCTTTGCTTGTTCTTCCCCTATCGCATTTTTTTGTTGCGGGTGAGCGCATGACACACAAGCGCGTCATCGGTCTCCTTATCGGCTTCAGTGGGGTGCTTATTCTAATCGGCTCAAACGCCTTCACATCCACTGGCGCAGCTCTTGAAACGCAAGGACGCCTCGCCTGCCTAGGAGCCGCCGCTTGTTATGCCGTCAGTTCAATTGTGATGCGCCGCCTGCCGCCGATTGATCCGATCGGGCTTGCAGCCGTGCCTTTGATTTTTGGCTCAGCAATTGTCATTCCCACGGCCTATCTGAACGAAGGCCTCCCCCCCCTCCCAGAAGCCCGCACACTTTTCATTTTGGCGTTTTTGGGGCTTGTTCCCACTGCTGGGGCAAATTTTTTACGTGTTTGGGTTATCCGCACCGCAGGGCCCGTCTTTATGAGCCTGACAAACTACCAAGTCCCAATCTGGTCTGTCCTTCTGGGGGCACTCATCTTGTCAGAACCCCTCCCAAGTAGCCTGATCGCGGCAATGATACTCATTTTGGCCGGTGTAGGGCTGACACAATACGGGGCCATCACCCAGCTCTTCAAGCGCCGTTAAAGAACCGCTTCAACCGCGCTGACAATGGCGTCAACGGATGCATTTAAAACAGCCTCATCTTCACATTCGGCCATAACCCGCACCAAAGGCTCAGTGCCCGACTTTCGGATCAGAAGCCGGCCACGTCCAGACAGCTCGCTCTCAACACGCGCTATTTCGGCCTTTACAGACGCAACCTCCAACGGCATCTGCCCTGATTGGAACCGGACATTTTTGAGAAGCTGAGGAACGGGTTCAAACACGTTGGACAGCTCTGAGGCCCGTTTTTGAGACTGCACCAAGGCGGCTAGAAATTGGAGAGCTGCCATCAAGCCATCACCGGTCGTGGCATAATCTGTCATAACAATATGACCCGATTGCTCGCCGCCCAGATTAAAGCCACCGCTTCGCATCCGCTCCACAACGTAACGGTCGCCAACATTGGTGCGCTCAAGTCCGATACCTTTGTCGCTCAAGAAACGCTCCAATCCCAGATTGGACATTACAGTTGCAACAAGAGCGTTGCCCTTCAGACGCCCCTCTTGCGCCCAGCGCGCTGCAAACAACCCCATGATCTGATCACCATCCGCAACAGCGCCCGTCTCATCAATCAAGATGACGCGGTCAGCATCTCCATCAAGACAAATCCCGAGATCAGCCCCATGTGCCACAACGGTCTCGGCCGCAACGCGGGGCTGCGTTGATCCACATTCCTGATTGATATTAAAGCCGTTTGGAGACGTCCCAACCGCAATGACTTCGGCCCCAAGCTCCCAAAGCACTTCGGGCGCAGCCTTATACGCCGCACCATGCGCACAATCGATGACAACCTTGATCCCATCGAGCCGCATACCGCTCGGAAAGGTCGACTTGACCCGCTCAATATACCGAAACCGCCCGTCATCAATTCGCTTGGCGCGTCCGATATTTCGCGATTGTGCGGGCTCAACGCCCGCTTTGACCAAAGCTTCAATCTCCATTTCGGCCTCGTCAGAAAGCTTGAAGCCGTCAGGGCCAAAAAACTTAATGCCGTTGTCCACAGCGGGGTTATGACTTGCTGAAATCATCACGCCCAAGTCGGCTCTCATTGATGTGGTCAGCAAGCCCACTGCAGGCGTCGGGATCGGACCCAACAAAAGCACATTCATTCCCGTGCTTGTGAGGCCAGCTGTCAACGCACTTTCAAACATATACCCTGACAAGCGCGTATCTTTCCCAATCACAACCCTATGGGCGGCGGAGCTGTCTTTTCGAAAGAAGCGGCCGACGGCGGCGCCGATTTTTAGGGCCATCTCGGCTGTCATTGGATAGGTGTTTGCCGTTCCGCGCACACCATCGGTGCCAAAAAGCTCTCGTGTCATTAACAATCTCCTCGTATAGCCGCCAACCATAGCTTTAACGCCTGCTTCGTTTCAGCGACATCATGAACCCGTAGCAATTGGACGCCCTGAGCAACACCCGCCAACCCGACGGCAATCGAGCCAGGCATTCGTGCGTCAGGCTCTTCGGCGCCCCCGATTTTATGGATGAAGCCTTTGCGTGAAATCCCGAGAAGGATCGCACATCCAAGGCTATGGAACACACTCAAATTGGCAAGAAGGGCAAGATTGTGCTCGATTTTCTTTCCGAACCCAATTCCGGGATCTACCACGATACGCTCTCTGGGAAGGCCAGCTTCCATCAGATTTTGAATGCGACCCTCAAGGAAGTCATACACGTCAAACACAACATCCTCATAGGAAGGATTGTCTTGCATGGTCTCCGGCCCGCCCTGCGAGTGCATGACAAATACGGGCAGGTCTCTGGCGGCACAAAACGGAGCCAAGCCCGTATCAAATGTGAAACCAGAGACATCATTAACCATAGTCGCGCCCGCATCACAGGCGGCTTTGGCAACCTCGGCTTTTCGCGTATCAATAGAGATGGGCGTCTCCAAGACCGATCTGACCGCTTTGATCACTGGGGTTGTGCGGGCGATCTCGGCATCTCGCGGCACTTCATGAGCGCCTGGTCGTGTGCTTTCGCCGCCGATGTCGATAATGTCTGCCCCCGAACTCGCCATGGCTTGGGCGTGTTGAAGTGCCATCGCCGCTCCATTGAAGCGCCCACCGTCGCTAAAACTGTCAGGCGTGACATTTAAAATTCCCATGAGGCGCGGGGTTTCCAGCCCTATACCAGCAATTGGCGCCCGTGCGTCCTCGAGCCGCATCAGAACATCTGCGGGCAATCGGGCAGCTTCGACAAAATAGGGTTCTTGGGCCCGCTGGAGCACCTCGACCTGCGTAAACCAACAGGGACCGCCCGCTAGGGAGACAGCATCAGGCGGACGCTTTTGACCTGTTTGCACAAGTGGACGGTAATAATATTTGGTCATGTTTTGATGTTACCCAACACCCGCCCGTGAACAAGAGTCAGATCTTGGGCTCGGTGGATTTTCGAAAAGCTACAGGAAAAGCAGTCTGGAGCATAACATCGGCTTGATCAAAAGCAACGAACCGTTCAGCGCCCATATCTGTCGCAAACCAAAGCGCCAAATCCAAAGCATCCTTGCACTCTGTTGAAGGCCCATCAACTGTGTCTAGCACAAGTTTAGACGGCGCCCAGACGCTAATTTGGTTGTTTTTCATGGCCCAATCAAGCTCTGTGCGCGTTTCTACAACAACACAGCGCTTGTCACGTGCAGCAAGTATCCAAGCATTTTGCTCGATCGAGAGAAGATCAATTCTGCGTTGCGCCAGGGGCGACAAAGCTTGGGGAGGACTTGTGTCAGGTGCTCCAACACAGATCAGAGTTGGGGCAGTGTTTGTTGCCAACTGGTCAATCCAGCCCTGCAAATGCGCAGAGGCGATTGCTTCATTGGAAAAAAACACAACCAACGGGGAGATTTTGGTTTCTTTGTTAGAAACACTCCCATCATTGGCCTTCGCGCGCACAATCTCAACGCCCAGCGCCCCAGGGCCGCGATCAAGCTTCTCAATGCGCACAAAGGCCCGAACGGCTTGCGGCTCCCAAAGAATACGCTCGGCAACGCGGTCGGCCAGCGTCTCCAAAAGATTGAGCCGCTCCTCGCCAAGAGCGATTGAGATAGCCTCCGTCACCTTGTCGTAAGACAATATTTTGTCGACATCGTCTTCTACATTGAGTTGCGTAGGCAAAACCTCAACGACCACATTAAAGGATATACGCTGGGTTGTTCCCCGCTCGGCCTGAAAGGCACCGATCTCCACATCGACAATGTGATCCCGCAAGGAAATGCGATCAAGCGGAGTTGCCATCGAGGTCGCTCGCGATCTGGCATCAGGGTGATCAAAGGCTTGTGATGTTTCACTCTTCACGGTGCTGCGCTCCCAGTATTTGGCTCGCTCTCGCCTATACACCTCATATGGCTTAGGTAAACCCCAAGAGGTGTTACAGAGGCAGACAAAGGCCGTCTAATTGCTCGAAAGGCGCGTGGGTTGCCTGTAAAAATGGTGAAACCCTATTGTCGCTGTTCTTGGGAACTTGCTGGCCCAATGCGGATTTACGGATTTGGTATGATAGTGCGTCGCACCGTCCGTCAAAGGACGCTTGGCGCCTTTTACCATAATTTTCGCAATTTTCCCGACACGCTCAAACGCTTTCGGTTCAGAAATCACTTCTGCATATCCATCGCAGGTATAACTAAACTGGCACGCATACTTACGGCCAGTTCCCTGGTGAATAACTCCGCAAATTGTATCTGGATAGCGTGCACTGTTGACGCGATTCATGATCACTTCAGCAACGGCAAACTGCCCTTTAACGCTTTCACCACGTGCTTCAAAATAAAGCGCTTCGGCAAGACAACGCCATTCTGCGCCGCCCGCGGACACTGGCTGGCTCGCAAGCCATTCGCGGGTGTATGAAATGCCGCCATAAGACATTTTGGCTGTTGCAGAACGCTCCAGAAGGTTGGCAAGGCGATCTTGTGGGATAGAGTTTAGAGACCGTTGTTCTTTACCGTAAAGGCGCTTTAAGGACACATCCGCTGAAACGGGAAGCGCCAAAGAAGCACCAAGAGCAAAAGAAAATATAAGCCGCAACATCAGTAGGGCCTCCTGAGACTTAGGTTGTCTTGTGAAATTTTGGCGACTCTTAGGCGGTTTGTTGTCTTGAGGCAAGTTTACGATAAAGCGCATATCTCGCATCTGTTGCGAATTTACGCCGATCGGCAAAGCACCGCGCCTCTTCCTCGCGCAGTTGACATATCTCAGCCTATTTTATCTCGCAATGCGAGTTGCGCAGCGGCCAAGCGCGCGACGGGCACACGAAAGGGGGAGCAAGAGACATAATTAAAGCCTGCATTTCGGCAAAAAGCGATCGATTCAGGGTTGCCGCCATGCTCGCCACATATCGACAAGACCAGATCTGGTTCAGCCTTACGCCCACGCGTTGCGCCAATCTCCAAAAGCTCCCCGACCCCGTCAAGATCAAGCGTATGGAACGGGTCTTCAGGATATACCCCCTGTTGAACATAGGTCGACATAAAGCGCCCCGCGTCATCCCGCGACAGCCCGTATGTCATTTGTGTAAGATCATTCGTCCCAAAGCTCAAAAACGAAACATAAGGTGCAATCTCCTCGGCGCGCAAAGCGGCACGAGGTGTCTCGACCATGACGCCCAAGCGAAACTCAAAATCTTCTCCTGTTTCGGTCCGCACAGCCGCAGCCACAGCATCAATACGGGTTTTGACAAGCTCAACCTCGCGCATGGCCGAGACCAGCGGAATCATGATTTCCGGCACGACAGGATCCCCATCACGGCTTGCCGCAATCGTTGCTTCAAAAATGGCTCTTGCCTGCATATCGTAGATTTCGGGCACAGTCACACCAAGGCGGACCCCCCGCATACCAAGCATCGGGTTGTATTCCCCAAGAGCTTCCACCCGTCTTGTGACATCTGACAGGGGCAAATCAAGCGCCTCTGCCAGCTCGCGGCACCCTGCTTTATCTTGCGGCAAAAACTCATGCAGCGGCGGGTCAAGCAGGCGAATACAAACTGGTTTCCCGTGCATAATCCGAAAAAGCTCGGTGAAATCATCGCGCTGCATAGGCAAAAGGCGCTCAAGAGCCGCGCGCCTGTCCTGTGCTTTGTCAGCAAAAATCATCTCACGCATCGGCGTCAGGCGGTCGGCCTCGAAAAACATATGTTCGGTGCGACAGAGGCCAATACCCTCTGCACCAAAGTTACGGGCCGTGATCGCATCCTTCGGCGTATCGGCATTGGCGCGCACCTCAATGTCACGCACGAGGTCAGACCATTCCATAAGCTCTTGAAATGCATCGTCATGGGTTGCTTCCAGCATGGTTGGTTCGCCAACCAAAACATCTCCCGACGAGCCATCAATCGTGAGGGTGTCTCCCTCGCGGAAGACACGGCCGTCTGACGCCGTGAGCGTTCTCTTTTGCAGATTGAATGTCAGGCTAGACGCACCAACCACACAAGGCAGACCCATTCCGCGGCCAATCACTGCAGCATGGCTTGTCATCCCGCCCCGCTCGGTCAAGACGGCAATAGCTGCGTGCATTCCTCTGATATCTTCAGGCGAGGTCTCTCTGCGCACCAAGACACATGGCTCAGCCCGCGCCGCACTGGCTTGGGCTTCAGAGGAGGTAAAGACAATCTTACCAGTCGCGGCACCCGGGCTGGCTGCGACGCCAGTCGCAATACGGTCACGCTTGGCCTCGGGGTCGATCTGTCTGTGCAATAATTCGTTCAAAGCCCTTGGTTCGATCCGCAACAAAGCTTCTTCACGCGGGATAATTTTGTCTTTGGCCAAATCCACAGCAATCCGCACCGCAGCACGTGCAGAGCGCGCGATTCGCACACCATCTAGGAGATGGACCTTGCCATTTTCGATCGCAAATTCCGCCTGCATTTCCTCACGCAGCTTGTGGCGCATCAAGGCGGTATGGGCCTTGAGATCCGCGAAGGCTTGCGGGGCCAGTTCCTCCAGCGAAGGACCACGTGCGTCTGCTTCCAAAAACAAAGCAGATGCCCCTTTTTGCAGCGCGTCTCGCCCCTGACTTTGAGACAGGTAGCGCCCCGTTATTTGGGCCTCTCCAGTCGCTGAGTCGACAAGCTGAATGACACCGGAGCCACTTTCGCCCGCCCCAATGCCAAAGACCATTTCCTGCACAACCAGCCCGAGGCCAGCATCCGCTGGTGCGCCTTTGGCTTGGCGCAACAATCGAGCCGTTGTTCCTTCCCAAGCACGCGCCATGGAGCGCAACACAGCCCCAAGCTGAACAGAGGGGGCCTGCGGGAAGGCTTCCTCGGCCTCATCCTCATAGGCCTTCAGAGCGGCTGAAAGCCCTTCTTGCCCATCGGCTTCAATCCCTTCAAACAGATCAGGATCAAGCCTTGCAACGTGTATGGCATAGGCCTGAACGAAGCGAAGATAGATTTGGGCGGCGGCATCCTGCCCCAAGACATCGCAAAAATCGATATATCGGGCATCATTCATACCAATATTTAAAATAGCCCCTGGCCCGCCCCAATCAGGGTCTTCAGAAGACGGCCTGACGCATAGGAGCGGATTTGCATCAAAGGGCGCCAGAAGCGCATCCATATCCGGCATCTGCCCTGCCGCTATAGCGTGAACGGCATCAAACGACAGAGCAACAGTTTTGGGAACAGGCAAATCAAGCCTGACCAGTCGCTGCAAGCATTTTGCCCGCCCGCCATGCGTTTTTGAGGCAATCGGAGCGGAGGCCGTGATCAGCGTGATATTTTTGTTATCTTTCTGCACTGCGGCACATTAACTCCAGTTCTGAAACCAGCGCAAGCCTAGCCTTCAAGTTGCGTCAAATCAGCGACTTGCCCACAAACGCTTCTGATCCGGCTCAAGAGATTGAGGCGGTTGCGTCGCAAGACCTCATTCTCAACATTGATCTGGACAGCCTCAAAAAAGGCATCAACAGGCTGGCGCAACTGTGCCATTGCGGTCATCGCGTTTTCAAAGCCTGCATCCTTCAGGGCGTCTTTAATTGTGACATCGGCAGCGTCCAAAGCCACAAACAGCGCCTTCTCTTCTGCGGTTTCGGCGTATTTCGAATCTGCGCCATAGCTATATTCGACACCATCTTTGGCTTCGGCTTGCTTCAAAATATTGTTTGCCCGCTTAAAACCTTGAACGAGGTTGGCGCCTTCATCGGTTTTCAAAACACGCTCAAGAGCAACCGCCTGCTGAGACACCAAGAGCAAATCATCCGAAATCTCATTCGCCAAACAAGCATCAATCACATCATAACGAATACCTTCATCTTTGAGGTGCACCTTCAAGCGATCATGGAAAAATCCCATGAGATCGTTTGTCGCCTTGGGCAGTTGCTCGGCCTGAAGCGCGTCAAGTCCGGCGGCGCCCTCTTCTGCAAGCGACTTGGCAAGATGGGCCATATGGCGACCAAGCTGCAATTGGATAAACCGCTCCAGTCGAAGCGATAGCTGGTTTTCACGTATCAGGCGGATCACCCCCAAGGCCGCACGACGCAAGGCAAACGGGTCTTTCGAGCCAGTCGGCTTTTCATCGGCAGCCCAAAAGCCTGTCAAAGTATCAAGCTTGTCAGCCAAAGCGACCGCGACAGACAACGGAGCGTTCGGGACAACATCAGACGGCCCGAGAGGCGCGTAATGCTCCTGACACACGGCGGCAATCGCCTCTGAAAGGCCCGCAGCTTTGGCATAATAACGCCCCATCAAACCTTGCAGCTCGGGGAACTCGTAGACCATTTCAGAACTTAGATCCGCTTTGCAGACACGTGCTGCCTGCTCTGCTTGGTCAGCATCTGCACCAATGTGGGGCGCGATATCTTTCGCCAAAGCCGCGATCCGTTCAATCCGCTCGGCTTGAGAGCCTAACTTGTTATGAAACGTCACATTTTCCAGTTGGCGCGTCCATGCGTCCATGCCTTCTTTGGCAACGCGTAAATCATTCTCCCAGAAAAACTTGGCGTCGCTCAGGCGGGCGGCAAGAACCTTCTGATTTCCAGCCAGAATAGTGGCTCCATTGTCAGAGGTTTCCCGATTTGCCACTGTCACAAAGCGCTCAATGCGATTGGTCTTGGGGTTCTTGACCGAGAAAAACTTTTGATGTTCTTTCATGGAGGTTTGCAAGACTTCGGGCGGCAGCTCTAGAAACGCCTCTCCGATTTGACCCATCAGGACAACAGGCCACTCAACGAGCCCTGCAACTTCGGCAAGCAAACCTTTATCTTCCACAACTTCAAGACCGCTTGCGAAAGCCTGATTGGTGGCGTCCTGCCAAATATGATCTGCGCGCTCTTGTGCATCCAACACAACATGATTGCGCTTCAGCGCGGCTTCATATGTGTCAAACGAGGTGACAGAAAAAGGCCCTGTCCCCATAAAGCGATGGCCTTCGGTCGTGTCGCCCGACTTTATGCCGTCGATGTCCAGCTCAACAACACGGCTTCCCGCTTCGTCTTCAAAGAGACAGATTATCGAGTGCAGCGGCCGCACCCAGCGCAAACTGCCGCTGCCCCAGCGCATTGACTTGGGCCATGGGAAGGCACGAACGGTTGCCTCCAAGGCCTGCGCAACAATCACTTCGGCGGGCTGGCCCTCTTTCTCAACGGTTGCAAAATAGACGGCCCCCTTGGGGGTCTCCCGTTCCTCAAGCTGGTCGCGTGTGAGACCTGCGCCCCGCAAAAAGCCTTCAATCGCTTGTTCAGGCGCCCCCACTTTCGGACCTTTGCGCTCTTCCCGAAGGGTCGGGCTTTCCACCGAAAGCCCCTCAACAGCCAAAGTCAGGCGGCGTGGGGTGCTAAAGGCTTTTGCTCCAGCATATGTGAGGCCAGCCTCCACCAAGCTATTGGTCAGAAGTGTTTTTAAATTCTCCGCCGCACCCGCTTGCATACGCGCAGGGATCTCTTCGGAAAAAAGCTCAATCAGCAGATTTGGCATTGGCTGCTCTTTCTTATGTCATGGTTTCGCAGGGCAGCCTTCAGGGACGGGTTTTCCGTCGAAGACTTCAGCGCCACATTCATTAATTTGATGCCAGGCAAAGCCCCGCCCATCGGGTAAAACAGCTACGACACGGTCAATGCCGTATTGGATGTTCTGCTCGCCCAGAAACGCAACGGCTTCGCCACTTTCAAGGCCGGTGCCAATGGTTTTCGCATCAAAGCACTCAAACCAGCTGGGAGCGACAAGAGGCTCGGCTTTCTCGTAAAGCTCGTATGTCTCGCTCAAGAGGGCAATACTTTGTGGCGTTGTAAAACACGCGCGATAACGAATGGGCGAGCTGGTCGCCGTGATCGCCTGAAACGCATCATAGAGAATAGGCTCCGGAGCACCGCTCATGAGGGCCGTGAGCTGCACATCGGTTTCGCCCTGAGAAACAACGTCCTCATAATAAGCGTAGACCTGCAAATAATAAATCGCAGCACCTGAGATCAATGCAATCACTACAATTCCAATCACCAGTAATTTAGAAGCCATCATTGAGCACCTCCATTCGGGACAAAGGCGGCATGATCAAATCTCACGACCCGAGCACAGCCTCTCAATCCAATCGTTCTGTGTCTCACTGCGAACTTCATGCGGCATATCCTCCTGCATCTGTCTCAACAAAGGCATCAGCGCAAAGCTTGGCAAGCGCGCGCACGCGCCCGATATAGGCCTGACGCTCTGTGACAGAAATAACTCCGCGCGCATCGAGCAAGTTAAACAAATGCGATGCCTTGATGCACTGGTCATAGGCCGGGTGCGCCATGATGATCCGCTTGCCTGTTTTGGGGTCTTGCGCCTCTTGGCTCAGGATCCGCTGACATTCGACTTCGGCCTCTTCAAAGTGGCGCAGCAAAATGTCTGTATCCGCAACATCAAAGTTCCAACGGCTGTATTCTTGCTCTGTTTGACGGAAAACATCACCGTAGCTTAGCGCAATCGGCGCTGTCGGAGCGTTGTAAGGCATATCCATCACGTGTTCGACACCCAAGACATACATTGCCAAGCGCTCGAGGCCGTAGGTTAGCTCTCCCGAGACAGGGTGGCAGTCATGTCCGCCAACCTGCTGAAAATAGGTGAACTGCGAGACTTCCATACCATCGCACCAGACTTCCCAGCCCAGCCCCCAAGCGCCAAGTGTCGGGCTTTCCCAGTCGTCTTCCACAAAGCGGATATCATGCATCTCCATGTCGATCCCGATCGCTTCCAGCGAGCCAAGATAGAGCGCCTGAAGATCTGGCGGGCTTGGCTTAATCAATACCTGAAACTGGTAGTAATGCTGCAAGCGATTCGGGTTTTCACCATAGCGCCCGTCTGTCGGGCGGCGCGACGGCTGAACATAGGCGGCAGCCCATGGCTTTGACCCCAGTGATCGCAAGGTTGTGGCAGGGTGGAACGTCCCTGCCCCGACTTCCATGTCATAGGGCTGCAACACGGCGCAGCCCCGCTCTGCCCAATAGGCTTGAAGTCGCAAGATGATCTCTTGAAAGCTTTGCGGTTTGTCAGCATTTACGGCCATGCGTTCGCCTTTTCTCAGCGTGAGTAGATAAGTTGGCCCTACCTATGCCGCTCTTCCCATTAGGTCAATTAGGCGTCACGGCCTGAAGGGAGCACAACTGGGGAAATCGAACAAAAACCGCATATTTATCGTTATTTAAGTGCACTGTGAAAAGAATTTGATAAAACGGCTTAAGCTCCGGGTTGATATGAGTATAGGCGAGGACATCTCACAAAATGGTACGATTTATAGGTGCAGTATTTTTTACAGTAATTTTCTGGGTCAGCGGCGTGATGGCCCAAGACCAATCCCCTGTCTGGGTTCAGATCGAAGCGCAACCCAGCTTGAGCAAAGCACAGGACCGCGCCCGAGACTATGGCGCAGTGCTTCCTGATGTGAACGGCTTTTCGCTTGGCGGCGGCTGGTATGCAATCGCGCTTGGGCCATATACCGCCGAGGACGCGCGTGAAGTCTTGCGGGTCTATCGTCGGGAAGGGCAAATCCCGCGTGACAGCTATATCGCGTATCCTGCCAATTTCCGCCAACAGTTCTGGCCGATCGGGGCCTCTGTTGGTCAGGCAATGACCAGCGCAACTGACCCAGCGCAGGCCCCTCTCGCAGAGCCTGAGCTACAGGCTCAAACAAATTCGACACCTGTTGCAAACGAAACCCCTCAAGAGCCTACGGATGTCCTGCCCGATGAAACACTCTCACAAGCGCGGGCCTCTGAGGCCTCCCTGTCTCGCAATGAGCGCGAAGAGCTGCAAATCGCGCTGCAATGGGCGGGACACTACAACAGCGCCATTGACGGCGCTTTTGGGCGCGGCACGCGCAGCTCTATGAGCGCATGGCAAGAGGCCAACAACCACCCAAGCACAGGCGTTCTGACGACGCGCCAGCGCGCCGAACTCTTGGCACAATACAACGCGATCTTGAGTGACCTTGACTTGAGGCTTGTGGAGGATGCGACAGCAGGTATTGCAATCAAGATGCCCCTCGCGCGCGTCAAATTCTCGGAATACAGCCCGCCTTTTGCACAATATGACAGCCTTGGTGCAAGCAATGAGCGTGTCCTTCTAATCAGCCAGCAAGGCGACCAGAATACGCTTTTCGGCCTTTATGACATTATGCAAACTCTGGAAATCGTTCCCGAAGAAGGCCCGCGCGAGCGCAACGACGCGTCGTTTACGCTGGTCGGGGAAGCGGCAGATTTTATCTCCCATACCCAAGTTTGGCTTACAAACGGGAGCCTTAAAGGCTTTACTCTCATTTGGCCGACGGGCGACGAAGCGCGCCGCCAACGCCTCTTGGACGAAATGCTGGCCAGCTTCACCAGCATAGACGGTGTCATGAATGCCTCCGCAGGCACAGCCGAACAGAGCATTGATCTAGTCTCCGGGTTGGAAATTCGCCGGCCAAGACTGGCGCGATCAGGCTTCTTTCTGGACCAATCAGGCCATATTGTCACCACGTCTGAAGCCGTTCAATCCTGTGCGCGCATCACAATCGAAAACGCCTTTGAGGCAGATGTTATCGCCGATGATCTGATGTCAGGCATTGCCATCCTCAAGCCTAAAGAGGCCCTCAGCCCCACCGGATTTGCCATTTTGTCTTCTGCCGATCCGCGCCTTCAAACTGAAATTGCCGTCGCAGGCTTTAGTTATGAAGGGGTGCTTGGCGCTCCCACTTTGACATTCGGGGTGCTGAGCGATGTGAAAGGACTTGATGGAGAACCCGAGCTGAAACGGCTCGCGCTGACTGCGCTGGCTGGCGATGCTGGGGGGCCAGTGTTTGATGATACAGGTGCGGTCCTTGGTATGTTGCTCCCAGAGGCGACAGGCGCGCGCCAGCTTCCTGAGGATGTCAGCTTTGCGATCGACGCGGATACAATCAGCAAAGTGGCGCAATCTGTCGGCCTGAGCACAAACCAGACGGGTCGGACAAACCGAATTGCACCTGAAGATCTCACAGATGAGGCACAGGAGTTAACCGTTCTGATCGGGTGTTGGGATTAAGGCTTATATAGCGCGCTGATCGGGGGCGCGCAGGTCTGCTTTTTCAACCTCGCCAGAAAGCGGGGATGAGCAAGGCATACACAACCAGCAGCTCCAAGCGCCCGATCAGCATGGCAAATGTCAGAATGACTTTGGCCGCATCATTGAGGCTGGCATAGTTTCCCGACGGGCCGATGATATCGCCAAGTCCAGGCCCGATATTGCCAACTGTGGCTGCGGCACCCGAAACCGATGTGACAAAATCAAGCCCTGTGAAAGACAGGGCCACCGCCACGAAGCCCAAGGTCAGAATGAAAAAGACGAAAAAACTCATCACCGAGTTGAGCACATCTTCCGAGATGGGGCGACCGCTGTATTTTGGTGTAAAAACACCATGCGGGGCTCTGATCTTTTTGATTTGGGAGGCAATCGACGCAAAAAGAATCTGATATCTAAAGATCTTGATCGAACAGGCAGTCGAGCCAGCGCAGCCGCCTATCAGCCCGATGAAAAAGAAAATTGTAATCAAAAACGGGCCCCAACTCATATAATCCACGCTCGAATAGCCTGTGCCTGAAATGATCGAGGTGATATTAAAGAGGGCTTCACGAAAAGCCTGCTCCCAATGGTGCGGGAAAATTTGCGTCAACAACACACTCGTCACACCCACTAGCACCGCAATCGTATAGAGAAAGCCGCGGACCTGAACGTCCATGAACGGCGCGTTATAATTGCCGTTCAGCATCTGGACATATCTTACAAACGGGAGGGCCGCGAGGATCATAAACAAGGACGCCGCATATTCTATCGGCCCTGAAAACGTTCCGAAGCTGGCATCATAATTTGCCATTCCCCCCGTTGAGACCGTGGTAAAGGCGTGCACAACCGCATCAAACGGGTTCATACCAAGCACCAAATACGTCACGATACAGCCGATTGTCACACTCACATATATCGCTGAAATCTGGGAGGCGATCTGCGTTGCCCGTGGTAAAATCTTGCCAAAGGTATCAAAGGCTTCGGCACGAAATATCTGCATTCCCCCAACCCGCAATTCGGGCAAGAAAACCATCGCGACAACAATAATCCCAATGCCGCCGAGCCATTGCAGAATGCCACGCCAAAGCAGAATACCTTGCGGCATTTCATCGAGCCCTGTCAGAACGGTTGCGCCCGTTGTGGTCAGCCCTGACATCGCTTCAAACATAGCGTTAACAAAGGAAAGTTCAGTCGCACCGATCATGAAGGGAAGCGCGCCAAACACCGGCAGCGCAAGCCAAACACCTGTTGTCAGCAGGAAGGTTTGCTGAATACTCAATCGGTCTTTGAGGCCATTTTGACAGGCAATGGCAACCAAGCCACCAATCAGAATTGTGATCACGGCGCTTTCTGCAAAGGCCGGCCAATGGCCCCGCCCTTCGGCGAGATCAACCGCCAATGGCGCAAGCATTGTCAGCCCCAGAGCGGCGACAAGCAGACCAATCACATATCCTACGGGGCGCAAATCAAACATGACGCGAAGGCTTGGATGTAACCCATGCGGCTGTCAAGCGTATGACGTGATCAAGCTGCGCAAAAACAGAGAGCACCCGATGCAGCGCCAAGCCAGGCGCCGCAACAGGATGACGACAAGCTTCACTTTTCAGCAGTAAAAAAAGTGACTTAAGACATAAACTTCAATGTTTTCGCGACGCAAATTCATGGCTTTCAACTCGGTGTCGCTCAAAGCGTGAAGACTTGCGATGCGCAAACGGTAAGGCGCGCTGCGCGCCTCATCACGCTGCTCAAACCAGCTCACAAGGTTGTCGAGAATGTTAGAAAAGCCTCGCGAAAACCCAAAGCTTGCGATCGAATTTGTAGATGTTAGTGCCATTTGGAAACCTCGTATTAGGTGTGTGGTTTCCTCCCCTGCCACCAACATAGGTCAGCAATGCTCACCTTACCACTGCTGATCCTGCATAGCCAAATCGCACGGAGCGCATAGCTTAGCCCACGTGAAACAGCGTGGAAAAGAGTTTTGGATCAAGGCTTTCGCTTTCAAACAAAGGCCCTTCCGTGAGCACGCTGACAGCGTCATGGCTGTGCAAGCTCTCCTGGTGGCTTGCGATAACGCGGAAATCTCCGACGCGCTCGTCTTGCTCGAGTTTCTGGGCAAAGAGGCGTGCGGCGTCTTCTACAAAGATAGGATTCGCAGCGTTCAGTTCGGCAAAGGCTTGTTCATCTTCGCGTTTGACCATGACTTGCGTCTCGGTCGGAACAGCGTCGCGGCACATCTCGATCAGGTCTTCAAACCACAGGCAATCGCCCTGTGTCATCTCTGCTGAAATACGCGCAACCGAGCGTTGGGAATGCGGTGTGGCAAGCTGCCCACGGGTTTGG
This sequence comes from Lentibacter sp., assembly GCF_965657785.1. Taxonomy (GTDB): domain Bacteria; phylum Pseudomonadota; class Alphaproteobacteria; order Rhodobacterales; family Rhodobacteraceae; genus Lentibacter. The sequence continues at coordinate 27,540 of NZ_CBFHPP010000007.1, forward strand.
CGGGCGTGCTCGGACAGCTCAAGAGAGCATGGGCAAGTGGAGGAGTAGACATAGTCTAAGTGCATGATTTTACGACGTATTCCGTCGACCTCAATAAGCTCGAGCGCAAAATCGTAATATTGATAGCCCTCAAGGCCCGAGCGCAGGCTGCCCACTTTCATCGGAAAGGAAAAGCGCATCTGGATGCGGGCGTCGAAGCTTTCGAGATCGGTTTTGTAATCGTTGAGGGCGGCTTCGATAATATCAAAGGAGAATGTAGAGGCCGAGTGTTTATAAAAGCTGCGCATGATGCGCGACATATTAATGCCTTTTTTACCCGCCTCCAGACTGACGGTTCCTGTCACGGATGTTTCCAATGTCAGATCGCCATTGTCGCGGGTGTGGACTTTCAAAGGCAGGCGGAAATTCGAGATCCCAACGTGCTGGATCACCCGTGGCGCGCCTTTGATCAGGCTCGAGGGGCCGTTCTGAAGGTCTGGCAAACTGGCTTTATAAGCGTCATCAACCGCAAAATCTTCAGGGTAAGCCCTTGCAAGAGCTGGATAATTCTGAACTTCGCCTGAGGGCAGAAGCCGCGCGATCGCAGGGTCAAGATCAGCAACCTCTTCCGGCGTTGCCCCTTGTGCCCAAGCGCGCAGTCGCAGGAGAGCCGCCTCGGCTTCGGCACGGTCTGGTGCAGCAATCATCGTTCCAACCTGCTTGTTCATAGTATCGCCCCCTAGGCTCACGTTATATTTACCCTAAGGTCAATACGTGGGTATTGCCAACTCAGACCAAAAACATCTCGCAAGCGTCATCGGGCAAATATACGCTTTGAGGACGTAGGGCAGCCTATGTGGCAGTCTATATGGCAAGCTATATGGACAGCCAGATAGATCATGCCGCCTCAAGCGCGGCCAGAAGATCGGCAATGATATCCTCAACATCCTCCAGCCCGACGGAAAAGCGCACCAAGCCGTCCGAGATCCCGAGCAGGTCTTTTTGGGCCTGCGGCAAGCGCTGGTGGGTGGTGGTTGCGGGATGGGTGGCGATGGATTTGGAGTCTGCAAAGTTGTTTGAGATCGTTGCCACCTGAAGCGCGTTCATCATGGCAAAGCAGGGTGTGCGCCCGCCCCTGACTTCAAAGGTCAACACGGTTCCGCCCGCTTCAGCCTGCGCAAGCGCCAGATCGGATTGCGGATGGGCCGCATGGGTCGGATAGCGAACGGCGACAAGCTTGGGATGGCCGGCAAGCGCATCGGCCACTTTATAGGCCGCATCTGCCTGTGCCCGCACCCGCAACTCAAGCGTTTCCAGCGCCTTGAGGTGGGACCACGCTGTGAACGGGTTCATCGCGCCGCCTGTGTGCTTCACATAGGTTTCAATCGGGCCACGGATCAGCTCTTTGGAGCCGCAGATGATCCCGCCGAGCATACGGCCCTGCCCGTCTATGTGCTTTGTTGTAGAAATAATGGTGAGATCGGCACCGCAATCTTGAGCATAGGAAAATACAGGCGTCGCCATGGCATCATCAACCAGGACCAATGCGCCCTTGGCATGGGCCAGCTCGCAAACATGGCGCAGATCAATCACCTCAAGGGTCGGGTTGGAGATACTTTCCAAGAACACAAGACGGGTCTGCGCATCAATCGCCGCCTCCCATGCCGCGTTGTCTGTGCCATCCACCAATGTGATCTTCACGCCAAAGCGCGCCAGCACATCCTCGAGCACATAAAGGCAGGAGCCAAACAAAGCGCGGGACGCCACAACATGATCTCCCGCCTTCAAGAGCGCCATCAACGCGCCATTGACCGCCGCCATGCCAGAGGCGCAGGCAAAGCCGTCTTCATAGCCGAGGTAGCCAGAAATGCGGTCTTCAAACATCCGCACTGTCGGATTTCCGTAGCGCGCATAGATGAACTCGTCCTCACCCGCTTTGACAAAGCGGGCCTCGGCGGCTTCGGCTGTTTCATAGACAAAGCCCTGCGTGAGAAACAGCGCTTCGCTCACTTCGCCATATTGCGAGCGGCGGGTGCCGCCATGAACAAGGGCGGTGCGGTTTTTGCTTGTTTTTGTCATCGGTCTCATACCCCGTAAAAAAAGCCCCATCGGCCAAGCCGAAGGAGCCTCCTTCTTCCCGACCTTTTAGCAGAATATTTTAAGTGGCCCGCAATCTGGTAACAAATCGCCACTGGGATGTGCGTTTAGACCTGATCGAGGGGTCGGTCAAGTTTCGCCTTCGTCGGGAAGGGCGTATTTGGTAAAGAGCTTGGTCTGACTCATGAAGAACACAAACAATGCGGCCGTGTCGCCAAATGTCTTGAAATAGACCCATGTTGTTTCGGACATAAAGCGCCAGATCAGCTCGTTGGCGAGCGCTGTGGCAAAGAGAAACCACATCAGGCGGCGTGTGAGGATCATCCAGCCTTCATCTTGCAGCGGCATCATCCCTTCCATCATGTAGCGCAGGTAGGACTGCCCCCGCCAGAGGCCGACAGCAAGGGCGGCCCCCATCAGGCTGAAGAAAATGGTCGGTTTGATCTTGAGAAATTTGGGATCATTGAGCCAGACAGTCAGGCCGCCAAAGACCACGACCAGCACCAGCGTCATGATCTGCATCTTGGAGATATGGCCCGTCAGCTTCCAGACGATCGCGGTTGTGAGCACGATCAGTGGCACAAAGCCTGCTGTCACGAAGATGAACCCCGAGTAGTCGCGGCCAGCGACTGTGAAGACATCGTCTTTGAACATGAGGTAGGCCGCAAAGAAGGCAAGCACAGGCCCCAGTTCGAGCGCTGTTTTCAAGAGGGGGTTGATCTCGCGTTTTTCGGCCATGTTCATTCCTAAGTTAACCACCCATTTCAACTATCACAGCACCCAGAGCAATCAATGCCATAAGTGCGATGCGCCGTGGCCCGACTGTTTCTTTGAGCGCGAGCCATCCTATGAGGGCGGCAAACACTGTCGAGGTTTCGCGCAGGATCGCCGCTTCGCCGACGTTATCAAGCCGAGTGGCCAGCATCACCGAGCCAAAGCTCGCAAAGGCCACGAACGCGCCGATCAGGCCACGCTGCATGAGCGGGGCCAGCGCAGGCGGGTGGCTCATCCTGCGGTAGCGGGCATAGGCGACCCATGGGAAGAACAGCCCGTCGATGAAGAAGAACCAAGCGAGGAAAGTGAAGGGGTTGGCTGTGGCACGGATGCCGTAGGCGTCCCATGTGGTGTAGAGCGCCACGAAGAGGCCCGTTATGACCGCAAGGATCAGGGCTGTGTTGAGCGTGTCGCGTTCGGCGGTCACATGGCGCAGGTTATAGGCGGCGAGGCCATAGATCCCTGCCAGAAGGGTGGCGACACCCGCCCATTGGACCAGATTGAACCGCTCGCCAAAGAGGAAATAAGCGCCGATCACGGTAAAGAGCGGGCCTGTGCCGCGCACAACGGGATAGACCACCGTATAGGCGCCTTTGGTATAGGCCCAGCTTTGCATGAGTTTATAAGCGACATGGATGACGAAAACCGCCGCAAAAATCGGCCACATATGCGGCTCGGGCCAAGGCACAACGAAGAAGGCAAAGGGCGCGGCGATGGTGGCATAGCTGAAGTCGATTGCGCCGCGCGTGAGCCAAGGATCGTGACGCCCCTTTTGCAAGGCCCCAAAGACAGCGTGCAAAAAAGCAGCCAAGAGCGCCAGCGTCAGAGCGAGGCGGTGGCCCGCTTCGGTGCCCTCCAGTGAGATCAGCCACTCACTCACGTCTTGCCTGCGCGAGGCCGCCCCCTGCACCACAGCCTTCAGCGGGGGGCCAGCCCCCCGCACCCCCCGGGATATTTCGGGCAAAAAGAAAGAGCATGGGCTTACTCGGCCTCAAGGCCCGTGAGGGCGGCGGCGAACTCATCGGGATCAAAGGGTGCGAGATCATCCAGTTGTTCGCCGACACCGATGGCATGAATCGGCAGGCCGAATTTATCGGCGAGCGCCACAAGAACGCCGCCTTTGGCCGTGCCATCCAGTTTTGTCATCACAAGGCCTGTGACATCGGCGAGCTCCTGAAAGGTTTTGACTTGCGACAGGGCGTTCTGGCCTGTGGTGGCGTCCAGAACCAGAAGTGTGTTGTGCGGCGCGCTTGGGTCTTTTTTGCGGATCACCCTGACGATCTTGGCCAGCTCTTCCATCAGGTCGGCGCGGTTTTGCAGGCGCCCTGCTGTGTCTATCATCAAGAGATCTGCGCCATCGGCTTCGGCCCTTGTCATGGCGTCAAAGGCGAGGCTGGCGGGATCGGAGCCTTCCGGAGCGGTGAGCACAGGCACGCCCGCGCGTGTGCCCCAGACCTGAAGCTGCTCGACTGCGGCGGCGCGAAAGGTATCCCCTGCCGCAATCACCACATCCTTGCCCGCAGCCTTGAACTGGCTGGCAAGCTTGCCGATGGTTGTGGTTTTGCCAGAGCCGTTCACCCCGACCACAAGCACGACCTGAGGCTTTTTGGCATAGAGCGGCATCGGCTTTGCGACCTCGGTCATGATCCGGCTGATCTCCTGGGCCAGAAGCTGTTTGATCTCTCGGGTCGAGAGCTTTGTGCCCAAACGGCCTTCGGCCATATTGGCTGTGACGCGCAGCGCGGTATCGACGCCCATATCGGAGGCGATCAGCAACTCTTCGAGCTGCTCCAGCATTTCATCATCCAGAACGCGGCGCACAACTTTCTGGCTTGCCTCGCTGCGACCCAAGAGGCGGCCCATCAGACCTGTTTTTTTGGCTTTGGGCGCAGCGGGGGCGACCGCCTCTGAGCGCGCGGGCGCAGGCGCGGCGGGTTCAGAGGCGGGGATCGCGATTGATTCCGGCTCTGGCTCTGGCTCTGGCTCTGGCTCTGGCTCTGGCTCTGGCTCTGGCTCTGGCTCTGGCTCTGGCTCTGGCTCTGGAAGACTGTTGTGATCTGGAACAGGCGCAAGCCCTGAAATCTCTTGCTCGGGGGCCTCGTCCTCAACACCGCCGTCTTTTACAATCGCATCCAAGCCCTCTTCGAGCTTGGAGGAGGATTTGAAGAGCTTGTTTTTGAGTTTGTTGAAAAAAGACATATCCGTTCCCGAGCAGTTCCCCTCTCAGTTAATACGCTTGTGCCAAAGTGAAAAGCCATGAGTTGACATGATTGCATGGCTCAGGCCATCTGCGACCATGCGGTATTTTGTGTTGGTGTTCTTTTTTGGCCTCGCAGGGCCTCTCTGGGCCGAGCCGCCCGAGCGGGCCTGCACCACCACCAAATGGGGCCAGAAAGAATGTATCCGCTGGGCGCATTTTGCACATGACACCTGTCAGTTGATCAAAACCGTGACGGCGCGGCATGGCTTGGACACTGGATTTTTCACCCGCTTGATCTGGCAGGAAAGCCGCTTTGACCCTTTTGCCAAAAGTCATGCAGACGCCATGGGCATTGCACAGTTTATCCGTTCAACCGCTGCGCAACGCGGGCTTGAAGACCCGTATAACCCAGCAGATGCGCTGGAACATTCGGCACAATATCTGGCGGAAATGGAGCGCCGCTATGGCAACATCGGGCTGGCCGCGATCGGCTATAACGGCGGGGAACGCCGCACCGAGGGCCTGCTTGCGGGCACAGGCGGATTGGCGCAGGAAACCATTGAGTATGTGCGCATCATCACGGGGGCGGACTATCAGAGCTGGGTGACCAAGCCGCCTCAGGCGCTTGATTTGAGCCTGTCCAGCACCGTTAGCTTTCAGAGCGCTTGTCTTTTACTGGCGCAAAACCGCCGGCTTTCGCCGCCACCGCGCACCGCGCCACAGCTCAGGCCTTGGGGGGTGCAGCTTGCTTTTGGGCCAAGTCTGAAGGCGGCTGAAGAGAAATATAACAAGACCACTGCGCGCTGCCGCCCGCTCTTGAGGGACGAGAAGCCTGATTATGTGTTTCAAAAGAGCCGCGCCAGCCGACAGAAGGGATATTACTTTGCCCGCATTGGCCGCGACAGCGCCAAGAGCGCATGGCGCTTGTGCAACAGACTGAAGGGTTCGGGCTGTCTTTGTGCCGTCTATCGCAACACCCGCAGAGCGCGCTAGGCGGACGCTGTGAAGGCAAGCAAAAACAGCGTTTGGGCAAGAAAGTAGCTGCTCCAGATCAGATAGGGCGTGACACGGCGCAGCTTGTGGCCTTGGGGCAGAACAAACATCTCTTGCGCCAGAATGAAATCTGAGACGATAAACAATAGCGCCGCCGGCAGGACCAGCGCCAGCGCCCCCAAGGGCGGCAGGATCATCGACAGAATGCCCATCATAACAATCAGAGGGACATAAAGCAGCGCCGCCCAGCGCAGCGGGCCTGCTTTATGAAACAGAAGATAGAGCATGATCAGACCAAGCAGGACAAGTGCCGCAGCCAAAGGCCAACCATCAGAAATGCGGTGAAGATCGGCGCTGGGATGAAGGAAAAACAACGCCGCGTAGGAGAGATGGCCAAAGCCAAAGGCTCCTATCCCTGTGACCCTATTTTCTGTGCCGTGACGGGACAAAAATAAATCGCCCGTGGCGCAGGCCAGCAAAGCCACCGCGAGGAGCAACATATCGGCAAGCTGAAACGCCACCACCGCCAAGAGGGCGACGGAGACCGTTTTGAGCACTGTTTTGAGCCATGAGACCCCGTCGCGCCCTGAAATAGCGAGATAGCAAAGCGCGAGAAACCCAGCCGCAAGGAAGAAAAGGATCGCGTCTGAGGGCCAGTTTTGCATTAAATTTCCTCAGGGAAATGCTTTATCGTCATTCTGATCGGGTTGGGCGCGGCCTGTCCAAGCCCGCAGATCGAAGCGTCGACCATGGCGCTTGAAAGCTCTTCCAGAAGCGCGGTGTCCCATGTGTCGGCCTGCATGAGCTTGACCGCTTTTTCACAGCCGACACGACATGGCGTGCACTGGCCGCAGCTTTCATCCTCAAAGAAACGCAGCATATTCAGCGCCGCGTCGCGGGCGCTGTCTTTGTCAGACAGGACCACGACAGCCGCTGAGCCAATGAACGATCCGTGCGGCTGGAGCGTGTCAAAATCAAGCGGAATGTCATTCATACGGGCGGGCAGAATGCCTGACGACGGCCCGCCGGGCTGATAGGCTTTGAGGCTGTGGCCCGCGAGCATTCCGCCAGCCGCCTCGATCACATCCATGATCGTGGAGCCTGCGGGCAAGAGGTGCACACCCGGGTTTTGAACGCGGCCCGAGACCGAATAGGAGCGCAGCCCTGTGCGGCCGTTTTTCTCAACCGAATTAAGGACTTCCGGACCGTCTTTCACAATTTTGGTCACCCAGTAGAGTGTCTCGACATTGTGCACCAAAGTGGGGCGGTTGAAGATCCCGACCTGCGCCACAAAGGGCGGGCGGTGACGCGGCTCGCCGCGTTTGCCTTCAATGCTTTCGATCATGGCGCTTTCTTCGCCACAGATATAGGCACCCGCACCACGGCGCAGATCGATGTAGCCTTTATCCACAAGACCTGCGTCTTCCAGTGCTTTGATTTCGCGGCGCAAAATCTCAAGCACGGCAGGGTATTCATCGCGCATATAGATATAGCAGGTTTCGGCCTCTACCGCCCATGCCGCGATCAGCATTCCTTCAAGAAACACATGAGGAGTGCGCTCTAAGTAATAGCGATCTTTGAATGTTCCTGGCTCGCCTTCGTCTCCATTGACAGCCAGATAGCGGGGGCCTTCGTTCATCCGAACAAATCCCCACTTCTTGCCCGAGGGGAAGCCAGCCCCGCCAAGACCGCGAAGCCCCGAGGCGAGGACCTGCTCCTGCACAACCTCCCAATCGCCATTGTCGCGCAACTCGGCAAGGCGCGCATAGCCGCCTGCGGCCTGATAGGCGGCGAAGGTTTCATAGGCTGGCAGATGCGCATGGGTATCGCCCGCCGCAATCGCGGCCTGAGCTTTTTCAACTGTGGCGTGATCGATATGGTTGTGACCGATTTCAAGCACAGGCGCCGTGTCGCAGCGGCCCATGCACGGCGCGCGCACCACGCGCACATCGGCGGGGTTCATGCCCTCTTCGAGGGCTGATTTGAGGGCCTGCGCCCCTGCAAGCTCGCAAGACAGAGAATCGCACACGCGGATCGTGAGGGCGGGTGGCGGTGTTTCGCCTTCTTTGACCACATCAAAATGCGCATAAAAGCTGGCGACCTCATAGATTTCGGCCATCGACAGACGCATCTCTTCGCCCAAGGCGCGCAGATGAGCCGCTGAAAGATGTCCGAAGGCGTCCTGAATTTTATGCAGATGCTCGATCAGTAAATCACGACGGCGCGGCGCGTCGGCCAACAGGCTTTTGACCTCATCCCAAGCCGTATCATCAAGCTGGCGGCCCTTGGGGGTGTGACGTCCTTTGCCTTTGCCTGACTTCCAGACACCTTTGCGTTCATCCAGGCCCATGCGAGCGCTCCTGTTTTGCGTTTGAGCCGACCCTAATTGCGCCCTGCTTTCAAGGCGAGGCCAAAAACGACGTTAGGCGCTCTATTCGCGTTCATGGGGCCAAAACTCTGCGTATTTGCGCCAAATTCTCACCATGATTGCGCGTTAGGATGAGGCGAGTGAGGGCTTGTTCATGTTTTATTTTGCCTGTGCAACGTTGGCGCATATCGCGCTTTTGGGTCTGGCTGCCTGCTATGGCGGCGGATTTATCTGGGCTGCGCTGCTTTACATCACCCTCTTCACAGCCGCGCTTGACCGTTTTGTGCCCTATATCCTTCCAGAAATGCCCGAGGGGGCGGAATTCCCAACGGGAGCGCGGCTTTCGGTTTTGCTGGGCGTCTTGCATTTCGGACTGCTCTTTCTGGCGCTTTACAGCCTTGTGTTGGGGGCGCACAGCCTGCTTGAGGCTCTGGCGCTTTTTGTGGGGTTTGCCCTGTTTTTCGGGCAGGTCTCACACCCAAATGCGCACGAGCTGATCCACCGCAAAGAGCGTTATGCCCACCGTCTTGGCCGCTGGGTCTATGCGTCTTTGCTGATGGGGCATCACGCCTCGGCGCACGTCTTGGTTCACCATGTGCACGTCGGGAGCGAAAAAGACCCGAACACAGCCCCGCGTGGCATGGGCTTTTATCGTTTTTTTCTAAAAGCTTGGATCGCATCTTTCAGAGCCGGGTTTAAGAGCGAAGCCGCGCGCCTTGCCCGCGCAGGCCGCCCTGCCAGACACCATCCCTATCTGCGAGACGCTCTTATCGGCCTCGGGCTTTTTCTTGCCAGTTATGCCCTTGGGGGCGGGCTTAGCGTAGGGGTATATGTAGGGCTTGCACTTTATGCTCAGGTGCAAATTCTGTTGGCGGATTATGTGCAACATTACGGACTGCGCCGGATGCGCCTTGGCCCTGAGAGGTATGAGCCGGTAAGTGAAGCGCATTCGTGGAACGCACCCCATTGGTTTTCCTCCGCCCTGACGCTGAATGCGCCGCGCCACTCGGACCACCATATGCACCCGCAGCGGCCCTACCCCGCCCTGCGTTTGACGCCAGAAACAATGCCCACCTTGCCCCATGCCCTGCCTGTTATGGCCGTGATCGCGCTTTACCCGCCGCTTTATCGCAGGGTCATGGCGCGCGCGATAGGACGCTTGCAAGAGGCAAATAAGACAGCATAGGCTGGGGCCATGCGACGCCTCATATGCCTTCTTGCTGCCCTCGCCTGCCCTGCCGCTGCCCAAGAGCGGCTGACGGCAGAGACCTTTGATGCTTTCACACGCGGCCAGACGTTTTATTACGGATATGACGCAGAGGCCTATGGCGCAGAGGAATACCTAGACGACCGCCGCGTGCGCTGGTCGTTTCTGAACGGGGACTGCAAAGAGGGATACTGGTATGACACCCCAGAGCAGTTGATTTGTTTTGTTTATGAGGACAGCCCAGACACCCCGCAATGCTGGGCCTTTTATATCGAAGCAGGCAAGTTGCGCGCCACGTTTGAGAATGGGGCCCAAGCCGCGCCGCTCTATCAAATCGAAAAAAGCGACACGCCCATGTTGTGCAAAGGACTGCAAATCGGCGTTTAGCGCAGCTTTGGCGGCGAGGACGGATCGCGCCCCGGGGCTGACGGGGCTTGAAGGTCTGCCTCGGAAGGCTGGGGCACATCAAAGCGTAGCCCTGCACGGCCGAACTGTTCCCTCAACGCATCGCTATCATTGAAGAAGGCCACATCAAGGCTCGTATCCTCAAGGCCCGAAAACACCAAAGCCTCACTTGCCGCCTTCGCCAAGGGCGCTTGGGCGGGCTCTTTTGCGCCCAAAATCGCCAGCATCATGCCGCCTTCCTCTTTGGCCACAAGATAGGCCACTTTCGCCAAGCCAACGGCGCGGCTCAGTTTGGCATCCAGCGCATGAAGCAGCACTTCGGGAATATCAGGCGCTTTGAGCGCGGCAAGCCCGCCTTTGCGCTTGGCCGTGGGCGCGGCCTCTTTGGGAGCGGCCTTGAGAGTCTCGCACATCCAAGCCATCGCCTCGGCTGGCAACATGATCGAGGAGGGAGCCACTTCAAGATTGAGCGCAAGACCCGCGCCTTCTGATGCAAGCATCTGCGCCATGATCCTTCCTGAGAGCGCCGCATAGGGCGCAGGCCCGCCTGTAAACGCCGACAGCCGCGCAGCCGTATCAAAGCCAAGCACAAGTCGCGCCCCCTCAACCTCAACAATCTGCGGCTCGATCATGTCGGCTTTTGGCTCGGCTTCAAGGAGTAGGAAAACCTCGATATCGGCCAGAATGGAGTAAAAGCTCATCCGCAGCTGCACATCCTCGGGATTTTGCATCATGGCCGCGTGGGCCGTGTCCAGAAGTGTTTTTTCGCTCATGCAGACCCTCTTTCAGCGCAGCGCAGGCCGCAGCCCTCCGATATTGCTCTGGCCCTCACGTATTGCGCCAAGACCTGTGCGGCAAGCGGAAAACAAGGCCAACACCTCAGAACCCAGGCCCATAGGACCCGCGAACCCGTCGCCAAATAGAAACAATCGGAGCCATTTGGCAGGTTTTGGCTAGTTTCGACAAACACGTCTTAATTTTGCCCAAAACAACTGTATACTTATACGAAACAATAAAACGGCACGCTTGGACCAATACACTTCGTCTTAGTAAAATATGGTTATACCCAAGGTGTCAGACAAGAAACGGAGCGGGCATGCTCGAGTTTAACAACGTTAGCAAGTCCTTCTGGACGGGCACACAGAGAAAAGTGATCCTTGAAAAGGTCTCTTTCCGTGTGGAGCTTGGCACGTCTCTTGGCATTCTGGCGCCCAATGGCACTGGCAAAACCACTCTGATCAATATGATGTCGGGCCTTGAAAAGCCTGATGAAGGCTCCATCCTGAGAGACTGCAAGATCAGCTTCCCTCTGGGGTTTATGGGCGGGGTGGTGCCGCGCCACACGGCTGTGGAAAACAGCCGCTATATTGCCCGCCTTTACGGGCTCGACCCCGATTATGTGGAGGCCTTCTGCCGCTGGCTCTGCAACCTTGGCGAATATTTCGAGCAGCCGCTTGGCACCTATAGTCAGGGGATGCGGGCGCGTTTTTCCTTTGCGCTATTGCTGGCGCTTGATTTTGATATCTACCTCATCGACGAAGGTATGCCGAACTCTACTGATGTGGAGTTTAACCGTAAGGCCGGCGAAATCCTGCGCGATCGTTTGCGCACCACAACCGTGATCATCGTATCCCACCAGGCTCAAGTGCTCGAAAAGTTCGCCCGTTCGGCGGCCGTTTTGATTGATGGCAAGTTACATATGTTTGACACCCTAGAAGAAGCGAAACACCTCTATGACTACCAAACCCAAAGCTAGAAAGTTTCGTATTAGGCGCTCAACACCTTTGAGTGACGAAGCGCGCGACGCCGCAGTGGACCCACAGCAAGCCCCTCCCCAACAGGAGGCCGAACAAGCACGGCCCGAGCCGCAGGGCGCAGAAGCGGCACCCAAGCCAGAGCAGCCCGCCGCCACGCGGTCGGGCTCCGTTGACTCCGCGCGCGAAGTAAAAGCCGAAACCGATATTGACGCGATCCGCCGCGAAGGCCTCACGGGCCGTCAGCTGCGCATGGCGCGGCGCATGGCCCAGAAACACGGGCTGGCGCCAATCTCTGACTTTGACGCGGTGCGTCAGCTGCGCGTTAAAGGAATTGATCCGTTTCAAGCCTCCAATATGCTTGAGCTTGTTGTGCCTGCTAAAGACGGTCAAGACGCTGAAACCGAGGGCGAAATGGGCACATTTTTGCCCGGTATGGGCAAAATCCAGCTGCCCCAAACGATCAGGCCAGCCTCCGCGCAAGTGCCCCAGACCGAAGTTTATTCCGCGGACCGCCGCGCTATGGAAATCACGGGTATTCAACGCGACATTGCCAGCCGCCGTCGCAAACGCCTCATCCTCTTGCTGGCCAGACTCTCGACCTTTGTCTTTCTGCCCACTCTTCTGGCAGGGTGGTATTATTACGCTATCGCAACTCCGATGTATTCCACGAAATCAGAATTTCTCATCCAGTCGGCGGATGGCGCCGGCGGCGGCGGGCCTTTGAGCGGGCTCATTCCGTCGCAACTGGCGAACTCTCAGGAGAGTATTGCCGTTCAGTCATACCTCACATCAAAAGACGCCATGATCAGGCTGGATGAGGCGCTTGGCTATAAGCGCCACTTCGCCCAGCCCCAGATTGACGCCATTCAGCGGCTTGACCCGAATACAACCAACGAAGCCGCCCATAAAGTCTATAAAAAGAACATCAAAATTGGCTATGATCCGACAGAAGGCGTTGTTCGGATGGAAGTGATCGCGGCTGATCCTATCGTCGCCACTGACTTCTCAAAGGCGCTGATTTCCTATGCCGAAGAGCGGGTCGACGAGCTTTCACAAAATATCAGAAATGACGCCATGGAAGACGCGCGGCGCAACCTTGAGCGCGCGAAAGTGGAGCGCCGCAGTGCGCAGGAAAACCTGATCCGCTTGCAAGAGGTGTATTCCGCTGATCCAACAGAGCAGCTTACCGCCCTGCGCTCCCAGATTACGACCTATGATCAACAGCTGCTTGAAAAGAAGCTTGCTCTGCAAGCCTTACTGGACAACCCGCGCCCCAACCAAGCCAAGGTCGATGGTGCCCGTGGGGATGTCCGCCGCCTTCAGGATGTGTTGACGGGTCTCTATGCGCGGATGATCGAAGCTGACAGCTCGGGGCTATCCCTGGTGCAGCAGTCCACCGAGATAGAACTTGCCCGCGCCGATCTTGCGACAGCGGATGCCTTCCTGCAATCCGCCTTGCAAGGTGAGAAGCAAGCCGCGCTGGAGGCCGGGCGCCAAGTCCGTTATCTCACGGTGCCTGTGCGCCCGATTGCATCAGATGCGCCAAGCTATCCGCGCAAATTTGAGAACACCGTTCTGGCCTTTCTGATTTTTTCAGGGGTATACCTCATGGTGTCTTTGACAAGCTCGATCCTGCGAGAACAAGTTTCAAACTAGTCCCTGTGGCGATGGGCCTGCCCTGCGCCACAGATTTTTCCCTTCAGCCGAACGAGAGCCATTATGCTGCCTAAGAATACCTCGACACCGAACACATGGTCTTTTTTACGCGATCCGATGATCACACCGACAGGCTTTCGAGAATATGATGCGCGTTGGAAATATCCCGAGGAAATCAACCTTCCCGGCATCACCGCCTTGGGCCTTGGCCTTGGAACACAGATGCACGCACGGGGCATCGAACCTGTGATTGCGGTTGGGAACGATTACCGCGATTATTCGCTGTCGATCAAAAATGCGCTGATGCTCGGCCTCATGCAGGCCGGCATTCACGTCAAAGACATTGGCCCTGCCGTTTCGCCAATGGCGTATTTCAGCCAGTTCCATTTGAATGCGCCCGCGGTTGCTATGGTCACGGCGAGCCACAACCCGAACGGCTGGACAGGCGTCAAAATGGGCTTTGAACGCCCGCTGACCCATGGCCCCGACGAAATGAACGAGCTGCGCGCCATTGTGCTTGAGGGGCGCGGCCTGCCCCGCTCTGGCGGCGCATACGAGTTTGTCGACGGGGTGCGCGAGGCCTATATCGACGATCTGGTCGGGGATTTCAAAATGTCGCGCAAGCTGCGTGTGGTCTGCGCCACAGGCAATGGCACAGCAGCGGCCTTTGCCCCTGAAGTTTTTGAACGCATCGGCGTTGAGGTTGTGCCAAGCCACACCGAACTCGATTACAGCTTCCCACATTACAACCCGAACCCGGAGGCCATGGAGATGCTTCATGACATGAGCGCCTCGGTCAAGGAGAGCGGGGCCGATTTTGCCCTCGGCTTTGACGGCGATGGTGATCGCTGCGGTGTTGTGGATGATGAGGGCGAAGAGATTTTTGCCGATAAGGTCGGGGTGATCATGGCCCGTGATCTGAGCAAGATTTATCCAAACAGCACTTTTGTGGCCGATGTGAAATCAACAGGGCTTTTTGCGTCTGACCCGGAATTGCGGGCCAATGGCGTCACAGCAGATTATTGGAAAACAGGCCACAGCCACATGAAGCGCCGCGTCAAGGAGCTTGGCGCGCTGGCGGGCTTTGAGAAATCGGGGCATTACTTTCTCGCCGAGCCTGTGGGCCGTGGATATGATTGCGGCCTGCGGGTCGCCGTTGAAATTTGCAAATTGATGGACCGCAACCCAAGCCTGAAGATGTCAGACCTGCGCCGCGCCCTGCCCCAGACTTGGGCGACGCCCACCATGTCGCCCTATTGCGCCGATCTGGAAAAATACGATGTCTTGGAACGGCTGGTGGACAAACTTGTCGCCAAGGCCGAAGCTGGCGAAAGCTTTGCTGGCCGCGCCATCAAAGAGGTGGTTACAGTCAACGGTGCAAGGGTCATTCTTGACAATGGCTCATGGGGCCTTGTGCGCGCCAGCTCCAACACCCCCAATCTGGTGGTCGTTTGTGAAAGCGCTGAGTCCGAGGCCGAAATGCGCGCCATTTTCGCCGATATAGACGCCGTCATCCGAACCGAGCCTGCAGTGGGCGATTACGACCAGACCCTCTAGGGCCTGCCCCTCACCCAGCCCTCTCCTTTTTCTTTCCAGAAATATCCCGGGGGTAAGGTTCGATAGCCGACAGGCTTTTGAACCCAGGGGGCAGCGCCCCCTGCCGGTCGGATGGCCCTCAAGGCCATTCGACATCAGCTGTGCAATCAGACCAGAAGCCCCCGCCCCTTTAATAGTGCGTCCACGCCGGGCATCCGCCCGCGAAAGGCTTCATAAAGCTCGGCGGCATCCCGCGCGCCTCCTCTGGAGAGAATATTCTCTTCCAATGAGGCCGCCAAAGCCTTGTCAAAAGGGTCTCCCGCCTCTTCAAAAGCCTCAAACGCATCGGCATCCATGACTTCGGACCACATATAAGAGTAATATCCAGAGGAATAGCCATCGCCGGCAAAGACGTGCGCGAATTGTGGCGTGGCATGGCGCATGACAATTGCCTTAGGCAGTCCCATCTCGGCCAGAACCTCAGCCTGCTTTGCCATCGGATCGGCCGGCGCAGCCCCGTCATGAAACGCCAGATCAACCATCGCCGAGGCGACATATTCCACCGTTTGAAACCCCATATCAAAGGTGGCCGCGCCGAGGACCTTGTCGAGCAACGCCTTGGGCATGGCCTCGCCGGTTTCATAATGGGTGGCAAATTCGGCCAGAACCTCGGGAACCTCAAGCCAGTGCTCATAGAGCTGGCTCGGAAGCTCGACAAAGTCGCGCGCCACAGAGGTTCCGGAAATACTCTCATATGTCACATTGGAAAGCATCTGATGAAGCGCGTGACCAAATTCATGAAACAATGTGCGGGCATCATCATAACTGAGAAGTGCTGGCGTTCCTTTGGCGAAGTTGCACACATTGATCACAACAGGCGTTTGCCTCTCAGGGTATGCCGCCTGAGCGCGCATCGCCGAACACCATGCCCCCGACCGCTTGGACCCGCGCGCGAAATAATCACCGATAAAGACCGCAATATGCTCACCGCCCCGCGTGACCTCCCAAGCGCGACAGTCCACATGGTATAACGGCACATCAAGTGGCGCAAACTCAAGCCCGAACAGGCGGGTGGCACAGGCAAAACTTGCCTCAATCATACGTTCGAGCTGAAAATAGGGCTTCACGTCTGCCTCATCGAGATCATGTTCCGCAACGCGGCGCTTGGCCGCATAATAGCGCCAGTCCCAAGGCGCCAGATCGCCGTTCACCCCCTCGGAATGCATCATTTCGGTCAGCACCTCAGCATCGGCCTCAGCCTGTGCTTTGGCAGGTGTCCAGACCTCCAGCAAAAGCTGGCGCACAGCAGCAGGCGTTTTGGCCATTTCGGTTTCAAGCTTGTAATCAGCAAAACTGGCATAGCCGAGGAGCAGGGCGCGCTCTTCGCGCAGCGCCAGAATTTCGGCACAGATTTCGCGGTTGTCTGTTGCCCCGCCAGTCGCGCCGCGTGCGGTCCAAGCCTCAAACGCTTTTTGGCGCAAATCCCGGCGCGCCGAAAACTGTAAGAACGGCACGATCAACGAACGCGACAGCGTCATAATCGGCCCGCCTGTGCCCCTCTCTTCGCCAGCGGCGCGAGCGGTGTCGATGACAAATTGCGGCAAGCCTTCAAGATCGTCTTCGTCAAGCGTCATAAACCAGCTTCGCTCATCCGTCAGAAGATTTTGCGTGAACCTTGTGCCAAGCTCTGCCAGACGCGATTTGATCTCTGCCATACGTTTGTCTTGCGCCCCCGAGAGCGCCGCTCCGGCCCGCACAAAGCTGCGGCGTGTGAGCATAAGAACGCGGGCTTGTTCTTCTGTCAGATCAAGGCTCGCCCGCCCCGCCCATACGGCTTCAATCTTTTCATACAGAGCTTTGTTGGCGGTGATTTGGGAAAAATGCGCCGCCAGCTTGGGCGCAAAGTCACGCTGCAAAGCTTCGCGCGCCGGGGTGCTGTCAGCACCTGCCACCGTAAAGAAAACCGAAAGAACCCGATCTAGCGCTCCGCCCGCCGCCTCAAGCGCGCCAATCACACTGTCAAAGCTGGCAGGCGATAGATCCTGCGCAATCGCCGCAATTTCTGCAGTATGGGTGGCAAGGGCCTCGTCCAAAGCGGGCGCAAAATCACTGTCCGCAATCTCTGCAAACGGCGCGATTTGGAAGGGGGTTGACCAGTCGGCCAAGAGTGGGTTCGTCATAATGTTTCCTTTTTCAGGCTCTTTTGGGTCTGACAGAGAGGGCACTCCTCGCGCACAGCAAGGGTGATTTTGCGACTTTCTCCATAAAGCCCGTCATAAATCAGCATTTCACCACGCAAGATGTGGCCTGCACCCGTGATCAGCTTGACAGCCTCAAGCGCCATCATGCTCCCGATGATACCAGGCAAGGGCGCGACAACGCCCGCCTCAGCACAAGACGGTGCAAGCCCCTCAGAGGGGGCCGTGGGAAAGATACATTGATAACAAGGGCCGCCACGCGCAGGGTCAAAGACTGAAAGCTGCCCCTCCCATTGCGCCAACGCTCCCGACACCAGCGGCTTTTTCAGCGCAACGGCTGCTGCATTGCTCAAATAACGGGTCGCGAAGTTGTCTGTCCCGTCAATGATCACATCATATTCGGCAAAAAGCTCTGTTGCGATGTCCGGTGTCAGGCGGCGCTGATAGGGGCGCAGATGAACATAAGGGTTGAGCGCGCGCATGGCCTCCGTTGCGGAATGCACTTTGGCTGTTCCAATCGTTTCGTCGCGGTGAATGACTTGGCGTTGAAGGTTGCTGTGATCCACAAGATCATCATCCACCACTCCGATCGTTCCAACCCCTGCTGCCGCAAGATACATCAGCACAGGAGAGCCAAGGCCGCCCGCCCCAATCACAAGAACTTTGGCGTTTTTGAGCTTTTTCTGGCCGGGTCCTCCCAGCTCTCGCAAAACAATATGGCGCGCATAGCGCTCAAGTTCTGTCACGCCAAACGTGCCCTGCGGCGGGGGCGCTGGCTCAGGCGCCACACGCGCCTTCAGACGTGACAGGCCAAACCCGTAAACCCAAACCATCGCAGCCAGCCCGCCCACCATGGCCCAAGGTGCAGGGTTCCCCTCAGGATGGGCAAACTGCAGACCGAGTGCGCCCGAATAAATCACAGACATAAGTCCCCAGACTTTGGTCTTGGACCACTCCAAGCGCCGCCCCAAAGCCCAGATCATCAGAAGGAGGCCAAATATCCCCAAGGCCATCAGTTTTGCCCCGTCGACCCAAAGCCGCCCACGCCACGCGCCGTATCAGAAAGCGCTGCTGTCAGCTCAAATTGCGCCTGCACAACTGGCGCCACGACCATCTGCGCAATCCGCTCGCCGTGTCTGATTGTAAAAGCTGCACTGCCCGCATTCATCACAATCACTCCGAGCGGCCCGCGATAATCCGCGTCGATCGTGCCAGGGCTGTTTGGCAGGGTGATCCCGTGTTTCAAAGCCAGTCCGGACCGCGGCCGCAATTGCACCTCATAGCCCTGCGGAATTTCGACCCTAAGCCCTGTGGGCACCAGCGTCCTCGCGCCCGCCTCAAGCATAATTTCGCCACGGTCCGCAAAATTGGCGCGCAGATCGGCGCCCGCGGCCCCTATCGTTTCATAAGCCGGCAGGCCCAAGGCGCTGTCCGCCCCCTCATCCCATATGACTTTTACAGTGACCACAACGCCCCCCTTTTTCTTTCTAAAAATATCCCCGCCGGAGGCTTCCTAGGCCAGAGCCTCAGCGATCCGCTCTGCGAGCTGGCGTCCGACCTCCGCCTTGTTCATGCGCGGCCAGTCTTGCGAACTTGTATCTGTGATCAAATGGACGGCATTTTCCGTGCCCCCCATGATCCCCGTTGCAGGGCTGACATCATTGGCAACAATCCAGTCACACCCTTTGCGTTTGCGTTTGGCCGTGGCATTGACGATCACATCATCTGTTTCGGCCGCAAACCCGATCACAAGCTTGGGCCTGCCCGCTGTCATCTGGCTCACTTCGGCCAGAATGTCAGGGTTTTCCGTAAATTCGAGCACAGGCAGCTGCCCCGCCTGCTTCTTGATCTTGGAGGCGCTTTCGCGCGCCACGCGCCAGTCGGCAACCGCGGCGGCAAAGACACCCGCGTCAACAGGCAGCGCGTCTTGCACCGCGCGCCTCATATCTTCAGCACTCTGAACCCTGACCACCTGAACCCCGTCAGGCGGCGCCACATCAGCAGGCCCCGTGACAAAGACCACTTCGGCCCCAAGCCGCGCCAGCGCCGCTGCGATGGCGGTGCCCTGCGCCCCTGAGGAGCGGTTGGCGATATAGCGCACAGGGTCAATCGGCTCATGCGTCGGCCCAGATGTGACCAAGACGCGTTTGCCTTTGAGCGGGCCATCAGAGAGCGCCGTCTCAACAGCAGCAACAATTTCCAATGGCTCTGACATACGCCCGTCGCCATATTCCCCACAGGCCATATGGCCCGCATTTGGACCAACCACCCTGATGCCATCGCCTTGCAGAGTGGCGAGATTGCGCTGTGTGGCGGCGTGCTCCCACATCCGCAGGTTCATGGCAGGGGCAATCATAACGGGTGTATCTGTCGCCATAAGCAGCGTTGTAGCCAAATCATTGGCATGGCCTCCAGCCATTTTTGCCATCATATCCGCCGTGGCGGGCGCAACCAACACAAGGTCGGCCACACGGCTCAGCTGGATATGGCCCATCTCGGCCTCATCCGTCAGATCAAAGAGATCGGTATAAACTTTTTCGCCTGCCAGAGCCGCAACAGAGAGAGGCGTGACAAACTCTTTCGCGGCAGAGGTCAACACAGGCGTGACACTGGCCCCCCGCTCTTTTAGGCGGCGGATCAGGTCCAGACATTTATACGCCGCGATCCCGCCGCCAATGATGAGCAATAGTTTTTTGCCAGCCAGCATAGCGGCCTCCGCAGGTTATTTGGTCGCAACAGAGTTAAGCCGAGCGGCGGGCAAACTCAATGGCTCACTGCGGTGAGGCGCTGTGGCGTGCGACTTTCTACACGCCTGAGCGACAGTTTTTGCGATGTGCCTCTTGCTTCGCAACAGATAAGCGCTCTTAAGATAGGCCATGACATATGATCTTTATATCGGCGACAGAGCCTTTTCGAGCTGGTCTTTGCGGGGGTGGTTGATGCTTGAGCACTTCAAGCTGCCATACCGCGCGCATCTTGTGGGGCTGTATTCAGGCACGCTGGCGGCTGACATTGCCTCGCTCGCGCCGGCTCGCACTGTTCCTGTGCTGGTGTGCGAAGATGGGGCGGTGCTTTTTGACAGTATGGCAATCGCTGAAGAGCTTGCCACACGCCACCCTGACGCTGGGCTTTGGCCACAAGCTCCCAAGGCGCGGGCATTGGCACGGTCTATCGCAGCCGAAATGCACGCAGGCTTTCAGGCATTGCGCGGCGAATGCCCGATGCAATTGTTTCACCAATGGGTCGGATTTCAGCCTTCCGAGGCGGTTTTAAGAGAGCTCGCGCGGCTGGAGGTTTTGGTGTCCCATGCCAAGGCCTTGGCAACAGACGGCCCTTGGCTGTTTGGAGCTTATTCGATTGCCGATGCGTTTTTCGCTCCGCTGATGGCGCGGATTGCAGGCTTTGGGCTCCCTGTGAACGTGGAAGTGGCTGCCTATGTAAACACAACCCTCATGGACCCGGCCTTTCGGCTTTGGCGCGCCGAGGGCGTGGCTGTTTCTTACCAGCCTTTTCCTTACCCGCTGCCACTGAAAACGGCAGACTGGCCCCTATCGGTATGTGAGAGCTGAATTTAACGGTTTCGTTAACCAATTTTAAACGTCCCCTGCCTATCCGTTAACCAAGTTGGGATGAGTAAAATGGTTTCGCGCACGTATACTGTGGCCTTTGAAGGGGTTGAGGCTCGCACGGTCGAGGTGCAATGCGCCGTGACCCCTGGCTTGCCTGCTTTTTCGATTGTTGGCTTGCCTGACAAAGCCGTCTCCGAAGCCCGTGACCGAGTGCGCGCGGCCCTGAGCGCGCTTTCAATTGCTTTGCCCTCCAAGCGCCTCACGATCAATCTATCACCTGCGGATTTGCCCAAAGAGGGCAGTCATTTTGATTTGCCCATTGCGCTGGCGCTTCTTGCGGCCCTTGGGATTTTGGCGAATGATGCTGTTGAGGGCGTCACCTCACTGGGCGAGCTGTCTCTTGACGGCGCTCTTGTGCCTGTGATCGGCGCCTTGCCCGCCGCTCTTGCCGCCGCCGCGCAAGGGCGCAACCTGATTTGCCCCGAAGCTTCGGGGGCGGAGGCCGCATGGGTCGATGCGGCGCAGGTGATCGCGCCCGCTTCACTTTTGCATACGATCCAGCATTTGACAGGCCAGATGCCCTTATCGCCCGCGCAGGCGGGTGAGGTGCGCGCCGAAAGTGGCAGGCGCGATCTGCGCGACGTCAAAGGACAGGAGCGCGCCAAACGTGCGCTCGAGATTGCGGCAGCGGGGCGTCACCACATGATTATGATCGGCACGCCAGGGTCGGGCAAATCCATGCTCGCGGCGCGGTTGCCCTCGATACTGCCCCCTCTCAGCGCCGCAGAAGCCCTTGAGACCTCCATGATTCATTCACTTTCAGGGCTGATTGAAGAAGGTGGTATTTCGCGGCGCCGCCCCTTTCGGGAGCCACACCATACCGCTTCGATGGCGGCCATTGTCGGCGGCGGGCGCAGCGCCAAGCCAGGAGAGATCAGCCTCGCGCACAATGGCGTGTTGTTTATGGACGAGTTCCCCGAATTTCCGCGCGCTGTGCTTGAGACCTTGCGACAGCCTATCGAAACAGGCGAGGTTGTGGTGAGTCGCGCCAATGCCCATGTGCGCTATCCCTGCAGCTTTTTGCTGATCGCGGCGGCAAACCCTTGCAAATGCGGGTATCTGTTTGATCCCGCCCGTGCCTGTGCCCGTGTGCCTCTTTGTGGTGAGGAATATCTAGGCCGTATTTCTGGCCCCTTGATGGACCGCTTTGATATCCGCCTTGAAGTCCCGCCCGTATCGTTGAGCGATCTGGATTTGCCTGCAAGCGGCGCCAGTTCGGCGGATGTGGCGCAGACTGTTGCAAGGGCGCGGGCTGTGCAGGCTGCGCGGTTTGACGATCAGGACACCCTGTCTCTGAACGCGGATGCCGAAGGGGAACTTCTGGAGGAAATAGCCGCCCCCGACGCAGAAGGACGCGACTTTTTGTTGAAGGCTGCCGAAAAATTCGGACTGACTGCGCGAGGCTATCACCGTATTTTACGCGTTGCCCGCACAATTGCCGATCTTGATGAAAGCCTTGCGGTGCGAAAGCCCCACATTGCCGAAGCGGTGAGCTTTCGCGTCGGAGCGTCAGGCGGCTGAGCCGCTGCGCCGCGCTTCTATGGCCAGCCATATCTTTTCGGCAATATTCACACCATCAAAGCGCTCAAGCTCCTGAATGCCTGTGGGCGAGGTGACATTGATCTCGGTGAGATAGTCCCCGATCACATCGATCCCGACAAAAATCTGACCTTTTTCTTTCAAAAGCGGGCCAATGCGCGCGCAAATTTCAAGGTCCCGCTCTGTTAGGCCGACTTTTTCAGGCCGCCCCCCGACGTGCATATTAGAGCGGGTTTCGCCCGCAGCGGGGACGCGGTTGATCGCGCCGACAGGCACCCCGTCAACGAGGATGACACGCTTGTCGCCATTTGACACATCAGGCAAAAACTTCTGCATTATCAGAGGCTCACGGCTGTTTGCCGCAAAAAGCTCATGAAGGGAGGCAAGGTTTCTGTCCTCAGGTGTGAGACGGAAAACCCCTGCCCCGCCGTTGCCATAAAGCGGCTTGAGGATCACGTCTTTATGCTCGGCTTTGAAGGCTCTCAAATCCTCCAAATCCCGCGCAATCATCGTTGGGGGAGTGAGATCAGGGAAATCGAGCACAAGGAGCTTTTCTGGGTAGTTGCGAACCCAGAACGGATCATTGACCACGAGCGTTTCGGGGTGAATACGGTCCAAGAGATGGGTCGTTGTGATGTAAAACATATCAAACGGCGGGTCTTGGCGCAGCCAGACAACATCGAATGTAGAGAGATCAACTTCGGTTTCGGCCCCGAGGGCAAAGTGATCGCCTTTCACACGCTGAACGCTCAGAGGCCAGCCCCGCGCCAGAATACGGCCTTCGCGATAGCTCAAGCGCTCTGGCGTATAGTAAAACAGCTCGTGACCGCGCGCTTGTGCCTCTTCTGCGATACGGAACGTGCTATCCGCGTTGATATTGATCGGTCCAATCGGGTCCATCTGGAAAGCAATTTTCATGGCGCAGCCTTGTTGCATCAGTTGCGCTATAAATGGCCGAGATCGCGACGGTGTTCAATGGCTCACGCGCCAAAAGCGTTTTTGATCACATGGCAGGCCCCCGTGCCGTTTACGAGAGCGACATCAATCCGCATCAGGCTGAGCCGGCCTTGGGCGAGCTTGGCGGCATATTCTTCGGCGGCAACTGCGATCCGCTCCATTTGAGCCGGGCCAAGCCGCTCGACGGCCTGCGCGAAATCACGTGCACGTTTGACTTCTACAAAGACGGTTTCGCCGTTTTTAGAAAAAATAAGGTCAATCTCGCCCGCCTTGCCACGCCAGCGCTCGTCCAAGAGACGATACCCTGCCTGCGCATAATGGCGCCGGGCGACATTCTCGGCGGCAACACCCGAATGATAGGCGGTTGATCCGCGCTTTTGAGCGTTTTGCGACGCTTTGGAGAGAAGTTTTGTAGCCATACCCCAAGCAAACACATTCTCCTCAACAAATTATGAAGACTTTTGCAGCTCCAGACCGATTTGATAGATTTCACGGCGCTTGATGCCTGTATCTTCGGCAAGCCTGTCGGCGGCGTCCCGCAGGCTCATATCTTTGAGCAAGCTTTCAAGCTCCGCCACCAACGTGTCGCGGCTGAGTTCTGGGGCGGCCCCTTTGCCGATCAAAACGACAATTTCGCCTTTTAAACTGCGCTCTGTCAGCGCGTCAGACAGACTTTCCAATGTGCCGCCGATCACTTCCTCGAATTTCTTTGTCAGCTCTCGACATATCCGCCCCTCTCGCGCGCCCCCCAAGACATCGGCCGCATCCTTGATCATGGCGCTGATACGCTTGGGAGATTCATAAAACACCAATGTGCCTTGCGCATTCTCGAAACTTTTCAAAACCTTGCGGCGCGCTGACTTTGTACTTGGCAAAAAACCAGCAAAAGTGAAAATATCTGTCGGCAGCCCCCCCAAGGTGAGCGCCGTAATGACCGCTGAAGGCCCAGGGAGGGAGGTGACCCCGAAGCCTGCGCTCTGGACTTCGCGCACCAGATGATAGCCGGGATCCGCGATCATGGGGGTGCCAGCCTCCGACGCATAGGCGACAGATTGCCCAGCCGCCAGTGCCTTGAGAATTCTTGGGCGTGCCCGCTCGCCATTGTGATCGTGATAGGCAATCACGGGGCGGTCTCCCAGCGCTATCCCATGAATTTCCATGAGCTTTTTAAGGGTCCGCGTATCTTCGGCCGCCAAAATATCGGCGCTTGCAAGCACATCGAGCGTGCGCAGAGTAATATCGCGCGCGGTGCCGAGAGGCGTTGCCACAAGATAGAGCATAGGCTCCAGAACGATTTCTTTATGATTCACCTCTAGACCCTCACGCCTCAACGTTTATTATCATTCTAAACCAACAAGCTTGGGCAGGCAGGATTTTGCCAGCAAGACCCAAAGCTCACGGAGAAAGAAGTTATCCATGTTTGCTGTTTTGAGTGTTATTCGCAAGCCTTTCCCTAAAGTCTTTGCCCTGCTCGGTCTGATTTGGCTCGCGGCTTGCGAGCCCATGAGCTTTGATACCTCGGGCGGCAACTTGCAAGCCGGCGCGCCTGTTAAAGTGGCCCTGCTTTTGCCACGGGGCAGCGCGATCGACGGCGATAGTCTGGTGTCTGATGCCTTGGAAAACGCCGCGCGTCTGGCTGTGGCCGACCTTCAGGGTGTGCAGGTTGATTTGCGCGTTTATGCAACAGCGGGAGATGTTATGCGCGCCCAGACGGCCGCAAAGCAGGCTGTCGCGGACGGCGCACAAGTGATCCTTGGCCCCCTGCGTGCCGAGGCGGCCAATGCTGCGGCGATCGCTGTTGCAGCCAATGGCGTGAATGTTCTGGCGTTTTCCAACAACACAACAATTTCTGGCGGCAATCTCTTTTTGCTCGGTGCGACCTTTCAAAACACCGCCAATCGCCTTGCCGACTATGCCCAGCAAAGCGGCAAAGAGCGAATTCTTGTGGTGCATGACGAGGAAATCGGCGGGCAGCTTGGCAAAGCCGCGATCACACAAGCCATCGCGCGCTCTGGCGCAACCCTTGCAGGGATCGTGGGATATGAACGTTCTCAGCAGGGTGTGACAAGTGCTGTTCAACGGATCAAGGCGGCCGCAGAGGCCAGCAGCGCCAATGCCGTCTTCATGACCTCAACATCAGATGCGGCCTTGCCGTTTTATGCGCAAATGCTCCCTGACGTCGGGATCAGCCACCCAACGACACAGTTTATCGGCCTCTCCCGTTGGGACATCCCTGTTCAAACGCTCGAGCTTTCTGGCCTTCAGGGCGGCTGGTTTGCCCTGCCCGACCCAACCAAATCAACCCAGTTCAACGCCAGATTTTCCGAAGCCTACGGCCAACCGCCGCATCCACTGGCCGCGCTGGCTTATGACGGGATCGCAGCCGTCGGAGCCCTCGCAAAATCAGGCAAGCGCGATGCGCTCTCTGCGGCCTCCATTACGCAAGGCGCCGGCTTTCAAGGCGCCAACGGCATTTTCCGCTTCTTCCCTGACGGGACAAATGAGCGTGGCCTTGCGATTGCTCAGGTTCAGGACAAAAAACTAGTGATCATTGATCAGGCTCCAAGAGCATTCAACGGTGTAGGATTCTGAACTGTCGCTCAATATCCACCTCCCCCCAAGCGATGACACCCTGATCTGCCCCGCAGATCAGATCATTGATGCGCAAAAGCTCACTGCCGATCTTGCGCGCCTTGCGCAGGATTTTGGTGATGAGGCAGATCTTCGCAAGCAAGCCGCCAGCCTCTTGCTGGCCTATCGCAAGGCAGGGATGTCAGCGATTGAAGCGGCCTTCGCGGCGGCGCCACTGGAAGCTTTGCCCACACGGCGCGCCTATTGCTGGCTGGCCGACTGCTTGGTCAGCTGCACCTATGCTCTAGCGTCACAAGTCTTGCACCCGCTGAGTAGCAAGAGCGACGAGGAAGCACTCGCGCTTTTGGCTGTTGGCGGTTACGGGCGCGGGGAAATGGCGCCACAGTCTGATGTCGACCTTCTGTTTCTCATGCCCAAGCGCGTCACCCCCCGCGCCAAAAGCGTGATCGAGGCGATGCTCTATATCCTTTGGGATTTGCGCCTTAAAGTCGGGCACTCAAGCCGCAGTATTGCAGACTGCCTCGCCCTTGGCGGGGAAGATTTCACAATCCGAACCGCCCTGCTCGAGCAGCGGTTTCTGGTTGGCGATGCGGCCCTCGCAACACAGCTCAACCAGCGCCTTGAGGACGAGCTTTTCAAAGGCAGCGAAACCGAATTTGTCACAGCAAAGCTCGCCGAACGCGACGAACGCCATGAGCGGCAAGGCGAACGCTATGTTGTGGAACCCAACGTTAAAGAAGGCAAAGGCGGCTTACGTGATTTGCAATCTCTCTATTGGATCGCAAAATACGTTCATCACGTGGAGCAGATCGAAGATTTGGTGCGCCTCAAAGTGTTTCGCCCTGAGGAATACGAGCGCTTCCAGAAAGCCGAAAACTTTCTCTGGGCGGTACGCTGTCATCTGCACCTCGTCACCAACCGCCCCAATGAACAGCTGACCTTTGATCTGCAAGTCGAGGTGGCCGAGCGCATGGGCTATGAAGACTGCGCCGGGCGGCGGGCGGTTGAACATTTCATGCAGGACTATTTCCGAAATGCGACCCGCGTGGGCGACCTCACCCGCATTTTCCTCACCAAGCTCGAAGCCATCCACGCCAAGCCGGAACCCCTGTTGCAACGCATTTTTTCGCGCAAACCACGAGTGAAAGACGGCTATCACGTTATCCATGGCCGGCTTGCCGTCCTAAATGAGGCGGCGTTTCTCTCAGATCCGCTCAATCTGTTGCGTATTTTTGAAGAAGGCCTGCGCACAGGGATGTTGATCCACCCTGATGCCATGCGGCTCGTCACGGCAAACCTGCGCCTGATTGACGAGGCGTTTCGCGACAATCGCGAAGCCCAAAACATTTTTCTTGATCTCTTGCTCAAGCATGGAAATCCGGAACGTGCCCTCAGGCGTATGAACGAATTGGGGGTGCTTGCGGCCTTCCTGCCCGAGTTCGAGCCGATTGTCGCCATGATGCAATTCAATATGTATCACGCCTATACCGTCGATGAGCATACCATTCAGGTGATCTCCAATTTCTCGCAGATCGAGCGCTTGGAACTTGAAGAAGAATTACCTATTTCCACAGAAATTCTTCGCGATGGGGTGGATCGCAAAGTCTTGATGGTCGCAATGCTTCTGCATGACATTGGCAAGGGCCGCGATCAGGACCATTCTGTTCTTGGCGCACAAATCGCGCGCAAGGTTGCGCCACGCCTCGGCCTCAGCCGCAATGATTGCGACACCGTCGAGTGGCTAGTGCGCTATCATTTGCTCATGTCGGATATGGCCCAAAAGCGCGATATCGCCGATCCGCGCACCGTGCGCGACTTTGCCAAGGCCGTGCAGACTGTGAAGCGGCTTGATTTGCTCACAGTCCTCACCGTCTGCGATATTCGCGGCGTCGGCCCGGATACATGGAACAACTGGAAGGCCGCGCTCATTCGTGCGCTCTATCGCCAGACGCGTCATGCGCTTGAAGAAGGCATGGAAGCCCTCAACCGCGAGAACAGAGGCGCAGAAGCCAAAAAAGCGCTCCGCTCCGAACTTGTGGGTTGGGCGAAAAAAGACATAAAGGCAGAAACAGCGCGCCACTATCCGCCCTATTGGCAAGGCCTGCATATCACTGCCCATGTCGTCTTTGCCAATCT
This sequence comes from Lentibacter sp., assembly GCF_965657785.1. GTDB lineage: Bacteria > Pseudomonadota > Alphaproteobacteria > Rhodobacterales > Rhodobacteraceae > Lentibacter. The sequence goes on from NZ_CBFHPP010000007.1 coordinate 55,563, forward strand.
TCTCAAAGGCATAGGCGATAGCGAAATTCGCATTGATCTGCACCCTGATGATGACCGCGATGCCACCCGCGTCTGTTTTGTTATGGCGGACCATCCGGGTATTTTCAGCCGTATGTGCGGCGCGCTCGCGCTTGTCGGAGCCAATATCGTCGATGCGCGCACCTTCACATCAAAAGACGGCTACGCCACAGCGGCCTTCTGGGTTCAGGACACAGAAGGCAGCCCCTTTGAAGCCGCCCGCCTGCCGCGCCTGCGAAAAATGATCGAGCGCACATTTGCAGGCGAGGTGATCGCCGGCGAAGCCATTCAGACCCGCGACAAGCTCAAGAAACGGGAGCGTGCGTTCCGTGTGCCGACCTCGATCACCTTTGATAATGAAGGCTCCGAAATCTACACGATCATCGAAGTCGACACCCGCGACCGCCCCGGCCTGCTCCACGATCTTACGCGCACCTTGGCAAACTCCAATGTGTATATCGCTTCCGCCGTTATAGCGACCTTCGGCGAACAAGTGGTCGACACCTTCTATGTCAAAGATATGTTCGGCCTCAAATTTTACACCGAGAGCAAACAGAAAACATTGGAAAACAAACTCCGAACCGCCATCACAGAAGGTGCCGAGCGCGCCCACGCCTGAGCCATCTCCACCTTTCTTTTTGCCTTAAATATCCTGGGGGTAGGTTTCAAAAGTCTTTGGGCTTTTGAAACTAGGGGGCAAAGCCCCCTACCGGGCGGCGTGCGCAGCACGGTGCAAAACCTTTGCTTCCTTGCTGCGCGGCAATCGTCTAAACCTGCTTCAAACAATAAAAGACCTCTAGATGAAACAAATCCGCCTTATCTCTGGCATATTCACCGTCGGCTTCTGGACCCTGATGAGCCGGATCATGGGGTTTGCGCGTGATATTCTGATTTCCTCCTATATCGGCCCGGGGGCCGTGATGGATGCTTTCGTGGTGGCCTTCCGTCTGCCCAATATGTTCCGCCGTTTCTTTGCCGAAGGGGCCTTCAATGCTGCATTTGTACCGATGTTTTCCAAAAAACTCGAAGCTGGCGAAGACCCCGAGGGGTTTGCCTCTGCAGCCTTAAGTTGGCTCAGTCTGTTGCTTCTTGCCCTTACAGGCGTGGCGCTTGTGTTTATGCCTGCGCTGATTTGGGCCACAGCTGAGGGCTTTGCCGGAGATGAACGCTTTGATATGGCAACAGGCTTTGGCCGGATTGTCTTTCCTTATATTTTCTTTATCTCGCTGGCGGCTCTGTTTTCGGGAGTTTTGAATGCGACGGGCCGCTTTGCTGCGGCTGCGGCTGCGCCTGTGTTGCTCAACATTATTCTCACAGCAGCCATGCTGTTTGCCGCCCAGAGTGGCGGCGCCGTCGCGGTGGCGCTCGTCTGGAGTATTCCTTTCGCAGGCATGGCGCAGCTTGCACTGGTCTATGTCGCCACGCGCCGTGCAGGGCTGCGGATTGTGCCAAAACTTCCACGCCCAAGCCCTGAAATGGGCAAGCTTCTGCGCGTTGCAGTGCCTGCGGCCTTGGCTATGGGTGTTGTCCAGATCAATCTTGTCGTCGGTCAATTGGTGGCCTCAGATTATGAAAAAGCCGTGAGCTGGCTTTACGCTGCGGACCGTCTCTATCAGCTGCCTTTGGGGGTGGTTGGAATTGCGGTCGGGATCGTGCTCTTGCCCGACCTGTCCCGCCGCCTCAAAGCGGGCGATGATGCGGGCGCACAAAACGCCTATTCGCGGGCAACCGAGCTTTCTCTAGCGCTCACACTTCCCTCTGCGGTGGCGCTTATGGTGATCCCCTTGCCGCTCGTGTCGGTGCTTTTTCAACGCGGCAATTTTTCAGGGGATGACGCTGCGGCCACGGCTCTTGCAGTAAGCATTTATGGCCTCGGCCTGCCTGCTTTTGTCTTGCAAAAGACGCTCCAACCGCTCTTCTTTGCCCGCGAAGATACCCAAAGCCCCTTCCGCTATGCTCTGGTTGCGATGGTGGTCAATCTCGTGCTGGCCTTTGGCCTCAAGCCATACCTAGGCTGGCTGGCCCCCGCTGTGGCGGCCACGCTGGCCGCTTGGATTATGGTTGCACAGCTTGGCTTTGGCGCGCGCAAATTCGGCGGTGTCACGCGCCTTGATGCGCGCTTTAAGCAAAGGGTCTGGCGTATTGCCCTGACATCCGCCGCGATGGGGGCGGTTCTCTGGGCGAGCAATCTGGCGCTGTCGCCGCTCTTTATTGCGGGCGGCTGGCGGTATCTCGCGCTTGGCTTGCTGGTTATGATCAGTGTTTTGGCTTATTTCGGCCTCGGCCAGCTCTTTGGCGCGTTTCGTTTGGCTGAATTCAGGTCTGCCTTGCGCCGCGGATAGCGTCGCGAAGACGCTGAAACCCTCCAGGGCTGACCAGAAACGACAGGCCAAACCCGGTGGCAAAGCCGACACACTCGGCAAGCCAGACCCCGTCAGAGCCAAACAGAAGCCCCAACAAAAGACGGATCGCCAGCAAGAACCCAATCAGCTGGAAGGCCCTGATCTGCGGCGCGCCCAGAACGCGCAGCTGAACCCACAAAATATATGTGAAAGCACCGATCAAACCGTAGGCCGCAGGATAGGCTCCGATAAGCACGCCAGCCTCACTCCAGACAAGCCCCCAAACCAGTGCGCCCGAGATTGACGCGGCAAAAAACACAGCCAACACCGCCCACCAGCGGAATCTGTCACCCACATATTTTCCAAGCGCCAGCATGATCGCCGCTGCAAAAATCATATGAGTGAAATTGCCATGCAAAAAGGGATAGCTCATAAAGCGGAGCAAATGGGCTAGCGGCCACTCGCCACGTTCCCACATGATCTGCACAAGGCTGCCAAACACCCCATAGTCTTCAATCGCAGAGACGCGCCAACCGATCCCCATGCGCCCGCCAATCAGACCCGCTTCAGCGGCCGCAAAAAGGGCCTCGACACCCACCATCGCGGCAAAAAGCACCACAACAACGGGAGAAATATCGTTCACAGGGCTTTGCGTGGTCTTCATGTCGGCCTCGGCTTGACGTTGCTTGACCTCCTGAGTAAGCCAGCAGCACCCAGAATTCCAGACGGAGAAATATCATGAGCGATGCGCTCCAGCCGAACGCGGCGTTCAAGAAACGTGTTTTCTCGGGCATCCAGCCGTCAGGCGGTCTGACCCTTGGCAATTATCTCGGCGCGATCAAACGTTTCGTCCAGATGCAAGAAGAAGACTATGAGACAATTTATTGCATGGTCGATCTTCACGCCATCACCGTCTGGCAAGACCCCGCCGCACTGCGTCGTCAGACCCGCGAACTGGCCGCAGGCTTTATTGCTTCGGGCATTGATCCTGCCAAATCGATCCTGTTCAACCAGTCGCAAGTCGCAGAGCACGCCCAACTCGGCTGGATCTTCAACTGCGTCGCGCGCATGGGCTGGATGCAGCGCATGACCCAGTGGAAAGACAAAGCCGGCAAGAATTCTCAAAACGCCTCGCTCGGTCTTTTTGCTTATCCGTCTCTTATGGCGGCGGATATTCTCACCTATCATGCGACACACGTGCCTGTTGGTGAAGACCAGAAGCAGCATCTGGAGCTGACGCGGGACATCGCGATCAAGTTTAACAACGACTACGGGGTAGATTTCTTTCCCGTCACCGAGCCGGTCATCGAGGGGGCTGCCACGCGGGTGATGAGCTTGCGCGATGGCAGCAAGAAAATGTCCAAATCAGATCCGTCTGACGCCTCGCGCATCAATATGACAGATGACGCAGACACGCTCGCCAAGAAAATCCGCAAAGCCAAGACCGACCCTGACGCTTTGCCGTCTGAGGCCGATGGGCTGGAAGGCCGCCCCGAGGCGCGCAATCTGGTGAATATCTATGCCGGCCTTGCGGATATGAGTGTTGACGCGGTGCTCAAGGATGTGGGCGGCAAAGCCTTTTCAGAGTTCAAACCCTTACTTGCCGATTTGGCTGTGGCAAAACTCGCTCCTATTTCGGGCGAGATGGCACGGCTTATGGAAAACGAAGCCGAAATTGATGCGCTATTGCACAAAGGCGCAGACGCGGCCCGCGCGATTGCTGCGCCGATCCTTGAGAAGACTTACGATATCGTGGGCATGGTGCGCTAAAAAAAAGCGCCCCATAAGGGGCGCTGGAGTTGGGGTATCGAATTCTTCGGGACTGGAACAGGAAGAATTCGCTAAGGTAGATCGAAAAAGCAGTAGAAATTGTCTCCTTTTCTGGCGGGTTACATGGGCCTTTGAGACGGCGCGCCAAGGCAGGCGTTAAGCGGCTAGGGCAAACTCGCTCTTGTCGCGCCGCAAAATCAGGCGCGCCATCTCAAAGACGTGGCGGAACAGGCGCTTACGCCGATCTTTCGCAGTTTGCGCATGGCAGATATCCAGAACAATCAAGCGGTTCATTTGCATCAGAGGCCCTGATGCCTGTGTCTGGTATTTCAATTTGATACGCACCTCGATCACGCCAAAGTCGCGGTCGCGACGGGCGCCGACAATCTCTGCCTTGCGGATGATATACTCATCGAGGTCAGACAAAGTGCTGACGCCTGAGGGCGAGATTGGAGTGAACCGGGGGCGCAATATCTGTTCGAATTTTGGACGAGTGACTTTTTGCTGTGTGGTTGCCATGGGCGCTCCTCAAAATTTATTCGTTACAGTGTGGTTGTTACTCGGTCTGTTTTTGCGGCCCACATATGACTGAGCACCTGTATACAAGTGTGCCAAAACACAATGCTTCTGTAAACGTTTTTCTCAAAATATTTTCCCGTGACCGGATTTCATGATTTAAGCATTAACTTTCAAACACTTAAAAACTTGCGCCGGCCCACGATGACCTGTACGCCTGTACACAAGATGAAGAGCTTCAACACATAAGGCGTAGATTCCATGTTCAGATTGGCCGGACGGCAATCCGAGATTCTCAAAGCGATCAGGATTGATATCTGCCTGCAAGACCCCTGCACATCCTGGACCCTCTCCGAGAATGCGCTCGCGAAAAAATACAATGTTTCCAGGACGCCCGTGCGGCAGGTCTTGCAGCTTCTGACCAATGTTCAGCTGGTTGAAACACAATCAGGGGTCAGCACGCAAAGCACCGCCCTCAAGAAAGAAGACCGCATCGCCCATCACATTTTGATGGGAGAGCTGGGAGAAGTCGCCGCGCGGTATGCTTCATCCAAACCGATCAGCCACAAGACCAAGCTGGAGTTTATGACTGTCAAAAACCTCATGCAGATCGAAACAAACCGCTCGGTAGAATTGATGCTTGAGGTATCTGGGCGCACCACTGATGCGCTGGCCAGCGCGATTGAAGACCCGATTGTCTGCTTTGCCCTTCAAGCCGCGCTCTGGCGTATGATTCGCTGGCGTGCCCATGACATCATGACAGGGCAAGGAGAGTCCTGGGAGATGACGGAGCGCAACCTGACAATGCTGGCCGACGCGGCCATGACGGGCACAACCCAAGACCTTCTGATGGGAATCAGCAAGGGCGCAAAACGTCAGGTCGCTGCATTGCGGGCCAGCGCATAGCGGCGCTGTCTGTGCAAAAAGCTTGCATTTCACATCGCATCAGCTAGCTTTCGTTTGGCGCAAAGCGGAAAATCCCGGCTTTGCACTGTGCAAAACCAGCTAAAAAGATTGGTTGGTTGATAAGTGTCACGGCCGCATCGCATTGTGTTCGCGCACCTTGATGTTAGGCTGATACCACGTTGGGGACGTTAAGGGCCCAACCTAACCGCAAGCAAGATGCGGCCGTGACTCTTCGCTCAAATCGACACCTGAGCCAAATAAATCGACGTGTTCGAAACTGTGAACCGCGGCTATGCCTATCTTGACCAAGCCTACCGAATACTCCAACTCACGCACACCTGAGCACGTGTATACACGGTCACACAACCATGGAGGTATGTAAACCACTGATGCGGATTATATAGAAAACGTGAATAATGCTACACATGTGAATACCTGTATACAGGGGAGGGTGGCGCGTGCAAGCCCAATCAGAAATGAAGCGCAGTTTACATTAATATCGACGACCCTGCCCCCTAAGTTACCGCAAAGGCACCCAATTGTGTTGAGGCATGGAGAAACACACCGTATACATGAACTCACATATTCCAGAGGACATAAAAGGCCGCGCACATTATGCACCGAATGGTTGGACAACAGGCCGACATCTTACAAGCGATCCGCACGAAGATCTGCCTCGCTGATCCGCGCGAGCCGATCTGGCTCAAGGAGACGGCTCTGGCAGACGAATTTGGTGTCTCCCGCACGCCGATCCGCCATATCCTGCAACTTCTTGCCAATGCGCAGCTTGTTGAAACCCAAACAGGCCTCGGAACGCAGACCACTGTGCTCACATTGACAGACCTGCCAAAACACTTTGAAACCTATGGCTCGATTTGCAATGTCGCGATCAGCGTCGCCAAAGACGCGCCTGTCCCCCGCAAAACCACATTGGGACTGATGTCGGTTCACAACAGTTTGATGATTGATGACGACCGCTCCCCCGAGGCTTTTGTTGATTTATATGGCCGTATCATTGATGCCATGGCGCATATGATCTCCGATCCGATTATCCGCTTTGCCCATCAGGCGGCCTTCTGGCGGCTCATTCGCTGGCGCACACAAGAAGTCTCTGCAGGCGTTGAAGGCTCTTGGGGGCTTGCCGCGTCAAACCTCGAAACAGCTATAGACGCCGCAACAAACGGCACCGAGCGCGACTTGCTTGGCATTTCGGCCAAAATGGGCCGCAACCATATCGACCGCATGGTGGCCTATTATGACCTCGGCTCAAACGACGGCGCCGACGCCTGACAGCATAGCACCTTGCAGTGCTTGGTCTTCCTATGTGATTTGTTTTCTCCTCAGCTTCGGATCGGGGTCATCACGCCTCTTATGAAGCCGCATGAACCTTACCAAAGCGTAAATGTCCCGCGCCGCACAACGGGCCAAGCGGCGCGCGCGGGGCTTGGCGCCTGATTTGAGGCTTTACCCTGCCTGTGGCCCATTCTAACCTCGGGCAGAACGGGAGGAAGTGTTATGGCCGTCGGAACCAATATCAAAACATATTTCAACGGCGCGTGGCATGAGGGCAATACCCCCATCATCAACGCGGCAGATCATGGCGCTTGGCTTGGCTCTGGCGTGTTTGACGGGGCACGGTTTGTGAACGGGCTGATGCCTGATCTTGATTTGCATTGTGCCCGCGTGAACCGCTCTGCTGAGGCCCTGCTGCTCCAGCCCACCGTTGCGGCTGATGAGATGGTGGAGATCGTCAAGGACGGTTTAAAGAGCTACCCTGTTGCCGCGGCGGTCTATATCCGCCCGATGTATTGGGGCATTGGCGGCGACATCACCGCGATTGTTCCAAGCCGTGAGGAAACAGGCTTTGCCATTTGCCTTGAAGAAATCCCCTTTGCCGCCGACACCGCGAGCACGACCCTGACACAGACCCGCTTTCGCCGCCCTGTGCTTGAGAGCGCGGTTGTGAACGCCAAGGCAGGCTGCCTTTACCCGAACAACGCCCGTATGCTGACCGAGGCGCGCAACAAGGGCTTTGGCAACGCGCTGGTGGCGGATGCTATGGGCAATGTCGCCGAGACGGCCACGGCGAATGTGTTTATGGTCAAGGATGGCGAGGTTTTTACGCCCATCGCCAATGGCACCTTCCTCGCGGGGATCACCCGCGCGCGCCATATGTCAAACCTGCGCTCTGACGGGATGAGCGTGCATGAAACCGTGCTCAGCTTTGACGATTTTCACGAGGCGGATGAAGTGTTTCTCTCGGGCAATATGTCCAAGATTACCCCCGTCACAGCCTTTGACGACACAAGCTATCAAGTCGGCCCGATCACCCGCCGCGCACGGGAGCTTTACTGGGATTGGGCCGCGTCTAACGCAGGATGAGCCATTGCACAGAGGGCGCTGTTGCGTCATTCTGCGCGGCGATGTTGGCTGATGAGGGAGGCTGAAGATGCGGAAGTTTCTTGTTGTGCTGGATGACAGCCGCGAATGCCTGAACGCGATGCGCTTTGCGGCGATGCGGGCGGCCAAGTCGGGCGGCGGCGTTGAAATTCTTGCGGTGATTCCCCCTGAGGAGTTCAACCACTGGATTGGCATTGGCGACATCATGCGCGAGGAGGCCCGCGAGCGGATCCATGCGCATTTTGAAGTCTTCGCAAAGTGGATGCGTGATAGGCAGGGCGTCGACCCTGAGCTCGTCATTCGCGAGGGCGAACCGATCTCTGAAATTCTACAACAAGTGCAGGCCGACGACGAAATCGGCGTGCTTGTTCTGGGCGCAAGCTCGGACAAAAAAGGCCCCGGCCCGCTCGTGACACAGCTCACTCGCAACGCGGGAACTCTTGAAATTCCAATCACCATTGTGCCCGGCGAACTCTCCAAAGAACGCCTCGAAGCCATCACCTAATACGCTGAAAACAGGATATATTATGAGCGATCAAGACAAGAACGACGACAAAAAAGACGACGACAAGAAAAGCGGCAATGTCGGCCAGAAGCTGTTTGAAGCGCGCCAGATCTTGATCTGTGAAGCGATTGATCAGAAGATGGCGAGCCGTGTTGTGGGCCAGCTTCTGGCGCTTGCGGCGGACAGTGACGAGGACATCACGCTCTTTCTCAACAGCCAAGGCGGGCACGTTGAAGCGGGTGATTCGATCCATGATGTGATCCGGTTTATCAAGCCGCGGGTGAAGATTGTGGGCACAGGCTGGGTTGCTTCGGCGGGGACGCATATTTTCCTTGCGGTGGACAAGGAAGACCGTGTTTGCCTGCCCAACACCCGCTTTCTCATTCACCAGCCCTCAGGCGGCGTCGGGGGCAAGGTCACAGACATTGCCATTCAGGCCGAGCAGATCGAAATCATGCGCGCCCGTCTGGCTCGGATCATTTCCGAGCAAACTGGCCAAAAGCTTGAAAAGGTTATGAAAGATATCGAGCGTGACCACTGGATGGACACCAAAGAGGCGATGGATTACGGCATCCTGTCCAAAGTGATCACCCACGCCTCAGAGCTGTGACGCCACTCTATTTTGACCCCAAAAGGCCCGCGTTTGCGGGCCTTTTTTATGCGTAAAACGCCGCACAGGCCCCAATAGGTTAAGATATCCTTGGCCCTGCGTTTTGGCGGGTTAAGCTTTCTGGAAAGGCCAAAAACGGGGGGGTGCAAAGCGTGCACCATGCGTGCACCATGCGTGCACCCCCCAAACACAGCCAAGGTTAACGCAAATTAAGGAAATGCACCGCCCGCAGGCTTAACGCGCCCGAGAGATTTTCTGCTGTCCTGCCGCGTGCCCGCATAGTTTAGAATCATTCCAAAACTTGACTTTGCCCGCCGCGCGCCTCATATCTGAGCAAAGAGATAAGGAACACGCGCCATGTTTATCCAGACAGAATCCACGCCAAACCCCGCCACGCTCAAGTTCTTGCCGGGCCAGACTGTTCTGGCGACAGGCACAGCCGACTTTCCAAGCGCCGAAAGCGCGGCAAGCTCGCCGCTGGCCAGCCGTGTCTATGGCGTTGACGGGGTCACGGGCGTGTTTCTTGGCACAGATTTTGTGACCGTGACAAAAGACGACGCCGTGGCGTGGGACCATATCAAGCCCTCGGTTCTGGGCGCGATCATGGAGCACTTCCAATCGGGCGAACCCGCGCTGTCAGACAGCGGTGCGCCAGCGGCAGGCGGCCATGCCGAGCACACTGGCGAAGACAGCGAAATCGTTGGTCAGATCAAAGAGCTTCTGGACACACGCGTGCGCCCAGCCGTGGCCCAAGACGGCGGCGACATCACCTTTTACGGCTTTGAAAAAGGCGTGGTCTATTTGCATATGCAAGGCGCTTGCGCGGGCTGCCCCTCTTCGACCATCACCCTCAAGATGGGCATCGAGAACTTGCTGCGCCATTATATCCCCGAGGTGACAGAGGTGCGCCCTGTTGCCGTCTGAAACCCTCACACTGGCGTTTGACACATCGGCCGCGCATTGCGCGGCCGCTTTGCTCTTGGGGGAGCAGCTGCTTGGAACGGCTTATGAGCCAATGAAGCGCGGCCAGTCGGAGCGCTTGTTTGTGTTTCTGGAAGAGCTGCTCGCCGCCCATGGCCACATATGGCAAGACGTGGGCAAGATCGGCGTTGGCGTCGGGCCTGGCAATTTTACAGGTATTCGCATTGCTGTTTCGGCGGCGCGCGGGCTTGCGATGTCGCTTGAGATCCCTGCTGTCGGCGTGAGCGGATTTGCGGCGGCGCGGCTTGGCGTCAGTGCCGATACGCCCGTCGCGCTGCCTGCGCCGCAGGAGCAGGTTTATTTTTCAAAAGTCGGAGATGAGGCCGCGCTTATCCCTGCGGCAGAGGCGGGAGCGGCACTTGGGCTGCCTGCGCCACAAGAGCTTGTTGAACGGATCGCGCGGATCGCGGCAGCAACAGAGGCTGCGCCCGCTCCAGCGCCGCTCTATATTCGCGCCGCCGACGCGGCACCTGCAGCGGACCAGCCCCCAAGGATTCTGGATGACGCCTGACGCGCTGGCCGATATTCACGCCGCCTGCTTTCCCGCGCGGCCATGGTCGGCAGAGGAGCTTGCGGCGCTCGCCTCGGAAACAGGCGCAGTGCTTGAGAGCACCTCTATCGGCTTTGCGCTGGCGCGGGTGACGCTGGATGAGGCCGAGCTTCTCACCATCGCGGTTTTGCCCGAGGCGCAGGGGCGCGGCACGGGGCGCAGCCTTTTGGCGGCGCTTGCGGCGCGGCTAACAGACAAAAATGTGGCCCAGCTTTTTCTCGAAGTCGCCGAAGACAACGCGCCCGCCCGCGCGCTTTATGCGCAAGCCGGCTTTGAGGAGGTCGGGCGGCGCAGAGGCTATTATGCGCGCCCGCAAAGCGCGGCTGTGGATGCGCTTGTTTTGCGGCGGCGCTTGCGCGCTCCCTGAGCTTTAACCTTAGGTCACCCCTTAAGAATCGGTTGACCCTGTGCTCTGAAAGCGCCCTAATATCCCATTAGCATTTTTTACTTTGCAACCCTCGCGGCATGACACTTTGTGCTGCGCAATACCAAAACGGGAGAGACCCATGAGCCTCATTCAGAAACTTCTTGGCGCGTCAGCCGCCCTTGCGCTGAGCGCTGGCGCAGCCTTGGCCGAGCCAGCCCTGATCTATGATCTTGGTGGTAAGTTTGACAAATCTTTCAACGAAGCGGCTTTTAACGGCGCCGAGCGTTGGGCCAAAGAAACAGGCGGCACCTATCGCGAGATCGAGCTTCAATCAGAAGCCCAGCGCGAGCAAGCGCTCCGCCGCTTTGCAGAAGCCGGTGCCAACCCTGTTGTGACCACGGGCTTTGCCATTGCTTCGGCCATGGAAGAAGTTGCGAAAGACTATCCTGACACGAAATTTGTCAATATTGACGGTTGGTTGCCAGAAATCCCTGCCAACGTGCAGCTGATTGCCTTTCAAGAGCACCAAGGCTCCTACCTTGTCGGTATGATGGCGGCGATGGCGAGCAAGACAAACACTGTCGGCTTTATCGGCGGTATGGATGTTCCACTCATTCGCCACTTTGGCTGCGGCTTTGCCCAAGGCGCCAAATCTGTGAACGCCGATATCAATATCGTAGCGAACATGACAGGCACAACGCCAACAGCATGGAACGACCCCGTGAAAGGCTCCGAGCTTGCCAAGGCGCAGATCAGCCAAGGCGCAGACGTGATCTATGCGGCGGCGGGCGGCACAGGCGTCGGCGTATTGCAGACAGCGGCTGACGAGGGCATCCTCTCGATTGGTGTCGACAGCAACCAGAACCACCTGCACTCAGGCAAGGTTCTGACCTCTATGCTGAAGCGCGTCGATGTGGCCGTTTATAACGCCATGACAGCGGGCGAAGGCCTTGAAACAGGCGGTATGACCGTGCTTGGCCTTGCGGATGACGGCGTTGGCGTCGCGATGGACGAGCACAACGCGGCGCTTGTGACTGCCGAGATGACAGCCGCCGTGGAAGCGGCGCGCGCGCAGATCATTGCGGGCGATCTGAATGTTGTGAGCTACTATGAAAACGACAGCTGCCCAGCGATCCAGTTCTGATTTGGGCAGAGTGTAAGACCAGAGGCCGCCCGAGAGATTGGGCGGCCTTTTCGCTCCGATGGGCGGAGTTTGGGGGATAAGATGACAGAACCGGCGATTGAGCTTAAGGGCATTTCCAAATCTTTTGGCCCTGTTGAGGCCAATAAGGATATTTCGATCCGTGTGATGCCCGGAACGATCCACGGGATCATCGGCGAGAACGGCGCGGGAAAATCGACGCTGATGTCTATCCTCTTTGGCTTTTACAAGGCCGATAAGGGCGAGATCTTTATTCACGGTGAGAAGACCGAGATCCCCGACAGCCAAGCCGCGATTGCGGCGGGGATCGGGATGGTGTTTCAGCATTTCAAGCTGGTGGAGAATTTCACTGTTCTGGAAAATGTGATCCTTGGCGCGGAAGATGGCGGGCTGTTGCGGCCCTCGCTGGCCAAGGCGCGCAAGAGTTTGAAAGAGCTGGCGGAGGAATACGAGCTTCATGTCGATCCTGACGCGCTCATTCAGGATATTGGCGTGGGCCGCCAGCAGCGCGTGGAAATCCTCAAGGCGCTTTATCGCAAGGCGGATATTCTTATTCTGGACGAGCCGACAGGGGTTTTGACGCCTGCGGAGGCCGACCAGCTCTTTCGCATTCTCAACCGCCTGCGCGAAGAGGGCAAAACCATCATTCTGATCACCCATAAGTTGCGCGAAATTATGGAGATCACCGATACTGTGAGTGTCATGCGGCGCGGCCAGATGACTGCGACGGTGAAGACGGCCGAGACCAGCCCCGCGCAGTTGGCAGAGCTTATGGTGGGGCGGAAAGTCTTGCTCAGGGTCGATAAAAAGCCCGCCGCGCCCAAGGAGACGGTGCTTGATGTGCAAGACCTGCGGGTGACGGACAGCAAGGGCGTGGCCCGCCTCAAGGGCATTTCGCTCACCCTGCGCGCGGGCGAGATCCTCGGGATTGCGGGTGTTTCGGGCAACGGGCAGAGTGAGCTTCTGGAAGTCTTGGGCGGGATGCAAAACGGCACCGGAACGGTGCGCGTCAACGGCGAAGAGATCGACCTCACGGGGCGCGCCTCGGACGGGCAGTCGCGGCGGGCGCGCGGCATTGCCCATGTGCCCGAAGACCGCCAGCGCGAGGGGCTGATCATGGAGTTCAGCGCTTGGGAAAACACGATTTTCGGCTATCACCGTGACCCTGCCTTTCAGCGCGGGCCCTTTATGGACAACGCCAAAATCATCGAGGACGCCAAGGGCAAGATCGAGCGCTTTGATGTGCGCCCGCCAGATGCGAGACTTGCGGCCAAGAACTTCTCGGGCGGCAACCAGCAAAAGCTGGTTCTGGCGCGCGAAATGGAGCGCAACCCCGATCTGCTTCTGATCGGGCAGCCGACACGCGGCGTGGATATTGGCGCTATCGAATTTATTCACCAACAGATCATCGCGCTGCGCGACGCGGGCAAGGCGATCTTGCTGGTGAGTGTGGAGCTGGAAGAAATCCTCTCGCTCTCAGACCGTATCGCCGTCATGTTTGACGGGCAGATCATGGGCGAGCGCCTGCCAGAGGCGACCGACGAAAAAGAGCTCGGGATGATGATGGCGGGTATGAGCACAACAGACACAGACGGAGCGGCGGCCTAATGGAAAAGATGCCAAAATGGGCGGATGCCACACTTGTGCCGCTGATCTCGCTTTTGCTCGCGGCGCTCCTCTCGGCGCTTGTGATCCTCGCCATCGGGGAAGACCCTGTGGCCGCGCTCAAACTCATGGTGGACGGCGCACTGATGCGCTCTTCGGGCTGGGGCTATACGCTGTATTACGCCACCAATTTTATCTTTACCGGTCTGGCTGTTTCTGTCGCCTTTCATGCGCGGCTCTTTAACATCGGCGGTGAGGGGCAGGCTATGCTGGCGGGCCTTGGTGTCGCGCTTTGCTGTCTCTATATCCCTTGGCCGCATTGGAGCCTCGCGCTGCTTGGCGCATCTGTTTTTGCGGGGCTGTTTGGCGCGGCTTGGGCTTTGATCCCGGCCTATCTTCAGGCCAAGCGCGGCTCTCACATTGTGATCACCACGATCATGTTCAACTATATCGCCTTTTCTGTGCTGGGATATATGCTTGTCAATGTGCTGCGCCCTGCCCGCGCCATGGAGCCGGCCTCGCCCCGCTTTCCAGAGGCGACCAACCTGCCGACCTTTGAAGATATGTTTTCCACGGCGGCGGCCCCTCTTTTCAAGAGCGCGCCTGTCAATGTGAGCTTCTTTGTGGCGCTTGCGGCCTGTGTGTTTGTTTATTTCCTGATTTGGCGCACCAAGCTGGGCTATGAAATACGCCACTTCGGCTTTTCCGAAACGGCGGCCAATTATGCAGGCACATCGGCGGTGCGCATCACTGTGATTGCCATGCTGATTTCGGGCGCGCTGGCGGGGCTTATGGCTGTGAACACAACTCAGGGCGAGGCTGAACGGCTGATCCTCAACTCGACCGAGGGCGCAGGCTTTATCGGCATTGCCGTCGCGCTGATGGGGCGCAACCATCCTTTTGGGGTGCTGCTTGCCGCGCTCTTGTTTGGCTTTCTCTATCAGGGCGGGGCCGAGCTTGCGCTCTGGACCAATATTCCGCGTGAGTTGATCACGGTGATTCAGGCGCTCGTCATTCTCTTTACAGGCGCGCTTGATCATATGGTGCGCGCCCCGCTGGAGCGGGTGTTTCTCGCCCTGCGCAATAAGAAGGAGGCGCTGTGATGGAGTTTCTCACTGTTATTCAAGTGCTTGATAGCACCATGCGCCTTGCCACGCCGCTTTTGCTGGCCTGTCTTGCGGGGCTCTATTCCGAGCGCGCAGGGATTTTTGACATCGGCCTTGAAGGCAAAATGCTGGCGGCGGCGCTGTTTTCGGCGGCGGTGGCTTTTGCCTCGGGCAATGTCTGGCTCGGGATGCTGGCAGGGATTGGTGCGTCGATGGCGCTTTCGCTTGTTCATGGCGTCGCCTCGATCACCTTTCGCGGCAACCAGCTGATCTCTGGTGTGGCGATCAACTTTCTGGCCTCGGGTCTTACTGTTCTGATTGCGCAGGACTGGTTTGCCCAAGGCGGGCGCACGCCCTCGCTCACGGGGGCGGCGCGGTTTGAGCCGATCACCTTGCCGGGCGCGCTGACGCGTGTGCGCGATATTGCCGAGGCGGGGCCTGTGATGCAGGTCTATTCCGAGCTGATTTCAGGCCATACGATCATTGTCTATCTGTCGCTCTTGCTTGTGCCGCTGACCTGGTGGGTTCTGTTTCGCACGCGCTTTGGCCTTCGCCTGCGTGCCGTGGGCGAGAACCCTGCGGCTGTAGATACGGCGGGGATTTCTGTTGTGAAGCTGCGCTTTGCCGCGGTTATGATCTGCGGTATTCTCTGCGGGATTGCGGGAGCCTATCTGGCGACGGCCTTGCAGGCGCAATTTGTCAAAGAGATGACGGCGGGGCGCGGGTTTATTGCGCTGGCGGCGCTTATTTTTGCCAAGTGGCGGCCATGGCACGCGCTTTCGGCCTGTCTTTTGTTCGGGCTGTTGCAGGCTGTTGCGGTGCGCTTTCAGAGCTTTGATGTGGCGGGGGTCACGGTGCCTGTGCAGTTTATGGAGGCGCTGCCCTATATTCTCACGGTGGTTATTCTGGCGGGGTTTGTCGGCAAGGCGATTCCGCCGCGCGCGGGGGGCGAGCCTTATGTGAAGGAGCGTTAAGCGCCCGCCACATAGCGCCAGCAGCCGCCGCAATAGCGCCAGCAGCAGCCGCAATAGCGCCAGCTTAAGTAAATAGATGTTTCCAGCTGCAATATGCGGGTTGTTGCCCTTGCCAATGGCCCGAAGCTGACGCTAGGAGAGGGTATGATGATATACCTGCCCATCGCCGAGGTTTCGGTCAACGCCTTTGTCCTTTTGGGGCTGGGCGGGATTGTGGGCATTCTGTCGGGGATGTTCGGGGTTGGTGGCGGCTTTCTGATGACGCCGCTTTTGTTCTTTATCGGCATTCCCCCCGCGGTGGCTGTGGCCACAGAAGCCAACCAGATTGTCGCCTCCTCCTTTTCGGGGGTGCTTGCGCACCTCAAACGCAAAACCGTTGATCTGAAGATGGGCACGGTCTTGCTTGTTGGCGGGCTTATGGGCGCGGCGATCGGGGTTGTGATCTTTAATTATCTCAAGGCTTTGGGGCAAGTCGATCTCTTGGTGCGGCTTTGCTATGTGGTCTTTCTCGGTGTTGTTGGCGGACTGATGTTTGTTGAAAGCCTCAACGCCATCCGCCGCGCCAAAGGCGCAACCGGCGCGCCCAAGCGCCGCCGCCAGCGCGGCTGGATTTCCAAGATGCCGATGAAGATGCGGTTTCACACCTCAGGGCTTTATATCTCTGT
>NZ_CBFHPP010000007.1:72135-80779 GCF_965657785.1 Lentibacter sp.
TGTTATTCCACCCGTCATTGTGGGCATCCTCGTTGGCATTCTCGCCGCGATCATGGGGGTTGGCGGCGGCTTTATCATGGTCCCTGCCATGATCTATATTCTGGGAATGCCGACCAAAGTTGTGGTTGGCACCTCGCTCTTTCAGATCATTTTTGTGACCGCTTTCACCACGCTCTTGCACGCCACGACCAACTTCACGGTGGATATGGTGCTGGCGGTTCTGCTGCTTGTCGGGGGCGTCATCGGCGCACAAATCGGGGCGCGGATCGGCGTCAAACTGAAGGCCGAACAGCTGCGGATCCTGCTTGCGCTCATGGTGCTTGTGGTCTGTGGCAAGCTCGCGATGGACCTTCTCTTGCAGCCAGCCGAGCTCTACTCTATCGGCGCAGTGGGGGGCCACTGATGCGCTTTGCTCTGGCCCTTGTCTTTCTGTTCTTGGCGCCCATGGCCTCTGGCGAAAACGTCGTGCTGGGCCTCAGCCACAAGTCTGTTTCGATCACCACAAATTTTGACGGCTCCGAAATCCTGATCTTCGGCGCGATCAAGCGCGAGACGGCCTTGCCAAAAGGCGACCCTATCCAAGTGGTTATTGCTGTGTCAGGGCCGGAACAGCCGCTGACCGTGCGCCGCAAGGACAAGCGCTTTGGCATCTGGATCAACACCGCCGAAGTCGAAGTCGACAGCGCGCCGGCGTTTTACGCCATCGCCACATCTGCGCCCTTTACCGAGGCGCTGACCGACACGCAAGACCTGCGCCACGGCGTCTCTATCCCCCGTGCGATCCGCTCTGTGGGCGCACCAATGG
Organism: Lentibacter sp.; assembly: GCF_965657785.1. Taxonomy (GTDB): domain Bacteria; phylum Pseudomonadota; class Alphaproteobacteria; order Rhodobacterales; family Rhodobacteraceae; genus Lentibacter. The sequence goes on from NZ_CBFHPP010000007.1 coordinate 72,941, forward strand.
ACATTGAAAACGCCGTTGATTTCACCAAAGCCGTGATCCGTATTCGCAAGGAAAACGGCCTCTATCAGCTGCGCGAGAACAGCGTTGAAGTCGTTGAGCAAACCCTCTTCAAAACCTCGATCACAATGCCCGCCAACCTCACGGAAGGCGACTATCAGACCCGTATTTTCCTCACGCGCGGTGGCGAGGTTGTCTCCGAATACAACACCGTCATCGAAGTGAAAAAAGTCGGGCTGGAGCGCTTTTTGTTCAACCTTTCGCGCCAGCAGCCGCTGGTCTACGGGCTGCTCTCGCTCGCCATCGCGATCTTTGCGGGCTGGGGCGCGTCGGCCGTCTTCCGCGTCTTTCAGCGGAACTAGCCGCGCCCGATATAGGGCATTTTCGTCGCCATCAGCGTCATGAACTGCACATTCGCCTCAGGCGGCAGCGTCGCCATGCTATAGACCGCCTCGGCCACATGGCGCACATCCATCATCGGCGGCGGAGAGTCGGGCGTCTTGGCGGCCAGCTCCTCCAGAAGGGCTGTGCGCGCATTGCCAATGTCGATCTGGCCGCAAGCGATATCAAGGCTGCGCCCGTCAAGCGAGAGCGCCTTGGTCAACCCCGTGATCGCGTGTTTCGTCACGGTATAGCTGACCGCGTTTTCGCGCGGGGCGTGGGCCGAAACCGAGCCATTGTTGATGATCCGTCCGCCCTGCGGGCTTTGGGCGCGCATCTGCGCAAAAGCCGCGCGGGCGGCGTAAAACATCCCGTTGAGGTTCACATCGACCGCAGCCTGCCACGCCTTGAGCGACAGCGCATCAATCGGCGCGGCGGTGCCAAAGCTGCCTGCGTTGTTAAAGAGCACATCAAGCCGCCCTGCTTTGGCCATGAAGGTTTTGAACGCGGCTTCAACAGCGCTGGCATTGGTCACATCACAGGGGAGCACAACGGCCCCCGCCTGCCCGGCCGCAATCTCTTCCAGCGGGCCGCGGCTGCGCGCCAGCAGCCCGACACGCCAGCCATGGGCAAGGAAGTGCTCGGCTGTGGCGCGGCCAATGCCGGCGCTTGCGCCTGTGATCAGGATGGATTTCATAGCTCTTCCTCGGCTTCCAGTTCCAGCTTGGGGGCAGGCACAACAAGATCAGCCGTGGTCAGCGGCGCGCTCGGCTTTGAGAGGCGGTTGCGCACCACCCAGAGGAGCCGCTCTTCGGCGCGGGTGATCGCGACATAGGCGAGCCGCTTCCAGAGCGGCTGCCCCGCCTCGCTCCGCCCCATGCGCGCGGCGGCGTAAAGATCGGGCGCGAAGACCTGCACATCGCGCCATTGGCTGCCTTGGGCCTTGTGGATCGTCACGGCCGCGCCATGCAAAAAGGCCGCCCCCATGCGGGCGGCAAAGGGGATAAACGGCTCTTCCTCATCGGGCATTTCGATCTTCACAATCGAGGCGGCCGAGACTTGCGGGTCTTCGGCACCGACCACATGAAGGCGCGAAAAGCCGGGCTTGCGGCCTGGCCCCAGATAAATGACTTGTGCGCCTTTGATGAGGCCGCGCGCCTCCAGATCAAGCCGCTTTTTGCGGTGTTTGAGCGGCAGCTCCAGCCCATCGCAAATGAGTGGTTCGCCCTCAAGCAGCGCATCAACGGGGGCGTCATAGACGCGGCGGAAAGCATTGATCAGGCGAATGCGCGTGGCATTGCGCCAAACGAGCACGGGGCTGCGCGCCATCAGATCCACTTCGACCCGCTGGCTCCAGACGACCCGTTCATCGCGCGCGGCGGCCTCTTCGATCATCCGCTCAAAGCCCTCAAAACTCAGCTCAGGATCGGCCAACGCATGGGCCAGATCAAGGATCGGGTTGTTGGCGTCCTGTCTGTGAATGCGGCTCAGATTGAGCACGGCGGGGGCGGGCAGCTTTTCAAACACCATCGTGCCCGACTGGTTCACAGGCGCAAGCTGGGCCGGATCGCCAAACAAAATGAGGCTGGGGAAAATCTCTTTGAGGTCTTCAAACTGCTTGTCATCAAGCATTGAGGCTTCGTCGATCATCCCGACATCGAGCGGCTCGTCGCGCCGCTTCCAGCCTGTGATAAAGTCAGAGCCGCGCAGACCCGCCGCCGCGAGGGCCGCAGGAATAGACTTATTGGCCTGATAAAAGGCATAGGCGCGCTCCAGCGCGACCTCGGTTAGCCCTTCGATCTCGGGCTTTTCGCCCTGCCCCGTCAGCCATTCGGCGATGCGCTCATATTCGGGGTCGTAGACGGGGGAGTAGAGAATGCGGTGAATGGTTGTGGCGGGCACGCCGCGCATCCGCAGAACGCTTGCCGCCTTGTTGGTGGGCGCAAGGATCGCCAAGGTGCGGCGGTCTTTGCGCTTTTTGCCTTCAAAATCGCCCGAGACCACATCAAGCCCCGCCTCTTCCAGCGCGCGGTAGAGCGCGGCGAGGAGCAGGGTTTTGCCAGAGCCTGCCTTACCCGTGATCGCCAATGTCTTGTTGGCCCCGCCTTGGGGCGGCTGAAGCAGGCCGTTTTCGATATCAATCCCTGCGGGGCGCAGCACTTCGGCAACGCGGTCAAAGGCTTCGGCCTGATCTTCGGACAGCTGTGTGATCTCTGTGTTCATGCGCGCGACCCTAGAGCCTTTTGGGCGCGCTTTGAATGGGCAAACGACCTAGGCGGCGTTTGATTTGGGCGGCGGCATAGCCCCGAAGGCGCGCCGATACCAATGCTGCATCATCGCGTCGCTCAGCTCGGCCTTTTGGACCAGCCGCGCCTTGGCGGCGGGCGTATAGCTCCAGAGGCCAAGGCTGGTTTTGCTGCGGCCCTGCCCCACGCTACCGAGGATTTCGGGGCTGGCGCCGATCTGGCGGTAAATCCGCTCCATCGGGGCATCAAACACGCCGAGAAAATGCGTGAGGCTCTGGCCCTCCATGAGCGCGGCCCCTGCCAGCATCAGCCGTGCTGCCGTCTGCGGGCCGCCGTTTTGGCTCAGGCAAAAGCGGGTGCACTCCCAGACAAAGGGGCTTTGAACGGGCGCGCCGTCTGACAGATGTAAAAAATGCTCATGGGTCATGCAGCGGGCGGTGGTTGGCAGAAAGCGCATCGAACCGCCGTGCAGCCCGTCGGGGCGCTGCCAGATGACATAGAGGGGGTTGAGCGCATCATATTGGTCGCGCTCCTCGCCCGCTGCGTTCACGCTGACCTCCCAGCCGAGGCGCTCGGAAAACTGCTTGGCGCGGTCCTGAAACATACTCGCCGCCAAGCGGCTGTGCGTGGTAAGGCTGTCGGCGTAGAGAAATCTGATCATGGTTAACCCTTCGTAAATGCTACGCAGGGTTTAGGGCGGATCGGTTAAGAGAGTTTAACGGCAGCGCACGCTTCTCAGACGATAATCAGCCCGTGCTGAAGGGCGCGGGCGACGGCGTGGGTTGTATTGGCCGCGCCGAGCTTGAAGCGGGCAGATTCGATATAGACCCGCAAAGTATGCTCCGAAATCGAGAGCGTATTGGCGACTTGGGCGCGCGAATAGCCCATGGCAAGAAAGGTCATCGCGTCAACCTCGCGGGGCGAGAGCGCGCGGGCGGCTTCGGGGGCGCGGTCCGGCTCAAACTCAAGCGCCTTCTGGTTGAAATAATGGCCCACAAGGATCAGCTCGCGCCGTGCCGCCTCGACCTTGCTGGCCCAAGTGGCATCATCGCAATGGTGGCTCACGGTAAAGAGCGCAAATTGCCCGCTTGGCCCGCGGATCGGCACAGAGAAGCCCTGATTGCCCACCCCATGGGCAAGTGCCTCGGCTTGAAAGGCTTTGGCGGGCTTGCCCGACCAGTCAAGCATCTTCCAGTCGACGGGATGAAAGCGCTGAAAGCAGCCCGTCACAACAGGGTCAATTCTGAGGTAATCGCGCTCGATATAGAGCTCGACCCACGCGGGGTCATATGTGCCGCAGCCATATTGCGTTCCCGTGCCGCTGACCCAGTGATAGACCAGATGATCGACTTGGAAATAATCGCGCAAGCGCTCTGAGAGCGCCTGTAACTCGGACAGTTCAGAGGCCTGTTCCAGAGCCTCCAACATCGTGACAAAGCTCAGGCTGTCTTGCGTTCGCGCCACGCGCGTCTCCCCCATGCGGCAAGGACACCATCTCACACGCCGCCAGAAGCACCGTGTCATCCAACTGCTCGGCGAGTTTGGGCAGGCCATTGGCCGCGGCAAAGCTGCGCAGATCACTCAGAACGTCCAGTATCCAGTCATTCTTCATGTCAATACTCGCCTTTGAAGGGTTAACGAACCATTAACAGAAGTGTAACATGGCGATGAAATTCAACCTATTCGCGAGTATTCCTTCCCCCGAAACAGGGAGGGCCGCAAATTTAAGCCCTTGAAAAGAAAAGCCCCGCACTTGGAACGCCAAATGCGGGGCTGATTAGGGTCTGAACGCGGGGCCGTTACTGGCCCGCAGCGACCACGTCTTCCAAGGTGCGCAGGCCCGTCTTGGGCGCCTGAACCAAGACCGACATATTGCCGGGCTTATGCTCGTTGCGCATCATTTTGATGTGGGCCGCGGGGATGTCCTCCCATGGGAACACTTCAGACATACAGGGGTCAAGGCGGCGCTCGATCATCAGGCGGTTGGCCGATGCGGCTTGCTTGAGGTGGGCAAAGTGGCTGCCTTGAACGCGCTTTTGGTGCATCCAGAGATAGCGCACATCAAAGGTGCAGTTGAAGCCTGATGTGCCCGCACAGATCACGACCATGCCGCCTTTTTTGCAGACAAATGTCGAGACAGGGAATGTCGCCTCACCGGGGTGTTCAAAGACGATGTCAACGTTGTTGCCCTTGCCTGTGATGTCCCAGATCGCCTTGCCAAACTTGCGCACCTCTTTGAACCATTCGGCATATTCGGGCGTGTTGACTGTGGGCAGCTGGCCCCAACAGTTGAAATCCTTGCGGTTGATCACGCCTTTGGCGCCGAGACCCATGACAAACTCGCGTTTGTCTTCGTCCGAGATCACGCCGATGGCGTTGCCGCCCGCCGCGTTGATGAGCTGGATCGCATAAGAGCCAAGGCCGCCTGAGGCGCCCCAAACCAGAACATTCTGGCCCGGCTTCAGCTCGTGCGGGTGGTGCCCAAAGAGCATACGATACGCAGTGGCAAGTGTGAGCGTATAGCAGGCGCTCTCTTCCCATGTCAGGTGCTTTGGGCGCGGCAGAAGCTGCTGCGCTTGCACGTTGGTGAACTGGGCGAAAGAACCGTCTGGTGTCTCGTAACCCCAGATGCGCTGGCTTGGAGAATACATCGGATCGCCGCCGTTGCACTCTTCGTCGTCGCCGTCATCCTGGTTGCAGTGGATGACAACCTCGTCGCCGACTTTCCAGTTTTTCACCGCCGAGCCAACGGCCCAAACGATCCCCGAGGCGTCAGAGCCTGCGATGTGATAGGGCTGGTTGTGGCTGTCAAACGGGCTGATCGGAACACCGAGGCCCGCCCAGACGCCATTGTAATTGACGCCCGCAGCCATGACCAAAACGAGGACTTCGTGGCTGTCGAGCACGGGTGTGTCGACCACTTCGACCTGAAAGCTCTTGTCAGGCTCGCCGTGACGCTCGCGGCGGATGGCCCAAGCATACATCTGCTTTGGCACATGGCCGAGCGGTGGCATTTCGCCAACTTCATAAAGGTCTTTTTCGGGCGCTTCATAAGGCGTTGCGCCTGTTTCGGTGTCCAAGGCCATCTGTTTACTCCATTGCCTGAGGCGGGGCTCTGCTGCACTGCAGAATCGCGTTTACGACCCAAGAGGTAGCGAGCTTCACGCAACTTTGCAACGCCAATTGACCACTTTTTGTAATTTTATAACCGAGCGAGTGCAGAAAAACCCTCGCTACCGCAGCAAATGCGCAATCGAATTGGCGTAATACTGCACCAAGGGCTGGCCTTCCTCAGTAATTTGGTAGCGGCCCTCTGCCTCCGAGACAAAGCCCCGCCCCACCAGATTGCGCAGCCCATACTCTAACGCGTAGGCCATATCCTCACGCGGGGCGTGAATATGCGCCTCTGGCATGGCATCCACCAGCGCCACAAAGGCCTCGCTATAGTCTGTGTGACTGAGCGGAGCCTTGGCCGCCAGAAAGACACTCGCCGCCAAGGGCACAGGCAGGACAGGCACAACCGCGCCGATCCTGTGCATCAAATCCTCTGCCAAGGCGTCGATTTCAGCGGGTGCATCGGCTGAGACCGCGCGCAGCGACACAGGCGCGCCAAAACTTACGGCGGCATAGCCAAAGCGGTGATAGCGCCCTGTCGCCCAATGCCATGTGATGCGCCAGATGTATTTCAACACAACAGAGATCCGCGCGCCAAAGCGCCTGTCGCCGCGCTGCCCTGCGGCCACGAGGATCTTGTCTTCAAAAACGCGGTCATAATTGATCGCCACGGGAATAAAGACGACATCGCGCGTCTCGGGGTCATACCCGTCAACGATATAACGCAGAATGCCGAGCTTGGGCTTGGCGAGCGCCCCGTCAAGCGAAAGCCCGCCCTCGGGAAAAACCGCCTGCGTCACGCCGCCCTCTGTGGCCAGCGCCACATAGCGCGCCAGCACGCGGCGATAGAGATCGCCGCGCGATTTGCGGCGGATGAAGTATGCGCCCATCGCGCGGATGAGGCGCGACAGCGGCCAGACCCGCGCCCACTCGCCCACCGCATAAGACAGCGCGCTCTGCTCGGCGGCGAGGTATGTCACAAGCACATAATCCATATTGCTGCGGTGGTTCATCACAAAGACAACCGTGGCGTCGCGGTCGATATTGGCGAGCGTCTCAGCGGCGTGGTGGCCGAGGCGCACACGGTAGAGCCGACGCGAGATAAACCGCGCCAACCCGATCGCAAAGCCGTAATAGAACGTCGTGCTAAACGAGGGGACAATCTCGCGGGCATAGCGGCGGGCACGCTCAAACGCCACGTTTTCGGGCACGCCCTCGCTTTTGGCATGATCCGAGATCGCGGCCCAGACCGCACCGTCATAAATCAGCCGTTGGATCATATCGTGCCGCCGCGCCAGTTTGAACGGCTCGATCGGGCGGGTCAGGCGGGTGTTGAGCTGCGCCACGGCCTTTTCCATACGGCGGCGAAAGAACCAGCGCACCGAGGGAAACAAAAAATGCGAGGCAAAGGTCACTGCCGCAAAGAGCAGAATAACCACCAAAAGCCAAAGCGGAAGGGCGACGGGCTGAAACATGGTCCAGTTTTGCCAGAACCTCGGGGCTATGCAAGAAGATTGGGCCAAGCGCCGCGCGAATGCCGCAACGCAGCGAATTGACGCGCCATAAAATTCCGATTATCAATCACTCAACGTAAGATAATTACCCAAACCGATTCACGAGGCCCCCCATGTCGCACGCGCACCCCACCGCCAGCAAAGACCGCCCTTGGCTCATCCGCACCTATGCGGGCCATTCCACAGCGGCCGCCTCCAATGCGCTCTACCGCTCCAATCTTGAGAAGGGTCAGACGGGTCTTTCTGTGGCCTTCGATCTGCCCACCCAGACGGGCTATGACAGCGACCACGTGCTCTCGCGCGGCGAAGTCGGCAAAGTCGGCGTGCCTGTCTGCCATTTGGGCGATATGCGGGCTTTGTTCAAAGATATCCCGCTGGAGCAGATGAACACCTCGATGACGATCAACGCGACAGCGCCTTGGCTTTTGTCGCTGTATATCGCTGTGGCCGAAGAGCAAGGCGCCGATGTGAGCGCGCTGCAAGGCACGGTCCAGAACGATCTGATCAAGGAATACCTCAGCCGCGGCACCTATGTCTGCCCGCCTGCGCCGAGCCTCAAGATGATCGGCGATGTGGCCGAATATTGC
>NZ_CBFHPP010000007.1:80789-88644 GCF_965657785.1 Lentibacter sp.
ATTGCTACACCCATGTGCCCAAGTGGAACCCGATGAATGTCTGCTCCTATCATTTGCAAGAGGCGGGCGCGACGCCCGAGCAGGAGCTTGCCTTTGCTCTGGCCACAGCCATTGCCGTGCTGGACGAGCTGAAGCCGCGCGTCCCAGCAGAAGACTTCCCCGCGCTTTGCGGGCGGATCTCGTTTTTTGTCAACGCAGGCATCCGCTTTGTCACCGAGATGTGCAAGATGCGCGCCTTTGTCGACCTCTGGGATGAAATCCTGCTCGCGCGCTACGGCGTCACAGACGCCAAGTTCCGCCGCTTCCGCTATGGTGTTCAGGTCAATTCGCTTGGTCTCACAGAACAGCAACCCGAAAACAACGTCTACCGCATCCTAATTGAAATGCTCGCCGTGACCCTGAGCAAAAAGGCCCGCGCCCGCGCGGTGCAGCTCCCTGCGTGGAACGAGGCCCTCGGCCTGCCCCGCCCGTGGGATCAGCAATGGTCCATGCGGATGCAGCAGATCATGGCGTTTGAGACCGATCTTTTGGAATATGACGACCTCTTTGATGGCAACCCTGCGGTTGATGCCAAAGTCGAAGCGCTCAAGGCTGGCACCCGTCAGGAACTTGCAGGGCTTGACGGCATGGGCGGTGCGATCAAGGCGATTGACTATATGAAAGCCCAGCTCGTGACCTCAAACGCCGAGCGCTTGGGCCGCATTGAAGCTGGCGAAACCGTGGTTGTCGGTGTGAACAAATACACCCAGACCGAGCCAAGCCCGCTGATGAGCGCCGATGGCGGCATTATGACAGTCGACCCTGCCACAGAGGCCGACCAAATCAACCGCCTCACAGAGTGGCGCGCCGCGCGCGACGAGGCCGCCGTGCAGAGCGCTCTCACAGCGCTGCGTGACGCCGCTGCCAAGGGCGAAAATATCATGCCCGCCTCGATCGTGGCCGCCAAAGCAGGCGCAACCACAGGCGAATGGGCCGCTCAGATGCGCGCTGTGCACGGCGAATACCGTGGGCCAACGGGCGTCTCGCCCGCCCCCTCCAACAAGACCGAGGGCCTTGATGATCTGCGCGCCGCCGTCGATCATGTCTCTGACAAGCTCGGCCGCCGCCTCTCTTTCCTGATTGGTAAGCCCGGCCTTGACGGCCACAGCAATGGCGCCGAGCAGATCGCTTATCGCGCCCGCGACTGCGGCATGAGCATCACCTATGACGGTATCCGCCTGACGCCCGAAGAGCTCGTGCGCGCCGCCCTTGAGCAAAACAGCCATGTGGTCGGCCTCTCGATCCTTTCAGGCAGCCATATCCCCCTCGTGGAAGAGCTGATGGAGCGGATGACGGCTGCAGGCCTTGCGCATATCCCTGTTATTGTCGGCGGGATCATCCCCGATGACGACGCCAAACGCCTGCTCGCGATGGGCGTTGCGCGGGTCTATACGCCGAAAGATTTCGAGCTGAACACCATCATGATGGATGTGGTCACGCTGGCCGATCCCAAAGCCGAAGCCGCCGAATAGCGCTTTACCTTTCGCGCGCAGTTTTGCACTCTCCCGCCGAAAAGCGGGAGAGACAGCATGACAGTTCACATCGGCGCAAAAGCAGGCGATATCGCCGAAACCGTCCTGATGCCAGGCGACCCCCTGCGCGCCAAATGGGCCGCAGAGACATTCCTTGACGCCCCCCGCCTCGTCAATGAGGTGCGCGGAATGCTTGGCTATACAGGCACATACAAAGGCCACCCCGTGACGATCCACGGCTCTGGCATGGGCATGCCGAGCCTGTCGATCTATGCCAACGAGCTGATCCGCGACTTTGGCGCAAAAACCCTCATTCGCATCGGCTCCTGCGGCGGAATGCAACCCGAGGTCAAGATCCGCGATGTGATCATCGCCATGAGCGCCACCTCGCTCAACACCCCCTCCATGGGTCTCTTCCGCGAGGTCAATTTCGCCCCCACAGCCGACTTCCAGCTCCTGCGCGCCGCCGTGGCCGCCGCCGAGGCCATGGGCCAAACCCCTCATGTGGGCGGTATCTATTCTTCTGATGTTTTCTATGATGAACGCTCCGATCTCACAGAGCAAATGACCCGCCACGGCATCTTGGGCGTCGAGATGGAAGCCGCCGAACTCTACACAGTCGCGGCGCGCTTCAAGGCCCGCGCGCTCGCCGTGCTCACGGTCTCCGACCACCTACAAACAGGCGAGGCCCTGCCCAGCTCCGAGCGCGAACAAAGCTTTGGCGACATGGTCCAAATCGCCCTCGACGCAGCTTTCCCAGCCTAAAACGCCCCGCCCTGCCCAAAGCGCCCCGCCCCCTAAAGCGCCGCGCCCCAGACTTCCTCTTTCTCTAAATATCCTGGGGGTCTGGGGGCAAAGCCCCCAGCTTGTCCTGTGTCTGGGGGGTAAAGCCCTCAAGTTTACCTGCGTCTGGGGGCAAAGCCCCCAGCGGGTCGGATTTGCGAAGCAAATTCGACATCAGCTCAAGCCCGATGACCGCCCATGGCTCCCGTCATAGCCGTTTTTGGCGGGCGGCTCCCAGCCCTCAAGCGCGCCTTCAGCGGGTTCAAACACCTCGACCCGCAACGGATAGCAGGCCGCCGCATCAGAGGTGTGCTCGCTTGAGCAGTCTCCGCCCGGGCAGGCCGACAAAGCGCCAAGCAGGTCGACTTCGGCAAAAAACTCAAGATAATCGCCGACCCGCACCGGGCTGGCCTTCATAAAATACTGCCCCGTGTCGCGGGTAAACCCTGTGCACATAAAGACGTTGAGCACATCATGCACATGAGGCTCGGCGTCCGAAAGGCTGATGCCGAGGTGGTCGGCCAAAGCGCGGGTCAGGTTCGAGTGACAGCAGTGGTGATACTGCGCACCGCTGAGCAGATTGCCAGTGTAGGGGTCACAGCGCGTGCCGATCACATCATGCACAGAGCCGCCGAAGGCATCCATCCCATACCAGCCGAGCGTATCCGCCACGATTGTCGCCATCGGGCGCAAATGTGGAAAGCTCGACCACATCCGCTCGCCTGTTGTGATATGGGTGCCATGCAGGGCGCGGGTTTTGCCTGAGTAAAACCGCTCTGACAGGTCGTGTTTATTCCAGAGGTTGAGGTCGCCCACCTGCGGGCCGTCGACCGCGCTGATGCGAAAAAAGCCCCCCTGTGGCACATCAAATGTGCAGGCCTCGCGCGGTGCCGCCAGCACCTCGCTGATCTTCTTGGCGCCTTCGCGCGCCGCGCGGTAAAGCGCCATCGGCGGTGTGGGCAGGGTTTCGTTCGGATAACAAATCACAGGTTCAACCGCGCGGCGCAGCGCCGCATCTTCTGGCTCACTCATAGCGCGTCTCCCGCTGCTCGTTTGGCTACAATCTGGCATCAAACCGCAGTCTCTACAAGACAGGGGGCAAAGCGGGACAACAAGACGCGACGCGCAGCAATAGCAAAACAGCAAGGCAGATTTAATCAGCCTTTGGCGGCGGGTTTCTCGGGCTTTTGCGGCGCAGGTTTGAGGGCGGGGCCTGACCAGTATTCATAGGCCTGCTCAAGCGCTCTCAGCGCGGCAAGGCGGTCAGCTTTGGTCTTCGTTTGGGTGCTCATGAGTCTGCTCCAAATGTTGCAAAACTCCTCCTGCCCCTATCCTAGCAGATATCGCCCGTCACAGCAGTGCCCAGTCGGAATGCCCGCTATGCCGACAGGACATTGGCGCATAAAAAACGGGCAGCCCCAGAGAGCTGCCCGCCTCATTTCAGTGCAATCGCGGTTTAAACGACGCGGTTGACCTGCATCCGCTTGATCTCGGCAATCGCCTTGGCGGGGTTGAGGCCCTTGGGGCAGGTCTTGGCGCAGTTCATGATCGTGTGGCAGCGATAGAGCTTGAACGGATCTTCCAGATCGTCCAGACGCTCGCCTGTTGCCTCGTCGCGGCTGTCAATGATCCAGCGATAGGCATGGAGCAGCGCGGCTGGGCCAAGGTATTTGTCGGAGTTCCACCAGTAGCTCGGGCAAGAGGTCGAGCAGCAGGCGCACATGACGCATTCATAGAGGCCGTCAAGCTTCTTACGGTCGCCAATCGACTGTTTCCACTCTTTTTGCGGGCGATTTGTCTTGGTTTCAAGCCAAGGCATGATGCTGGCGTGCTGGGCATAGAAATGCGTCAGATCGGGGATCAGGTCTTTCACGACAGGCATATGCGGCAGCGGATAGACCCTGACGGCGCTGCCGTCTTTGACTTCGTCCATACCGTAGATACAGGCCAGCGTGTTGATCCCATCAATGTTCATGGCGCAGGAGCCACAGATCCCCTCGCGGCACGAGCGGCGGAAGGTCAGGGTCGGGTCGATCTCGTTTTTGATCTTGATGAGCGCATCAAGGATCATCGGCCCGCAGCTGTCCATATCGACAAAATACGTGTCCACGCAGGGGTTTTTCCCGTCATCGGGGTTCCAGCGATAGATATCAAACTGGCGCAGGTTGGTTGCGCCTTCAGGCTTGGGCCATGTTTTGCCCGTCGTCATGCGGCTATTCGCGGGAAGTTTGAACTCTGCCATCCGTTTTCTCCTTTAGGAGGCCAAGAGGCCGGTCGAGGCCTTGGCAATACATTTGGTTGTGGCGGGGCGCTGGATAATATCCGTCACCAAGCCGATTGTGCTGGGCTCAACACCCGTGATCGAGGCGCGGCTGAACTGGAACAGTTCGTTGGCGCTTGCGTTGTCGATGACGCAGCTTGAGTAAGGCGTCACCATCTTGGCCGGCAGGCTCTGGGGCAGATGCGCCGTCAGAACCTTTTCCACTGTGGCTTTCGCCGTCACCCGCGCGGCGTCGTCCACGGCCTGTTGGGCCGTGTCGCAGCCTGCGAGCAACGCCAGAGCGCCTGCCAGATATGCAGCCTTCAGCGTCATCAGAACGTCCGCTCTTTCGGAGCGATCCGCTTGAGGCTGATGCCGCCTTCTTTTTCGGTCGTCAGGGGCGTTTTGCCAACCTCACGGTAGCTCAGCTTCACATCATTGCCCTCAAGGTGGGCAATGGTGTGCACACGCCAGTTTTCGTCATCGCGCGTGGCGAAGTCTTCGTGGGCGTGCGCGCCGCGGCTTTCCTTGCGGGCTTCTGCGCCTGCAATTGTCGCCAAAGCGTTCGGCATGAGGTTTGTCAGCTCAAGCGTTTCCATGAGATCGGAGTTCCAGACCAGCGAGCGGTCTGTGACTTTCAAATCGTCTTGCTTGCCCGCAATCGCCGCCATCTTGTCAACGCCCTCTTTGAGCGTCTTGGAGGTGCGGAACACAGCCGCATCCGCCTGCATGGTTTTTTGCATTTCAAGGCGCAGCTCGGCTGTGCCTGTGGTGCCTTTGGCGTGGCGCAGACCGTCAAAGCGCGCAAAGGCCGCATCAACAGAGGCTTTGTTCAGCTCGGGGTTGGGCGCAGCCGCATCGACAATCTGCCCTGCGCGAATGGCGGCCGCGCGGCCAAAGACCACAAGGTCAATCAGCGAGTTTGAGCCAAGACGGTTTGCACCGTGCACAGACGCACAGCCCGCCTCGCCCACAGCCATCAGGCCAGGCACAATGGCGTTTGCGTCTGTTTTGGTCGGGTTGATCACTTCGCCCCAATAGTTTGTGGGAACGCCGCCCATGTTGTAATGCACCGTCGGGATCACAGGGATCGGCTCTTTGGTGACATCAACACCCGCAAAAATCTTGGCTGATTCCGAGATGCCAGGCAGGCGCTCGGCCAGAGCATCGGCGGGGAGGTGTGACAGGTTGAGGTGAATATGGTCGCCCTCAGCGCCCACACCACGGCCCTCACGGATCTCCATGGTCATGGAGCGCGAAACATAGTCGCGCGGTGCGAGGTCTTTATACTGCGGCGCATAGCGCTCCATAAAGCGCTCGCCTTCGGAGTTGGTGAGGTATCCGCCTTCGCCGCGTGCGCCCTCGGTGATCAGACAGCCTGAGCCGTAGATCCCTGTGGGGTGAAACTGGACAAATTCCATATCCTGCAACCCAAGGCCTGCGCGCGCGACCATGCCGCCGCCATCGCCTGTGCAAGTGTGCGCAGATGTGGCCGAGAAATAGGCGCGCCCGTAGCCGCCTGTGGCCAGAACAACCATCTTGGCGTTGAAGACGTGCATTGTGCCGTCATCAAGCTTCCAGCAGACAACGCCTTGGCATTGGCCGTCTTCAGACATGATCAGATCAATCGCGAAATACTCGATGTAGAATTCGGCGTTGTTCTTGAGAGACTGGCCATAGAGCGTGTGCAAGATTGCGTGGCCCGTGCGGTCTGCGGCGGCGCAGGTGCGCTGCACGGCGGGGCCTTCGCCAAACTCGGTGGTGTGGCCGCCGAAGGGGCGCTGATAGATCTTGCCCTCTTCGGTGCGCGAAAACGGCACGCCATAATGCTCAAGCTCGTAAACCGCCTTGGGCGCTTCACGGGCGAGATATTCCATCGCGTCAGTGTCGCCGAGCCAGTCAGAGCCTTTGACCGTGTCATACATATGCCACTGCCAGTGATCCGGCCCCATGTTGGAGAGCGAAGCGGCAATGCCGCCTTGCGCCGCAACCGTGTGGGAGCGCGTCGGGAAAACCTTGGTCACACAAGCGGTGCGCAGGCCCTGCTCGGCCATACCAAGCGTGGCACGCAAACCAGCGCCACCCGCACCGACAACAACAACGTCATAATCGTGTGTTTCGTATTCGTATTCAGCCATGGTCAAAATGTCCTTACAGCGCGAGTTTGGCCAGCGCATAGAGCGCCGTGGCCGTCATCAAATAGGTGAGAGCTGTCACAAAAATGATCAGCCCCTTGCGGGTCGTGCCCTGCGTGTAATCCTCGATCATGATGGTCGCGCCCTTGCGCGCATGATTGAGGCCAATGAAAAGCGTCAGCCCCACAATGATCACAACAAAGGGGCTCTGGAATGTGGCGAGCACATCCGCATGGCTGCTGCCCAGCGCACGCCCGAAGATAAAGAGAAAGGCAGGCACAACGAGGGCGAGGCCAACGGCGCTCACCTGCATGGACCAGTGGTGTTCGGCGCCGTGGTGGGCCGAGCCTTTGCCTTCTGCGCGTTTACGAGCTGTCAAATACCGCATATTCCGCTCCCCTTATACAATGATCAAAGTGATTACGGTGAGAACGACCGACCCGATCAGACAGGCCCATCCGAGCTTCTCTGCTGTCGGGACATCAAGGCCGTGACCCGCATCAAAATAGAGGTGACGCAGACCCGCGAGGTAGTGATACCAGACGCCCAGAACCGAAAGGCTCATGACAATGTCACCAAACCACGAGGTCAGCACCGCATTGGCGATGTTGTAATAGGCCGGGCCGACAGCCGCCGCCAGAAGCCACCAGACCACAAGAACCGCCGAAATGATCAGCGCGTTGCCTGTGATCCGTGTCAGAATCGAGGTGATCGAAGTGAGCTGCGGGCGATATATCGTCAAATGCGGCGAAAGCGGGCGCTCTACGGGTTTGCCATTGGCCATATGAGTAGATCCTCTTCTCAGAAGCGTGCGGACTCTATACCTCTACACGCGTTACACCTTTGATAACGGATTTAGAGACAGAGTCACGCAAAGAGACGCGGATCAGGCCTGCTTTTTTGTCGCAAATGCCGAGAAAATCACTTTTGTGATCACACTTATGAAAAGCGTGATCACAAAACAAGCCAGATCAGAGCGGCATCAAGGCCCAATAGTCGAGGTCCAAAAGCACGTGAGGGAGGTATTTTCCGTCCTCGCCTTTGAGCGTGAAGGCGTCGCCCCCGCTCACAGCCACAAGCCGCAACCGCACAGCGCCCACACCGGGCGCGCTTGTCTCGGCCTTGTCGAGCACTTCGGACCACGCCTTGACCGTCAGCCCGCTAAA
>NZ_CBFHPP010000007.1:88743-103196 GCF_965657785.1 Lentibacter sp.
ACAGGGGTTGGCGTGCGCGCCGCCGTTGAGGCCGACAATCATCTGCGCGTTTGCCAGCCCGTTAAAGCTGAGTGCGCGGGCCATCGAGATGATATGCCCACCATAGATGAGCCGCTGCCCGTCAGGGCGGAAGGTCGCATCAAAATGCACCTTGGCGGTGTTCTGCCAGAGCCGTGTGGCGAGCATATGCTCGGCTTCCTCAATCGTCACACCATCGACATGGTCGATCTTTTCGCCAATGGCATAGTCGCCCCAGCGGTGCGGCTCGCCCGCAAGGGCAAAGTCATAGCCCGTAAAGTCCAAGCCCTCGGGGATCATCAGATCTTCAGGCGCGATCACACCCGCCAGCTCGGGCACATGGGTCGCAGGCGCAGGCGCTTCCAGATTGCCCTTGCGCACCATCACCCAGCGCACATAGCTGAGCACAGGCTCATCCATCTGGTTAAGCCCCGTGGTGCGCACCCAGACAACCCCTGTCTTGCCGTTTGAATTTTGCTTCAGGCCAATGACTTCAGACACAGCGCGCAGCGTATCGCCAGGATACACAGGCAAAAGCCAGCGCCCCTCGGCATAGCCCAGATTGGCCACCGCATTGAGCGAAATATCAGGCACCGTCTTGCCAAACACCACATGAAACGCGGCCAAATCATCAATCGGGCTGCCTTCCAGCCCGCTTTGCGCGGCAAAGACATCAGACGAATAGAGCGCATGGCGCGCGGGATAGAGCGCATGATACAAAGCGCGCTCCCCCTCGCCCACGGTGCGCGGCACAGCGTGCTCGATCACTTGGCCGAGGCTGTAGTCTTCAAAAAAGCGGCCTGCATTGGTCTTTGACATTCACTGCGCTCCCAGTTTCATTTCGGGGGTATAGTCGACATCCACATCCTTGGTCACCGCCTGCCCGCAGCGCATCACGCCTGCGGCCTGATCCCATGCGTAGGTCGGAGAGCCGTAAAGCTCCCAGCCCTTGCTGAGGGCTTCGGAGACTTTGTGGCAAAAGGCCGATGTGTCTTCTTCTGTGAGTAATCTGTAGAGCTTCATATTCTATCCAAACGCATTTCACCCAAACGGGTTATAGCCAAGCCAAAGGTGAAGAAGCGCCACAAGCGTGAAGGCAAAGAGGCTGATCACCACGGCCAGCACCTCTGATTTCATCGCAGGCGCAACATAGGGCGCGCGCGGCCCTTCGGCACGGTTGATCGCCCCCATCTGCACAACAGCCCAAGCCGCCAGACCGCCAAACAAAACAAAAGACGGCGTGTCGCCATTGACGAGAAGGTGCGCCAAGGACCAGACAACGACAGAAGTCAGCTGCGCGTGGCGGATCCAGCGGGTGATCCGTGTGCCTCTGACCGAGGCGGCATAGATATAAAACGCAAGCAGCATCAAGAGATTGTTGATGCCGACGAGCGCAGCACTGCGGCCCCAAAGCACTGTGCCATCAGCCGCGCGATAGCCGACAACCATCAGGACAACAGAGACGGCAAGCACCACGGCCACAAGCCCCTTGCCTTTGTCGCCCAAGGCGGCGCGCCGCGCGGGCGCGAGCCGTTTGAAAAGATGTGCCGCCGCCCAAAGCGCGACGCCGAGAATAAGTAGAGCCATGACAGCCTCCTGTTAGCGCGCGCTGACGGCCTCAGCCAATGCGAGGATTTTGCGCGCGGTCTCAATATGAAGGTTTTCCACGATTTTACCATCCACAACCGCAACCCCCTGCCCCGAGGCTTCGACCTCTTCAAAGGCCGCGATCTGGCGCTCGGCGAGGTCGATCTCTTCGGCACTGGGAGAGAAGGCCGCATTGCACACCGCAACTTGCGCAGGGTGAATAAGCGTCTTGCCCTCAAAGCCCATGTCGCGGCCTTGGGCGCATTCGGCGGCAAGGCCTTCGTCGTCTTTGAACTGGTTATAAACGCCATCAATCGCCACAATCCCATGCGCCTTTGCCGCCAGAAGCATCATCGACAAGGAGGTGATCATGGGCAGACGGTCGGCGCGAAAGCGACAGTTGAGCTCTTTGGCAAGGTCGTTTGTGCCTGCCACAAAGCCCTTCATCTGCGGGTGCGCTGCGATCTCTTCGGCGCGCATCACGCCCATGGGCGTTTCGATCATCGCCCAGATATCTTTGTCTTTGCCTATTATGGCCGCCAGCGCCTCAACATCCGCCGCAGAGCCGACCTTGGGCAGCAAGAACGCATCGGCCTCGGCGTCTTTCAGCGCCTCGGCGTCCGCGCGGCCCCATGCGCTCTCAAGGCCATTGAGACGGATAATTTTTGCGCGCGCCCCGTAGCCGCCCTCTTTTAGGGCGGCCTTGAGCGTATCGCGCGCCTCGACCTTGGCCTCGGGCGTCACCGCGTCCTCCAGATCAAAGATGATCGCGTCCACATCAAGGCCGCGAGCCTTGTCGAGCGCACGCTCTTTTGAGGCGGGAATGTAAAGAACCGAGCGGTAAGGGCGGGGCGTGTCCATGAGTCTCTCCAGCAATAATCTTGCGCAGATGTGGCATTTTTTGTGCGATTTCTTCAAGCCCAAACGTGCTGCAACGCAGAATTTATCTCAAATGCGGTGACATCGCCCGCGCCGTTAACAAATTCTTCAGGGCTGTTTGCCCATGATTTGCAAGGCCCAGAGCGGCAAAGCCCGCTGAGGCCCAATGTGAAGCTCACTTTAAGGATCACCGTTGAGAGACCGGTGAGGATCTGTGGAAGAGGACGCGTTTCAGCCCGCATCGGCAAAAGCCGTTGGGAAAGGTTTGGTTATGAAGAAGTTTGGTAGTGTTCTCGCGGTCACGGCGCTTTTGCCCCTCGCCGCTCTGGCCCAACAAGCGCCCAACTGCGCCCCGCGCGACACTGTGGTCGAGCGTCTCGCCAGCTCTTACGGCGAAACGCGCCGCTCGATCGGCCTTGGGGCAAATAACTCTGTTGTGGAAGTTTTTGCCAGCCTTGAAAGCGGCACATGGACGATCACTGTCACCACAGCCCAAGGCCTGACCTGTCTTGTCGCCAGCGGTCAGGCCTTTGAAACCTTGGCCGAAAGCCTGCCCGCCCGTGAAAAAGACGCCTAAGGCGAAAGCCCCAGCCCGTCCCACACAAGTTTTGCGCCCGTGACCGTGAGCAAAACATAGGTGAGCGCAAAAAAGACCCGCTCGCCGATCAGAAAATGCGCCTTCACACCGAGCCACGCGCCCAGAAGCGCGAAGGGCGCCAGCATCAAATCAAGTTTGAGCGTCTCAAGCGTAAATATCCCCATAACCCCGTAAGGCACCACCTTCACAATATTGATGACCCAGAAAACAAGCACCGTGCTCGCCTGATATTCGGTCTTGCTTGGCGCACGAGAGAGAAGATAGACCGCCGCCGCAGGCCCGCCTGCGTGGCTGATAAAGCTCGTAAACCCCGCCACCAGACCCGCAATCGCCCCGCCCCACGCGGGGATCGGCCGTTTCGCCGCCTTGATCAGCCCCGCGCGCCCCGCCATCTGCCAAACAACAAACAAAAGCGCGATACTGCCAATGAGAAGCCGCAAGGTGTCGGCATTGGCCCAAGCGTAAAACAGCGCGCCCAGCCCCACACCGGGCACACCCGCCAGCACCAGAAGCCGCGCATCCTCCCAGCGCCAGCGGCCCCAATAGGGCTTGAGCGTGGCGAAATCGATCAGCATCAGAAGCGGCAGCATGATCCCCAGCGCCATGGCCGGCTCGACCACAAGCGCGAGAATCGCCGCCGCCGCAAACGCCGCGCCAGAGCCAAAGCCGCCCTTGGAGATGCCCGCAAAGGTCACGGCCGCGCCCGCTATGGCGAAAAATGCAAAATCCAACAGATCAGCCTTAAAGTTACGATTTCTCAATCGGTTTAGCGCTATCTTAAGCCTCAAAACAAGCGTCACCTTGCCTCGCCCGTGCCTATGCCGCAGCGCAGCACCCTTGCGTTGCGCCAAATAAAAGCCTAGGCCATGCGCCAAATTCAACCCACACTGGAGAACCCTCATGGCCAGACCCAAAATCGCCCTCATCGGCTCAGGTATGATCGGCGGCACGCTCGCGCACCTCGCCGCCCTCAAAGAGCTTGGCGACATCGTGCTGTTTGATATTGCCGACGGCATCCCGCAGGGCAAAGCCCTCGACATCGCAGAAAGCGGCCCCGTCGAGCGCATTGATGCCAAAATGTCAGGCACAACCGACTACGCCGATATCGCGGGCGCGGATGTCTGCATCGTGACAGCCGGTGTGGCGCGCAAGCCCGGCATGAGCCGTGATGACCTCCTTGGCATCAACCTCAAGGTTATGAAATCTGTTGGCGAAGGCATTGCAAAGCACGCGCCAGACGCCTTTGTGATCTGCATCACCAACCCGCTGGACGCCATGGTCTGGGCGCTTCAGCAGTTCTCTGGCCTGCCCGCGCATAAAGTCTGCGGCATGGCAGGTGTGCTTGACTCAGCGCGCTTCCGTCACTTCCTCTCCGAAGAGTTTGACGTCTCCATGCGCGACGTCACCGCCTTTGTTCTGGGCGGCCACGGCGACACAATGGTGCCGCTGACGCGCTATTCGACCGTTGGCGGCATCCCGCTGCCTGACCTCGTCGACATGGGCTGGACCACACAAGAGAAGCTCGACGCCATTGTGCAGCGCACCCGAGACGGCGGCGCAGAGATCGTTGGCTTGCTCAAGACAGGCTCGGCCTATTACGCGCCAGCCGCCTCCGCCATCGAAATGGCTGAAGCCTACCTCAAAGACCAAAAGCGCCTCCTGCCCTGCGCGGCCCATGTTGATGGCGCCTATGGTCTGGACGGTTTCTATGTTGGCGTGCCAACCGTGATCGGCGCTGGCGGCGTTGAGCGTGTTGTCGAGATCAACATGAACAAGGACGAAAAAGCCATGTTCGACAAATCTGTCGACGCGGTCAAAGGCCTCGTTGCCGCCTGTAAAGAGATCGACGGCTCTCTCGCCTAAGCGACGGACGGACTGAAAAACCGAAAGGCGCGCCTCATACGGGCGCGCCTTTTTTGTGGCCCACCACCCAATAGAGACCCTGCCTGCGACGCATCAGGCTTCAAAGCCGTCATCTGTTCCAAAATGATTCTCTCGCCATCTCGCATGGCAGATTTGTGATCACACATATAAATCCTGTGATCACAAATTGCAGAAATATCCCCCTTCCCCCCTCCTAAGCGCAAAATACTCTTAGGTTTTGGGAAACCTTGTGCGAGTAAAACCCCCAACAGCAGCAACCAGACGGGAAAGCTCTATGAACATCCACGAGTATCAAGCGAAAGCTCTGCTTCGCTCCTACGGCGCGCCAGTTTCAGATGGCCGCGTTGTCCTCAAAGCGGAAAACGCCAAAACAGCCGCAGGCGAAATGGACGGCCCCCTCTGGGTTGTCAAAGCCCAGATCCACGCGGGCGGGCGCGGCAAAGGCAAGTTCAAAGAAGCTGACGCAGGCGAAGCCGGCGGCGTGCGTCTGGCGCGCTCTGTTGAAGAAGCCGCCGAAGAAGCCAAGCGTATGCTCGGCCGCACGCTTGTGACGCATCAGACTGGCCCGGCGGGCAAGCAAGTCAACCGTATCTATATCGAAGACGGTTCAGGCATCGAAACAGAGCTTTACCTCGCTCTGCTCGTTGATCGCCAGACCAGCCGTATCTCTTTTGTCTCCTCCACAGAAGGCGGCATGGATATCGAGGAAGTCGCCGCTGCGACGCCTGAGAAGATCCTCTCCTTCTCGGTCGATCCTGCCACTGGCTACCAAGCCTTCCACGGCCGCCGTATTGCTTTCTCGCTTGGCCTCAAAGGCGCACAAGTGAAACAGTGCGTTCAGCTGATGGGCCAGCTCTACAAAGCTTTCATTGAGAAAGACATGGAGATGCTCGAGATCAACCCGCTGATCGTCACAGACGGCGGCGATCTGAAAGTGCTCGACGCCAAAGTCAGCTTTGATGGCAACGCGGTCTACCGCCACGCCGACATCGCCGAGCTGCGCGACACCACAGAAGAAGACCCAAAAGAGCTTGAGGCGTCAAAATATGACCTCAACTACATCGCGCTCGACGGCGAAATCGGCTGCATGGTCAACGGCGCGGGCCTTGCCATGGCAACCATGGATATCATCAAGCTCTACGGCGCCGAGCCAGCCAACTTCCTCGATGTGGGCGGCGGCGCAACCAAAGAGAAAGTCACCGAAGCCTTCAAAATCATCACCTCCGACCCACAGGTCAAAGGCATCCTTGTCAACATCTTCGGCGGCATCATGCGCTGTGATGTGATCGCCGAGGGCGTTGTCGCGGCTGTGAAAGAAGTCGGCCTCAAAGTTCCGCTGGTTGTGCGCCTTGAAGGCACCAATGTTGACGAAGGCAAAGCCATCATCAACAACTCTGGCCTTGATGTGATCGCCGCTGACAATCTCAAAGACGGCGCTCAGAAAATCGTGAAAGCGGTTAAGGGGTAAGCAGAATGCACCGTCGGCCCCTTGCACAGCTCACAGACGAGCCAGGCTTCCAGTTTAGCACTGGAGCTGTGCAAGAGGGCTGCCTTGCCTGTCGCGCAGTCGGAGCGATCCGATGAGTGTTCATATCGAAATGACAAACCTTGAACGCGCAGAGGACCGTCGGCTTCATATGAAGTCCGAAATGGCAGAGGCAGGCATTGACGTGACGTTTCACCCTGCCTTCGATTACACCCAACATGGCGAAGCCGAAATTCAGGCACGCTGCAATTTTGAGGGCCCGTGGGGCACGTTCCATACGCCGAATATGGCCGCGACGATCACCCATGCTCAGGCGTGGGAACGGTTTCTAGCGTCTGAGGCGTCCCATTGCCTCGTGATGGAAGATGACATCTTCATTTCACCCGACTTGGGAACATGGCTTGAGAACCTGGATTGGTGGCCAGCTGACGCAGATATCGTCAAACTCGAATGCTGGCGCTCCCCCAACACCAAAGTTCTCATGGAAGCGCCCAAGACAGGCTACAGGGGGCGCACTGTCTCGCGCATTCTGTCTCGGCATATGGGGGCGGCGGGGTATATGCTTACGCGGAGCGCAGCCAAACGCCTTCTCGCATCCCAACCTTTCAACATGGTGGTGGATCATATCCTGTTTAACACCAACGCCTCACCGACAGCACGGAGCATGAAAATATACCAGATCATGCCCGCGATGATCGTTCAGGGAAATGAACCAGACAGCAGCCCGCTTTATATGGGGGTTCGCAAACGCCCTCAGGGAATGGCTTTGCTTCGTCAGAAGCTGAAACGGGCTTATTATGAGGTTGCCTACCCTGTATCGACCATCATCAAATTTCTGACGGGGCACGCCAAGCTGACAAAGGTGACATTTGAAAAGAATGTCTTGCAAGGAGAGCAGGTTTGACAAGGCTTTCACCCTCAACAAAGCCGTCGCACGAACATGGTTCGACGGTGTTCACTGTTTCGCTCATCAACCCCCTCGATTTGATGCTCGACGACACTATTCAAGCGCTTTTGCGCAAACAATCCGCCGCATGACGCCGGCCTAAATAACGCTAAGGAACCAAAACACATGGCAGTCCTCGTAAACGAAAACACAAAAGTCATCTGTCAGGGCCTCACCGGCTCGCAAGGCACATTCCACACCGAACAGGCCATCGCCTACGGAACCAAAATGGTCGGCGGCGTCACGCCCGGCAAAGGCGGCACAAGCCACCTTGATCTGCCCGTTTTCAACTCGGTCCATGAGGCCATGCACGTCACAGAGGCTAATGCCTCGGTGATTTACGTGCCGCCCCCTTTCGCCGCGGATTCTATCCTTGAGGCGATTGACGCCGAAATGCCGCTGATCGTTTGCATCACAGAAGGCATCCCTGTGCTCGATATGATGCGCGTGCAGCGCGCGCTGGAAGGCAGCAAAAGCCGCCTGATCGGGCCGAACTGCCCCGGCGTGATCACCCCCGGCGCCTGCAAAATCGGCATCATGCCGGGCCACATCCATATGCGCGGCTCTTGCGGCGTTGTCAGCCGCTCGGGCACGCTCACATATGAGGCGGTCAAGCAAACGACAGACCTCGGCCTCGGCCAGTCATCGGCTGTCGGCATCGGCGGTGACCCCATCAAAGGCACAGAGCATATCGACGTTCTGAATATGTTCCTTGATGATGACGAAACCCACAGCATGATCATGATCGGCGAAATCGGCGGCTCTGCCGAAGAAGAAGCCGCAGAATTCCTCGCCGCCCAAAAGAAAAAGGGCCGCTGGAAGCCGACTGCCGGCTTTATCGCGGGCCGCACAGCCCCTCCTGGCCGCCGTATGGGCCACGCTGGCGCCATCGTCGCGGGCGGCAAGGGCGACGCGGAAAGCAAGATCGAAGCCATGCGCAAAGCTGGCATCATCGTTGCCGACAGCCCCGCCACCCTCGGCGAAGCCGTTGTTGAAGCGATCGGCAAATAAACCAAGACAGGGGCAGCGGCGCATCATGTGCCGCTGCTTTTCACACGCCACGAGCCAGAAACGCGCAGACCAAACGCTCGAACGCATAGGTGCATCATGACCGACCAGTCTTCCAACGACCAGTTTCACGCCTCCTCCTTCATGCAAGGCCACAATGCCGAGTATCTGGAGCAGCTTTACGGCCAATATGCCGCCGATCCCGCATCGGTTGACGAGGCATGGCGCACCTTCTTTGGTGCGCTCGGAGATGCCGAGCTTGACGTCAAGGCCGAGGCCAAAGGCCCGAGCTGGGCGCGCGCCGACTGGCCGCCTGTGCCCCACGACGAGCTGACCCAAGCGCTGACTGGCGAATGGGAAGACACCGAAGTCAAAGCCGCCACCAAAAAGATCGAGGCAGGCGCCTCCAAAGCGGGCGTGGATGCCACAAATGCCACCGTGCGCCAAGCCGTGCTCGACAGCATCCGCGCACTGATGATCATCCGCGCCTACCGGATCCGTGGCCACCTTATCGCCAATCTCGATCCGCTCGGCCTGACCGAGCACACGCCCCACCCCGAGCTTGACCCGAAATCTTACGGCTTCACAGACGCCGATATGGACCGCCCGATCTTCATTGATAAGGTGCTGGGGCTTGATTTTGCCAATATGCGCCAGATCCTCGAGATCGTCCGCCGCACCTATTGTGGCACATTCGCGCTGCAATATATGCATATTTCCAACCCCGAAGAAGCGGGCTGGCTGAAAGAGCGGATCGAAGGCTACGACAAGGAAATCAAGTTCACCCGTGAAGGCCGCAAGGCGATCCTCAACAAGATGGTTGAGGCCGAGGGCTTTGAAAAATTCCTTCATGTCAAATACATGGGCACCAAGCGCTTCGGCCTTGATGGCGGCGAAAGCCTGATCCCTGCCATGGAGCAGATCATCAAACGCGGCGGCGCGCTTGGCATTCGCGAGATGGTCATCGGGATGCCCCACCGTGGCCGCCTCAACGTCCTTGCCAACGTGATGAGCAAGCCCTACCGCGCGATCTTCAACGAGTTTCAGGGCGGCAGCTTCAAGCCCGAAGACGTCGACGGCTCGGGCGATGTAAAATATCACCTCGGCGCAAGCTCGGACCGCGAGTTTGACGGCAACTCTGTGCACCTTTCCCTCACAGCCAACCCCTCCCACCTTGAGGCCGTGAACCCTGTTGTTCTCGGCAAGGTCCGCGCCAAGCAAGACCAGCTCGGCGACACCGAGCGCAAGCAAGTCATGGCCATTCTGTTGCACGGCGACGCCGCCTTCGCAGGCCAAGGCGTTGTGGCCGAAGGCCTCGGCCTCTCGGGCCTCAAAGGCCACCGCACCGGCGGCACCATGCACATCGTGGTCAACAACCAGATAGGTTTCACCACCGCGCCGCATTTCTCGCGCTCGTCGCCCTACCCCACAGACATCGCCCTGATGGTCGAAGCGCCGATCTTCCACGTCAATGGCGACGATCCCGAGGCCGTGGTTCACGCTGCGCGCGTGGCGACAGAGTTCCGCCAGAAGTTCGGCAAGGACGTGGTCCTCGATATTTTCTGCTACCGCAGGTTTGGTCACAACGAAGGCGACGAGCCGATGTTCACCAACCCGCTCATGTATAAAAAGATCAAAAAACAAAAGACCACGCTCAGCCTCTATACAGAGACGCTCGTGCGCGACGGCCTCATCCCCGAGGGCGAAATCGAAGATATGAAAGCCGCCTTCCAAGCCCATCTCGGCGAGGAGTTCGAGGCCGGCAAAGACTACAAGCCCAACAAGGCCGATTGGCTGGATGGCAAGTGGTCTCACCTCAACCGCGACAAAGAAGAGTATCAGCGCGGCGAAACCGCCATCAAGCCTGAGACCTTCGCCGAGATCGGCCGCGCGTTGAGCACAACCCCAGCCTCTCTGCCACTTCACAAGACAGTTGCCCGCCTGCTGGAAAGCAAGGCGCAGATGTTTGAAACAGGCGAGGGCTTTGACTGGGCCACAGGCGAAGCGCTGGCCTTTGGCTCGCTGCTGTCTGAGGGCTACCCTGTCCGCCTTTCAGGACAAGACGCCACCCGCGGCACCTTCTCCCAGCGCCACTCAGGCATCCTCAACCAAGACACCGAAGAGCGCTATTACCCGCTCAACAATATCCGCGCTGGTCAGGCCCAATATGAAGTCATCGACTCCATGCTGTCTGAATATGCGGTGCTCGGCTTTGAATATGGCTACTCTCTGGCCGAGCCAAACGCGCTCACCCTCTGGGAGGCACAGTTTGGTGACTTCGCCAATGGCGCGCAGATCATGTTTGACCAGTTCATCTCCTCGGGCGAAAGCAAATGGCTGCGGATGTCGGGCCTCACCGTGCTTCTGCCACACGGCTTTGAAGGCCAGGGTCCCGAGCACTCGTCGGCCCGCCTTGAGCGCTTCTTGCAGCAATGCGGCCAGGACAACTGGATCGTCGCCAACTGCACAACACCGGCCAACTACTTCCACATCCTGCGCCGCCAGCTGCACCGCACCTTCCGCAAGCCGCTGATCCTGATGACGCCCAAGTCGCTTTTGCGCCACAAGCTCGCGGTCTCCAAAGCTGAAGAGTTCACCACAGGCTCAAGCTTCCACCGCATCCTCTGGGACGACGCCCAATATGGCAACTCCGAGACGGTTCTGGCCAAGGATGACAAGATCAAACGCGTCGTTATGTGCTCGGGCAAAGTCTATTACGACTTGCTCGAAGAGCGCGACGCGCGCGGCATTGATGATATCTACCTGATGCGCGTGGAACAGTTCTATCCCTTCCCCGCCCAATCGGTCGTCAAGGAGCTGTCGCGCTTCAAAAACGCCGAGGTGGTCTGGTGTCAGGAAGAGCCGAAAAACCAAGGCGCATGGACCTTCATCGAGCCCAATCTCGAATGGGTCCTCGGGCGCATCAAAGCCAAGCATGGCCGCCCGACTTATGCAGGCCGCGCCGCAAGCGCCTCGCCTGCCACAGGCCTTGCCTCCACGCATAAAGCACAACAAGCCGCACTCGTTGACGATGCGCTCACACTGAAAAAAGGGAAATAACCCATGACCGAAGTTCGCGTTCCTACACTGGGTGAATCCGTCACCGAAGCCACAGTCGCCACATGGTTCAAAAAGCCGGGTGACGCGGTCCAAGCCGACGAAATGCTCTGTGAGCTTGAAACAGACAAGGTGACAGTCGAAGTCCCCGCCCCCGCCGCTGGCACTTTGGGCGAGATCGTCGCCGCCGAGGGCCAGACCGTGGGCGTTGACGCGCTGCTCGCCACAATCACCGAAGGCGAAGCCGCCGCAGCTGCGCCAAAAGCCGCCGCCGCGCCCGCCGCCGCCGCCTCTGCCGCTGCGGTAGATGTCATGGTGCCGACACTCGGCGAAAGCGTCACAGAGGCGACAGTGTCGACGTGGTTCAAGCAAGTCGGCGATACCGTCGCCCAAGACGAAATGCTCTGCGAGCTTGAGACAGACAAAGTCAGCGTCGAAGTGCCAAGCCCCGCCGCAGGTGTTCTCACAGAGATCACGGCCGCCGAAGGCGCAACGGTTGACGCCAGCGCAAAGCTCGGCGTGATCAGCGCAGGCGAAGGCGCTACAGCCGCCGCCCCCGCGCCTGCCGCTGCCGCCCCCGCGCCTGCGCAGGCCACCGCCACAGCAGGCGCCAAAAATGCGCCCTCAGCTGAGAAAATGATGGCCGAAAAAGGCCTCTCCGCCAATGCCGTCGCCGGCACAGGCAAAGACGGACGGATCATGAAAGAAGACGTTATGAAAGCCGCCGCCTCCGCAGGCTCTGCCGCCGCAGCGGCCCCCGCCCCCGCAGCCCAAGCGCCCCGCGCGCCTGTTGCGGCCGATGACGCCGCCCGTGAAGAGCGTGTCAAAATGACCCGCCTGCGCCAGACCATCGCCCGCCGCCTCAAAGAGGCGCAAAACACAGCCGCTATGCTGACGACCTATAACGAAGTCGACATGACGGCCGTGATGGCGCTGCGCAACCAGTATAAAGGCGAGTTCGAGAAAAAGCACGGCGTGCGCCTCGGCTTTATGTCTTTCTTTACAAAGGCTTGCGTCCACGCCCTCAAAGAAGTGCCTGAAGTCAATGCCGAGATCGACGGAACCGATGTTGTGTATAAAAACTTCGTCCACATGGGCATCGCCGCAGGCACGCCGACAGGCCTCGTTGTCCCTGTGATCCGCGACGTCGACCAGATGAGCTTCGCCGCCATCGAAAAAGCCATTGGCGAAAAGGGCCGCCGCGCCCGCGACGGCAAGCTCTCCATGGCCGAAATGCAAGGCGGAACCTTCACCATCTCAAACGGTGGCGTCTACGGCTCGCTGATGTCCTCACCGATCCTCAACCCGCCACAATCAGGCATCCTCGGAATGCACAAAATCCAGGACCGCCCGATGGCGATCAACGGTCAGGTTGTGATCCGCCCGATGATGTATCTCGCGCTGAGCTATGATCACCGCATCGTCGACGGCAAAGGCGCGGTCACATTCCTCGTGCGCGTCAAAGAAGCGCTGGAAGACCCGCAGCGCCTCCTGATGGATCTCTAAACCCACTCGGGGCGCGCGCCCTCCTCTGCGCGCGCCCCACCTCCCCAAACACCGGAGCGCCCACCGCATGACCCCAGAGCTCACCGCCCTCGCGCTCGCCGCCCTTCTGCAACTGGGCCAATTCGTGCTCTATGCCATCCCTGCCAATCTCGAGCTTGGCCCCGGATACACCATGTCTGCGCGTGACCGCCCGCCCAGCCGCGAGATGTCGCCCACAACCGCCCGCTTGGGCCGCGCCCTGAGTAACCACTTCGAAAGCCTCATCCTCTTCACAATCGCGGTGCTCGTGGTCACGCTCGGCCAAGCCGCCTCGCCCCTCACAGCCGCCTGCGCTTGGGCCTACCTCGCCGCGCGCGTGGCCTATGTTCCCGCCTATGCCTATGGCTTGCGCCCCTGGCGCTCCCTCATCTGGGCCATAGGCTTTTTCGCCACCCTTCTCATGCTGTTCGCAGCCCTGTTTTGACTTTCTGTTTGCCTCAAATATCCTGGGGTGAATTGGCCAAAGGCCAAGAGGGGCAACGCCCCTCCCCCCACAGACCAAAAGGAGCCACCCCATGGCATCATATGACGTAATCATCATCGGCGCAGGCCCCGGCGGCTATGTCTCCGCCATCCGCTGTGCCCAGCTCGGCCTCAAAACAGCCGTGGTCGAGGGCCGCGAAACTTTGGGCGGCACCTGCCTCAACGTCGGCTGCATCCCCTCCAAGGCGCTTCTGCACGCCTCCCATATGCTGCACGAAGCCGAGCACAACTTCGCCGCCATGGGCCTCAAGGGCAAAAGCCCCTCGGTCGACTGGAAACAAATGCTCGCCTATAAAGACGACACCATCGGCCAGAACACAGGCGGCATCGAGTTTCTCTTCAAGAAAAACAAAATCGACTGGCTCAAAGGCTGGGGCTCCATCCCGGAGGCTGGCAAAGTGAAAGTCGGCGACGCGCTCCACGACGCCAAACATATCGTCATCGCCTCAGGCTCCGCCCCCGCCACCCTCCCCGGTGTCGAGATCGACGAGAAAACAATCGTCTCCTCCACAGGCGCGCTGACCCTCGCCAAAATTCCCAAGAAACTGGTGGTCATCGGCGCAGGCGTCATCGGGCTTGAGCTTGGCTCTGTCTATGCCCGCCTCGGCTCCGAGGTCACAGTCGTCGAATATATGGACGCAATCACCCCCGGCATGGACGCCGACGTGCAGCGCACATTCAAGCGCATCCTGGAGAAGCAGGGCCTCAGCTTCGTCATGGGCGCCGCCGTCCAGTCTGCCAAAGCGGGCAAAGGCAAGGCGACCGTCACTTACAAAACCAAAAAGGACGAGACCGAAGCCACCATCGAAGCCGATATCGTCCTCGTCGCCACAGGCCGCAAGCCCTACGTCGACGGCCTCGGCCTTGACGCGCTCGGCGTCGAAATGACCCCCCGTGGCCAGATCAAAACCAACACCCATTGGCAAACCAATGTGGCAGGCCTCTACGCCATCGGCGATGTG
>NZ_CBFHPP010000008.1:0-101736 GCF_965657785.1 Lentibacter sp.
GAGCTTGACCGCTTGGAAAATGTCTATCGCGGCATTCTCAAAAACAACGGTGTTGAAAGCTTTGATGCGCGGGCCAAAGTGGTTGGTGCGCATGAGGTTGAGCTGTCTGACGGGACACGCAGAAGCGCCAAACACATTCTGCTCGCCATGGGCGGGCGGCCTGTGAAGCCTGATATGAAGGGCGCGGAGCACGCCATCACCTCAAACGAGATATTTCATCTGGAGCGCCTGCCCAAGAATATGCTGATCCTCGGGGGCGGCTACATCGCCTGTGAATTTGCAGGGATCATGAACGGGCTTGGTGTGGATGTGACGCAGTATTATCGCGGTGCGCAAATTTTGCGTGGCTTTGACGACGAAGCCCGCGGGCTCGTCTCTGAAGAGATGATCGAGAACGGTGTGAAGTTGCATCTTGGCACGAACATTCTTGAGATGGAGAAAGTGGATGGCGGTATCCGCGTGATTTCAACGAATGGACACGAGGAAGTCTTTGAGCAAGTCATGTTTGCCACGGGCCGTGCGCCCAACACAGAAGACATGGGCCTTGAGGCCGTTGGTGTGGAGCTGGGCCGCAATGGCAAGGTTTTGGTGGATGACTACAGCCAGACCAAAGTGCCAAGCATTTATGCCGTGGGCGATGTGACCGACCGTGTGAACCTGACGCCTGTGGCGATCCGTGAGGGCATGGCTTTTGTGGAGACGGTGTTTAACGGCAACCCGACAAAGCCTGACCACGACCTCATTCCCACCGCGATTTTCACGCAGCCAGAGATGGGCACTGTGGGGCTAAGCGAGGAAGAGGCCGCTGCGCAGGAGGCGATTGAAGTTTATTGTGCCTCGTTCAAGCCGATGCAGCAGAGCTTTGCGGGGCGCTCAAACCGTGTCTTGATGAAGCTGGTGGTGTCGCAAGCGAGCCGCAAGGTTCTGGGCTGTCATATTGTCGCGGCGGGCGCTGGCGAGATGATCCAGCTGGCGGGGATTGCTGTAAAGATGGGGGCAACAAAGGAAGACTTTGACCGCACCGTTGCGGTGCACCCGACGATGAGCGAAGAGCTTGTCACATTGAAAGAGCCTGTGCGGCGGTCTTAATCCTTACCAAAAGGGTTGAAATGGTGGCAGAGGCACACAAGTTAAGACATAGCGTCTTAAAGACTTTAAACAGAGGGGAAATCTGTAGATGGCAGGGAATTCTGGCGGCCCTTGGGGCGGCGGCGGAAACGATAACGGGGATAACGGGCGCGACCAGCGGCCAAACGGTGGGCGCAGGCCTCCGAGCGAAGAGCCTTCGCCGATCCCCGAAATCGATGAATTGATGAAAAAAGGCCAAGAGCAGTTGCGCGTCCTGATGGGCGGTCGTGGTGGCGGAAATGGTGGGAACCGTGGCGGCCAAAGCGGCGGTGACGGCCCCTCGCTCAACCGTGGCACCGTGGGCCTTGGCCTTCTGGTGGCTGTCGCGCTCTGGCTTTTCCAGAGCTTTTACACTGTGAAGCCTGAAGAACAGTCGGTTGAGCTGTTCCTTGGCGAATGCAACAGCCCCTGTGTGGGTGGACCGGGCCTTAACTTTGCCCCATGGCCTGTTGTGACAGCGGAAGTTATGCCTGTGACACGTGAAAACACCGAAGATATCGGTGGCGGCACAGGTGCGGACGCGGGCCTTATGCTGACGGGGGATGAAAACATCGTCGACATCGATTTCCAAGTTGTGTGGAACATCAATAACGCCGAAGAGTTCCTCTTTAACCTGCGGGAGCCTCAGGCCACCATTCGGGCTGTTTCGGAATCTGCGATGCGCGAGATTATCGCACAAAGCGAACTGGCTCCGATCCTCAACCGTGACCGTGGCCCGATTGCCGACCGTCTCAAGGATCTGATCCAGACCACGCTCGACAGCTACAGCAGTGGCGTGAACATCGTGCGTGTGAACTTTGACAAGGCTGATCCGCCCGAAGAAGTGAAACAGGCCTTCTTTGCTGTGCAATCTGCCGAGCAGGATCGTGACCGTCTTGAAAAGCAGGCTGATGCCTACGCCAACACCGTCCTTGCGGCGGCGCGCGGTGAATCTGCGCAGGTGCTTGAAGAGGCCGAAGCTTATCGCGCCCAAGTTGTTAACGAAGCACAGGGTGAAGCCAGCCGCTTTACCGCTGTTTTGAGCGAGTATTCCAAAGCCCCAGAAGTGACACGCAAGCGTCTCTATCTGGAAACGATGGAAGAAGTGCTTGGTAACGTTGATAAAATCATCCTCGATGGCAATGCGAGCGGGCAAGGGGGCGTTGTGCCTTATCTGCCGCTCAACGAGCTGCGCCGCAACACAACCACGCCAACAGGAGGGAGCAACTGATGCGCTCGACAACATATATCCTGCCAGTGATTGTGCTGGCGCTTGCCGGTTTGCTCTCGTCTATCTTCATTGTGGACGAGCGTGAAAAGGCTCTGGTTCTGCAATTCGGGCGCCTTGTAGATATCAAGGACGAGCCGGGTCTGGCGTTTAAGATCCCGCTGATTCAAGAGGTTATCCGCTATGACAACCGCATCCTGAGCCGCGATATTCCGCAACTTCAGGTGACACCGTCAGACGACCGCCGCCTTGAAGTGAACGCCTTTGCGCGCTACCGCATTACTGATGTGGAGCAGTTCCGTCAGGCGACAGGTGCGGGCGGCGATCAGGCCATAGAAGTGGCGGGCCGCCGGCTTGACTCGATCCTGCGTTCGGAAACGCGCGAAGTCTTGGGGACGGTGTCGTCCAACGACATCTTGAGTTCTGATCGTGCCGCGCTGATGCTGCGTATTCGCAACGGTGCGATTGCCGAAGCGCGGTCCTTGGGGATTGAAGTGATCGACGTGCGCCTCAAGCGCACTGACCTGCCCAACGCCAACCTCGCGGCGACATTCTCGCGGATGCAGGCCGAGCGGGAACGCGAAGCGGCAGACGAGATTGCCCGTGGTAATGAAGCGGCGCAGCGCGTGCGCGCGCAAGCCGACAGAACCCGTGTTGAAATCACCTCTGATGCCAACCGCCAAGCCGAGATCATCCGAGGCGAGGCCGATGCGCAACGCAACGCGATTTTTGCCGAGGCCTATGGTGCGGATCAGGAGTTCTTCGAGTTTTACCGCTCGCTCAACGCCTATCGCGGCGCGCTTACGGGCAACAACACAAGCATGGTCATGTCGCCTGACTCAGAGTTCTTCAACTATCTGAAGAACGAAAACGGCAACTGATGACGATTTGGGCAACTGCCCTTCTGGCCCTCGGGCTGGTGCTACTTCTGGAGGGGCTGGTCTATGTGCTGGCCCCTTCACTTATTGAGGAGATGTTGCGCGCGCTGCGGGCGCTGCCGCCAGAGGCGCGGCGCATGATTGGCGCGCTGATGATGGTGCTTGGGTTGCTTCTGGTCTGGGGAGGCAAGGCGCTTGGGGCCTGAGCTTTGGCATATTTCTGCCCCTTCACGCCTTGATCACGCGCGTTTGAGCGTCGGTGCGCAAGCTTGGCGTTGATAATGAAACATCCTAGTTTACATATATACGAGATTGAACCCGCGCCGCTTGGCGTGGAATGATCACACGAGATAAAGGAGCATCAGTGTGAGACAGGCAACAAAAGTTATTGCGATGAAGACGGCTGAGGCGGGCGTTGTGCGCGCGCTTTGGTTGATGATGCTGGCTGCGGGGCTTGTGATGGCGCAGGTCATTGCGGCGCAGGCGCGACCTGACAGTTTTGCTGACTTGGCCGACAAGGTCAGCCCTGCAGTGGTAAACATCACCACCTCAACGATGGTGGCACGCGGCACGGGGCCAGGGGCGATTGTGCCGGATGGCAGCCCGTTTGAGGACTTCTTCCGGGAGTTTCAGGACCGCAACGGACAGGGCAACCGCCCACGCCGTTCTTCGGCGCTTGGCTCGGGGTTTGTGATCTCCGAAGATGGCTACATCGTCACCAACAACCACGTGATTGAAGGCGCAGACGAGATCATCATCGAGTTTTTCGAAGGTGGAGAGCTGGAAGCCAAAGTGATCGGGACCGACCCGAAAACAGACATCGCACTTTTGAAAGTCGAGAGTGACACGCCGCTGGCCTTTGTGCCTTTTGGCAACTCAGACACCGCGCGTGTCGGCGACTGGGTCTTGGCTGTGGGCAACCCGCTTGGGCAGGGCTTCTCTGTTTCGGCGGGGATTGTCAGCCAGCGCAATCGCGCGCTGCAAGGCGCATATGACGACTACATCCAGACCGATGCGGCGATCAACCGTGGCAACTCGGGCGGGCCTCTTTTCAACATGGAGGGTGAAGTCGTGGGTGTAAACACCGCTATTCTCAGCCCCAATGGTGGCTCAATCGGGATCGGCTTTTCTATGGCGTCAAATGTGGTGACGCGCGTCGTCAACCAGTTGCGCGACTTTGGCGAGACGCGTCGGGGCTGGCTTGGTGTGCGGATTCAGGATGTGTCTGAGGATGTCGCCGAGGCGATTGGACTTGAGAAGACGGCTGGTGCGCTTGTGACAGATGTTCCTGACGGGCCTGCGAAAGACGCAGGGATGCTTTCGGGAGATGTGATCATGAGTTTTGATGGCGTTGATGTGGAAGATACACGCGGGCTTGTGCGCACGGTGGGCAATGCCGATGTGGGCAAAACCGTTCGGGTGGTTGTGTTTCGCGAGGGCAAGACCCAGACGCTGAAGATTACGCTTGGCCGCCGCGAAGACGCCGAAGGCAGTGGTGCGCCCATGGAAGAGGACGCAGGTGATCAGGGCGAGGTTCAGGAACTGGAGATGATGGGCCTCAAGCTTGCGCCACTGACGGACGATCTGCGCGAGCAGCTTGAGCTTGGATCGGATGCCAACGGTTTGGTTGTCACCGATGTGGACGAAGCCGCCGAGGCCTTTGAGAAAGGCTTGCGCGCCGGTGATGTGATCACCGAGGCAGGGCAGCAAAAGATTGCGACAGCGGCGGAGCTTCAGGCACAAGTCGAAGCGGCGAAAGAGGCTGGGCGAAAGTCTCTGCTCTTGCTCGTGCGCCGCGCGGGTGAGCCACGGTTTGTGGCGCTGACGCTGGAGTAAGCTTCACGCTTTAAACAAAAGGCGGCCGCCCGAGAGATTGGGCGGCCGCTTTTTTGTTTGCAGAGCTCAGGCTGCGCGTCGGTTGAGCGCGACGGATCCAAGCACCATATCGGTGAGGCCTTGGCCGCGTTCTTGGGAGGCCATAAAAATAACAGAGACAAATTGTGCGAGGGGGAACATCCAAGACAATGTGTAGCCGAGCGTGTGGAGGAGCGCATCCGACAGGGCAAATCTGGCGCCTTGGCGATTGCGAAACTCAATCGCTGTGACGCGCATCCCGAGTGTGGCGGAGCCATTGGCAAGGCAGATCACGCGGTAGGCGAAATTGACCAAGAAACCCAGTAGGGGCAGAAAGAAAAGCCCCGTGAAGGCTGTAAACGGCAAGATCAACACAACGAGAATAACGATAACGACTGTATCAATCGCCCATGATATCAACCGCTTGAGCGGCACGTCGGCGTAAAATTCTGGCTGGTAATGCGGGTCGGGCAACTCAAAGCTTTGGCTGTTCATCATATCCTCGTGAAAACGGTCTTGGCCCTCATGATAGGAGGGCCAAGCGGGGTTTGTTAGGCTTTTTCTGTCGCGCGCTCTTCGCCGGCGGTGTGAGCCTCGGCGCGTTCGTCCATGAACTGGTCAAACTCGGCCTTGTCTTTGGCATCGCGCAAGCGCTCTAGGAAGGCTTCAAAACTATGCTGTTCTTCTTGAAGGCGGCGCAGCGTTTCTTCTTTGTAAGCGTCAAAAGCTGTGTTGCCAGAGGCGCGTGTGGCTGTGAAGCGTGTATGGCGCTTGCCTCGGCCTTTACGACAAGACCCTGAGCCAAGGCGCTTGGTTGTGATCATGTAAAACAAGAGCGCGAGGCCAATGGGCCAGAATGCGATAAAGCTGAGGACCATAGCGGCGATCCAAGCGCCCTTACCTTTGTCATCAAGCCAAGCCTCGGCGCGGGCAAACCACCCTTGGGAGGGGGAAGAATAGGGAACGGCCTGTGTCATAGTTAAATCTCCTTACGGGTTGGTGTCTGAATGTGAATGTCGTTCACATTCCTAATATTGGTATTTGCTCAGCATCCCGCAAGGCGCTATGTTAATATAGTTTACATTTATTATTTTTGTGTATAAAAATCAGATAGTTGCGCTTTAGATTTTTCCAAGAGACGGGCAGGTGTGAGGCTGAAGACATGGTGTGGCGTGCCTGCTGCGGCCCAAATGAGGGCGAAATCCATCAGGCGTAGGTCAAAAAAGCTTCGGATCGCGGCCTTGTGTGCGAGCGGAGAAACACCGCCGATAGCAAAGCCTGTTTGGGCACGCACGAGTGCCGCGTCGGCACGCCCGAGAGGTTCGCCTGCGAGGGCTGCAGCCTTGTGTTCGCAGACCTGATTGCCACCAGCCGTAACAAACAGAAGAGCCTCGCCTGTGGTTTGGCCCTGAAAGATGATCGACTTTGCGATTTGATCGACCTCAACGCCGAGTTCGGCGGCGGCTTGCTGCGCGGTTTTGGCCTCGCCTGTTTCGCGGATTTCTGTCGCTTCCCCTTCAAGAGCCGCGCTCACGCGTTTGAGACTTTTTGACATGGTTCGGCTCCTCTTCGCGATTGACGCGGACTTCGACGCAGCGCATCTTCAGGCATGGGATTTGCACAGAAAATCACCCGCCTGCCAAGGGCTTATGACGCAGAGCGCGGCGCGGAGGGGCGCGCGCTTTTTGGAGGTGTGGGCGGTGATCTGGCCAAGCTTGTCGAGGGGGCGGCAGGGTGCAGCCCCTATCTGCTCTCTCTGATGGCGCGCGAAGCGGCTTGGATGACGGCCGCTTTTGATGCGCCTGAGGCTGCGCTTGAGGCCGAGTTCGCACGGCTTCACGAGGTTGGCGCACCCGATTTGCCAAGTGAATTGCGCCGTGCAAAGAAGCGTGTGGCTCTTTTGACAGGGCTGGCCGATCTTGGTGGCGTCTGGGCGCTGGAAGAGGTCACGGGCGCACTGACAAATTTTGCTGATCTCTCGGTCCAGTTGAGTTTGCGCGCCACTTTAGGCGCAGAAATACGGCGCGGCAAATTGCCTGGTATGGATATGGACGATCTTGAGACACTTGGGGGTATGTTTGTGCTCTCGATGGGCAAGATGGGCGCATATGAGTTGAACTATTCGTCCGATATCGACCTAATTTGCCTCTTTGATGAGACCCGCTTTGAGCGCGATGACTTCTTTGAAGCGCGCAAGGCCTTTATCAAGGCGACACGTGGCATGAGTGCTATGCTCAATGACCGCACCGCAGAGGGCTATGTCTTTCGCACCGATCTGAGGCTGCGCCCTGATCCTGCTGTGACGCCTGTGTGCATGGCTGCGGACGCAGCAGAAAGCTATTATGAGAGCCTCGGGCGCACATGGGAGCGCGCCGCCTATATCAAGGCGCGCTGCGGGGCGGGCGACATGGCCGCCGGTGAGGCCTTTTTGGAAACGCTGCGCCCGTTTGTCTGGCGCAAGCATCTTGATTTTGCCGCGATTGAAGATGCGCATAATATGCGGCTGCGCATTCGTGAGCATAAGGGGCTTGGCGGCAAAATCGACCTGATGGGCCACAATATGAAGCTCGGGCGCGGGGGGATTCGCGAGATTGAGTTTTTCACCCAGACCCGCCAACTTATTTCGGGTGGCCGCGACACTGATTTGCGCCTGCGTGGCACTGTGCCCGCACTTGGGGTTTTGGCGCAAAAAGGCTGGGTTCCTGAGGATGTGGCCGAGACACTGGCGCGCCATTACCGCGCACATCGCGATGTCGAACACCGTGTGCAAATGATCGCGGATCAGCAGACCCATTTGTTGCCGACAACAGGCGAAGGTATGGAGCAGCTGGCCGCCTTTATGGGCCGAGAGCGCGCCGCTCTTGAACGCGAGTTGACGGAACGGCTTGACGAGGTGCACGCGCTGACCGAGGGCTTTTTTGCGCCAGATGCTGTTGCGCCTGTGCCTGAGATGCCCGAGCTGGACGGCGAAGTGATCAGCCGTTGGCCGAGCTATGCAGCGCTCAGGTCAGAGCGGGGGACGCAAATTTTCAATCGTCTGAAACCGGATATTTTGCGCGCTTTGGCGAAGTCTGCCGATCCGCATGGTGCGCTCTTGGCGTTTGATGGTTTTTTGGCTGGTTTGCCAGCTGGCGTGCAGCTTTTTTCGCTCTTTGAAGCCAACCCGCAACTTGTGAACCTAATTGTGGATATTGCCGGTACGGCGCCCGCGCTCGCACAACACCTCAGTCGCAATGCTGGGGTGTTTGATGCCGTGATTGGTGGAGATTTCTTTGCCGATTGGAAAGGGGCGGGTGTTCTCTCGGCGGAGCTTGCGGCGCTTTTGTCGGCAGAGCGGGACTACGAGCGCAAGCTTGATGTTGCGCGGCGTTTTAAGAAGGAATGGCATTTTCGGATCGGCGTGCATTTTTTGCGCGGCTTGACGGGGGCTGATGAGGCCGGCGGGCAATATGCCGAGCTTGCCGAAGCTGTTTTGCGCGCGCTTTGGCCAGATGTTGTTGCGCAGTTTGCAGAAAAGCATGGTCCGCCCCCAGGCAAGGGCGCGACAGTGATTGGTATGGGGTCGCTCGGGGCCGGACGGCTTACAAGCGCGTCTGATCTTGATATTATTGTGATATATGACCCTGAAGAGGCGGAGATGTCAGAGGGCCGCCGCCCGCTGGCGACGCGGCCCTATTATGCGAGGCTCACGCAGGCGTTGGTCACGGCTGTGAGTGCGCCAATGGCGGAAGGGCGGCTTTATGAGCTTGATATGCGTCTGCGCCCGTCTGGGAACCAAGGCCCTGTCGCCACAAGCTGGCCAGCGTTTAAGGCCTATCAGGAGGGTGAAGCCTGGCTCTGGGAACATCTTGCACTGGTGCGGGCGCGTCCGATTTGTGGGCTGGAGAGCTTGGGGCAAGATTTTGTTGCCTTTCGCAAACAGCTTTTGGCCGAAAAGGGCCAAGATCATGGGCGCAGTGTAACAGGGGTCTCTGAAATGCGCGTCAAGATCGCGGCCGCCAAGGCTCCGAGCGGACCGTGGGACGCAAAAAACGGCGCAGGACGTTTGCAGGACATCGAGCTGTTTTCACAGATGGGAGCGCTCGTGGGTGGGGTTTCAAGCCTGCGGGTGCAAGCCGGCGTAAAGGGGCTTGTGAGGGCTGGGTTGATTGACAAGGCACAAAGCGAGAGTTTGATGCGGGCTTATCGACTCTTCTGGGCGCTCAATCTTACGACGCGCTTCCTGTCTGACATTCCGTTTGACGCAGCGACGGCGGGCGAGGGGCCAACCGAGCTTGTGCTGCGTGAGACTGGGGCGAAAGACCTTGCCTCTTTGCAGGCGGAGTTGCAAAGCTGTGCCGCAACGGCGGCAAAAGTAATTGAGGCCAATCTTAAGGGAGCGGACGATGAAGGGTGATATTTACGATCCCAAAGCTTTGATACGGGAAGCTTATAATATCGAAGGCATTACGGCGTCTGAATGCCGTTCGATCTTTCTGGATTGGGCGCTGAGCCTGCCTGACGAGCTTGATCAAAGAGAGACGATTGCCTTGCTTTTGGCGCGCCATACCTGCGAGGGTCACCCCATGAACACAGTATTGGAAGAGGGGCTTGCCTCACAGGACCGCCCGCGCCGACGCGGCGGATGGCAAGCGCGACGCCTCTGATTTTCAAATAAAATCAGGACTCTCATCTGAGTGTGGCGCAGTGGATACACCCGTTCGTGCCAAGCAATAACCTATAATCTGCCTTAAAGTTGTCCTATTGCCCTCCCATTCTCCATCTCAAGTATTTGAGCGGGCACACGCCCCAGGAGGACAAAATGAAACCTATCAAAGCAGCACTTGTTGTCGCTATGGGCCTGAGTGTTTCTGGCTGTGCGACTATGGATGTCGCCACCCGAAATGCGCCCTTTATGGGCGGTAAAGAGCAACAATTTTACAACCAGCCTTTGGCTGTGCAGGGCATTACTGTAAATGTATCACAGGATCTGCGCGTGTCTGAGGCCGAAGTCTTTTACCCTGTTGCGGATATTGTCTGGCGCGGTGATCTGCGCGGTGACCGGTATGAGCAAGTCGGCGCTATCTTTGAAGCCAGCGCTAAAGCCGCAACGCAGGATTTCACGCAGGGGCAATCTGCCATTGTCGAGATTGATGTCTTGCGCTTTCATAGTGTGACCAACAGGGCGCGCTATAGTATTGGCGGCAATCACTCGATAACGTTCATGCTGAGTGTCGTTGATCCTGCGACGGGCCTTGAGCTTATGCCATCTCGTAAAATCAAAACTGATTTGAAAGCGTTTGGCGGAGAAGAGGCCGCAGCAGCAGATGCGCGCGGAGAGACGCAGAAAAAACGGGTGAGCGTCCATCTGACGCGCGTTATTCGCAAAGAACTTTCAGCCACAGCCGCGCCTGAAGAGAGCGTGAGCCGCAATCAGCAGATCACAACCTCTTTGGCGCCAGAAGCATCTTTTGATCGCCTCTACTAAGGCTTTCACAACCTTGGAAAAGTGATGTAAGGGGGCTGTATGACACAGCTCCCTTATTCCGTTATCCGCCTCAAACCCAAAGCAGACGCGCGCAAGATTCGTCATGGCGCGCCTTGGGTGTTTGACAATGAACTCGTGCTAGACCGCCGCACCAAAGCTATCGCCAAGGGCGAGATTGTGCTTTTGGAAGACGCGGATCGCGCGCCTCTGGGGCTGGTTGGCTTCAATGCCGAGAGCCGTATTTCAGGGCGTATGCTGGAACGCAATGTAAACGCTGTGATTGATGCTGAATGGTTTGCTGGCAAGCTGCTCCGCGCGCTTGATATGCGCGAGCGCCTTTATGACGAGCCGTTTTATCGCCTTGTTCACGCCGAGGCCGATGGGCTTCCTGGTGTAGTGATTGACCGCTTTGGCGATACTGTGGTGTTGCAGCCCAATGCGGCTTGGGCCGAGATGAAGCTCGACGCGCTGTGCGAGGCCCTGCTCGGGCTTGGCGGGATCACAACCATACTGAAAAACGCCGCCGGCCGCGCCCGTGGCTTGGAAGGTTTGGACGATGTGAGCGCTGTTCTGGCGGGCGCGGCCCCAAGTGGTCCTGTGCCAGTCAAAATGAACGGTGCGACCTATATGGCCGACCTGACGGGCGGCCAAAAAACAGGGATCTTTTTTGATCAGCGCGACAATCAGGCTTTTGCCGCGAAGCTGAGCCAAGGCGCTGATGTGCTTGATGTTTTTTCTCATGTTGGCGGGTTTGGCCTTGCTGCTTTGGCGGGGGGGGCGACGCGCGCTCTGGCTGTGGACGGATCAGCGGCTGCGCTTGAGTTGGCCACTGAGGGCGCGAAGGCCTCAGGCGTGGCCGAGCGCTTTGAAACACGTGTTTCAGATGCGTTCGACGCGCTTGTGGCCTTGGCGGAAGAGGGGCGCAAGTTTGACGTCGTGATCTGTGATCCGCCGGCGTTTGCACCCTCAAAAAAGGCCCTTGATGCAGGGCTGCGCGCTTATGAGCGGATTGCGCGGCTGGCTGCGGCTTTGGTGAAGGACGGCGGCTATCTGGGCCTCTGTTCTTGCTCTCATGCCGCCGATCTGAGCAAGTTTCGCGCCGCCTCAAGCCGTGGCATTGGCCGAGCGGGGCGCACGAGCCAGCTCATCCATACGGGCTTTGCAGGGCCTGACCATCCTTTGATGCCGCAGCTGGCGGAAAGTGGCTATCTCAAAGCGTTGTTTTACCGCCTGTGAAGCTGCTGCTTGACACTTGTGTGCTGTACCCGACTGTGATGCGCGAAATGCTGCTTGGCGTGGCGGACGCGGGGGCGTTCGAGCCTTTGTGGTCTGCCGAAATTGAGGGCGAGTGGGCGCATACTGCCGAGAAACACGAGGCTGGGGCACGGGCCTTTGCCGAGGGCGAAATTGCGCTGCTCAACGCCCGTTGGCCGAACGCGCGGGTGCGCTATGGCGAGGGGCTGAAGGCGCGACTTTGGCTGCCTGATCAAAACGATATTCATGTGCTTGCGGCGGCGGTCGCAGGGTCGGCAGATGCGATTATCACACTGAATAAAAAAGACTTTCCTGCTCAAATCCTAGCGGAAGAAGGTTTGAGCCTGATGGACCCTGACGCCTATTTGCGTGGGCTTTGGGCGGCGCAACCCGAGCTGGTATCGTCTGTGGCGGAGCGGATTTTGGCGAAGGCCTCTGCGCTGTCTGGGCGCAGGTGGGAGATGCGCGGCCTGCTCAAGAAGGCCCGCTTGCCGCGCCTTGCGAAAGCCTTGTCTTAGGCCTTCTGCCAGCGTCTCTCGAGGGCGCGGATCGCTTGTATACGCTCTTCTGTTTTGGGGTGGCTCAAGAGCCATGCGGGCGGGCGGCCTGCAACGGCGCCTGTGAGGCTCTCCAGCTTGTGAAACAGCGCGATTTGGGGCGTGACGCCAAAGCCTGCCTTGGTCATCAAGGCGGCGGCGTATTCGTCGGCCTCGTATTCGTCAGAGCGCGAGAGGCGGGCGGCGAGCAGGCTTGTGGCGAAATTGGCGAGCCAGAAGCCGATCACGGGTATGAAGCGCGAGAGCACCGCGCCGAGGGCCATGCGCATGGCATTTTGACCGGAAAAGTCGATCATACGACGGCGGGAGTGGCCGAGGGCGACATGGCCCAGCTCGTGGGCGATCACGCTGGCCAACTCTTCTGCGGAGACTTCTCGCGAGCGAAATTTCTCATAAAATCCGCGTGTTATGAAGATGCGCCCGTCTGGCGCGGCGAGGCCGTTGACCGGCTCGATCTCATAGAGATGAACCCGAACACGCGGGATGCCGAGGGCCACGGCGAGGCGCTCAAGGACGGGCTGGAAGGCCGGATCGGCCAGCTCTGTGGACTTTGCATCCAGCGCTTTCAGTGTGTTGCGCACGGAAAACCGGTAGACGACATAGCCGTAGAGGAGCGGCAGGAGAAGAGGCAGAAGCTTGGTCATCTCTCAGATATGGGGGCTTTGAGGCGGCCACGCAACGGGCATTTTACTGGGGCCGCGAAAGGCCCAGCCTGTGAAGGGCACGGGGCCTGTGAGGCGCAGATCGGGGCAGGAGGCAAAGAGCTTGGGCAGGGCAACCTCGGTGATCAGCGAACGGGCCACGGCCGCGCCGCCGCAGAAATGGGGGCCTGCTCCAAAAGGGATGCTTGGGCCGGTATTGCGTTTGATATCAAACACTTCAGGGGCCTCAAAATAGGCTTCGTCGTGACCTGCGGAGGAGAACATGAAGAAAATGCGCTCGCCTTTTTTGAACTCGATCCCATTGATGATCTCGTCTTTTGCGACCTCGCGGGGGGACATCCCGATGGGGGAAATCCAGCGCAGATATTCGTCAAACACCTCGCCCCATGTGGCCGCTCCCGCCTTGACCAGATCAAGTTGATCGGGGTGGGTGAGTAAGGCCCAGACCGCGCCAGCGATGGCGTCGCGCGGCTCGTTTTGGCCGCCGGAGATGATCAGTTTGATGTTGGCGCGGATGGAGGCCATCGGCAAGCCTGCCTCAATCATCACGCAAAGTGCTGATTTGTTTGGGTTTTTCGCGTGAATCGGGAGCATCTCGTCGATGTGGTGGTCGATTGAGGCGGTGCAATCGTGGCAGTTTGCTTCAATCTCAGGCTTGCCTGCATAGTTGGCGCAGCCGTCGATCATGCCTTGGCTGACGCGGTCAAGCTCGGCGGCCTCCATGTTTGTGAGGCCTGTGACGCGCTTCAATGTTTCGGCAGAGAGGACCATGGCATAGTCGCGCACCAGATC
The DNA here is from genome assembly GCF_965657785.1 of Lentibacter sp. Classification (GTDB taxonomy): domain Bacteria; phylum Pseudomonadota; class Alphaproteobacteria; order Rhodobacterales; family Rhodobacteraceae; genus Lentibacter. The sequence goes on from NZ_CBFHPP010000008.1 coordinate 13,800, forward strand.
GCAGTTTCCATTTTTAGCTATACTTTTCAGTAACTTATCGGCCATTTCTTCGATTTGGGGCAGCCAGATGTCGCGCATGGTGCGCGGGCTGAGGGCGGGAAAGAGCGCGCGGCGCTCCAGCAGATGTGCTTCGCCATCTTTGCGCATCAGGTTCTCGCTCATGAGCCTCGTCATCAGACCTTCGGGTTGCTTTGACGAAAAAATCTCGATGCGTTTTTCTTGGGTGAAAATGTCATCGCGGCGTGTGAAGAGCGTAGCATTTAATTCGGGCACAAAGGTTATCGGAGCGTGCGCACGCATCTGCGCCAGATCTGGATAGGGATCGGCGGCGAATCGGGCGGGGTCTATATGCGTGACAGGGGCTGTGCTCATGGGGCAAGGTTAGGCGCGGGGCCAGATTCGGGCCAGCGGATATTTCTGGGGGCGTGAATGCAACAGTTTGACTTGGACCAAGGCTACGGCGGGGCGGCGAAGCTCGGCCTTATTGTGCTCTCGACGGATGAGACGCTGGAGAACGAAGCGCGCCACGTGCTCGCGGGGCGCGATGTGAGCCTTGTTCATGCACGTATCAAGGCGGAGGCGGATGTGACGCCTGAGGCCTTGAAAATGATGGAAAAAAGGCTTCCCGAGGTGGCGCAGCTCCTGCCTGAAGGGCTAAAGGCGGTGGGCTATGCCTGCACCTCGGCGAGCACGGTGATTGGCCCTCAGCGGGTGGCGGAGCTTGTGCGGCAAAGCCATCCTGACGCCGCGGTGAGCGACCCGATCACGGCGGTGATGGCGGGGCTTCACGCGCTCAAGGCCAAGCGGATCGGCTTTGTCAGCCCCTATGTGAAGGACGTCACAGCACCGATGCGCGCCCTTTTGGCGCAAAACGGCTTTGAGGCTGTGAGCGAAGTCAGCTTTGAGGAAAGCGAGGACAAAAAAGTCGCGCGCATCAGCGAGAAAAGCACGCTGGAAGCCATTGAAAGTGCTGCGAAAACATCTGACTGCGACGCTGTTTTTGCGAGCTGCACAAACCTGCGCAGCTTTGGCATTCTGGAGGAGGCCGAGCACCGCGCGGGCTGCCCTGTGATTTCGTCCAATCAAGCGCTTTTGTGGCATTTGCTCAAGCTTGCGGGCCTTCATGCCGAGGGCTGGGGGCCAGGCGCGCTTAACAAACTCTAAAGGCCGCGCCCCGCAGAGTTAACGGCGGCAAAATCCGCCGATTCGGGGGGGGTGACAAGCGTGCACCGACCGTGCACCTCCCGTGCACCGCCTGACTCCGCTAAAAGTTAACAGAAATTAAGTTAATCAAGCGCGCGGTGCAGCGCTTAGAGAAGCTCACGCATGGCGGCTGTGATGCCATCAAGGGTCATCGGGTGCATCCTGTTTTCAAAGATCTCCTGAATCATCCCGATCGAATGGGTGTAGCCCCAGTATTTCTCGGGCACAGGATTGATCCAGACGGTGTTGGGCCAGTGTTCGCGGGTGCGCTCAAGCCAGACCTGACCTGACTCGGCATTCCAATGCTCGTTGGCCCCGCCGGGGTAGGCGACCTCATAGGGCGACATCGAGGCATCGCCCACAAAGATACATTTGTAGTCCGCGCCATAGGTGCGCAAAACCTCCCATGTGGGGGTTTGGGCGTCCCAGCGGCGGGCATTGTCTTTCCAGACGCCTTCATAGAGGCAGTTGTGAAAGTAGAAATGCTCGAAATGTTTGAACTCTGACTTGGCGGCAGAAAACAGCTCTTCGACCATCTTGATATGAGGGTCCATCGAGCCGCCGATATCGAGAAAAAGCAGGACTTTGACAGCGTTGCGCCGCTCGGGGCGGGTTTTGACATCGAGATAGCCATGCTCGGCGGTGGCGCGGATGGTGCCATCAAGGTCAAGCTCGTCTTGCGCGCCATCGCGCGCCCAGCGGCGCAGGCGCTTGAGCGCGACTTTGATGTTGCGGGTGCCAAGCTCGATGTCGCCATCAAGGTTTTTGAACTCGCGTTTGTCCCAGACTTTGACGGCGCTTTTGTGGCGGCTCTCGCTCTGGCCAATGCGCACGCCCTCGGGATTGTAGCCATAGGCCCCGAAAGGCGAGGTGCCTGCGGTTCCGATCCACTTGTTGCCGCCTTGGTGGCGGCCTTCCTGCTCTTTGAGGCGTTCTTTCAATGTTTCCATGAGCTTGTCAAAGCCGCCTAAGCTTTCTATCTCGGCGCGCTCTTCTGCGCTCAGATGCTTTTCGGCAAGCTTTTTGAGCCATTCTGTGGGGATATCGACCGCATTTAAGGCATCACTTAAAGAAATGCCTTCAAGCCCTTTGAATGTATGGGAAAAAGCGCGATCAAATCGGTCTATGTGGCGCTCGTCTTTGACCATGGAGGTGCGGGCCAGATAATAGAAACCCTCGATATCATAGGTCACAAGACCCGCTTTGACGGCCTCAAGGAAGGTCAGATATTCGCGCAGGGAGACGGGGATGCCTGCTTCTCGAAGGTTTTCAAAGAAGGGCAGAAACATTTCAGGCCTCAGATGAGCCGTAAGATGAGAATGTTGAGGAAGAGCGCAACAAGCGCCACCATAACGCCGATCACGGCGGCGTGCTGGACCATATCCAGACGGTTGCCGCCTTTGTTCCGTGCGATCAGGACGCCCATCAAGGCACCAATCAAAAATCCGAATGTTACAATCATTTGGTCTTACCCGCGTTGGCCTCGTCGCGGAGAGAGCATTGATATTTCGCGCATTTTGGCGCGCACGGCCCACTCCGAACCAAATCCGTAACGCGCCCAGCCCAAACTGTCCAGTCGAACGTGCTGTGCTTCTGACGAGCGCCCTGTCAGTTCGAGGGCTTCGGCGCGCAGGAGCATCAAGGTGCTCAGGAGGGCGGCGTTTTCATGCTCTTTGGCGATATGCATGGCCGGATTGACAAGGGTCAGGGCGCGCACGCCATTGCCTTGGCTGACCGCATGGGAGGCGAGCTGGGAGGCGACATAGGCGCGGTGAAGCGTTGTGGCGCGGGAGTTTGAGTAAAACTGGTCGGCGGCCTGAAACTGCTTGAGCGCCTCTTCGGGATCAGACAAGAGCGCGATGCGGCCCATGGCGTAATGGGCAAAGGCGCGGCGGTGATCCTGCCAGCCGAAGGCCCGTGCGATATCGAGGGCTTTGGCGGCGGCTTTGCGACGCTGGGGCATCGAGGCGCCGGGGCCAAGGGCGGTCTGGACGGCGGCGATATAGCTGCGCGGGGTGGGGGCTGTGCGCTCGGGGCTGCGGTTTTCGCCAGCGGGATTGAGGCGGGCGAGCACCCCAGGGAGCACCGAGGCGACCTGTCGTTTGCTCATGCCTGTGCGCAGCTCGGGGGCATAATAGGCGCGCAGAACGAGCATATCAAAGCCTGTCAGGACGGTGTGCATATTGTCGTCGTTGAAGACCGAGTCGGGCAGGCGGTAAAGGTCATTCAAGGGGCCGATGGCTTGGGCCAACTCTTCGTGCAGACAATCGCGGACCTCTTGCGGGCTGGCGTCATTGGGCACGAAAACGGCGAGCTTGTCGCGCTGGCGCAGCTGGGCCCAATTGGTCTTGGGGCTGCGGCGGGCGGCCTTATATTCGGAAATGTCGGAGATATTGGGCACCACAAAGCACGCCGCATGGGGCAGGTTTTTGCGGATGTCGGCGCGGCTCACGGCTTGGACTGTGATATTGGCGTCGGGGGCGTTTGTCAGGCTGACGTTGAGGTGGGCCTCGCTTTGGAAGCGGTAGACGAGGCGGGTCAGATCGGGGAGGAGCGTGGCGGGCGGAGCGCCTGTGACGCGGATGCTGATCGGGCCTTCAAAACGGGTGAGCACGGGCAGCTCGCGGCCTGATTCAAGGCTGAAGCTCAGCTCGAGGATGTCGCGGGCGATATCCACATTGGAGCGCGTCGGGGCCGCGACAGAGGAGGTGGCAAAGGATTTGAGCGGCGGCAGGCCAAGGGCGCTTTCTTGAACAAAGCCGCGCGAGGGGGTGTCGGCCATATTGCCGGGCATACAGCCAACGAGGGTGAGGCACATGGGCAGGAGAAGCTTGCGCATCAGGTGGCCACCCCCATCAGGGGGGCAAGGCGAGCGAGGCCAGAGGCGCTTTGGCCTGTGGTGAGGGCTGCACAAGGCGCATCGAGACGCGCGGCGGGAGCCAGCTCTTTCTGTTCCATGGTCAGCTTCTGCCTTCAAATTTATCGTTGAGCAGACTTTCGCGGCTCTTCCTGTCTTCCTTAAGGATGAAATGGGGCAAAAAAGTGACAATTTGTCTTAACTGGGAAAGACCTATAGATAGCGCGGAAAGCCTATGAAAATCAACAGGTTCGGGTGGGGCGTTTTCGCAACACTGCTTGCGGGGCCGGTTTCTTAGGCCTTCCAGCGCCGGTGAATCCAGAACCACTGGCCAAGATTGTCGCGCACAAGCTCCTCGAGCTGGTGGTTGACATCCTGCGTCATGGTCTTGGGATCAGAGGGCACAATCGGGGCTTGGGCAATGATTTCAAAATCCAGCCCATTGGCCTGACGCACCGCATAAACCGGGATCAGCGCGGCGTTATATTTGAGCGCCAGCTCGGCTGTGATCATTGAGGTCATCGCCGGTTTGCCAAAGAAATCAAGCTCTTCGCCGCCAAAGCTGTTGATGTCGGTCAGAATGCCGAGCACGCCGCCTGCGCGCAGATGTTTGACGAGCTGCTTCATGCCAGAGGGGCCTTGGCGAAACATCGGCTCGCCAATGGCAGAGATGGCGCGGACGTAATGGGCATTGAAGTAAGGGTTGCGCATTGCGCGGTAGAGCGCGCCCATATTGTGACCGCGGGCAATCAGGCTGGCGCGCACGGCGTCATAATTGCCAAAGTGGCCTGTGACCAAAATAACGGGGCGGCCAGTGGCGCGTGCCTCTTGCAGGGCGGTAAGGCCCGGCCCTGTGACGGGGGCGCGGGCGGCGCGGGATTTGAACGATTCGCCTGAATAAATCTCGATCAGGGTGCGCCCCGCATTGTCAGGCACGGCGCGGCAGATCTGGCGGACCTCGTCCTCGGGCAAATCGGGCATGACATGGGCCAGATTGCTGCGCACGCGCGCACTCCAGCCTGCGAGGGGGGCCAGCAGGCGCGACACGATCCAGCCGACCACAGGCACACGCCAGCGATAGGGCAGCACGAGGCCAAGGCCGATCAGCCCGCGAAACAGCAGGTTGCTGACAAAGTAGCCGGCGCGTTTGCGCAGGGGGAGCGGGGCGGCGGGCATGGGCGTTTAGCTTTTTGTTTTTCCAAAGGTCTCGCGGTGCCAGACATAAATGCCTGCTGTCGCAATCACAAGCGCGCCAAGGGCTGTGAAGAGGTCTGGGCTGTCGGAGAAGACAAAATAGCCATAGCAGATGGCAAAGAGGATGCCTGCATAAGAGAAGGGGGCGAGCATGGCGGCCTCGCCTTCCATGAGCGCGCGAATAAGCGCGAGCTGCCCCAATGTGGCGCAAAGCGTGATCCCGACCACAAGCGGCGCATCGGCCCATGCGAGGGGCTGCCAGAACTGTGGCAAGGCCAGTGTGAGCACGACGGCGCCGAAAAGGGCGGTGTAAAACAGCGAGGTCCATGCGTTTTCATCGCGCCCCACAAAGCGGGTTGTGAGGGCATAGGCCGAATAGCAGACCGCCGCCGCAAGCGGCAGTAGGGCAAAAGGCGAGAAGACATCAGAGCCGGGGCGGATGACGAGCAGCGCGCCGAGCATGGCAGCGGCAATCGCAAGGGCGCGGCGCAGGCCGAAGCGCTCGCCCAGAAACAGGGCTGCGCCAAGGGTGATGAAAATCGGATTGGTGGACATGACCGAGGCGGCCTCGGCCAGCCCGATGTTTGAGATCCCAAAGAAGAAAAAGCTTGTGGCGCAGAGGAGAAAGACCGAGCGCGCGAGCTGGAGCTTGGGGTAGCGGGTGCGGATGATCTGGGAGAACTTGGGGGCGATCAGCGCCGTGACAAAGAGGGTCTGGCCCAAGTAGCGCACCCAGAGGGTTGTCATGGTTCCGACCCGCTCGGAGAGCAGCTTTGCCATCATATCCATGGTGGAAAAGCAGAAAATCGCTGCCAGCATGAGCAGGATGGCTTTGGTTGTGGAGGATTTGGCTTTGGAAGAGAGGGGCATGGGCTGTCCTGCCGAAAATTCATTCGCAGGTTAACGAGTTTGTCACGCGAGGGAAAGCGCTTATGCCGTCACAGGTTCGGGTGTTGGTTAGCTCTCGCTGTCGTCCTCTTCTTCTTCGACAATCAGCTGCAACTCGCCAGTGGCCGTGAGGTTGCCAATACCGGCAATGACCGCATTCATGGCGGCTTCGCCGTCTTTGGCCTTGATGGCGGATTTTTCGGCGATTTCTTCGCGCAGGCCTTCGGCCATACGTTTTGAAATATTGGTCAGGATGAACTCGGCACTGCTGTGCAGCGCCTCATCGCCGCTTTTGGTGGCATAGGCGAGGGCGGTGAGCATTGTGTCGGCGTCAATGTCGCGGGTGAGTTTGGGCACATCAACGGGGCCGACACGGGCGGGGATATGGACGAAGGTAAAGATGGCTTTTTGCAAGCGCTGCCCGAAGACGGCGTCATCCTCGGCGAGGCCTGCGAGCAGGCTGTCGCGCATCTCGGAATTGGCGATGTTGAGGATCGCGCCAAGGCGCTCGACGGGGTCGTCCTCAAAGGCGCGGGGCGGCTCATGCTCGAATTGCGCGGCAAGGGAGAGGCCGATCCTGTCGACGGCGTCGGGGGTAACCTGACCTGTGAGGGAGACGGCATAGCTTATTTTGCGCGCCTCGGGGCCAGGGAGCTTGCCGAGAAGCTCGGCCGCTTTGGCGACGGGGAGCTTGGAGAGGAGCACGGCGGCGACCTCTGTGCTTTCCTGTTCGAGCAGGGGGAGGAGCTTGTCCGGCTCAAGCGCGCGGATGCGCTCCCACGGATCGCCGATCTGGCGCACGCCCGCCTCTTTGCGCAGGCGCGCGGCGGTCTGGGGCGAGATACGCCCTTCGAGCGACTGGAGCGCCTCGGCAAGGCCTGCGGGGAAGACAAGGCCCATGGCCTCGATTTCGCGGGCGAACTCGGCGAGGACATCGGCCAGCGTTTCGCGGTTGATAAAGCCCATCTCGCCAATCGCTTCTGTCAGGGTGCGCTGGCTCGTATCGGAGAGGCGCTCGAGCGGAACATCGGCGCCCTCCTTGAGCAGAAAGCGCACAATGATTGCGGCCTTTTGGGCGGGCGTGAGCGCGGGCGTCTGACGAGAGGGGATAACACTGCCGAGGGGCTGCAAAACGGACATGGGGCTTCCTGTGGACTTCTTATTGGACCTGTGAAGACCCTAGAGCGAAGCCCCTAAGAAAGCCTTTCGCCGCCTGCGAAGGAGGCCGGCGGCGAGAGGTTTTGTGCCAAGGTTTTGTGCAAACTTTGGCTAAAATACTGTTTAGTTTTTCAGCGCTTTAGCTGCTGATCAGCGGCACGCAGGCGCCTGTCTGGGCGTCATAGCTCTGGCCTTCAGCGCAGCTCATCGCTTGGTCGTGACCGCGCGAGCACTCGGCCGAGGCCAAGGAGGCGCTCAGGATAAAGGCGGTTGTGAGTAAGAGTTTGGTCATGTGCTATCCTCTCTTGTGGCTGAGGAGAGGATAGCACAGGTCGGGCTTGTGACCTAATCACGCGTTTTTGAACACCCGCGCAAAGATCGTGTCGACGTGTTTGGTGTGATACTCCATGTCGAACTTGGCTTTGATGCCCTCCTCGCCGAGGGCGGCGACGACTTCGGCGTCGGCCAGGAGAAGCTCTTGGAAATCAAGCCGTTCTTCCCAGACTTTGAGCGCGTTGCGCTGCACCATGGAGTAGGCATCCTCGCGCGATACGCCCGCTTGGGTGAGGGCGAGAAGCACGCGCTGGGACATCACGAGGCCCGGGAATTTGTTCATGTTGTCGAGCATATTCTCGGGGAAGATCAGCATTTTCTCGATCACGCCGGTGAGGCGGGCGAGGGCAAAATCAAGGGTGATGGTTGTGTCGGGACCAATGGCGCGCTCGACAGAGGAGTGCGAAATGTCGCGCTCGTGCCAGAGGGCGACATTTTCCATGGCGGGCACCACAGACATCCGCACAAGGCGCGCAAGCCCTGTGAGATTTTCGGTCAGGACCGGATTTTTCTTGTGAGGCATCGCGGAGGAGCCTTTCTGGCCCATGGAGAAGAACTCGGCCCCCTCCAGAACTTCGGTGCGCTGCATATGGCGGATTTCGATGGCGACATTCTCTATGCTTGAGGCGATCACGCCGAGGACCGCAAAGAACATGGCGTGGCGGTCACGCGGGATCACCTGCGTGCTGATCGGCTCTGGCGTGAGGCCGAGCTGGGCGCAAACGTGCTCTTCAACCCGTGGATCGATATTGGCGAAGGTGCCGACCGCGCCCGAGATCGCGCCTGTGGCGATGTCTTCACGCACGGCGCGCAGACGGGACAGGTTGCGATCCATTTCGGCGTAAAAGCGGGCAAATGTGAGGCCCATGGTGGTTGGTTCGGCGTGAATCCCGTGGCTGCGGCCAACGCGGACTGTCATTTTATGCTCCATGGCCCGTGTTTTGAGCGCGGTGAGCAGCTTTTCCATATCGGCAATCAGGATATCGGCGGCGCGCACGAGTTGCACATTGAGGCAGGTGTCCAGCACATCCGAGCTTGTCATGCCTTGGTGCACAAAGCGGGCCTCGTCAGAGCCGACGTGCTCGGCGAGGTGGGTCAGAAAGGCAATCACATCATGCTTTGTCACGGCCTCGATCTCGTCAATGCGGGCGACATCAAACTCGACATCCTTGGCCTTCCAGACGGCCTCGGCATTTTCGCGCGGGATCACCCCCAGATCGGCCATGGCGTCACAGGCGTGGGCCTCGATTTCATACCAGATTTTGAATTTGGTCGCGGCGGACCAGATGGAGACCATTTCGGGGCGGGAGTAACGCTCGATCATTGGGATGCCTTCGCTGTTGCGGGTTGCGGGTTGGGTTGCGCTGCTCATAGACTGGGGGGGGCTTAACCTCAAGTCAGGACAGGGGATCTGGGACGGATATGAGACGCTTTGCTCAAGATCAGAGGCTGATATGCGCGTTTTGAGCGATTTTACGGGGCGTTGGGCACTGTCGCGGCGGATTGTGCCTGCACAGGGGGCCGAGGCGCGCTTTGAGGGTATGGCGGCGTGGACGGCTGCGGGCGCCTATGAGGAGCGCGGGCTTTTGCGCGTTGCGGGCCAGCCGCCGATGCAGGCGGAGCGGCGCTACCGCTGGGCCGCGGATCTGAGCGTTTATTTTGAGGACGGGCGGTTTTTTCATCAGGTGCCGCCCGAGGGCGGGGCCACGGGGCATTGGTGTGATCCTGATCAATATGATGTGGTCTATGATTTTGCCGATTGGCCCCGCTGGCAGGTGCGCTGGGCCGTGCTTGGGCCTCGCAAAAATTATGAAATGATTTCGCATTATTCTCGGGAATAAGCGGTTCTGACTTGCGAAAAAGGCTTCGCTGGTGCAGAAATTGCACAAACAAATGGAGGGACGTGGAATGACCACTGCCATGACGAACAAAGTTTTGATTGAAACATTCGGGGCCACCAGCGGCTTGGGCCTTCTGGCCAAGCGCGTTGTCCTTGTGATTGCGGGTGTGATGGCGCTGGCGATTTCGGCCAAGATTGCTGTGCCGATGTGGCCTGTGCCGATCACCATGGGCACATTTGCTGTGCTCGCGCTTGGCGCGGCTTATGGGCCACGCCTCGGGCTGGCGACGATTGCGACCTATATGCTTGTCGGCGTCATGGGCTTTGATGTCTTTGCCGGATCCTCGGCGGAAAGCTATGGCCTTGCCTATATGATGGGCAGCACAGGCGGCTATCTTGTGGGCTATGTGCTGGCGACCGTGGCGCTGGGCGTTCTGGCACGCATGGGCTGGGACCGTTCGGCGGGCAAAATGGCCGGTGCGATGCTGATTGGCAATGCGCTGATCTATGTGCCCGGTCTTATCGGCCTTGGTCTGCTTTACGGCTTTGACAAGCCGCTCCTCGCCTGGGGCCTCACGCCCTTCCTGATCGGCGATGCGGTGAAGCTTGTTCTGGCGGCGATGATCCTGCCGGCGGCCTGGAAGCTTGTGGGCCGCGCGCGCGGCTAAAGAGAGACAGCGACAGTTTGAAAGGGCGCGGCGGAGAGATCTGGCGCGCTCTTTTTTGTGTCGGATCAGCGCTCTGCGCCGATCCGAGTGAGGCGAGGGGGCTGTGCCCCCTCGCGCTCCCCCCTTAGATATTTGCGAGAGGGCTTTGCCCCCTCGCGCTCCCCTCGATATTTGCGAGAGGGCTTCGCCCCCTCGCGCTCCCCCAGGATATTTTTAGAAAGAGGAAGACGGGAGGCGCGCGGTTGTTTGCACGGTGGTGTGTCCTGTGGTGTGTCCTGTGGTGTGTTCTGTGGTGGCAACGGGGGGTGGTGCTTTGGAGGATGGGTTTTTTTAGGGGACGAAAAAAAGCCCGCGCTCTCAGGGGAGGCGCGGGCTTTTGAAATTTGGATGCGGGCGTTTTAGGCGGCGCGGCTGACGAGGACGTCGTCGATCTGTTTTGCGGCGGCCATTTCATCGCCGCCGCCGACGGCGCCGACTTCGCGGGTGAGGCGTTCGAGGGCGGCTTCATAGAGCTGGCGCTCGGAATAGCTTTGCTCGCGCTGGTCATCCGAGCGGTGCAGGTCGCGCACCACTTCTGCGATGGCGATCAGATCGCCCGAGTTGATCTTTTGCTCATACTCCTGCGCACGGCGGGACCACATGGCGCGTTTGACCTTGGCTTTGCCTTTGAGGGTCTTCATGGCCTGGCTCACGACGTCGGGGCTGGAGAGGCCGCGCATCCCGATTTCTGTGGCTTTGTTTGTCGGCACACGCAGGGTCATTTTGTCTTTCTCAAAGGAGATGACAAAAAGCTCGAGCTCAAAGCCTGCGACTTCCTGCTTTTCGATCGAGATGATCTGGCCCACGCCATGAGCAGGGTAGACGACGAATTCATTGGCGCGGAAGTCCGCTTTCTTGGATTTGGTCATGCAATTTTCCTCGCATTGCCGGTTTTCCTGCGGGAAGGTCAAAAACGCTGTTGGGCGCGACGAGCGCGGCCCCGACAGGCCCTTGTGGGGCGGAGTGTTTGACAAACAAAACCATCCAGCAAGCCGCAGCTCGGGGGATGGGATCAGGCAGGTTTCATATTTCACATGAGGGAATCATAGCACGAATCGCAGGCAAAAGAAAGCATGCTGGACGCGGGGCTTGGTGACGTCCGGGGGGAGGCTGCCGGCGGGCTTAGCCGCCCTCGCCGGGGGCTTCGGAGAAATACTTCTCAAGCTTGCCGTCTTCGCCGTCGCGCTCTTCGGCCTCGGGGAGGGGGTCTTTCTTGGTCACGATCACGGGCCAGAGCTCGGAATACTTCCGGTTGAATTCAACCCATTTTTCTGTGCCTGCGTCGGTATCGGGGCGGATGGCATCGGCGGGGCATTCGGGCTCGCAGACGCCGCAGTCGATACATTCGTCGGGGTGAATCACCAGCATATTCTCGCCTTCATAGAAGCAGTCGACAGGGCAGACCTCGACGCAGTCGGTATATTTGCAGGCGATGCAGGCGTCGTTGACGATGTAGGTCATGGGCGAGACCCCTTGTTTGTGGATGTCTATATTGGCGATCTGATTGTGAGCTAATCGCTTTTGGCGGATCATTCAAGCGCACTCTATGCCGCAGGTTTTGGGCTGTGGCTCCGATGTGGCTCAGGGGCCTTCATCTTTGAAGGCGGTGATGTCGCGGCGGTCTTTCTTTGTCGGGCGGGGGCCTGTGCGGGCCGGCTCTGGCAGGCGCTCTTCGCGCGGCGGCGTCAGGTCTTCATAGAGTGCTTGGGCCTCGGGGGCGGGGCCGCGCCGTGCGCCGAGGGCGAGAATTTTGACCACGCGGATATGATCGCCTTGGGCGAAGGTGAGCACATCGCCCGGGGTGACGCTATGGGCGGGTTTGAGCGTCTTTTGGCTGTTGATCCGCACATGGCCGCCCGAGACCTGCTTGGCAGAGAGGCCGCGCGTCTTAAAAAAGCGCGCGTGCCAGAGCCATTTGTCGATCCGCAGCTTTGCGGGGGCGGTGGTGGGCGCGGGCGTCTCTGCCATCAGTCTTTCTTGGCAAGCCCCATCAGCGCGGCGGCGAAGGGGTTGTCGGGGTCGATGGCTTTTTCGCGCGGGGGGCGGGCCTGGAAGCTCTGTGCGCCACGTTTGTCGCCTTGGGGTTTGCCTTTGCCACGCTCGCCGCCTTGTGGCTTGCCACGGGGTTTGCCCTGTGGTTTGCCTTTGCTGCGGGGCTTGTCGCCCTCGGCGCGGGGCGCGCGGGCGTTTGCGCCACGGTTGCCGCCCCATGTGAAGCTGTAGAAGACTTCCATTTCGGGGGCCTCTGCTGTGGCTTCGGCAGATGTTTCAGCAGGCGCTTCGGCAGAAGCTTCGGCAGGGGTTTCGCCTTCGGCTGCGGGGGCCTCGGCTTCTGCGGGCGTTTCTGCGGGTGTCTCTGCCAAGGCGGCTTCGGCGGCGTCTTCAGCGGGGGCTGCGGCCACGGCTGGTGTGGCGGGAGCGGCTTTGACTTTGACGCGTTCGCCTTTTTCGGCCTTATAGCCAAGGCCTGCCATCAGATCGGCAAATTGCTCAAGCGTCATGCCTGTGATCGAGAGCATATCGGCTTTGGCTTCAAAACCGCCGCGGCTGTCTTCTGCGCGCAGCATATCGGCGAGGCGTTCGAGCATATCGATGCGGATCGCGCGCTCGCCTGCGTTGCGATAGCCGGCCATTGTGTCTGTGCCTTGCGGCTGTGCCGTCATGTTTGGCACGGTGACAAGGCCTGCGGGTGGCGCTTCGGGGAATTCGGCCAAATCTTGCGCAAGCGACCAGAGCACGAGGCGCAGGCGCGTCGGCGCGGGCTTGAGGAGCAGTGGCAGGAAGATTGTGAACTGGCCAAAGCGGATGCCGTGCTTGCGCAGGGCAGAGCGGGCGTCCTGATCGAGCGATTTCACGTCATTGGCGACAACGGCGCGGGGCAGTAGGCCCAAGCCTTCAACCATCTGGAAGGCAAAGCCACGGGCGAGGCCTGTCAGGGTTTCGTCGCGCGACAGATTGAGCAGCGGCTCAAAGGCTGTGGCGATTTTGCGATCAATGAAGTGTTGCAGGCGGCGGGTGACTTTCTCGGCCACGTCGCTGCCGGCTTCGTCATCGACAAAGGCCTTCACGGCGGGCTTGAGAGCCTCCGCACCTTTGACGAGCTTGCCGACGGCTGTGTTGCCCCACATGAGGCCGCCTTGCTCGGTAAAGTCGATCTCTGTGTCGGGCGCATTATAAAAGCGGTCGGCCAGCAAGTGAAAATGCGGGGTCAGCGCGGCAAGGCTCGCGGCCTTGAGTGTCTTGGCCTCTTGGCCTGCTGCGGATTTGTCCTGCGAGAAGCGGAACCCTTCGAGACGGCCGACGAATTCGCCTTCGACTGTCACTTCACCGTTTTCATTTACTTCGGCCAACATGGCCTCCTTTTGTTTTAGGCGCCGCAGGAGCACGGAGGTGCGCCTGTCGACAAATCTCTGGGTCAACGCCTCGTGTAGCGCATCTGACAGGCGATCTTCTACAGCGCGAGTCGTCTCGCGCCAATGAGAATCGTCCCTTGTCCAGCCTTTTCGCTGTGCGACATAGGTCCAAGTGCGGATAAAGGCCAGCCGTTTGGACAAAGTATCGATATCGCCTTGGGGGCGATCTATGTGTTTTATGTGCCGTGCGATCCAGTCTTCGGGCAGTTCGCCGCGCTCGTGGAGGTGAAAAAAAATCTGCCCCAAGAGGGCGGCGTGTTCGCTTGAGGAGATCGAGCGGAAGTCGGGCACGCAGCAGACATCCCACAGGAGGCGCACGGAGGCTGCATCGGAGGCGCGGGCGCGCGGCTCGGCTTCGGCGGCGAGGGTTTTGAGCGCGGCGAGGTCGTCGGCCTCACGGGCTTTGACGAGAAGCTCGTCCGTCGGGCTTTGCTCAAGCGAGTGGATGAGCGCGTCGAGCTGGCCGAATTGCAACGCGGGGTTGCGCCAGATGAGCTTTTTCACAGGGGCGAAGCGATGTTCCATGATCGCCTGCGCGACGCCGTCATCGAGCGGGGCGGCCTCGCCTGTGACGCCAAAGGAGCCATGGCTCATGCCACGCCCCGCGCGGCCTGCGATCTGGGCCAGCTCATGGGGCATGAGCGTGCGCATACGGCGGCCATCAAACTTGGCGGTCGCGGAAAAGGCGACATGGTTGATATCAAGGTTGAGGCCCATGCCGATGGCATCTGTGGCGACGAGAAAGTCGACATCGCCATTTTGGTAAAGCTCGACCTGAGCGTTGCGGGTGCGTGGGGAGAGCGCGCCCATGACCACGGCGGCGCCGCCTTTCTGGCGCTTGAGCAGCTCGGCGATGGCGTAGACGTTTTCGACCGAAAAGCTGACAATGGCGGAGCGCGGCTGCATCCGGCTGATCTTTTTGGAGCCGCCGTAGACGAGCTGGGACATCCGCTCGCGGCCCAAAAAGTCGGCCTCGGGCACAAGGGCGCGGATTATGCCGCGCATGGAATCACTGCCCAGAAACAGCGTTTCGTTGATCCCGCGGGCGCGCAGCAGCCGGTCTGTGAAGACGTGGCCGCGCTCGGGATCGGCGCAGAGCTGGATTTCATCAATCGCGAGGAAGTCGGCGGCCATGCCCTCGGGCATCGCCTCGACGGTGCAGACCCAATATTGCGCCCGTGGCGGGATAATGCGCTCTTCGCCCGTGACCAAGGCCACAACGGAAGGGCCGCGCACCGCCACGATCTTGTCATAGACCTCGCGCGCCAGAAGGCGCAGGGGCAGGCCGATCACGCCCGTGCGATAGCCTAGCATCCGCTCGATGGCGTAATGGGTTTTGCCCGTATTGGTCGGACCGAGCACCGCTGTGATGCGCTTTTGCTGGGTCATGTCGGGGAACTCTTTGCTGGCCTGTGCGGCGTTATTGGAAGGCTAGAGCTTGGTTCCGGTCACGGAGGGCTCAAGGCGGGCGATAGCCTCCAATGCTTTCTCATGGGCGGGGTAGAGGTTCAAGAGGATCTTATAGGCCGCATAGGCATCCTCTGGTTTGTCGAGCTGTTCCAGCAGCGCGGCGAGGCCGTAGATAGCCCCGAAATGAGAGGGGTTGAGCGCGAGGGTCTGGCGCAGATCAGCGAGCGCGAGACCGTATGCGCCCAAGCCAAAGAAGGCGCGTGCGCGGCCATGCCAGCCCTCGGCAAAATCGGGGGCGTGATCTGTGAGGGCGCTGAAATGCTCGACGGCTTTGGCAAAGGCGCGCGCCTCAAGCGCGTCTTCGCCGCGTTTTAACAAGAGGTTGGCAGAGGCCGAGCCAGAGGCAGACCAGCGGATTTCGATATCGCGGGCGATTTGCTGGGCTTCGGGCGCTTTGGCGCTTTGCAGCTCTGTGAGCAGCTCGGAGACATCGCGGCTTTCGGCAAAACCTGGCTGACCCAGCGTGAGCAGGGCCGCAAGTGCCGCAACGGCAGGTTTGAGATAGACTTTGCGCTTCATCATAGTAGGCTCAGGATAACCACTGGCGGGGCTGAGGCAAGCCTTGTCGCAACAATGTGAAGGAACGACTGATGAGCGATGTGATTGACGGCGCGGTAAAGGCGCTGAACGAAAAAATGGCCGGTGGCGGCTTTTCGGCGGGCACGGCGAAATTTGTGATCAACGGCGAAGGCGCTGTTGTGATTGACAGCGAGGGCGCGCGCGCGGGCGACGACGCAGCCGATGTGACGCTCT
This sequence comes from Lentibacter sp., assembly GCF_965657785.1. Lineage (GTDB taxonomy): Bacteria > Pseudomonadota > Alphaproteobacteria > Rhodobacterales > Rhodobacteraceae > Lentibacter. Next base: position 29,616 of record NZ_CBFHPP010000008.1, read on the forward strand.
CGGCGGATCGCGATGTCTTTGAGGCGATCCTCTCGGGCGATATGAACGCGACGGCGGCCTTTATGGGCGGCAAGCTCTCGGTCGATGGCGACATGGGCATGGCAATGCAGCTTGGCGCGGTCTTGAGCTAAATGACATCCGCGGCGCCCTTTTTTGGCGAAATGGCCGAGGGACCAGAGGGCGGCTATGCGCTCTGGCTCACAGCGGATGATGGTGTGCGCCTGCGGGCGGTGCATTGGCCGAAAGAGGGCGCGCGCGGCACCGTGCTTTTGATGCCCGGGCGGACGGAATATTGCGAGAAATATGGCCGCACGGCGTCTGAGCTTGCGGCGCGGGGCCTTGCGACCCTGACGATTGACTGGCGCGGGCAGGGGCTGGCCGACAGGCTGGCTGCGCCTGCCTTGCTGGGGCACGTTGAGGCCTTTAGCGACTATCAGCGCGATGTGCGCGCTCTCATGGCGGCGGCCAAGGCCGAGGGCGCTGTTGCGCCGTTTTTCTTGCTCGGTCACTCCATGGGCGGCTGTATCGGCTTGCGGGCGCTCTATGAGGGGATCGACGTGAAAGCGGCGGCGTTTTCTGCGCCGATGTGGGGGATTTATCTTGCGCCACAGATGCGCCCTGTGGCGTGGGGGCTGTCCAATTTGGCGGCCACGGTTGGGCAGGGGGCGCGGTTTGCGCCCGGCACCAAGACCGAGACATATGTTATGGCCGATCCGTTTGAGGACAATATGCTCACAACCGACCCTGAGATGTGGGCCTATATGGTGGCTCAGGCCGAGGCGCAGCCTGAGCTGACGCTGGCGGGGCCATCGCTTGGCTGGCTGGCCGAGGCGCTGCGCGAAACGCGGGCTTTGCACCGTATGCCCTCGCCAAGGATGCGCACAATCACCTTTCTGGGCAGCTGTGAGCGGATTGTCGATGTGCCCCGGATCAGAGACCGTATGAGCCGCTGGAGCGCTGGCACGCTGAGCCTGATTGAGGGGGCCGAGCACGAGGTCTTGATGGAGAAACCCGCGATGCGCGGCAAGGTTCTGGACGAGATGGTGCAGTTTTTCTTTGAATGAGAGGCGGTGGGCGGCTTGAGATCGCCCTCCTCGCGCTCTATGTCTTTGAGAGCATAATCAAAGAGGCGCTCAGAGATGTTTCAACTTCCTTTTCCCGTTCGTGACGCAAACATTGGCGGGGGCGCGGGTGGCCTTGGCGACCTGCCCGAGTGGGACCTGAGCGATCTATACACCAGTGAAGACGCGCCCGAACTGATCCGCGATCTGGCCTGGCTTGAGGAAGAATGCGCCAGCTTTGCGCGCGACTATGAAGGCCAGCTTGCGGCGCTGGATGCGGCGGGTTTTCTGGCCTGTGTGTTGCGCAACGAGAAGATCAACGGCATTGCCGGGCGTATCATGTCTTATGCGGGGCTGCGCTATTACCAGCTGACTGTGGATGCGGGGCGCGCGAAGTTTCTGTCGGATATGCAGGAAAAGATCACCACGTTCACCACGCCGCTCGTGTTTTTTACGCTGGAGCTGAACCGTCTGGAGGATGGTGTTTTGGACGGGCTGTTTGCAGAGAGTGAGGCACTTCTGCGCTACAAGCCTGTGTTTGAGCGGATCCGCGCCATGAAGCCCTACCAGCTCTCTGACGAGCTGGAGAAATTTCTTCACGATATGGGCGTTGTCGGCGACGCCTGGGAGCGGATGTTTGACGAGACCATCGCGGGCTTGGAGTTTGAGGTCGATGGCGAGCCGCTGAATATTGAAGGCACGCTGAATTTGCTCACCGACGAGACCCGCGAGACGCGGGAGGCGGCGGCGCGCGAGCTGGCCGATGTCTTTGGCAGCAATATCAAGACGTTTGCCCGCGTTCATAACACGCAAGCCAAGGAAAAAGAGATCGTTGATCGCTGGCGCGGGATGCCCACGGCGCAGACGGGGCGCCACCTCTCAAATGATGTGGAGGCCGAAGTGGTCGAGGCGCTGCGCGACGCTGTTGTGAAGGCCTACCCGAAGCTGAGCCACCGCTACTATGAGCTAAAGCGCAAGTGGCTCGGACTTGACACATTACAAGTCTGGGACCGCAACGCGCCCTTGCCGATGGAAGACAAGCGCGTGGTTGGCTGGGAGGCGGCGCGCGAGACTGTGATGAGCGCCTATGCGGGGTTTGATCCGCGCATGGCCGAGATTGCCGAGCCGTTCTTTACCAAGGGCTGGATTGATGCGGGCGTGAAGCCGGGCAAGGCACCGGGGGCCTTTGCGCACCCGACGGTGACGGATGTGCACCCTTACGTCATGCTCAACTACCTCGGCAAACCGCGCGATGTGATGACGCTGGCGCATGAGCTGGGGCACGGGGTGCATCAGGTTTTGGCCGCAGGGCAGGGCGAAATGCTCTCCTCAACGCCTTTGACATTGGCGGAGACCGCGAGTGTCTTTGGCGAGATGCTAACTTTTCGCAAAATGCTCTCTGAGGCCAAGACAGACGCCGAGCGCCGTGTGATGCTGGCGGGCAAGGTTGAAGACATGATCAACACGGTGGTGCGCCAGATCGCGTTTTATGACTTTGAGTGCAAGCTTCACGCCGCGCGCCGCGAGGGCGAGTTGACGCCTGAGGCGATTGGCGAGTTGTGGATGTCTGTGCAGGGCGAGAGCCTTGGGCCTGCGTTTGAATTTATGGACGGCTATGAGCACTTCTGGGCCTATATCCCGCATTTTGTGCACTCGCCGTTTTATGTTTATGCCTATGCCTTTGGCGATGGGTTGGTGAATGCGCTCTATGCGGTCTATGAAGAGACCCCTGAGGGGTTTCAGGACAAGTATTTTGATATGCTCAAAGCAGGCGGCTCGATGCACCACACCGAATTGCTTGCGCCTTTCGGGCTGGATGCGAGCGACCCCAAGTTCTGGGACAAAGGCCTCAGCATGATCTCGGGCTTTATCGACGAGCTTGAGGCGCTGGAGCCGTGATCCAGCGGAGCGCCTTCGGCGCGCAGGTTTGATAAGACGCGCGCTGAGAGGTGATACGCCATGTTGTCTGCGGGTGTGTGTTGTGCGCTTAGATGCCTCCGGCGGGGATATTTGGAGCAAACAGAAAGACGGGTAACGAAGATTTAACCAACCTGCGCAAGACTGGGTTTACGGTACAGGCGGGGACGCCGATGACCGTGCAAAGAGAAAGGCTTTTCGCTTTTCAGGGAGAGGGCCCCCGCGCTTTCTCCCTTTCTTTTTGCCTTAAATATCCAAAGTGCAGGGGCGCAACGAGGGCTGGCCTGTCGGTGGCACGCGGCGGTGCAAACGGGTTTGTCTGGGGGCGCAGCCCCCAGCGGGGCGCGGCCGAAGGCCGCGCAAGCCCCGTTTATTTGAGCTGGCTGTCTTTTGAGCCTCGGCGGTTGATGCCGCCACGCCGCTGTGTGGCTGTGTCGCGCTCGCGCATACAGTCGATGCAGAGCTTGACCCCCGGGATGGCGTCGCGGCGGGCTTCGGGGATGGGGTCTTCGCAGTCCGCGCAGTGGGTCAGGCTGTCGCCAACGGGCTGTTTGCGCGCCTTGAGGCGGGCCAGTTCGTCGGTGATCGAGGCTTCTATCTGTTCACTGACCGCGCCGTCTTTGGCCCATCCGCCTGCCATGGTTCTTCTCCTGTCATTGCAATAATCTGCCGTCGCGGCGGCTCTCTCCCAAGAGAACATAGCGCGAGAATTCCTCGGCTGCCAAGCCCACTCCTTTTGTGAGGCGGCGCAAGAAGCGGATTGCTGTGGGGGAGGAGACGGGGACCATATGGCCCATGTTTTCGCCTGTTTCAAACAGCGAGAAGTCGAGCACGGTCACATCCAGCCCGTCGAGGTCTTCGGCGTTTTGAATGCGGCCCAAGCGTTCTTTGCGGCCTGTGAGCAGGCTTGCAACGTTGAGCACGCGGTCTTTCTGGGTGGTCATGATCACGAAGGGCTGGGGCAATGTCCCAATTTCCTGGGCTTGTTTGCGAAACACATCAGGGTCGATATCGGGGGACATGAGCACCACGCCGTCCAGGGCGCTTATGGTGCGGCTGCGGCCTTCCAGCGCCAGTTGGCGCAGGGCTTCCATCACGAGGTAGCCACCCATCGAATGGGCCAGCACGATCACGCGGCGCTGGCCTGCGCCGTTGAGCTCTTGCAGCAGGCGGGCGAGGTCTGTGCGCGCAAACAAGACGGAGTCGCGGTCATAGGCATAGCCGAGCGGGTCGCCAGCCGAGGGCCATGAAAACAGGAGTGCCGGATTTTTCAGCTCGAAATCATGCTGGATCTGGGCGAGGCGAAAGGCGGCGTCTTCGAGCGTATTGTTATAGCCGTGGACAAAGACAAGGAGCGGTTCGTCGGCGGCCTGACGCTCTGATGCGAGCCGTCTCATAAGGGCGGCGCTGTCGGCCAGAGGTGTGGCGCTGAGCGGGGCGAAGTGGCGGCGGGGGTTGATCTGGCCGTGGCTGCGCTCGATCCGCCCGATCTGGTGGTTGGGGGGGATCGAAACCTCGACTTCGGCATAGCTCATGGTTGTGGCGCGCTTTTCGCCAAACATCTGGCCGCGTTGGCCTTCGCTGCGCAGGGTGGCAATCAAGAGCGTTTCGCGGCTGGCTTCGGGGATGGGGGCGACAAAGCCCTCGGCCTGCGGGCGGGTGCAGGCTGTCAGCGCAACGAGCAGACAGAGGAACAGAAAGCGGCTTACCATTGGGCGCTTATGCCACGCTGTTCAGGGGCAGGAAAGCGCTTTGGTGAGGTTTTGGGGGCCGCTGTAGGCGCCAATCTCGCGGGATGTGAGGCTCTGGCCGTCAAACTCTGTGGCGAGGATGCGTGTCCAGTTTGCATTGGCTGTGATGATCTCGGGCAGGTCTGCGCAGTGGCGCAGGCCGCCTGCGATAAAGTCCCAGCCGATTTTATGGTTGGTGAGGCCTGTTTTGCTGGCGACTTCGGTGAGTGCGCCGTCTTTGAAGCGCCAGAGGCGGAGCGTTTTGGCGAGATGTGGTCTGTCGATATAGGCGATTTCGACAAAGCCGTCGCCGTCAAGGTCGGCGGCCCCGATCGGGGCGAGCCAGCGGTTCTTTTGGCCGATATGGGGCGTGGCGGCGATCAAGCCTGTCGGGCCATAGACCACGAGCCGCGCGCCGAGGGCGGCATCTGATTGCACCGCGATCACCTCGGGCCGCCCGTCTTTGTCCAGATCAAAGAGGCGCGGGGCGATGTCTTCAAAGACGCGGTGTTCGGGCAGGCGCAAAATGAGGGTTCGGGTTGCGCCATTTGCTGTTTCGGTGCGCAGCTCAAGCGCGCCATATTCGATAGCGTCGCCCAGAACCGCGTGGGCATAACGGGATGTTGGCTCGGTGAAGCCTGCGGATGTGATCCGTTCTTGGGCGGCGCTTGTGGTGGCGCAGAGCGCTGCAACTGCAAGAGCCAGACCGAGGGCTGCGCCGCGGGTGAGGCGGCGCAGCAGCGTGAGCGCGCAGGGGTGTAGCGCGCTCTGCAAGCTCAGATCTGTTTTTCTGGCATCTGGACAATGAGGCCGTCCATGGCGTCGCTGACTTTCATCTGACAGGTCAGGCGCGAGCGGGCGGGGTCGGGCTGAAAGGCGAAGTCGAGCATATCTTCTTCCATGTCGTCTTTGGCGGGGATTTTGCCAACCCAGTCCGGGTGCACATAGACGTGGCAGGTGGAGCAGGCGCAAGCGCCGCCGCAGTCGGCTTCGATGCCGGGGATGTTGTTGTCGCGGGCGCCTTCCATGACGGTGAGGCCAGTGGCCACCTCGACAACGTGTTCTGTGCCGTTGTGCTCGATATAGGTAATTTTCGCCATTGCGCAGCGCTCCTCAAAAATTTTGCTTCTGTTTTGTTACAAAAGCGCACGCGCCACTGCCAGCCCTAATTGTGCCTGCAGGGATGTCACAGGGCAAAAACTTCGTGATGGGTGTTTGATGCGGGCTTTGCGGCGCTCGGGTTTTGCGCGTATCTTGGGGCAAAAGCGAAAACGGGCGAGCAAACGTGTGAAACGGGCGATGATATTATTGAGTGTGGGGTTGGCTGTGGCGGCTTGTGCTGCGCCGCGCCTCATTAGCCCTGTTGCGCCTTTGCGGGTGGAGAGTTTTGCTGCGCCGCCGCCCGGCTCTGATCCGAACTCCTGTTGGGGCAAGGATGTCAGCCCCGCAGTGCTTGAGACCGTGACGGAGGAGATTTTGGTGCAGCCGGCGCAGATCTCCTCGGATGGCACGGTTTTGAGCGAGCCGATCTACAAGCGCGAGACGCGGCAGGCGATTGTGACGGAGCGGCGCGAGCTTTGGTTTGAGACGCCCTGTCAGGACCAGTTGACGCCTGATATTATTGCCAGCTTGCAGCGCGCGCTGAAGGCGCGGGGGCTATACACAGGCGCTTTGTCGGGCCAGATGGATGGGCCAACGCGGGCCGCGATCCGCCGGTTTCAGGCGCGTGAGGGGCTGGACAGCTCGATCTTGTCGCTTTGGGCGGCGCGCAAGCTCGGGCTTGTCGCGATTGCGCGCGGCTCGCCTTAAGGGCTGTCAGCGCCAGTCGATCAGGCTGTCTGTTTCGGCGCGGGGGGTGCGGAAGCTGTTGATCGGGGCGGTTGTGTCACTGTAGCCAAAAGACACGGTGCAGAGGATCAGGCGGTCTTGTGGCAGATCAAACCAGTCGCGCAGAAAGGGCGCGTGGCCCGCTGGAGCGGCTTGGGGAATGCTGCCAAGGCCTGCCTCTGTGAGGGCGGCGCAAAAGGCCGTGACAAAGCCGCCACAATCCAGCGCGCCATAGGCGCCAAGCTCGCGCGGGCTTGTGACCAGGGCCATGTGCGGGGCACCGAAGAAGCGAAAGTTTTCCAGCATTTGAGCGGTGCGGGCGTCTCTGTCGTCGCGGGCGATGGCGGCGGCATCATAGAGCTGCATTCCACAGTCAAAGCGGCGGGATTTGTAGGGGCCTGTGTAGCTTTCGGGCCAAGGCAGATCAGGCTGCATCTCGTGTTTTTGGGCGTGGGCGTGGAGCGCTGTCCCGAGGCGGGCGGTTTCGGCGGCCCCGGTGATGACGAGTTGCCACGGCTGGGCATTGCACCAGGAGGGCGCGCGGGCGGCTGTGGCGACGGCCTGCTCTATGAGGGGGCGCGGCACGGGCTGAGGACAGTAGGCGCGGCAGGAGTGGCGGGCGCGCAGTGTCTTGTCGAGGGCGGATGTCATTTAGAAGGCTCCTTGCTCAAGCCCGTAGAGATAGCCCAATGCGCCCGCAATGATAAGCCCGAGCAGCACGGCAAAGGCTATTTTCCATGCAGAATAGGGCCGCTCGCCCTGAACGCGGCCTGTGCGGCCATTGACGACAAAGCGGTAGCTGCGGCCACGGTATTTATAGGCCGCAAGCCAGACCGGCAGCAGGATATGCTTGAAGGTCACGTCTTTGACCGAGGTTTCGATATCGTGGATGCGCTGGCGGTCGCCGCCGATGTCAAACTTGACATCGCGTTCGATCACGCGGGCCATATGGGCGCGGGCCTCTTCATAGCCCTCCTCAAGCGCAACGGTGTAGCCCTCGGCGCGAAAGCCTGCGAGATATTCGGGGCGGTAGGGCTCGAGCGCGGACAGATCCCATGGCTCAAGCGCATCTGTGAAGCCTTTGGGCAGGGAGCGCGAGGCCAGCACCAGCACATCATCAAAGAGGCGCGCGACACGGCCACGGGCGGGGGACCAGCGGATTTTGGCGACTTGCTGGCGCTCGCGTTTGCCGTCGCGCAGGACGGTGCGGGTTTCGTAATAGACTGTGCCGCGCTCGCCTGTGTAGCGTGAGGCAGTGTCTGCATCAAAGGTCCAGTAGGGGACATAGACGCCTGACAGGGCGCGGCCCTTTCGGGCATAATCCTGCAGGCCATTGGGGGCGAACCAGAGGCTGCCGAGCCAGTCTGTCATCGCTTTGCGGGCGCTCTTTTCGTCAAGGGCGAAGGGCAGCACCCCGCGCGGCTTGATATGGCGGTGGGCGCCTGTGTCTGTGACCACGGGGGTGGCGCAGAAGGGGCACTCGGCGGCGTGGGTCCTCGTGTCAAACGTGACCTCGGCGGCGCAATTGGGGCAGTGGGAGACGCGGGTTTCTTCCATCTCTTGCGCGGGTAGAGCGGCGTTCAGGGCGGCCTTGAAGTCAAGCTCGCGGATGGCAGGGGCAGAGGCGTGGCCGATCTCTTCTGTGGTGGCGCAATGATCGCAGATGAGCCGCTCTTGGCCTGCCTCAAAGCGCAAGTCGGCCCCGCAGGCTGTGCAGGGGAAGCGGTGATTTGTGCTCACCTTTGGGGGCGCGTTTGGGGGAACGGGGTCAGACAAGAGATTTTAGGCCTTCGGCGAGGATATTTGGAGCAAAAAGAAAGGGGGGCGCGGGCTTGGCTGGCCAGCGCGGAGGTGTGAGCAAGGTGGCGGCGCACTCTGAGAGAGGTGTGAGCGCGCTCATGTCAGGGCATCGGCGGGGGCGGGGGCAGGACTGTGAAAAGCGTGGCGAGGGCTGTGACCTCGGCGGCTTTTTTCCAACCGTCTTGTCCTGCTGTCCAGACCAGCGTGTCGCGGGTGAGCGCGCCATCTGTGACCATACGGCCCATGGCAGCGCGGGAATATGGCCCCTGTGTTTTGCCCGCCTCTGCGATGTGCCAGACCTGCTCCACGGGCGGCAGGGGCGGCGGGGGCGGCGCGATTTGGGCCGCGGGCGCAGGCGCGCCCCATGGGCCAGTTTGCAGGGAAGCCTCGCGGGCGATTTGCATCCCCAAGCCTGCGCCGACGCCGGCCTGAAGCGCGCCCGCACCCGCCCCTTGGGTGGTCAGGCTCTCGGCGGCCTGAAAGCTCATGTAGGTGGAGAGATCACCGACAACGCCCATGGCGCTGCGTTTATCGAGCACGGCCTCGACCGCCTCGGGGAGGGAGATGTTTTCGATATAGAGCTCCGGCATTTCAAGGCCATAGTCTGCAAGGCGCGGGGCGATATCGCGGGCCACAAGTGTGCCGAGCTCGCGGGTGTTGGCGGCCATATCGAGCACGGGGATGCCTGCGCGGGAGAGGGTGCGGGAGAACTCCTGCACAATGATGTTGCGGATCTGGTAGCTGATCTCATCCATGGTAAATTCGCCGTCTGTGCCGACGATCTCGGTCAGGAAACGGGCGGGATCGCTGACTTTTATGCTGTAGCTGCCATAGGCGCGCAGGCGGACGGGGCCGAACTCGGGATCGCGGGCGATGATCGGGTTTTTGGTGCCCCACTTCAGGTCGGAAAAGCGCGTGGTGTTGACGAAATAGACCTCGGATTTGAACGGGCTTTCAAAGCCGTGGTCCCAGTGATTGAGGGTTGTTGTGACAGGCATATTGTTGGTTTCGAGCAGATAGAGGCCCGGTGTAAAGACATCGGCGAGCTGGCCTTCGTGAACAAAGACCGCGGCCTGACCTTCGCGCACTGTGAGCTTGGCGCCATATTTGATCTCGTGGTCTTCGCGCTCAAAGCGCCAGACCATTGTGTCGCGGGTGTCATCAACCCAGTGGATGACATCAATAAACTCGCCTGTCAGAAAATCAAAAATGCCCATGGGACGGTCCTTTTTAAAGTATTAGCTGTCGGGGTCGCCTGTCAGCCCGGTTGCGATTTGGGGAAGGAGGGGGCGGGCCTCTTCAAGGCTCATGCCGCTCCTCAAGCGGGGGTCGTAGAGCATTTTGAGCAGAAGCTCGTCATGGCTTGTGAGGGTCGCGAATTCTTCGTCGTCGTTGAAGATCGATGGCCGTGCGAGGGGGCTGTCATTGGAGAGGCCGAGGCCTTGGGAAAGCTCTTCGTGCAGGCAGGAGAGGCGCATGAGCGGCGGGTGTTCGGCGCGGATGAGCGTTATGGCGCGCTCCTCCCCTTCCTGTGCGGAGGGGGTGTTGGTGTGCACAAGGCAGTAGATGTCGCGCGGCAGGGTGAGCAGGCGCTCTATGCGGGCTTGGGGGAAGTCGGGCCAGACGCGCGCTATGGTGTCGCGCAGGGCGGGGCCGTCATCGGCGCTCATGACAAGAATGTGGAAGTTGCCCTGCGGTGCCATGCTGATCGGGTGGGACGTCACGCGGGCGAGGCGGGCGGCGTAGGCCTTGATGCTGGCGCGATCTGCAGCGCGCTGATCGGGGGCGACGGAGGGGCCGAAGTGGGCCTCAAAGCGCACGGGGCCGCGCCACGGGTGAAAGTTGCTCAGAGCTTGGGTGCCTCTGAGGAAATTGCCGCTTGCGTGCTCGTCATAAAAGGCGATGGCGGCAAAATTGTCGGCCAGATTCTTGGCGTCAAAGGCGGTGTCGGGGCCGCCGCCGTCGCGGCGCAGAAGGCCTTGGCTGAGCAGGCGGTTTTCGAGCCTTTGATAATAGGCGGCCAAAGCCTGAGAGCGGGCCGAGGGCGGGGCCAGCTCCGCCGCTGGAACGGCTTCGGGGCGCGCCTCTGGTTTCAGGCTGTCGCGCAGGGGCAGATCGCAGCCGGCCAGAAGGGACAGCCCCAAGAGAGCGGCCCCTGTCCGGGCAAAGATGCGGCGCGTGCGGGCCATGGGCTTAGCCTGCTGGCACCGCTGTGCCTGCGGTGTCACCTGTGCCTGTTTTGCGGGCCTTGGCGGCGGCGAGCGTGTCGCGCAGCTCGGCTTCCATCTTTTTCAGTTCGACTTCTGCGGCGGCGCGCTTGGCCTTGCCGTCATCGGCGATCTGGAGGCTCTCTTCAATGGTGCCGATCAAATCGGCGTTGGCCTGTTTGACGGCATTGATATCAAAGACGCCACGCTCCATTTCCTGACGGATCATGCGGTTGCTGTCGCGCAGGTTTTTGGCGTTGGCGGTCAAAAGCTCGTTGGTGAGATCATTGGCGTCGCGCACGGCGGCGGCGGCCTCGGCGGAGCGCTGGATTGTTACGGCTTGGGCGAGCTGTGTCTCCCAGAGCGGCACCGTGTTGACGAGGGTCGAGTTGATCTTGGTGACGAGCGATTTGTCGTTTTCCTGCACCAGACGGATCGAGGGGAGCGATTGCATTGTGACCTGACGCGTCAGTTTCAGATCATGCACGCGGCGCTCCAGATCGTCGCGTGCGGCGCGCAGATCGCGCAACTCTTGGGCGCGCATGACTTTGTCGTTCTCGGGCACTTTTTCGACTTTGGCCTCAAGGGCGGGGATGTCTTTTGTGTCGAGCAGGCGCAGCTTTTCCTCGCCTGCGGCAATGTAGAGCGCCAGCTCGTCATAAAAGGCGAGGGTTTTTTCATAGAGCATATCGAGCGATTTGATGTCTTTTAGAAGCGTGTGCTCGTGCGCAAGCAGGCTCTCTGTAATACGGTCGATCTGGCCTTGGACCTCTTCAAACTTGGCCGTGAACTTCGCAAAAGGTGCTGCGCGGCCAAGCAGCTTTTCCCACCACGAGCGCTCGCGGCGCACGTCAAGCTCGCTCACGGAAAAGCCGCGGATGGTGGTGACAATGCCGCGCAGGCTATCGCCTGCGGGGCCGACATCCTTGTTGCGCACACCGGCGAGCATGGATTGGGAAATCACCTGAAGCTCGGCTTGGGCGGCGGAGCCGAAGCTGACGATTGACTGCGTGTCGCTCATATCGAGCTCGCTCATGCGCGATTTGATCTCTTTGCCAAGCGCGCCTTTGGCTTCGCTCATGGGCACCACGGCGTTGGCCTCCACCGGTTCTGGCAGGACCACGGCGTTGACTTCCTCCACAAGGGCGAGGGCGTCTTGGGCTTTTTTCTGGGTGTCTGTGGTCATGTCGGACCTCACTTTCTTGATAAAATTAGGACTTGTCTAAACGGATGCCTTCTTGGGCGAGCCTGTCGCGCAGCACTTCGATTTCGATGTTGAGATCGCTGCGATCATCGAGCAGGAGATGACGGTTTTTGGCAGAAAAGCTGTCTTGCAGATCGCTCAAGAGGGCGAGGTAGTCATTTTTGGCCTCGGTGCTGCGGGCGCGGATGTAGAGATCTGCGAATTTTTCGGTCGCGTCGCGCGCGCCTTTTAAATAGACGCCCATAAATTTGCGCGCGGCGGTGAGATCGCGCGGGTCTTCCTCGACGGTGCGCAGAAGTGCGCGCACCTGTGTCTGGAAGCGCTCGACACGTGAGGATACCTGACGGTCGGCGGCGCGGTGGGCGGCGGCGCTGATGGCTGTGAGGTGCTCCTCGGCCTGAGTGATGGCGCGCGCGACACGGTCGGTCTGGAACTGGTCGACCCCGTCCATGCCTTTGTTCGCCAGAGGATCAGGGCCGAAGGCGGCAAAGTGCAGCACAAGGCCGAGCCCCCCAAAGAGCGCGGCTTCAAGCCCGCCAAAGCCGGTATAGCCCGCGAGGGCGAGGCCTGCGCCTGTCAGAATCGAGCCGAGAATTTTGCGCGGCAGGGCCGGACGGCGGGCCACTTTGCGCGCCTCATAGGCCTCATGCGCCTGTTGCCCTGCGCGGGTGAGCCAAGCGGCCAGCAGCAGCGTGGCCAGCGCCACGAGCCAGAGGAACATCTCGGTGGGCGCGGATGTGAAGGCCTGCCAGATCATGGGAAGGGGGGCGAGGAAGAGAAAATTGACCCGCCCGCCCACGCGAGAGCGGCGCGCGCCTTGGTAGCTGTTGCGCGCGTCGGCATGGCCTGTTTGGGGGCTGTATTTTCCGCCAAAGCGTTCTGACATCAGGCCGCTCCGAAGGTGGAGGCATAGAGCATGAGCAGCACCAAAAGTGCGAAGGCCAGTTTCTGCAAGCCAGTTTCGGTCATGTGTCCCCCGCCAGTCCCCATCGTTGCTTAAGCTTTAGCTTAAGGTAGGTCAGCTCTGCGCGCGGCGCTAGGGGGAAACCGCGAAGATTTGCTTCAAGGCCGTGTTTTGCCCGGTTTTGGGGGCCTAGGGGCCTGATCCTAGCGGGTGCGGCGGCGGACCGGTTTTTTGCCACGGGCGGGCTTCTCTGCGGGGGCGTCCGGAGTCTGGAGGCCGAGCTGGTCGCGGATCACTTTGGCGCGCAGCTCCTGCACCTCGCCTTGCTTGAGATCACCCAGTTGAAACGGGCCGTAGGAGACGCGGATGAGGCGGTTCACGGAAAAGCCGACGGCCTCCATTGCGCGGCGGATCTCGCGATTTTTGCCTTCGCGCAGGCCGATTGTGGCCCAGGCATTGGCGCCTTGCTGGCGATCCAACGTCACGATCATCGGCTGGAAGTTTTCGCCATCAACTGTGAGGCCACGGCGCAAGGGCTCAAAGCTTTCTTCGGTGGGGCGGCCTTTGATGCGCACGCGGTAGCGCCGCAGCCAGCCTGTGGAGGGCAGCTCAAGCTGGCGCTTGACGCCGCCATCATTGGTCAGAAGCAAGAGCCCTTCGGAATTGAGATCGAGCCGTCCCACCGTCATCACGCGGGGCAGGCCTTCGGGGAGCTTGTCAAAGATCGTCTCGCGGCCCTGTTCGTCGCTGTTGGTGCTGACGAGGCCCTGGGGCTTGTGGTAGAGCCACATCCGTGGCGGTTCGGGGGCTTTGAGGGGCTTGCCGTTGACCACGACTTTATCGGCGCTGGTGATGTTCAGCGCGGGGCTGGTGATGACCTTGCCATTGACCGAGACGCGGCCCTGCTCGATCAGCCGTTCGGCCTCGCGGCGCGAGGCGACGCCTGCGCGGGAGATAACCTTGGCGATGCGATCCCCTTCGGGGGTGGCGGCGGGCTGGTGTGCGGGCCGGTCTGATTTGGGTGTGTTGCTCATGGGCCTCGCTTAGAGCATTCGCGGCTCTTGCGAAAGAGGGCTTTCATGGGGCAAGAGGAGATATGGGGTTTGATACGCATATGAATGTGGCTTTGAGAGAGGCCGAGGCGGCGGGCGCGCGGGGCGAAGTGCCTGTGGGGGCCTGTCTTGTGCTGGACGGCGCAATTGTGGCGCAGGCGGGGAACCGCTGCCGCGAGACGCATGACCCGACAGCGCACGCCGAGATGCTTGTGATCCGCGCGGCCTGCGCGTTGCTTGGACAGGAGCGGCTTGAGGGTGCGGCGCTCTATGTGACGCTGGAGCCTTGCCCTATGTGTGCGGCGGCAATCGCCAACGCCCGTGTGGCGCGGCTGTATTACGGGGCGGGCGATCCGAAAAGCGGCGGTGTGGCGCAGGGGCCGCGCATTTTTGACCATGCGCAATGTCATCATGTGCCTGAGATTTATGAGGGGATCGGGGCGCGGGCGAGCGCGGCTTTGCTGGAAGAATTTTTCGCAGGCAAGCGCTGAGGTTCGGGTCGAATGGCCCTTCGGGCCATCCGACCCGTTGAGGGGGCTAGCCGCCCCCTCAAACTCCCCCGACCTCTTGAGGGGGCTGTCTGCCCCCTCAAACTCCCCCGAGGATATTTTTAGAAAGAAAAAGGTTGTGGGGTAAGGTTTTGGGTAAGGCTGGGGCGAAGGCCGCGTTTTGGGGTGGTGTTTTGGGCGGTGTCAGGTGAAGCGGATCGGTTTGAGAACTTCGGGTTCGATCACCTCGACGTCGGGCAGCGCGCGGGTGAGCAGCTCTGCGGATTGTTCAAGGAGCGGGAAGGTGCGGTAGTGGCCCGGGATCAGGGTTTTGAAATTGAAGAATTTTTTGGCAGCATAGGCGGCGCGGCGCATATCCATTGTGAAGTGCCCTCCCGCCGAGAGCACGCCGATATCAGGCCTGTGCAGATCATGGATGATTTGCATATCCGCCATCACCTCGGTGTCGCCTGAGTGATAGATTGCGTGGCCTTCGCCTTCGATGACATAGCCGCATTCTGTTCCCGGGACCGAGGGGCCGTTTTCTCCTCCGAAGGAGCTTGAGTGCACCGCATGGACCATTGTCACCCGCACAGAGCCAAGATCGACCGTTCCACCCTTGTTAAAACCAATAGTTTCAATGCCTTCGCTGGCCTGCCAATGGGCCATGAGATCATATTGGCCGAGCACGGGAATCGCGTGTTTTTTGGCCAGCGGGAGCACATCTACGACATGGTCGAAATGTGCATGGGTGAGCAAAATATGGGTCGCGCCCTCTACGGCCTCGTCGTGTTTGTCCTCGGGCAGCATGGGGTTGCCTGTGAGCCATGGGTCTACCAAGAGGACCTTGCCGCCGATGGCGTAGCGGAATGCGCCGTGGCCGAGCCAGATAATTTGCATGATGTGTCTCCGATTGGGGCGAAAATGCCAGTGCGAAATCCAGTGCTAAATTCCGTGTTAAGTCCTGTGCGAAATCCTGTATGGCAGCCTATATGGCGGGCAGTATAGACCACAGTATGGACAGGGGAAGGGCGAAGTGCGGCTGTTAGATTGGCAAAGTCAGATTGGCAAAGCAGGTTGAAGCGGGGCGCGCTGCGCGCTAAAGGCAGGGCAACACAAAATGGGCAACACAGAAACGGAGTGACCCCATGTCAATTGACAAGGACACAGCGGCCAAAGTGGCCAAGCTGGCACGGATCAGGGTTGAGGCGGCGGATTTGCCGGCTTTGGCCGAAGAGTTCAACGCGGTGCTCGGGTTTATCGAGCAACTTAGCGAAGTGGATGTTGAGGGTGTGGAGCCGATGGTTTCTGTCACGCCCATGCGCCTGCCGCGCCGAGAGGACGTTGTGAGCGACGGCGGCCAGCAGGCCAAAGTGCTTGCGAATGCGCCCGATGCGCGCGAGGGCTTTTTTGCGGTTCCGAAGGTGGTGGAATAATGGCTGATCTGAACAAACTGACGATTGCAGCGGCGCGCGATGCGCTCAAAAAGGGCGATGTCACCAGCCTTGAGCTGACCGAGGCCTGTCTTGGCGAGATCGAGGGCGCGGGCGCGCTCAATGCTTTTGTGCACCACACCCCCGAGATTGCCCGTGAGCAGGCCAAAGCGGCGGATGCACGCCTCAAGGCGGGCGATGCGCCGGATATGTGCGGCATTCCGCTTGGCATTAAGGATCTGTTCTGCACCAAGGGCGTGCCAAGCCAAGCGGCGAGCAATATCCTTAAGGGCTTCAAGCCAGAATACGAAAGCACCGTTACCAGCCAGCTGTTTGATGCGGGCGCGGTTATGCTTGGCAAGCTCAATATGGACGAGTTTGCTATGGGCTCTTCAAACGAGACTTCGGCTTACGGCAACGCTGTGAACCCGTGGCGGCGCGAGGGCAGTGATGCAGAGCTGACGCCGGGCGGCTCGTCGGGCGGCTCGGCTTCGGCTGTGGCGGCGGACCTTTGCCTTGCGGCGACGGGCACAGACACCGGCGGCTCGATCCGTCAGCCTGCGGCCTTTACCGGCATCACCGGCATCAAGCCGACCTATGGCCGCGTGTCGCGCTGGGGGGTTGTGGCCTTTGCCTCAAGTCTTGATCAGGCGGGGCCTATGACCAAAGACGTGCGCGACGCGGCGATCATGCTGGAAGCCATGTGCGGCCATGACGCGAAGGACAGCACCAGCGCCGATCTGGCTGTGCCAAACTTCGAGGCCATGCTGACGGGAGATATCCGCGGCAAGACCATCGGGATTCCGCGCGAATACCGCATGGAGGGGATGCCTGCGGAGATTGAAAAGCTCTGGGCCGAGGGCACGGAGATGCTCAAGGCGGCGGGGGCCAAGATTGTGGACATCAGCCTGCCGCACACGAAATACGCTTTGCCGACCTATTATGTGATTGCGCCTGCGGAGGCCTCCAGCAACCTCGCGCGCTATGATGGCGTGCGCTATGGCCACCGCGCCAGTCTTGCGGCGGGGGATGGCATCACCGAGATGTATGAAAAGACCCGTGCGGAGGGCTTTGGCCACGAGGTCCAGCGCCGTGTGATGGTCGGGACCTATGTCTTGTCGGCGGGCTTTTATGACGCTTATTACAACCGCGCCCGCAAGGTGCGCACGCTGATCAAGCGCGACTTTGAAGAGGTCTTTGCGGCGGGTGTCGATGCGATCCTCACCCCGGCGACGCCAAGTGCTGCCTTTGGCCTTGGCGAAATGTCTGAGGCGGACCCGATTGCGATGTATCTCAATGATGTCTTCACTGTGACGGTGAACCTTGCGGGGCTGCCTGGAATTGCGGTTCCGACAGGGAGCGACAGCCAGGGTCTGCCTTTGGGGTTGCAACTGATCGGGCGGCCTTGGGAAGAGGGCGATTTGCTGAATACCGCCTATGCGCTCGAGCAGGCGGCCGGTTTTGTGGCCAAACCAGCGAAATGGTGGTAAGGGGCGGCGAAATAAAAGAGAATTTCGCTAAAAAGGCAGGATTGATCGTGAAGACTTTTATAGTGATGAGTTTTGCAGGATTGGCTTTGGCTGCCTGTGCGCCTGCCATTCCTGACAGCGCAGCGCCCGATGCGGGCGCAGGCGTCGGCTTTGGCAATTATCAAGATTATGACGCCCAGCAGGCGGCGCGGGAGGCAAAGCTGAACGGCACGGCTCTGCCTGCGCCGAATGCTGTCAGTGCGGAAACGCTCGACACGGCGGCTTTGGCGGGCACGCCCGAGGGCGATCTGGCGTCAGAGGCCAGCGCGGTTCTGGACGCGACGCGCCCTGAGGGGCAGGTGCTTGAGGCCAGCCCCAGCAACCCGCCGCCAGCGGTGATCAATGCGGCGGGGATTTCGCAGGAAAACGATTTTGACGCCGTGGGCGCAGAACGCAGCATTGAGGCCGATGCGGCGCGGCGCGCGGCTTTGAAGGCGCAGTATCAGGATGTGACACCTACGGCGGTTCCGACCCGTTCGGGGCAGGGCGGGCCGAATATTGTGGAATATGCGCTCAGCACCTCAAACCCGCGCGGACAGGGGATCTATCGCCGTGTCGGACTGAATTTGCAGGCAAAATACACCCGCAACTGTGCGAAATATCCTGCGCCTGACTTGGCGCAAAGCGCGTTTTTGGCCAAAGGCGGGCCAGAGCGCGACCGTCTCGGGCTTGACCCTGACGGCGACGGCTATGCCTGCTCTTGGGACCCTGCGCCGTTTCGCGCGGCCAAAGCGGCGGGGCTGGCAGCGCGCCCAGAGGAGTGAGCGACAGCCTGAACATTTGCGATGTGAGATCGCCAAATCAGGGCGCGCGGCGAGAGGCTGCGCGCCCTGATTTGATTGTGATCCATTACACGGCCATGGAGAGCGCCGAGGCGGCGATTGCGCGGCTCTGTGCGCCTGAGGCTGAAGTTTCGGCGCATTATGTGATTTCGGAGCGCGGCCAGATCACCCGACTTGTGGCGGAGGAGAGCCGCGCCTGGCACGCGGGCGCGGGGCGCTGGGGGGATGTTAGGGATGTGAACTCGCGCTCGATCGGGATCGAGCTGGCCAACCGTGGCGATCATCCGTTTGGCGCGCCGCAGATGGCGGGGCTTGAGGCGCTGATGGCTGGGATTATGGCGCGTTGGGGCATTGGACCTGCGCGGGTGATTGGACATTCGGATATGGCGCCCGGGCGCAAGGGCGACCCCGGGGCGCGGTTTGACTGGGCGCGGCTGGCGCGCGGGGGGCTGTCTGTCTGGCCTGTTGCGGGGGCCGCTGGGCGCGGCGATTTTTACGCGGATGCGGCGCGGTTTGGCTATCCTGTCGGGGATGTGGAGGATGCGCTTGTGCTGGAGGCGTTTCGGTTGCGCTTCCGGCCTTGGGGGACGGGGGCGCTGAGCCGCGAGGATGCGGCTTTGATGGCGGATTTGGCGACCAAGTGGCCTGTGGCGCGCGACCCGCTTTGAGGGCTTGCGCCGCCTTTGGCGTCGCCCAGCCGGGGGGCGCTGCCCCCCCGTTTCAAACGCCTTGTGGCTTTTGAAACATCCCCCCCGGGATATTTTTTGCAAAAAGAAAGTCTGGATTGGGCGATTGACGGGCGCGGCGGGGCGTTCTATCTGGCGCAGGCGCGGAAGGCTGGGTGACCGCTGCGAGACATCTGCAAGCGGGTGCTCGCAGAGGAAAGTCCGGACTCCACAAGACAACGGTGCCGGGTAACGCCCGGGCAGGGCAACCTGACGGAAAGTGCCACAGAGAAGAGACCGCTTTGCAGGGATCGCGTGCGATGCTGCGGAGTAAGGGTGAAACGGTGGGGTAAGAGCCCACCGGGGGGCTGGCAACAGGCCTCGCATGGCAAACCCCACCGGGAGCAATGCCGAATAGGAACCTCGATATGGGCCGTCTTGGCTTTGAGGTTCGGGTTGGCAGCTAGAGGGGCGTTGGCAACAGCGCCTTGAGATGAATGGTCATCCAGAGCGGGGCAACCTGCTTGGACAAGATCCGGCTTATAGGCTTTCCGCGCGTTTTTCTGATGTGACCACGTAGAGACCCGCCAAGAGCAGGGCGGCGCCTGCGAGTTTGAGCGGTGTGGCGGTTTCGCCGACCACAAGGAGGGCGAGCGCCCAGGCTGTGAGCGGTTCGGCGAGGGCCAGTGTGACCGCTGTTGAGGCGGGCACCGATTTGAGGCCCCATGTGTAGAGCGCATAGGCCAGACCTGTGGAGCCGACCCCGAGCGCGAGCAATGTGGCGGGGGCTGTGCCTGTGAGCGCCCAGCCCCATGGAACAATTGCGAAGACCGGAGTCGTCATGAGGGCGGCGAGGGTGAAGGTGCTGGCGGCGATGGTGGCTGCGGGGGCCTTGGCGACCATTTTTGAGGAGGCGAGCGAGTAGCTGGCGTAGCTGAGGCCTGCGGCGGCAGCGAGCAGAAGGCCAAGCGGGGCGACGCCGCTCTCTGTGCCCGAGAGCACGAGGGCGGCGGCGCCTGTGATGGCAAGCGCCTGACCGAGGGCTTTGCGGCGGCTTGGCGCGCGGCGCAGCACCAGCGCGTCATAGGCGGCGACCCAGAGCGGGGCAGAGCCGATTGTGACTGCTGTGCCAAGGCCGACGCCCGCGCGGGCCACGGCGGCAAAGAAGAGCAGGTTGTAGGCGGCCATACCAAGGGCGGCGATGAGGAGCGGCGCTTTGGGCACATTGCGAAGGGCCGCGACAGCGCCGCGGGTCAGGCTTGCGAGCAGGAGCAGCGAGAGCGCCCCGATGGCGAGCCTCAGGGCACCGACCACGAGGGGCGCGCGGGTGTCGGGCAGAAAGCTCTGCAAGGTGCCTGTGGTGCCCCAGAGGATGGCGGCGGCCAGAATGGCGCAGAGGGCGAGAGCGGAGCTGTGTTTCATGCTGTCTTTTCGCGGCTTCTTTTGGGGGATGCAAAGCAAAATTATGG
Source organism: Lentibacter sp. (assembly GCF_965657785.1). Lineage (GTDB taxonomy): Bacteria > Pseudomonadota > Alphaproteobacteria > Rhodobacterales > Rhodobacteraceae > Lentibacter. The sequence goes on from NZ_CBFHPP010000008.1 coordinate 49,684, forward strand.
CTTCTGCGCGCTTTGCGGTTGACTCGGGCGCGGCGATCCTTAAAAGGCAGGCTTCAAGAGAATTCACGGGTCTGCAGCTGATTGCGAGACCCAGCCGCAGGAGAAGCCCAATGGCGAAGCCAACCACGATCAAAATCCGCCTGAACTCGACCGCAGGCACCGGCCACTTTTATGTGACCAAGAAGAACGCACGCACGATGACGGAAAAAATGTCTATTCGTAAATATGACCCCGTTGTGCGCAAGCACGTTGAATATAAAGAAGGCAAAATCAAGTAAGCCTTGAGTTTGACTTTGATGTGATTGGGCCGTTCCGTTTGGGGCGGCCTTTTTCTTTGCTTGGGGGTCTGGGCGCAGTGGCGTGCTTAGGTCTTTGAAGGAGCCGTCTTTGCGCGCAGGTATTGGCGCGGGCCGACCCCGCACGCAGGGTTTAGCGGGGGCCAGCCCCCGCACACAGGATATAGCGGGGGCCAGCCCCCGCGCCCCCGGGATATTTAGGGAAAGAAAAAGGCAGGAGAGGATTTGGGAATGGGTCGATTTGGACATCTTGTGCGGGCGGTTTTGTGTTGTGGTGTGGTGGCGGGCGGTGTTGCTGCGGGCGGGAGCGAGCGGATGATTGAGGATTTTAGCGGAACACCCGAGGCACGCTGGGCGTTTATTTCCGATCAGGTGATGGGCGGGGTGTCTACGGGCGCTGTGGCGCTGGAGCGCGAGGGGGCTCGGGGCTATCTGCATTTGACGGGTGATGTGAGCACGCAGAACAGGGGCGGCTTTATTCAGGCGCGCTTGACGCTGTCTGAGGCTTTGCCTGTGGAGGCAGAGGGGCTGGAGCTGACCGTGCGGGGCAACGGGCAGGCCTATTATATCCATATCCGCACGGGGGGCACGGTGCTGCCGTGGACCTTTTATCAGGCGCGGTTTGAGGCGGGGCAAGAGTGGAGCACTCTGCGGATTCCGTTTGCGAGCTTTAAGGCCGAGGGGCGGCTTTTGCGCAAGCAGCTCACGGCGGGGGCTGTGACGTCTATCGCTGTGGTGGCATACGGGCGCGACCATGCGGCGGATGTCTCTGTGGCGCGGATTGCGGCCTATTCAGGGGAGTAGGGTTTTGCGGCGAGCCACTTGAGGGGGGCTAGGCCAAAGCCGAGGGCTTAAACCGCTTCGTGGCTGCGCGCGGCTATGAGGGCGCAGAGAAGAGCGCTTGGTGTGATCCCGAGCGCTAGAGGCAGGGCAGAGGCGCGGGCAGAGGCGCGGGCCAAGGCAGGCGAGAGGCCGTCTTATTGTGTGGCCTAGGACAAAAGAAAAGGGCCAGCGCGGTGGCTGGCCCTTTGGCTTTGATCAATAGCGTGTTGCTCAGTCGCGCGGCATGAAGAGGAACATGATCGAGCGGAACATTGCGATGAAGCTGATGTAGAGTTGCAGCGCGCCGATGATGGCGGCTTTTTCAAGGAACAGCTCTGCCTCTTGGCCGCCATGCTGGCGCGCGCCGAGGTAGGTGTTTTTGATGTCCTGTGTGGAGGTCGCTGTGAGCACGGCGAAGACGCCGAGGATTGCGAGGTTCATCCACCATGCGCCTGCTGCGCCCATGCCGCCTGTGAAGAAGCTGAACATGGCGACGGCTACAATGCCCCAAGCCATCATTGTGGCGACCTGGCCGATGGGGCCGAGGTTGCGCTTGGTGAGGTAGCCTGTGAGGCTGAGGCCGAGGAAGGCAATCGCCGTGTAGAGCAGCCCCATGATCACGCTGGACATGGAGAACATGATGAAGATCACCGAGAGCGACACGCCTGTGAGACCGGCATAGGCCCAGAAGATCAGATTGATACTGGCGACGCTGAGACGCTCGAACGCAAAGTTTGCGACCAGAACGAAGGCCAGCGGTCCAAAGATCACCGCGTAAACGATGGGTGGCACAAGCAAGACCTGCTGAGCGCCCGGGCTTTGGGCCACGATATAGGCCAAAGCAAAAGTCGCAAGAAGTGCGGCCGACATCAGGCCGTAGACCTTGTTCATATGGGCACGAAGCCCTTGGTCAATTGCGGCGTCATAGGTTTGCGCGCCGGAATGGACCGTGTTGTATTCTGCCATGTTAAAGCCTCCGAAGTTGCATAGGCGTTGTGTGGTTCTGCCTGTTCACAGAACCCTCGCTGTGAATATCGGTGAGGTGGGATGCTTTTTCAAGCATTACCGTTAGCGATTGTGTCGCGATTTGTGCGATTTTTTAGGGTGTGCTGCTCTAAATCGTGATCACGACCTTGCCTGTGGATTTGCGGGCGCGCAAAAGCTCCATGCCGGCGTTGGCCTCGGCGAGGGGCAGGCTGTGGCTCACGTGGGGTTTGATCTTGCCTCTGGCGTGCCACGCGACCAGCTCGGCGAGGCTTTCTGTGACAACGGCGGGGGCAAAGGCGAGGTAGCCGCCCCAGTAAAAGCCCATGACGGTGAGGTTTTTGACCAGAAGGATATTGGCAGGGATTTGGGGCACATCGCCTGAGGCAAAGCCTATCGTCAGGAGGCGCGCTTCGGGGTTGCAGGCGCGCAGGGCGGCTTTGAAGAGGTCGCCGCCGACGGGGTCATAGACCACATCTGCGCCGCCAAGGGCGCGCACGGCGTCGCGCAGATCGTCGGTTTCGGTGTCGATCAGGTGATCGGCGCCTGCGGCACGGGCAACGGCGAGCTTGTCTGCGCCGCGCGCGCAGGCAATGACGCGGGCGCCCATGAGCTTGCCGATTTCGACGGCTGTGAGGCCGACACCGCCCGCGGCGCCGAGCACAAGGAGGGTTTCGCCGGCTTTGAGGCCGGCTTTGTAGCCAAGCGCAACATGGCTTGTGCCATAGGCGACCTGAAGCGCGGCGGCCTCCGTCATATCGGCTCCCTCGGGCAAGGGGGTGACGCGGGCCGCGTCAAAACAGGCGTACTCTGCCAAGCCCCCCTGGCCGCCAAACACGATCACCGGCGTGCCGACGGCGGGGCCGCTGACGCCCTCGCCCAAGGCGTCGACAATGCCTGACACTTCCATGCCCATTGTGAAGGGGTAGGGCGGCGTATCCTGATAGCTGCCTTGCACCATGAGCAAATCGGCAAAGTTTAACCCGCAAGCTGAAACCTTGATGCGCAACTCGCCTTTGGCTGGGTTGGGGCGGGAAATCTCCTCAAGCTGGGGAAGTTGACCTTTGGTCATGCAACGTAAGGCGCGCATTGTGTTCTGGCTCATGATCGGGGCTCCTTTGACTTTATTTCAAGCAGTTTGGCGCGAATTTGGCGGGTTTTCCAGCCGATAGTGCACCTGCCGTTAGGGAAAGCGAAACCCCTTAAAATTAGGGGAAAATGAGCGTAAAGCAGCTCAGGACAGAGGCGCTGCGGGCGCAAGCTTGACAAATGACCGAGCAAAACGCGTAATGCGTGTGTGAAAGGGTTTGTTTAGCTTTATGCGGTAGTTTCCCCGTGATGTGCACTCTGGTGATCAAGAATTTGTGTTTGTTTTTGCGGCCCAATTGGGTATCCCTGCCAAGGCCCTGCGGCTCTGAGCCTGTCAACCGATTGGCGGCTTGGGCGTTTTGAGTGTATGAGTAAGAATTGAGGAGTAAAAAATGGCGCATCCTGTCGACGTTCATGTAGGAAAACGAGTGCGGCATCGCCGCTGGCTGGTTGGCATGACACAACAGCAACTGGCCGAGAAAGTCGGCATCAAGTTCCAACAGATCCAGAAATACGAAACGGGCGCAAACCGTATCAGCGCCTCGCGGCTTTGGGATATTTCCGAAGTTCTGGATGTGCCTGTGTCTTTTTTCTTCGAGGGCTTGGATGTGGTGCCAGCCGCTGCGGACAAGGGCGAAAGCCTGCCATCGGATTTGATGGGCGACAAAGAGGCGATGGAGCTGATCCGCTCTTATTATGCCATCCCGGAAAACCAGCGCAAACGCCTGTTTGATCTGGCGCGGGTCTTGAGCGACGTGGCCTAAGCAGGCCAAGACACGCCAGGGCTTGCACCCGATGGGCAAGCGGCGGCATACTGCGCGAGGAGCGTTTTGAGGGAGCTGGAGGCAGGTCTTTTGCAAAACGCGGCAGGGGGCGCTTATGCAGCAGCATGAAATAGACGGTATTGTCACCACAGCACACGTGCTGGCGGAGGCCGCACGGGGCAGTGTTCTGCCCTATTTTCGCGCCTCCGATCTGAGCGCGGACAACAAGCTCTCTAACGGGTTTGACCCCGTAACCGAGGCCGACCGCGCGGCAGAGCGGGCCATGCGCAAGGTTCTGGCGGATCTGCGGCCAGAGGACGCCATTATCGGCGAGGAATTTGGCGTAGAGACGGGGGCCTCGGGGCTGACTTGGGTGCTTGATCCGATTGACGGGACGCGGGGCTTTTTGGCCGGCACGCCAACTTGGGGTGTGCTGATTTCGCTCTGCGATGCGAGTGGCCCGATTTTTGGTATGATCGATCAGCCCTATGTGGGCGAACGCTTTTGGGGCGGGTTTGGTGCGGCCCAGATGACTGGGCCGATGGGCAACAGGCCTTTGCGGGTGCGCGGCAACCGTGTGCTTGGCGAGGCGGTTTTGTTTACGACCTTCCCAGAAGTTGGCAGCCCGAGCGAGCGCGCGGGCTTTGAGGCGGTGGCGCAGCAGGTCAAGCTGACGCGCTTTGGCATGGATTGTTATGCCTATGCACTTCTGGCGGCGGGGCATATCGACCTTGTGATTGAAGCGGGGCTGTCAAATTATGACATCTGCGCGCCCATCGGGCTGATTGAGGCGGCGGGCGGGATTGTCACCGACTGGCAGGGCGGCAAAGCCCATGAGGGCGGGCGCGTTCTGGCGGCGGCGGGGCAAGAGCAACACGCGGCGGCGCTTGAGATTCTCTCGCGCTTTTCTTGAGCTTGATAATGCGTTAGGCTAGGCGGGCGCGCTTCTCGGCCCTTTTCCAGTGCGCCCTGTTTTGAGCAGATGAGGGGGCACCTGAAAGAGGGGCTTTATGCGCGAAACACTACTCCGCGGCGCGGACCATATTCTGACCATGAACGACAGGCGCGAGGAGCTGCGTGGCGCGGATATTTTGATCCGCGATGGCGTGATTGCGGCTGTGGGGCACGGGCTTACGACAGAAGGCAGCGTGCTTGACGCGGCGGGCTGTGTTGTCACCCCTGGTCTCGTGAACACGCACCATCATCTCTATCAGAGCCTCACCCGCGCGGTGCCCGGTGGGCAGGATGCGCTTTTGTTTGGCTGGCTCCAGACGCTCTATCCGATCTGGGCCAAATTCGGCCCTGAGGAGATGTTTGTGAGTGCGCAAGTCGGGCTGGCGGAGCTGGCCTTGACGGGCTGCACCATGAGCTCGGACCATCTTTATCTCTATCCCAACGGATCACGGCTTGATGACACAATTGCGGCGGCAGCCGAAGTTGGCCTCAGGTTTCACCCGACGCGCGGCGCTATGAGCATTGGCGAGAGTGACGGCGGATTGCCGCCCGACAGTCTGGTGGAACGCGAAGCCGATATTCTGGAGGATTGTATTCGCGTGATTGACGCGCACAACGATGCCCGCGAGGGGGCGATGGTGCGGGTCGGGGTTGCGCCGTGCTCGCCGTTTTCGGTGAGCCGTGAGCTGATGCGCGACGCTGCCATTCTGGCGCGCGACAAGGGCGTGATGCTGCACACCCATTTGGCGGAAAATGACGAGGATGTGGCCTATAGTCTTGAGAAATTCGGCTGTCGCCCCGGGCAATATGCCGAAGATCTGGGCTGGACGGGGCCAGATGTCTGGCACGCGCATTGCGTGAAGCTTGACGGTCAGGAGATTGATTTATTTGCCCGTTCCGGGACGGGCGTGGCGCATTGCCCGTGCTCGAACTGCCGCCTTGGCTCAGGGATTGCCCCTGTCAGGGCGATGCGCGATGCGGGGGTGAAGGTCGGCCTTGGGGTCGATGGCTCGGCGAGCAATGACACGGGGCAGATGATGGCGGAAGCGCGCCAAGGGATGCTGTTGCAGCGGGTCGCCAAGGGCGCCGATGCGATGAGCGCGCGCGAGGCGCTTGAGATTGCCACGCGCGGCGGCGCAGAGGTGCTCGGGCGCCACGATTGTGGGCAGATCGCGGTTGGAAAACGGGCAGACATTGCGCTTTGGGACACCCGCGGCATTGAGAGTGCGGGCAGCTGGGACCCTGCTGCGCTGTTGCTGGCGGGGCCAACGCGGGTGAAGGATTTGTTTGTGGAGGGGCGCCATATTGTGCAGGACGGGCAGATGCCGCATCTTGACCTTGGGGGCATTGTTGCGCGCCAAAACAGGCTGGCGCAAAAAATGATGGGCTAGAATCCGTGTCATGAGGCCGCTGAAACCGCGATTCACCGATTGCCCCTGTGGCGGCTTGTGCTTAGGTTGTGGGCAAGTGAACGGGGGGCTGATTTGAGCGATTTCGAGACCGAAACATTCGAGCCGGACGACGAGGTATACGAGCTAAGCCGCCGTGACGTGGACGCTGTTCTGGAGGCTGTGGAAGCGGGCGCGCGCGATGAGCTGATTGCGCTCATGGAGCCTATGCACGCGGCCGATATTGCGGATTTGCTCGAACAGATCGGCTCGGGCGAGCGTTATGCGCTGATCGAGCTTTATGGGGTCGAGTTTGACGGGGAAATTCTGTCGGAGCTGGACGAGAGCATCCGTGAGGATGTGATTGCCGCGCTGCGCCCCGAGGTTCTGGCCGAGGCGGTGCGCGAGCTTGAATCTGATGATGTGGTCGACCTTCTGGAAGACCTTGAGCAGCCCCAGCAGGACGCCATTTTCAGCGCGCTGGATGATGCGGATGCGATGGTGGCGCGTCAGGCGCTGAGCTATCCTGAGGAATCTGCGGGCCGGATGATGCAGCGCGAGGTTGTTGCGGCGCCCGAGCATTGGAGCGTCGGCGATGTGATTGATTTCATGCGCTCCTCGGAGGACCTTCCAGAGCAGTTTTATCATGTGGTTCTGGTCGATCCGCGGATGCACCCTGTGGGCAATGTCACGCTGGGGCGCATTATGGGCGCGCCGCGCAAGCAGCCTTTGAGCGATCTCACCGAAGAGGTCTTCCAGATTATCCCTGTCGATCAGGACGAGGGCGATGTGGCCTATGCGTTTAACCAGTATCACCTGATTTCGGCGCCTGTTGTGGACGATGAGGGGCGGCTTGTGGGCGTGATCACGATTGATGACGCGATGGTTGTTCTGGATGAGGAACATGAAGAAGATATCTTGCGCCTCGCGGGTGTGGGCGAAGGAAGCCTGACCGACCGTGTGATCAGCACGACGAAGCGGCGCTTTCCGTGGCTGGCGGTGAACCTTGTCACGGCTGTTCTGGCCAGCCTTGTGATTGCCCAGTTTGAAGGCGTGATCAGCGACTTCGTGGCGCTGGCGGTTTTGATGCCGATTGTGGCCTCGATGGGGGGCAACGCGGGCACCCAGAGCCTCACTGTGGCGGTGCGCGCGATTGCCACGAAAGATTTGACCGGATCCAACGTCTGGCGGGTGATCCGCCGTGAAGTGCTTGTGGGCGCGGTCAACGGGGCGATCTTTGCGCTGGTGATGGGGGTTGTGTGTCTGCTGTGGTTCTCCTCGGCCCTGTTGGGGGGGGTGATCGCGGCGGCGATGGTGATCAATCTGGTGGTCGCAGGATTTGCGGGCACGGTTATCCCTGTTGCTTTGGAGAAGGCGGGGGTTGATCCTGCGCTTGCTTCGGGGGCGTTTGTGACCACGGTGACAGATGTGGTCGGGTTTTTTGCCTTCCTTGGATTGGCAGCATGGGTGTTGATATGAGCGATTTGAGTGAGGCCAAGGCGGCGGCGCGCAAGGCGGCATTTCTGCGGCGCAAGGCGGCGTTTGAGATCGCAGGCAAGGCGCAGGCGGGCTATCTTTCGGAAGTTTTGGCGGGGCACCGAGGCGTGGCTTTGTCGGGCTTTATGCCGATCAGAACCGAGATCGACCCACTGGCGGCGATGGAAGAGGCGGCGGCGCATGGGCCTGTCGGAGTGCCCGTCATTCAGGGGGCGGGGCAGGCACTCAAGTTTGCCCGATGGGAACCTGATTGTGCGCTTGTCGAGGGGCCGTTCAAGGCGATGATTCCGGCGCAGCTTGATTATTTTGAGCCTGAAATTTTGATTGTGCCGCTGGTGGCGTTTGACCGCCAAGGCGGGCGGCTTGGCTATGGCGGCGGGTTTTATGACCGCACGCTGGAAGGGCTGCGCGCCAAACGGGCGACGCTGGCGATCGGCTTTGCTTTTGCGGCGCAAGAGGCTGAGGGGCTGCCGCTTGAGGCCACCGACCAAGCGCTCGATATGATCGTGACGGAGCGCGGGATTATCACCGTGTGAAGCCCTTTTTCAGGGCGCGCCCACCCGCCCGCCCTGCGCCCTTCAAAAGGGCTGCCTCCGGCGGGGATATTTAGAGAAAGAGGAAGGGCTGGAGCATGAGCCATGCGCATGATTTTGACGCCAAGGTGGTCTGGACCGGCAATCAGGGCACGGGCAACGCGCGTTATAGAGGCTATGCGCGCACTTGGGAGGTGCGCACGCCCGGCAAGCCTGTGATTAAATGCTCTAATGATCCGCTTTTGGGCGGCGATCCGCGCCTGCACAACCCCGAAGATATGCTGATTGCGGCGCTATCGGCCTGTCATATGCTTTGGTATTTGCATCTGGCGCATGAGGCGGGGGTTGTTGTGCTTGGATATGAGGATGACCCTGTGGGGCATGGCGAGAGCGAGGCCAGCGGTGCGGGGCGGTTTGTGAGTGCGGAGTTGCGTCCGCGTATCACTGTGGCGGCGGGCACGGACCTTGCCTGCGCCGAGGCTGTGCATCACGAGATTGGCAAAGTCTGCTTCGTTGCGCGCTCTGTGGCCTTTCCAGTCAGCCATAAGGCGCGATACGTGATTGCATAAGGTGGCCCTGCGGCCTATGGGTTTGGCATGAAAATACTATTTCTCGGAGATGTTATGGGCCGCGCAGGGCGGCGTGCTGTGAGCGAGAGGCTTGCGGGCTTGCGCGCGGCGTGGGGGCTTGATTTTGTTGTGGTGAATGGCGAAAACGCCAGCAACGGAATGGGCTTGAGCGAAGAGCACGCCAAGGCGCTTTTGGAGGCGGGTGCGGATTGCCTGACCCTTGGCGACCATGCGTTTGACCAAAAAGATATGTTGCAATTCATCAGCCGCGAGCCGCGTATCCTGCGCCCAATCAATTTTGCCAAGGGGGCACCCGGCGCTGGGGCGCGGGTCTTTCAGGACGGGCGGGGGCGCAAGATTTTGGTGGCGCAGGTCTTGGGGCAGGTCTTTATGAAGCGCGCTTTTGAAGACCCGTTCGGGCAGATTGAAACAGTGCTGAAGACCCATGTTCTGGGTGGCGCTGTGCAGGCGGCGATTGTTGATATTCACTGTGAGGCCACCTCGGAAAAGATGGCGATGGGGCATTATTGCGACGGGCGTGCGAGCCTTGTTGTGGGCACTCATACGCACGTGCCGACGGGGGATGCGCAGATTTTGCCCAAAGGGACGGCCTATCTGACCGATGCGGGGATGTGTGGCGATTATCTCAGTGTGATCGGGATGGAGAAGGCCGAGCCGATGCGCCGTTTTGTGACAGGGATGTCCAAGAGCCGTTTCACGCCTGCGACCGAAGAGGCCACGCTGTCTGGCGTTTATGTGGAGACCGATGACCGCACGGGCAAGGCACTCAAGGTGACGCCTGTGCGGATTGGCGGGCGGCTTCAGGAGAGCGCGCCTTGAGCCGCAACTGGTGGCCGATGCTTGCGCTCCTTGTCATGGGGGCGGGTTGGGGCATCACCTCGCCTTTGTCAAAAATCGCTGTGTCGAGCGGGCATCAACCGCTTGGGCTTGTCTTTTGGCAGATGGTGATCGGGGCGGTTTTACTCGGCGCGATTGTTTTGGTGCGCGGCGGGCGGCTGGCGCTGGGGCGCAGGCAGATTGTGCTTTATCTCGCGATTGCGCTTCTGGGGACGATCCTGCCGAACACGGCGAGTTACCGTGCGGCGGCGCATTTGCCCGCAGGGGTCATGTCGATTGTGATTGCTATGGTGCCGATGTTTGCCTTTCCCGTTGCTTTGGCGTTGGGGCAGGACCGCTTTAGCGCCGCGCGGCTTCTGGGGCTGGGTCTTGGGCTTGGCGGCGTGGCGCTATTGGTGGGGCCAGAGGCAAGCCTGCCTGAGAGTGCTATGGTGGCTTTTATACCACTGGCGCTGATTGCGCCGTTTTTCTACGGGCTTGAGGGCAATTTTGTTGGCAAATTTGGCACGGCGGGGCTTGATCCGATTGAGGTTTTGTTTGGGGCGTCGGTCTTTGGTGCGGTTTTGAGCCTGCCATTGGCGCTCGGGTTTGGCCATTGGGTCAGCCCGTTGAACGGCTTCGGGGCCGCCGAGGGCGCCCTTGTGCTCAGCTCGATTGTCCATGCGTTTGTTTATGCGGGCTATGTCTGGCTTGTGGGGCGGGCGGGCGCTGTTTTTGCGGCGCAGGTTTCGTATCTCGTCACCATCTTTGGGGTAGGTTGGGCTATGTTGATCCTTGGGGAGGCCTATTCCGGCTATATTTGGGGCGCTTTGGGGTTGATGCTTTTGGGGATGTTCCTTGTGCAGCCGCGCGACAGAGAAGAGCTTGCGGCTTAGGCCATAAGGGACGACAATAGGGTAACGAGTGAATAGGGGCGTGAGTGGATGGGTTTTTTTGAACTGAGCCAAACGGTGCAGGCGGCTTTGGCGCTCTTGGTCGTGCTGGGGATGTTTGCGCTTTTTGTGCGCGAAACCTATCCGGCCGAGGTTGTGGCGATTGCGGGTGCGGCCTTGATGCTTGTTCTGGGGCTGTTGCCTTATGAAAACGCGCTTGAGGTCTTGTCAAACCCTGCGCCCTGGACAATCGCGGCGATGTTTATTGTGATGGGTGCTCTGGTGCGCACGGGGGCGTTGGAGGCCTTTACCTCTATTGCGGACAAGCTTGCGCTGACCAGCCCTGCGTTGGCGATTGGCTTGTTGATGGGGTTTGTTGTTCTGGCGTCGGCTGTGGTGTCTAACACGCCTGTTGTGGTCGTGATGATCCCTGTTTTTGTGCAGCTCGCCAAAACCATGGGGCTGTCGGCCTCCAAGCTTTTGATCCCTTTGTCCTATGCGGCTATTCTGGGCGGCACCCTGACGCTGATCGGGACATCGACCAACCTGCTTGTCGATGGTGTGGCACGTGCGGGCGGGCTCGCGGCGTTCAGTATTTTTGAGGTGACGCCTTTGGGGATCGCTTTGGTGATCTGGGGGATGGTTTACCTGCGCTTTATTGCGCCTTTGCTTCTGCCAGATCGTGACAGCTTGGCGAGCTTGCTGAGCAACCGCTCGAAAATGAAGTTTTTCACCGAGGCGGTGATCCCGGCGGAGAGCAATCTGATTGGTCGTGAGGTCTCCGGGGTGCAGCTGTTCAAGCGTGATGGTGTGCGCCTGATTGATGTTATTCGCGGGGATGCCTCGCTCAGGCGCAATCTGGCGGGCGTGAGCCTGCAGGTCGGAGACCGTGTGGTCTTGCGCACCGAGATGACCGAGCTTTTGAGCTTGCAACGCAACAAGGAGCTCAAGCGGGTGGATCAGGTTTCGGCTGTGGAAACGACCACTGTCGAGGTGCTCATCACGCCTGGGGCAAAGATGGTCGGGCGGCAACTGGGAGCGATGCGCTTGCGGCGGCGCTACGGGGTCTATCCGCTGGCGGTGCATCGTCGCAACCAGAACATCGGGCGCCAGCTGGACGAGCTGATTGTGCGCGTCGGGGACACGCTTTTGCTGGAGGGGGCACCCGACGACATTCACCGTCTGGCAGCCGATATGGACCTTGTGGAAGTGAACCAACCTCAAGCAAAAGCCTTTCGCAGAGGGCACGCGCCTTTGGCCATCGGGGTTTTGATTGCGCTTGTCGCGTTGGCGGGCTTTGGCGTGGCACCGATCTTTTTTCTGGCCATTCTGGCGATCGCGGTTGTGCTTTTGTCGCGCTGTATTGATGCAGATGAAGCCTTCTCCTTTGTCGACGGACGCTTGCTGGCCCTGATTTTTGCGATGTTGGCGATTGGTGCGGCCTTGCAGGCGACGGGGGCTGTTGAGCTGATTGTCGGAGCGATTGCGCCGCTGCTCTCGGTTTTGCCGCCGTTTCTGATTGTCTGGGCGATTTATCTGCTCACCTCTGTGTTGACCGAGCTTGTCAGCAACAATGCGGTAGCTGTTGTGGTGACGCCCGTGGCCATTGGGGTGGCGGATGCGCTTGGGATTGATGCGCGCCCTCTTGTGGTGGCTGTGATGGTGGCGGCGAGCGCCTCCTTTGCAACGCCGATCGGCTATCAGACCAATATGCTGGTCTATGGACCCGGGGGCTACAAATTTACCGATTTTATGCGCGTCGGGATCCCGCTCAATCTCTCGGTCGGGCTTTTGGCCTCTGCGCTGATCCCGCTTCTCTGGCCTCTCTAAGCCCTTTTTCTTTCTCTAAATATCCTGGGGGTCTGGGGGCAAAGCCCCCAGTGGGTCAGATTGCGCGCAGCGCAATTTGAAACAGGCTTACAAAGGCCAGAAGAGAAGAATGAGCGGGATCGAAACACACACCACAATGATCTCCAAAGGCAGACCCATTCGCCAGTAATCGCCAAAGCGATACCCGCCCGGGCCAAGGATCAGGGTGTTGTTTTTATGGCCAATGGGTGTGAGGAAGGCCGAGCTGGCCGCGACGGCGACGGCCATGAGAAACGGGTCGGGGGAGACGTCGAGCGCACGGGCCATTTCGATGCCGACGGGGGCCGCGACAATCGTTGTGGCGGTGTTGTTGAGCACATCCGAGAGCGTCATGGTGACGAGCATCAGCACAGTAAGGATCGCCCAGGCGGGCATGGCGTCGGTAAAGCTTAGAAGGGCGCCGGCTAGAAGCTCGGTTCCGCCCGAGTTTTCGAGGGCCGCGCCCAGCGGGATCATGGAACCGAGCAGCACGACGACCGGCCAGTTGATATGGTCATAAAGCTCGCTCAGCGGCAAAATCTTGAAGAGGATATAGGCCACCACTACAATGCCAAGGGCGATCGGCAGATAGACAAGCCCCACCGAGGCGGCGGCCACAGCGGCCACGAAAAGCCCTATGGCGAGCCATGTTTTGCTGTCTTGGGTGACTGCGAGGCCACGGTCGGCCAGTGGCAGGCCACCGAGCCAGTCTGTCACGTCGGGGCCTGTGCCTTTGGGCACGAGCAGAAGCAGGATGTCGCCTGGCGCGACTTTGGTTTTTCGGATCTGGCTGGTGATCTTTTTCCCTGCACGCGAAATGCCCATCAGCACGGTTTGTTTGCGCCACGAGAGGCCGATGCTGAGCGCTGTTTTGCCAGCGATCCGCGCCTCAGAGGTGACCACAACTTCGATGAGATCAAGGCCTTCGCCTGTTGCTTTGACGCGCTCTTCGCGCGCGCTTTCCGCAAAGGCGAGGCCCAAGGTGGCGCGGAACTCGTCCAGTGCTTCGGGCGCGGCCTCAAGCACAAGCACATCCCCCGCTTGCAAGAGGGAGTTGCGCGCCGCACCGTAGCGCCGCTTGCCTGCGCGCATGAGGCCAAGAAGGGCGACATCTGCGGCTTCGGCGGCCTCTTCAAGTTCGCCAAGCCGTTTGCCGATCTGTTTTGAGCCTTCGGGAACTGTCAGCTCGGCAATAAAGGGCGACATATCACCAACGGCTTTGAGCGCATCCTCCCGATTGGGGATCAACCGCCAGCCAATGAGGGCGACAAAGACCAGCCCTGCGATGGCCGTCAGCCCGCCAACAGGCGCAAAGTCAAACATTGAAAACGGCGCGCCGACGGCGTCTTCGCGGATTGAGGCGATGATAATATTGGGCGGGGTGCCGATCAGTGTGGCCATGCCGCCCAGAATGGTTGCGAAGCTGAGGGGCATCAGCGACAGGCCTGGCGCGCGGCCCGCCTTGCGCGCGGTCTGGATATCGACAGGCATAAGCAGGGCGAGGGCGGCAACATTGTTCATAAAGCCTGAGAGCAGGCCGCCGACTGTGCCCATGATCGCGATATGGGCGCCAAGCGAGCGGGTGCTATCCACCAAGGTGCGGGTGATGAGATAGATGGCGCCCGAGCGCACGAGGCCCGCAGACACGACCAGCACCAGCGCGACGACGAGCGTTGCAGGGTGACCAAAGCCGTCAAAGGCGTGTTTGGTCTCGACCACGCCAAGCACGACACCCAGCATGAGGGCCGCGAAGGCCACGAGGTCATAGCGCCAGCGGCCCCAAAGGAGGAGCGCAAAGACACCCGCGAAGAGCGAGAAGAGAATGATTTGATCCTGTGTCATTGTGAAAGCTTATCGCGCAGCGCAGGTCTAGGAAACGGGAAAACGCGCGCCTTGGCATCAAACAGCTCACAGTGCGAAACCGTTTTTTTGCAGTATTTCAAAGGCACTGTTGCTCGAATGGTTGAACCCGACCGCCTCCATCACTTATAGAAGGCCAAACAACAGTCTTCATGATCGGGAGCTTATCATGGCCGGCCACAGCAAATGGGCAAATATTCAACACCGCAAAGGGCGTCAGGACAAGCTGCGCTCCAAGCTTTTTTCCAAGCTCTCAAAAGAGATCACCGTGGCCGCCAAGATGGGCGACCCTGACCCAGAGAAGAACCCGCGCTTGCGCATGGCAGTGAAGGAAGCCAAGGGCCAGTCCATGCCCAAGGACAATATCGAACGTGCGATCAAGAAGGCCGTGGGCGGCGAAGGCGAGGCCTATGAGGAAATCCGCTATGAAGGCTATGGCCCCAATGGCGTTGCTGTGATTGTCGAGACGATGACAGACAACCGCAACCGCACGGCCAGCAATGTGCGCTCGCTCTTTACCAAATGCGGTGGCAACCTTGGCGAGACAGGCTCTGTTGGCTTCATGTTCGACCGGAAAGGGGCTGTGAGCTATGCCGCCTCTGTTGGCGATGCGGACACCGTTATGATGGCAGCGATCGAGGCGGGCGCTGAAGATGTGGAAAGCACGGACGAGGGGCATTTGATCTGGTGCGCGGACACCGACCTGAACGACGTTTCAACAGCGCTTGAGGCCGAGCTTGGCGAGAGTGAGAGCACCAAGTTGATCTGGCGGCCCAGCATCAGCACCGAGATGGGCTTTGAGGATATGCAAAAGCTCATGAAGCTTGTGGACGCGCTGGAAGATGATGACGATGTGCAGACTGTGACGACGAATTTTGAAGCCTCTGACGAGGTGATGGCGCAGCTGAACGAAGAGTGAGGCGCGCCGCAACATAAGGGGCGACTGATGCAGGCAGCGTTTGCGGGTTTTGCCCTTGGATTTTCCCTCATTCTTGCGATCGGGGCGCAGAATGCCTTTGTTTTGCGGCAGGGCATTCGTCGCGAGTATGTGTTTGCAACCTGTCTGACCTGTGCTGTCTCGGACGCGATTTTGATCGCGGTGGGGGTTGCCGGATTTGGGGCGCTGGCGCAGGCTGTGCCTTGGCTGGAAATAGTGATGCGCTACGGCGGGGCGGCGTTTCTTTTTTGGTATGGGGCGCGTAACTTTCACGCCGCTTGGCAAGGTGGCGAAGCGCTGCAGACGCAAGGCAAGGCCAAGGCCTCGCTGAAGGCTATTTTGGCGACTGTTCTTATGCTGACCTGGCTCAATCCGCACGTCTATCTGGATACGGTTGTTTTGCTTGGCTCGATCAGCGCAGGTTGGGACGACAAGTTGAGCTTTGCGCTGGGCGCGATGAGCGCGAGTTTTGTTTTCTTTTTTTCGCTTGGCTACGGCGCACAATTTCTCACGCCGGTTTTTGCACGGCCAAGGGCGTGGCAAATTCTGGATGCTTTTGTCGGGCTGACCATGTGGGCGATTGCGGCGAAACTTGTGCTTTAGGTTCGCTTTTGCGCTTGAAGCCTCTCGCGCAACGTGGCTTCATTAACAGATGAATGATCCGCAGACACATCGGCCTGTGCAGGGTGTTTTCTGGATGTTTGTCACAGGGCTTCTGTTTGTCGCTGTGACGGCTCTGGTCAAATACAATGGCACGCGTATTCCAGCCGCGGAGTCGGCTTTTCTGCGCTATGCGATGGGGCTGGTTTTTCTGCTGCCGATGATCAATGCGATGCGCCAAAGCACGCTCACGCGGCGGCAGCACAAGCTCTTCTGGCTGCGCGGGGTCGCCCATACGGGCGGTGTTGCGCTTTGGTTTTATGCGATGGCGCGGATCCCGATCGCGGATGTGACGGCGATGAACTATCTCACGCCTGTCTATGTGACGCTTGGCGCGGCGCTTTTTCTGGGCGAGACGCTGGCGCTGCGGCGGATTCTGGCGGTGATTGCGGCGCTGATCGGTGCCTTGATTATTTTGCGCCCGGGGTTTCGCGAGGTGGGCACCGGACATTTGGCTATGCTGTTTGCTGCGGTTTTCTTTGCGACCTCCTATCTGGTGGCGAAGCTGATGTCGGATGAAACTAACCCTGCGGTTGTGGTTACGATGCTGTCGATTACGGTCACCATCGGGCTTGCGCCGCTGGCGCTTGCCAATTGGGTGACGCCGACTGGGGGAGAGCTGGCTGTGCTGTTTGCTGTCGCGGCTTTGGCAACTGCGGGGCATTACACCATGTCGATGGCTTTTGCGGCCGCGCCTGTGACGGTGACCCAGCCTGTGAGCTTTTTGCAGCTCGTCTGGGCGGTCTTGCTGGGGGCTGTCGTCTTTGGTGAGGGGGTTGATCCTTGGGTTGTCACGGGGGGCGTGGTGATTATCGGCTCGATTGCGTTTATCACTATGCGGGAAGCGGTCTTGAAGCGTAAAATCCGCACGCCTGCTGTGCCTGCGACCAAGTTCTAAGCGCAAGGCGCGCTTTGCGCACAGGGTGGTTTGCGTTCAGGCCACGCAGGCCTTGGGGCGCTGCCCCAAACCCCGGGATATTTATAGAAAGAAAAAGCAGGGTCGTTGAGCCGAGGCGCTCTAGCTTTTGGGGGTCAGGAGGCGCTTGAGAAGGGCGGTTTTTGTGACCTCGCCGAGGGCTTTGCCTTTGTGCATGACTTTGACGGGGGTGTCGCTGTTTTGGAAAAGTGGCATGAGGGCTGCGAGCTTTTCGGCGGCGTCTATTTCACCTGTGGCGGTGGCGCCGAGCGGCACCATGACGTCGCGGGCGGTGAGCACGCCGAGCGGGTTCATATGGGCGACGAAATCGGCCACATAGGCATTGGCGGGGTGGGTGTATATCTCTTGGGGTGTACCGCATTGGACGATCCTGCCACCGTCCATGATGGCGATACGGCCCCCGATTTTGAAGGCCTCATCCAGGTCATGACTGACAAAAATAATCGTGCGCCCAAGGCGCGCTTGCAGCTCCAGAAGTTCGTCTTGCAGGCGGGTGCGGATCAGGGGGTCGAGGGCTGAAAACGGCTCGTCCATCAAGAGGATCGGAGCCTCTGTGGCAAAGGCGCGGGCGAGGCCGACCCGCTGTTGCATCCCGCCTGACAGCTCGGCGACTTTGTGATTGGCCCAGTCGGAGAGGCCGACGAGGGCGAGTTGTTTTGTGACTGTTGCGGCGCGCTCCGAGGCCGTTTGACCGCCCAGCTCAAGGCCGAGGCCGACATTTTCGGCCACTGTGCGCCACGGCAGCAGACCGAAGCTTTGGAACACCATTGAAATCTGGCTGAGGCGCAGCTCTCGTAGGGCTTTAGGAGAGGCGTTTGTCACGGAGGTGATGCCGGCGGTTGCATTGATTTGGACGTCACCGCGCACCACGGGATTGAGACCATTGACGGCGCGCAGGAGGGTTGATTTGCCCGAGCCCGACAGCCCCATGAGCACCAGAATTTCGCCTTGCTCAACATCAAGGGAGCAATCATGCACACCCAGCACCTGACCAGTGCTGGCCTGAATTTGGGCGCGACTTTGGCCTGCGTCCATCAAGGGGAGCGCTTGCTTGGGGGCGTCTCCAAAAACGATTGAGACATTTTGGAAGCTGACGGCGGTTTGCTGGGTCATGCGGGGGTCTCCACGCGGAGCATTCGATCAAGGGCGATGGCAACGGCAACAATCACGAGGCCGCTTTCAAAACCGAGGCCGGCATTGACCGTGTTGAGCGCGCGCACAACTGGGACGCCGAGGCCATCAGCCCCCACAAGGGCGGCGATGACGACCATGGAGAGCGAGAGCATGATGGTCTGGTTGAGGCCTGCCATAATCTGGGGCAGGGCGGAGGGAAGCTCGACCTTCCAGAGCAGCTGGCGCGGGGTGGCGCCAAAGGCGCGCGCGGCTTCGATCAACGTGACGGGGGTGCGAGAGATGCCAAGGTGGGTCAGGCGGATGGGGGCGGGGAGCACGAAGATAAAGGTGGCGACGAGGCCGGGCACCATGCCGATCCCGAAGAGGACGATCATCGGGATGAGATAGACGAATGTCGGGATGGTTTGCATCATATCCAGAACAGGCAGGATCGCTTTGTAGACACGGGGGCGGTGGGCTGCGAATATGCCGATGGGGATGCCGACGCCCATACAGAACAGCCCTGCAAAAAAGATCAGCGCGAGGCTTTCTGTTGTTTCTTCCCAGTAGCCCTGATTGATCACGAAGGCAAAGCAGAGCGCGACCAGAACGGTGCGGCCGAGGGTGCGCTGAAGCGCCCATGTGAGCGCGGCAAAGAGCGCGACCATGATGTAGGGGTGTGGGAATTGAAGCAGGCTCAAAAGGCCGTCAATCGAGGCGCTGAGCACGGTTTCCAAAGTGTCAAAGCCGGCACCGAAGTTGACAATCAGCCAGTCAAAGCCTGAGGCAATGGTCTTTCCGACCTCAAGCTTGCCGTCCTTCGCGATCAGCGCACTGAACCATGGAGATGTCATCGGATGCTTTCTTTTGGGGGGCAGATATGGCGCGGCACTCAGGCGTGGCGGCGGGGCTTTGAGGCCCCGCCATTGTTGGTTTAGAGGCCGAGTGCGGCCTTGAGGGCGGCCTCGGCATCGCCGCCATCTTTTGTGGTGACGCCTGCGAGCCAAGCCATGGCCGTGTCAGAGTTGGCTTTGAGCCAAGCGGTTGCGGCCTCCTTGGGGTCGGTTCCATCGTTCAGGATCGCGCCCATGATCTCATTTTCCATGGCGAGGGTGAACTTGAGATTGCCCAAAAATGCGCCAAGGTTGGCACAGTCGCTGGCAAAGCCTGCGCGGGTGTTTGTATAGACGGTGGCACCGCCAAGGTCGGGGCCGAAAAAGTCATCGCCGCCTGTGAGGTACCCCATGTCGAAGTTGGCATTCATTGGGTGTGGCTCCCAGCCGAGGAAGATGATCGGCTCGCCTTTTTTGCTCGCACGGTCAACTTGTGAAAGCATCCCCTGCTCGGAGCTTTCGGCAACTTCGAAGCCCTTGAGGCCGAAGGCATTGTCGTCAATCATCGACTGGATCAGGCGGTTGCCATCATTGCCAGGCTCGATCCCGTAGATTTTGCCCTCAAGGGCATCGATATGTTTGGCAATATCTGCAAAATCCTTGATGCCCATATCCATCGCGGCTTTGTTCACGGCGAGGGTGTATTTGGCGCCTTCCAGATTTTCGCGCAGGGTCTCGACAGTGCCGGCCTCGCGGTAGGGGGCAATATCGGCTTCCATGGTTGGCATCCAGTTGCCGAGGAAGACGTCGATATCGCCTTGGGCCATAGCTGTATATGTCACGGGCACAGATAAAAGCTTGATGTCTGTTTCATAGCCGAGGGCTTCCAGAACGGCCGTTGTGGCGGCTGTTGTCGCGGTGATGTCGGTCCAGCCGACATCAGAGAATGTGACTTTGTCACATTGGCCTTCGGCCATGGCGGATGTGGCCGCAAAGAGCGCAAGTGCGGATAGGGAATACTTCAGGTTCATACTAAACTCCTGTGGGTGACGTTTTTATTGATTGACGCGTCAATAAAAACCTAACAGTCTCGGCAAGGCAACTGAATTGGACCTCTCTCATGCCGAAACTTGGAATGGAGCCTATTCGAAGACAGGCTCTGGTGAAAGCCACTATTGCCGAAATTGGCGCGCATGGCACGCTTGATGTGACTGTTAGTCAGATCGCGCGGCGGGCCGGGATGTCGAGCGCCTTGGCGCATCACTACTTTGGCGGCAAGGAGCAGATATTTGTAGCGGCGATGCGCTACACGATGGGCGTCTATGCGGCCGAGGTGCGCGGGGCGCTGGCGATGGCGGATAGGCCTGCGGAGCGGGTCGAGGCTATTGTGCGGGCGTCTTTTTCCAGCCGCAATTTTCGCACGGAGACGGTTGCGGCTTGGATGAACTTTTATGTTCTGGCGCAGGTTTCGCCCGAGGCCAAGCGGCTGCTCAATGTCTATCACCGCCGCCTGCGCTCCAATCTGGCACATGGGGTGCGCCCTTTGGTGGGAGGGCAGGCCGAGATGGTTGCCAGCCGTGTGGCGGGGTTGATTGACGGGGTTTATTTGCGCCAGTCCTTGGGCGAAAGCGCGCCGAATGGTGCGCGCGCTGTTGAACAGATTATGGGATATGTCCAGCTCGAGCTGGGCCAGAGGGAGAACACATGAGCAAACCGAATATTCTGATCATTATGGTCGATCAGCTCAACGGCACGCTTTTTCCAGACGGGCCAGCTGAGTGGCTTCATGCGCCGAACTTGAAGGCACTGGCGGCGCGTTCGACCCGTTTTAAAAACGCATATACCGCCAGTCCGCTCTGTGCGCCGGGGCGGGCGGCGTTTATGTCGGGACAGTTGCCAAGCGCTACAGGTGTTTATGACAACGCGGCGGAGTTTGCTTCAAGCATCCCCACTTATGCGCACCATTTGCGCCGTGCGGGCTATCAGACGTGCCTCTCGGGCAAGATGCATTTTGTCGGGCCAGACCAGCTCCACGGCTTTGAAGAGCGCATGACCACGGATATTTACCCCCCTGATTTTGGCTGGACGCCCGACTACCGCAAGCCTGGCGAGCGGATTGACTGGTGGTATCACAATATGGGGAGCGTCACGGGGGCGGGCGTCGCCGAGATCACCAACCAGCTCGAATATGACGACGAGGTCGCCTATCACGCCAAGCGCAAGATTTATGACTACGGGCGCGGGCTGGATGCACGGCCATGGTGTCTGACGGTGAGCTTTACCCACCCGCATGACCCTTATGTGGCGCGCAAGAAATATTGGGATTTGTATGAGGACTGCGCGCATCTTCTGCCTGACGTGCCGGCACTGGACTATGAAGAGCACGATGCCCATAGCAAGCGTATTTTTGACGCCAATGACTGGCGCTCGTTTGACATCACTGAAGACGACATCCGCCGCTCGCGGCGCGCGTATTTTGCCAATATTTCCTATCTCGATGACAAGATTGGCGAGATCATTGAGGCGCTTGAGGCCACACGGCAAGAAGCGACGATCCTGTTTGTCTCCGATCACGGCGATATGCTGGGCGAGCGCGGCTTGTGGTTCAAGATGAGTTTTCTGGAAGGCTCCGCACGGGTGCCGATGATGATTGCGGCGCCACAGATGGAGGCGGGTCTGGTTAAAACGCCTGTGAGCAATATTGATGTCTGCCCCACGCTCTGTGACCTTGCAGGGGTGAGTATGGCTGAGGTCATGCCTTGGACCACGGGGGAAAGCCTTGTGACGCTCGGCCAAGGGGGCGAGCGGAAAAGCCCTGTGGCGATGGAATATGCCGCGGAGGCGAGTTATTCGCCGCTGGTGTGCTTGCGCCAAGAGCGCTGGAAATACACCAATTGCGCGCTTGATCCTGAACAACTGTTTGACATGGAGGCCGACCCGCACGAGCGGCACAATCTGGCCGGTGTGCGCGCGCATTCCGAGGTGCTGGAACGCTTTCGCATGATGGCGGCGGAGCGCTGGGATCTGGAAGAGTTTGACGCAGATGTGCGCCAGAGCCAAGCGCGGCGATGGATCGTTTATGAGGCGTTGCGCGAGGGCGGGTATTTTCCTTGGGATTACCAACCGCTGCAAAAGGCCAGCGAGCGCTATATGCGCAACCACATGGATTTGAACGTCCTTGAAGAAAACCAACGGTTCCCAAGGGGCGAATAAAATGCAGGCAGATTATGTAATTGTGGGCGCCGGCTCGGCAGGCTGCGCTATGGCTTACCGTTTATCGGAGGCAGGGCGTTCTGTCATTGTCATCGAGCATGGCGGAACGGACGCGGGGCCGCTTATTCAGATGCCAGCGGCGCTGAGCTACCCTATGAATATGAAGCGTTATGACTGGGGCTATATGACGGAGCCCGAGCCGCACCTTGGCGGGCGACGACTGGTTGCGCCGCGCGGCAAGGTGATTGGCGGATCAAGCTCGATCAACGGCATGGTCTATGTGCGCGGCCATGCGAAGGATTTTGACCATTGGCGGGACAGTGGGGCCGAGGGCTGGGGCTATGCCGACGTGCTGCCTTATTACAAGCGAATGGAAAGCTGGGACGATGGCGGCCATGGCGGAGACCCCGCTTGGCGCGGCACAGACGGGCCGCTTCACGTAAGCCGTGGGCCACGCAAAAACCCTTTGTTTCATGCCTTTGTTGAGGCGGGGCGTCAGGCGGGCTATCCTGTCACAAGCGATTATAATGGCCAACAGCAAGAAGGCTTTGGCGCGTTTGAGCAGACGGTTCACAAGGGGCGGCGCTGGTCGGCGGCGAACGCATATCTGAAGCCCGCATTGAAGCGCGAAAATTGCACTTTGGTGCGCGGGCTTGCGGAGAAAATCGTGATCAAGGACGGGCGTGCCACGGGGGTTCAGCTGAGGCGCGGTGGCAAGAGCGAAGTGATTGAAGCGCGTGCCGAAGTGATCCTTGCGGCGAGTGCGTTCAACTCGCCCAAGCTCTTAATGCTTTCAGGCATCGGGCCAGCGGCCCATTTGGCCGAACACGGGATCGAGCTTGTTGCGGACCGGCAGGGTGTGGGCCAGAACTTACAGGACCACCTTGAAATGTATATCCAATATGCCTCAAAGCTTCCTGTAACACTTTATAAACATTGGAATCTTTTCTCCAAAGCCTTGATCGGAGCGCAATGGCTTTTTACCAAGACGGGGTTGGGTGCGTCTAACAATTTTGAAAGCTGTGCCTTTATCCGCTCGCAGGCGGGGGTGGAGTATCCCGACATCCAGTATCACTTCCTCCCCATAGCTGTGCGCTATGACGGGCAGGCTGCGGCCGAGGGGCATGGATTTCAGGCCCATACCGGGCCGATGCGCTCGGGGTCGCGCGGGGCGGTGACATTGCGCAGCAAAGACCCGCTGGATGATCCGAAAATTATGTTTAATTACATGAGCTTGGACTCTGATTGGGCGGACTTCAGGCGCTGTATCCGGCTCACGCGGGAGATCTTTGCGCAGCCAGCTTTTGCGCCTTATGTGAAGCATGAGATCCTGCCGGGGGCCGGCGCGCAAACCGATGACGAGCTTAATGATGTGATCCGCGCGCACGCCGAGAGCGCCTATCATCCCTGTGGCACCTGCAAGATGGGCCGTCAGGACGACCCTATGGCTGTGGTTGATCCTGAGTGCCGTGTGATCGGTGTAGAGGGGTTGCGGGTGGCGGACAGCTCGATTTTCCCAAGGATTACAAACGGTAACCTGAATGGCCCCTCTGTCATGACGGGGGAAAAAGCCAGTGATCATATCCTTGGACGTGCGCCTTTGGCGGCGGCCAATGATGCGCCGTGGATCAACCCTGACTGGAAGACAGAGCAGCGTTAACGCTGTGCCGCTATTGCGATTGCGGCGCATCTGATCTGCGCTCATATTAACCAAATGTTAAGATTGGTTAATATGAGGCAGGCTGCCTTTGCGCTGCTGTTTTGCTGTGTGGCAACCTATGGGGCCGCAGGTGTGGCAGGGCGTATAGACGTTGTGGATGGCGACACGCTGCGGATTGCGGGGGAAAAGGTGCGTCTTTTCGGGATTGATGCGCCCGAGCTGGGGCAGAGCTGTCAGGATGAAAACGGCGAGATTTGGAGCTGTGGCCACTGGGTGCGGGACGCGCTTCGCCAAGCGTTTCAGGGCCGCTATGCTCGCTGTGTTGAGGAGGATCGCGACCGCTACGGGCGCAGCGTGGCGCGCTGTGAGGTGGCGGGGGTCGATCTTGGTGGCTGGCTTGTGGAGCGGGGGATGGCGTTTGCCTATCGCAAGTATTCGATGATCTATGATCTTACTGAGAAGGGCGCGGTTGTGAGCGGCCGCGGGCTGCACAAAAGCCGCGTTCAGGCACCTGCGGCGTTTAGGGCCGCACGCGCGAAACCTGCGCAAGCCGCTCCTGAGGGCGGCTGTCAGATCAAGGGCAATATCTCCTCCAAGGGGGTGCGGATATATCATGTGCAAGGGCAAGAGCATTACGAGCGCACCCGCATCAGCGCACAGAAAGGCGAGCGCTGGTTTTGCAGCGAGGCGGAGGCTGTTGCCGCAGGCTGGCGCCGAGCGCGGCGCTAGCAGGGACGTAGCGCAGATATGAGAGAGCAGGGGGGGGCTTTGCCCCCCAGAGGCCAGCCTGCGGCTTGCCTCTTCCCCCCAGGATATTTTGAGAAAGAAAATGAGTGCGATGGGTTTTTGAGCGATTTGAGGGCGGGTGTTTTTTCAGAAATCGACAGCTGAAGTGGTTTTTGTTGATCATGATCAAAGTGCGCGGCTTTGCTGCGCTTTAGCGTCAGCTTTGACACAGGAACAGGAGACCAAAATGTCAAATACACCCCATGAGCTGCACGCAGAATTCCCTGAATTTGGGGCTAAAATAAGCGAGATGAAAGCCGCCAATGCGCATTTTGCCAAGCTGGCGGAGGAGTATCACGAAGTGAACCGCGCGGTGCATCGTGCGGAGACCAATGTGGCCCCGACAGATCAGTTTAACGAAGAGACCCTGCGCAAAACGCGGGCGGCTTTGAAAGACGAAATTTATAAAATGCTGTCCGCGTAAGGGGACGCGATGTCAGGCAAAGGGGGCGGCAGAGATGATCTGCCGCCTTTTTCTGTATCGGGTCAGATCAGCCTACTTCGTAGGGCAGGATGCCACGACTGTCGGGATTGATTGTCAGGCGGCGCTCAAGGGGCGGCACGGAGCGCTGGTGGCAGCTCGTGCGCTCGCAGATGCGGCAGGAAATGCCGATCGGCTCAAAGCTCTGGCGCTCGCTGACATCCAACCCGTCGGCGTAGACGATATCGCCTGCGTGGGTCACTTCGCAGCCAAGAGCGATGGCGAAGCGGCGTGTCGGCGCGCCGAACTGGCCACCTGTTTTGCTCACGTCGCGGGCAATCGAGATATAGCGCACGCCATCGGGGGTTTCGGCGAGCTGGCGCAGGAAGCGCCCCGGCATCTCAAAGGCGCTGTGCACATTCCAGAGCGGGCAGGCACCGCCGAAGCGGGCGAACTGGAGCCGCGTGGCGGAGTGGCGTTTGGTGATTGTGCCGGCCTGATCAACACGCACGAAGAAGAAGGGCACGCCTTTGGCGCCCGGGCGCTGGAGCGTTGAGAGGCGGTGCGCGACTTGCTCGATG
This sequence comes from Lentibacter sp., assembly GCF_965657785.1. GTDB lineage: Bacteria > Pseudomonadota > Alphaproteobacteria > Rhodobacterales > Rhodobacteraceae > Lentibacter. The sequence goes on from NZ_CBFHPP010000008.1 coordinate 75,159, forward strand.
GAGGCACCAAAGCGGCGCGCGAGGCTCTCAAGATCGTGGCGTGTTTCGCGCGCGGCGGCGAGGAAGGCCGTATAGGGCATGAGGGCTGCCCCCGCGAAGTAATTGGCAAGGCCGATTTTGGCGATGGTGCGCGCCTCAGCCGACTGAAAACGGGCGAGATCGAGTGTGGCTTCAATGAGCTTGCTTTGCTTGAGAAGAGCAAGCTGGAGCAGCAGTTGAAAGTTGCGTGTGCCGGGGCTGGCGCGGGTTGACAGCGTGAGGGTGCGGGTTTCGCGATCAAAGTTGCGCAGCTCGGCGCGGTCCAGCTCGTGGACCGTGATGCCTTCGTCACGCAGGGCGCGCACGGCGGTTTGGCGGATATCTTCGCTTTGGGCGGCGAAATGCTCGGCGGCGCGGTCAACTGCGTCGATATAATTGTCGCAATAGTGGAAGAAGTCGCGCACCTCATCCCATGGGCTGGCTTGGGGGCGGGCGTCTTCGCGGCCCAAGGCTTCGTCAAGCGAGGCGAGGCGCTCGTGGGTCTGGCGGTAGGCGTTGTGCAGGGCGAGAAAGGCCCGTGCCAGCCCCGGGGCATTGGAGGCGGTGAGGCGCAGATCGGCGAGGGGGGGCGGATCATCGGCAAAGATCGGATCGGCCATGGCCTCGCGCATATCTGACACGAGCCGCTCGCTGTCAGCGGATGTCAGCTCTGTGACGTCAAAGCCGAACTCCTGCGCAAGCCCGAGCACCACGGTTGTGGAGACGGGGCGTTTGTTGTTTTCCATCTGGTTGAGATACGGCAGGGAGACGCCGAGCTTTTGGGAGAAGTCTTTTTGGGTGAGGCCAAGGCGGGTGCGCGTTTCGCGCAGCTTGGCGCCGGCGTAGAGTTTTTGCTGGGGCATGGGCTTCTCCCTTGGTTTGCAACTTCGCTAAGTGTGGAGTGTGCCTTTGCAAAGAGGTTGTGGCAAGCGGGGTTTGTGCTTTTGGCTGCGCAAAAATGCGACGGCTTGAGGGGGGCGGCCCTCTTGCGTAGGTTTGGCGCGGGCCAGCCCCCACACACAGGTTTTAGTGGGGGCCAGCCCCCACACACAGGATTTAGTGGGGGCCAGCCCCCACACCCCCGGGATATTTAGGGAAAGAGGATGCAGAGCGCTAAAGGCGCAAGCGGCGCTCGCGGCGCATGACGAGGAGGATGACGCCAAGGGCGGCGACGCAGCAGAGGATCATGAGGGTGATCAGCGGCAGGTCTGAAGCGCCGGGGTGAAGCAGGGCGCCCGCTGCGGCGGAGAGGGCGGCGCCGCCGCCGATCATGATGGCGCTGCCAAGGCCTGAGGCTGTGCCTGCGAGATGGGGGCGCACCGAGAGCATCCCGGCTTGGGCGTTGGGAATGACCATGCCGTTGCCGATTCCGAGGAAGACCACGCAGCCGAAGAAGGCGGCGGCGGAGCCTGCGCCTGCGAGGCTGAGCAGCAGAGCGGGGGCAAGGGAGGCGGCGCAAATCACGTTGCCCCAGAAGATCATCGCGGTGACGCCGACACGGGCGGAAAAGCGGGCGGTGATGAAGTTGCCTATGAAGTAGCCAAGGCCGGGCGCGGCGAAGTAGAGGCCGAGCTGGTCGGGGGAGAGGCCATAGACCTGTTCACCGACAAAGGGCGCGCCGCCGAGATAGGCGAAGAAGGCACCCGAGGACAGCGCTGAGGCCATGCAGTAGCCCCAGAAGCGGGGCGATGTGAGCAGCTCGGGGTATTCTGCAAACTGTTGGCCAAGGGTGTTGTTGCTCGGCGGGGCGGTTTCGGCGAGGTCAAACCATGTGATCGCAAAGAGCAGGAGGCCAAAGCCCAGCAGCATCACAAAGCTGGCGTGCCAGCCATACCAGACTTCGAGCAGGCCGCCGATTGCGGGGGCAATCATCGGCACGAGAGACATTCCCATTGCGACATAGCCGATCATCGAGGCGGCTTGGTCTTGGGGGTAGATATCGCGCACCACGGCGCGGGCGAGCACCATGGCAACGGCGATCACCGCTTGGAACATCCGAAACACCATGAAGACTTCGGCGGTGGGCGCGAGCAGACAGCCGAGCGTTGCCAGATTGAACAGGCCAAGACCCCAGAGGATCACCGAGCGGCGGCCGTATTTGTCGGAGATTGGCCCGATGAAGAGCTGCAAGAAGCCATTGATCGCCAGATAAAGCGCAACGGAGAGCTGCATGAAAGCGTAATCGGTCTCAAAATAGGCTGTCATGCCGCCGAGCGAGGGCAGGAAGATATTCATTGCCAGAGCAGAGAGGCCCGCAAGGCTGACCAGTGTAAAGATATGGGGTGGTGTCGCGCGATCAAACAGGCGACTCGGCACAGGCTTTTGCATAGCCTAGCCCTAGGCCTGTTAAATTATGATGTCCAGATGGCGTGACCGACACGGGCTGAAAGCGGGCGAAGATGGACGGCGACTGTGTGAGGGCGGGGCGTCAGATGTTTAATTTGCAGTTATGCAATTAGCTGAAATTATTCTGACAAAGATTTGCAAATTTGCTCGTTTGGCCTTTGTGTGTCGCCATTGTGCCCCTATACAGGGCCAAACCAAAGGGGGGCATCCTATGAAAGACATTCTTCAAAAGCTCGAAGAGCACCGCGCGCAGGCCCAATTGGGCGGCGGCGAGAAGCGTATTGCTGCGCAGCACAGCAAAGGCAAGTTGACGGCACGCGAGCGGGTCGAGCTTTTGCTGGATGAGGGCAGTTTTGAAGAATTTGATATGTTCAAAACCCACCGCTGCACCGACTTTGGCATGGAACAGCAAAAGCCTGCCGGTGACGGCGTCATCACGGGCTGGGGCACGGTCAATGGCCGCATGGTTTATGTCTTTTCTCAGGACTTCACGGTTTTGGGCGGCTCGGTTTCGGCGACTCATGCCGAGAAGATTTGCAAGATTATGGATATGGCCGTGCAGAACGGCGCGCCTGTGATCGGGATCAATGACTCGGGCGGAGCGCGTATTCAGGAAGGCGTCGACAGCCTTGCGGGCTACGGCGAAGTCTTTAAGCGCAATATTATGGCCTCGGGCGTTGTGCCGCAGATCAGCTTGATCATGGGGCCATGTGCGGGGGGCGCGGTTTATTCGCCTGCGATGACGGACTTTATCTTTATGGTCAAAGACAGCTCTTATATGTTTGTCACGGGGCCTGATGTTGTGAAGACAGTGACCAACGAGCAAGTCACAGCCGAGGAGCTTGGTGGCGCGTCAACCCACACCAAGAAATCATCTGTGGCGGATGGTGCGTTTGAGAATGATGTCGAAGCCATCGCGGAAGTGCGCCGTCTTATCGATTTTCTGCCGCTCTCCAACCGCGAAAAGCCGCCTGTCCGCCCGTTCTTTGACAGTGTGGACCGCCAAGACACGAGCCTTGATACGCTCGTGCCTGAGAACCCGAACACGCCCTATGACATGAAGGAGCTAATCCTGAAGCTGGCGGATGAGGGCGATTTTTATGAAATTCAGGAAGAGTTTGCCAAGAATATCATCACGGGGTTCATCCGCCTTGAGGGGCAGACTGTAGGTGTCGTGGCCAACCAGCCTTTGGTTCTGGCGGGCTGTCTTGATATTGACAGCTCTCGCAAGGCGGCGCGGTTTGTGCGCTTTTGTGATGCCTTTGAGATTCCGCTTTTGACGCTTGTTGATGTTCCGGGCTTCTTGCCTGGCACGGGGCAGGAGTATCGCGGCGTGATCAAGCATGGTGCGAAGCTCTTGTTTGCTTACGGTGAGGCGACTGTTCCGAAAGTGACGGTGATCACGCGTAAAGCCTATGGCGGCGCTTATGTTGTGATGAGCTCAAAGCACCTGCAGGGCGATCTGAACTATGCTTGGCCGACGTCCGAAATTGCTGTGATGGGGGCCAAGGGCGCCACCGAGATCATTCACCGCGCCGACGCGGGCGACGCTGAGAAGATTGCGCAGCACGCTGCTGACTATGAGGCGCGTTTTGCAAACCCGTTTGTGGCGGCCGAGCGTGGCTTCATTGACGAGGTGATCATGCCGCGCAGCACACGCAAGCGCGTGAGCCGTGCCTTTGCAAGTTTGCGGACCAAGAAAATCACCACGCCTTGGAAAAAACACGACAATATTCCGCTGTAAGGGCATTTGATGCGCAAGCTCCTCTCACTTTCTGCGCTCGTATTTGCGGGGCTGGGTCTTGTGGCCCAGCCTTTGCCTGCGGCAGAGCTGCCGAGCTTGCCCTCCGGGCTTACGCCGCAGCTGTTGGAGGCGTTTGTCGAGGTGAAGCCTGATGGTGAGCTGACCTATGCGCGGTTTCGCTTTGTTGTGCCTGAAATCGGGCAGGGCGGCGCGCCGGATTATGAGGTCTTGGTGCAGGACTTTAGCGTTTTATGCGCCCAATATGCGCTGCCGCAGCTGTCTGAGCAGCCTCAGCCTATTGATCGTATCGTGATTTCTTATTCTGACAGGGCGGTCGAATTCGGCCAGTCCGACCCTGAGGCCACACAGTTTTTTGAGTTGTATTCGCTCAAAGACGGGGCCTGCATATGGGAGCAATATTGATGAATACACAATATGTTGAGGGTCGCAGTTCATGTATCGGCTCGGTTGCGGCTTTCCCGTCACAGCGCGGAACGCTTGCGCTTGTTTCATATCGCTTGGGGCAGATTTCAGTTATGTTGCGCGCATACGTCCTTGGTTGGGCGGGTATCTCATATGAGAGGCAGGATGGGGAGATAGCCCCGTTCGTGATAGAGCAAAAAGACTGGAGTAAGATATGTCTAAGACGATTAAAGCCCTTTGCGCACTTGGATTTGTGGTTACGGTGTCCGCCTGTGGCGGCAACAAGGCCCCTGATGATGAATATATTGTGGTCGACCCTACGCCGATCTCGGTTGAGCCAGCCTACACCGGCAAATACAAATAAGATACTTGCAGGGCGTGCCGCGCGGCGCGCTCTGCCTCATATGCTTCACGGCGGTTTCACTCTGACACAGGAGGGCCAGCCATGTTGAAGCATCGCGGCTTCCCGGGCCGACTTTCCGGCACTGATTTTCAATTTGTTATCCGGCGGGCAAACCCCAAGGGGGTCACGCCGATCACGATGCGCGAGCGCTATCGCGACCGGCGCCCCGCCGACAAGCGCGCGGATGTGGGCTTTATGGCCGCACTTTGGGCGCAGTTTGGTGATGCGCCGTTTGAGCGCGGCAATCTGGATGCGGGGCGGCTCTCGTGGCTGTTTGGCCGTGAGGTTGTCGCGGCAGAAGACCCGTTTGACCCCGCCAGCTATGATGCTTTGTTGCGGATTGATGTGCGTGTGGCGGAAGCCTCGTTTCCCGACATTTTTGACGGATCTTATGTGGAGGAGGGTCAGGCGTGACTTTGCCGATGACATCTCCATTTGAGCAGGGAACAGCCTATAACAGGGCTGTGCCGCAGCTCTCCCTTTCGCGGCAATCGGCCTCATGCAAGGCTCTCCCTGTGATGGTTGCCCGTGTTCGGGCGCAGGGCGTTTGCTCTGCCCGTTACCCTTCCCCAGCAGGGCGTTGCGGCTGCCCCCAAGGCTGCGCGCCCTGCTTTTTTCCTGCCACAGGTGGCGCAAATTCGCGCGCCTCTGGCTTGGCGATGCGGCGCTATAGGCCTAACGTTCGGGTTACAGGAGCCGCAGAGACGGCTCGTCATAAACCAAAACGAGGCAAAGAGAGATGCAAACAGTTACCAAATGGGCTTCGGCCCTCTGTATCACAGCCCTGCTTAGTGGCTGTGGCGACACACTCACCGAACAAGCGCTCATGGGTGCGGGCGCAGGCGTTGGCGCTGCGGCTGTCACCAAGGGCGATCTGGCCACAGGCGCGCTCATTGGCGTGGTCGGCAACGTGGCCTACTGCCAGAAATTCCCGTCACGCTGCTGATCGCGTAACGGCGGCCCCCTTGGGGGCCAGACACACAGTGAAAGCCATGTCCGAGCCTGCCTCGGGTGTGGCTTTTTTTATGCATTCTGGAGAGCGCTTTGCGCGGCTCCAACGACTGAACGAAGAGGGGACAGACCATGTTTAAAAAGATCCTGATTGCAAACCGTGGCGAGATTGCTTGCCGCGTGATCAAGACAGCGAAAAAAATGGGGATCAAGACGGTCGCTATTTACTCGGATGCGGACAAGCAGGCGCTGCACGTGCAAATGGCGGATGAGGCTGTGCATATTGGTCCGCCGCCTGCGAACCAATCCTATATTGTGATCGAAAACGTGATGCGCGCGATTAAGGAGACTGGCGCCGAAGCGGTTCACCCCGGATATGGCTTTTTGTCGGAAAACGCAAAATTCGCTGAAGCGCTCGAAGCGGCTGGCGTGGCCTTTATCGGGCCGCCAAAGGGCGCCATCGAGAAGATGGGCGATAAGATCACCTCAAAGAAAATCGCTCAAGAGGCCAAGGTGAGCACGGTTCCAGGCTATATGGGTCTGATTGCGGATGCCGAGGAGGCGGTCAAGATTTCAAACGAGATCGGCTATCCTGTGATGATCAAGGCCTCTGCGGGGGGGGGCGGCAAAGGGATGCGGATCGCTTGGAACGACAGTGAGGCGCGCGAGGGCTTTCAAAGCTCAAAGAACGAAGCGGCAAACTCCTTTGGCGATGACCGTATCTTCATTGAAAAGTTCATCACCCAGCCGCGCCATATCGAAATTCAGGTGCTCTGTGACAGCCATGGCAACGGCATTTATCTGGGCGAGCGCGAGTGTTCTATCCAGCGTCGTCAGCAGAAAGTTGTGGAAGAAGCGCCCAGCCCGTTCCTCGACGAGGCCACACGCAAGGCCATGGGCGAGCAGTCAGTGGCTTTGGCAAAAGCCGTTGATTATGCGAGTGCGGGCACAGTCGAATTTATCGTGGATGGCGCCAAGAACTTCTACTTCCTTGAGATGAACACACGGCTTCAAGTCGAGCATCCTGTCACCGAGCTGATCACAGGGGTCGACCTTGTGGAGCAGATGATCCGTGTCGCCTATGGCGAAAAGCTTGCTATGGCACAGGAAGATGTGACGCTGACAGGCTGGGCGATTGAAAACCGCCTTTATGCAGAAGATCCTTACCGCGGCTTCTTGCCGTCGATTGGCCGCCTCACACGCTATCGCCCGCCAGAAGAGACGGCCTCTGGCCCGCTTTTGGAAAACGGTAAGTGGCAGGGCGATGCGCCAGAAGGCGCCTTTGCGGTGCGCAATGACACGGGCGTCTATGAGGGCGGCGAGATCAGTATGTTTTATGATCCGATGATCGCCAAGCTCTGCACATGGGCGCCAACGCGCCTTGAGGCGATTGCGCATATGCGCGATGCGCTTGACGGGTTTGAGCTTGAGGGGATCGGCCACAACCTGCCGTTCTTGTCGGCGGTGATGGATCATGAGGTCTTTATCAAGGGCGAGATGACAACGGCCTTTATTGAAGAGCAATATCCTGAGGGCTTTGAAGGCGTGACGCTTGAGGAGCCGGCGCTGCGCAAGATTGCAGCGAGTGCGGCCGCGATGCACCGTGTTGCGGAAATCCGCCGCACCCGTGTTTCCGGGCGGATGGACAACCACGAGCGGGTTGTTGGAACCGAGTGGGTTGTGAGCCTTCAGGGGCAAGACTACCCTGTGACGATTGCGGCAGACCGTGACGGCTCGGATGTGCATTTTGCTGATGGCACGACTTTGCGCGTGGCGTCAAACTGGACACCGGGCGACCAGCTTGCGCGGCTTGATGTTGGCGGTGAAGGCCTTGTTTTGAAGGTTGGAAAAGTCTCGGGCGGGTTCAAGATCCGCAGCCGTGGGGCTGAACTTAAGGTCCATGTGCGCACACCGCGCCAAGCCGAACTTGCCAAGCTGATGCCTGAGAAAGTTGCGCCTGATACGTCCAAAATGCTGCTTTGCCCGATGCCTGGATTGATTGTGACAATCAACGTGGAAGAGGGCGAAGAAGTGCAGGAGGGGCAGGCGCTTTGCACCGTTGAGGCCATGAAAATGGAAAACATCCTGCGCGCCGAGCGTAAGGGCGTTGTCGCCAAGATCAATGCCGCGCCAGGCGATAGCCTTGCGGTGGATGAAGTGATTATGGAGTTTGAATAAACTCCATGCGCCAAGGCCGCTCATATGCGTCAAGACTTCCGCAAGGATTTGTCGCTAGCCTGACCAAGGATTGTCCTTGTTGGGAGCGGATAAGCTATGCGCAGGATCATGGCCTGTCTGGCAGCGCTCGCTGTGTTGGCGGGGTGCGAGCTGGACACGGAGGAGAGCTTGAAAAAGCAGCTCTCCGCGCGGCTTTATATTTTGGAGGTGATGCATTTCACCTCCAAATCAAGCTGCACGGCGGCTGTGTTTACGCTGGCGCTTGGGGAGTTTCGCAAACCCTATCCGCTGGCGGAGACACTCGACAGCGCGCTCGCGCGCGTTCGCGACCAAAAGCAGGTTCAATTTGCGCTCGAAGGGCTGAGCCCAAACGAGATCACCGAAGCCATCATGAGCCGCGATTTGCCAAACGGTCTGGGGCTGATTTCGGCCGGAATCGGGCCTGCGCGCGACTGTATGGATGCGCGGATTGCGCGGGGGTATCATCGGGTGTTGCTCTCGCCCGTGTCCCAGATGGTCTATCTGCCAGAGGAAAACGCTTTGATGATCCTCTATCCTCCCGAAAAGCTTGCCTTTTTTCTACGTGGCAACGTCTAGGCGCTCAGTCGCGCCGATCGCGGATTTCTTGCTGGCGTTGGGGCAGCTTGTCGATTGAGCGGGAAATCTCGCGCACATTCCATGGCAGCGGCTTGCGCAGATATACCTGCCCGTCTTTGCCCACCAGCATAAGCATAAAGCCACGCGGGCGGAACTTTTGGCGCAGGGCTGTTTTGGCCTCTGGATTTGAGTCCAAAATGATCTGGACATCGCGCTCGGTAAGCTCGTTTGAGCGCTCGGCCAAGAGCGCGACTTGCTCTATAAAGCGCGGATCGGCTTCGGAGTCTGAAAAGACAATCACGAGCCTTTTTGTCCATAAAAATAAAGATAAATCTGCCGTTTCTGCGTCAGAAAGCAGCTCCGCGGGGAGCGTTTCTGCCGCTGTTTCTGCCTGTGACAGTCCTGCTGAAAAGACAGCAATTACAAAGCTTAAGACCCGTATCATAGCCTCTCCTTCTGAGCAGGATATAAGCCCTTCTTGTGCCTTTACGACAAAAAACATCGGGTGGGATGAATTTTTTCCACCGTTAAAGCGATCCTCAGGCCCTATCAGGCAGAGTTTGCCTTGTATTTATAACGCTCTGACACGGAGCGATATGAGGCAAGCGGAGCAGGGCAAGATGCAGATTATCCTTCATTTGGGTGCGCAGCGCAGCGCGACGACCACCTTTCAACATTATATGCGCCGCCATGCCGACAGACTGGGGGCATTGGGTGTTGGCTTTTGGGGCCCCGGGCGTTTGCGCGAAGCGGGGCTGTTTCAAGGGCTATACGCCGGGCCAAGCGGGCGCGTCAGCGCGGCGGCGGTTGCGGCGGCCAAGCCACGGATCGCGGCGGCATTGGCTTTGGCGGGGGCGCGGGGGGTGCGCTGGCTTGTGATCAGTGACGAGAATATGCTTGGCTCTGTGAAGGGAAATATACGGCACCGTGCGCTCTATCCTGACTGTGCGACGCGCTTGCAGGGATTCGCTGAGGCTTTGGGCTGCCCTGTGGACAAGGTTTTGCTCGGTTTGCGCCCGCTGCCCGACTATTGGACATCAGCGCTGGCGTATGGGGTCAAGCGTGGCTGTGAGGTGCCGAGCGAGGCGGTGCGGCATGAGATCAGCACATCAGAGCGCAGTTGGCGGGATGTGATCTGTGATATTTCGACTGTAATGCCTGAGGCGCAGATCGAGGTGCATCGGTTTGCCGATTTTGCGGGCGCGCCAGATGCGCGGTTGGCTGCGCTGATTGGCTCGTATCAACAGCCACCACGGGCCAGTGCGGCGGTGCGCAAGAATGAAGCGCCCGATCTTGCCGCATTGCGCGCCAGTTTGGCAGAACGGGGCGTGCCGAGCGGCGGGTTGCCAAAGAGCGAGGGGCGCTGGCAGCCCTTTACACAAGACCAGATCGCGGCATTGGCCGAGCGCCATTCGGATGACATTTTTTGGTGTGCGGCGGGCGCGAGCGGGCTTGCCAAGCTGATAGAGAGAAAAACGCTGGAAGACGTGGGGATCAACCCACTCCCAGCCGCAAGAAGAGGATATACCTATGACCAAGCGAGACGAATGGGCCAAGCGAGCTGAAAAAGAGCTGCGCGGCAAGACGATTGACGATCTGACGTGGCAGACACTTGAGGACATTAAGGTCAAGCCTGTCTATTTTGAAGAAGACCTTGAGGGCATGAGCCACCTTGGCTCTATTCCGGGGTATGAGCCCTTTACGCGCGGCGTAAAATCGACCATGTATGCAGGCCGTCCTTGGACCATCCGCCAATATGCGGGCTTCTCCACCGCCGAGGAAAGCAACGCCTTTTACCGCAAAGCGCTGGCGGCGGGGCAACAGGGGGTTTCTGTTGCGTTTGATCTGGCCACGCACCGTGGCTATGACAGTGACCACCCGCGCGTGGTGGGCGATGTGGGCAAGGCCGGTGTGGCGATTGACTCGGTTGAGGATATGAAGATCCTGTTTGATGGTATTCCGCTGGATCAGGTCTCTGTTTCGATGACGATGAACGGCGCGGTGATCCCGATCCTTGCGAACTTTATTGTCACGGGCGAAGAGCAGGGCCACGACAAGGCGCTTCTGGCTGGGACAATTCAGAACGATATTCTGAAAGAATTTATGGTGCGCAACACCTATATTTACCCGCCCGAGCCGAGCATGAAAATCATCTCGGACATCATTGAATATACCTCAAACGAGATGCCGAAGTTCAACTCGATCTCGATTTCGGGCTATCATATGCAGGAAGCGGGCGCGAACCTTGTGCAGGAGCTGGCCTATACGCTGGCAGACGGGCGCGAATATGTGCGCGCGGCGATCAATGCGGGCATGGACGTTGACAAATTTGCCGGGCGGCTCAGCTTTTTCTTTGCGATTGGCATGAACTTCTTCATGGAAGCGGCCAAGCTGCGCGCGGCGCGCCTGCTTTGGCACAAGGTTATGACAGAGTTTGACGCCAAGTCCGAGCGCTCAAAGATGCTGCGGACCCATTGCCAGACGTCGGGTGTAAGTTTGCAGGAGCAAGACCCCTATAACAACGTCATTCGCACAGCTTATGAAGCGATGGCAGCGGCGCTTGGCGGAACACAAAGTCTGCACACCAATGCGCTGGATGAGGCGATTGCTTTGCCGACCGAGTTTAGCGCGCGCATTGCCCGCAACACCCAGCTGATTTTGCAAGAAGAGACGGGCATCACCAATGTCGTCGATCCCTTGGCCGGCTCATACTATGTCGAGAGCCTGACAAGCGAGCTGGCCGAGAAGGCCTGGGCCTTGATGGAAGAAGTCGAGGAGATGGGCGGGATGACCAAAGCGGTCGCCAGTGGAATGCCCAAGCTTCGGATCGAGGAAAGTGCGGCGCGCCGTCAGGCTATGATTGATCGTGGACAGGAAGTGATTGTCGGGGTGAACAAATACCGTCTCGCCAAGGAAGACGCGATCGACATTCTGGATGTGGACAATGTGGCTGTGCGCGAAAATCAGGTGAAACGGCTTGAAAGCATTCGTGCCAGCCGTGACGAGGCGGCCTGCATGGCGGCTTTGACAGAGCTGACACGGCGCACAAAAGAAGGCGGAAACCTCTTGGACGCCGCGGTTGAAGCCGCGCGCGCGCGGGCCACTGTGGGAGAGATCAGCATGGCGATGGAAGAAGAATTTGGCCGTCACCGTGCCGAAGTAAAGACACTCGCGGGCGTCTATGGCGCGGCCTATGAGGGCGATGCGGGCTTTGCGGCGATCCAGAAAAGTATCGAAGTTTTTGCCGAAGAAGAGGGTCGCCGCCCGCGTCTTCTGGTTGTGAAGATGGGCCAAGACGGGCACGACCGTGGCGCGAAAGTGATTGCCACGGCCTTTGCGGATATCGGCTTTGATGTTGATGTGGGCCCGCTCTTTCAAACGCCTGATGAGGCGGCGCAAGACGCGATTGACAATGATGTGCACGTGGTCGGAATTTCGAGCCAGGCGGCGGGGCATAAAACGCTCGCGCCACAGCTTATCAAGGCGCTGGAAGAGAAGGACGCGGGCGATATCATTGTGATCTGTGGTGGCGTTATTCCGCAGCAGGATTATGATTTTCTCAAGGCTGCGGGTGTGAAGGCGATCTTCGGGCCGGGCACGAATATCCCCGAGGCGGCTGAGGATATCCTGAAGCTTATTCGCGCAGCGCGCGCCTAAGCCGGGGCGGGGGGCTGTCTGCCCCCCGCGCTTCACAAGCCTGCCGGCTTTTGAAGCTTCCCCCCGAGGATATTTTTAGAAAGAAAAAGGGCGGACGATGTATGAGTTTGATCATCTTGTGATTGCCGCAGAGAGGCTTGAGGCCGGTGTGGCTTGGGCCGAAGAGCGCTTGGGGGTTGCGCTGGAGGCGGGCGGGCAGCACGCGCGGTATGGCACACATAATGCGCTTCTTGGCTTGGCAGAGGGGCTTTATCTTGAGGTGATTGCGATTGACCCTGAGGCGGAGGCCCCGAAGGGGCCGCGCTGGTTCGGGCTGGACCAGTTTTCTGGTGCGCCCCGGCTGATCACTTGGGTGTGTCGCGCTAAGGGGCTGGCGGAGTGGAGCTTGCCTGCGGGCTTTGGCGGGGTTGTGGGCCTGACGCGGGGTGCTTTGTCTTGGGACATGGCGGAGGCTTTGGGGGGTGTTTTGCCCTTTGATCAGTGTCATCCGGGTTTGATTGACTGGGGAGCAACGCCGCACCCTGCGACACGGCTCGCCCCCTCTGGTCTTTCGCTTGAAAGTCTGCGGCTTGCGCATCCTGAGGCGGAGAGCTTGCAGGAAGCGCTTCGGCCTTTGGCGGACGGGCGCGTGGAGATTGTCTTGGCCGATGCGCCAGAGCTGTCGGCGCGGCTTCTGGCGCGAGACGGGCGGGAGATTATCTTGTGATCCTGCGCGGGGCACAGCCTCTTGACGCGGCGGGCATTGCTTTGATCTGGAACCAGATCATTCGCGACACGCTGGCGACATTTACCACTGTTGAGAAAGACAGGAGCACGCTTGCCGCAACGATCGGCGCCGAACCGCAGCGTTGGATTGTGGCGGAGGAGGACGGCGAAGTGCTGGGGTTTGCCTGTTATTTTCAGTTTCGTGGCGGGCCAGGCTATGCGCAGTCTATGGAGTATACCATTCATTTGGCGCAAAACGCGCGTGGCCGTGGGCTTGGGGGCAGGCTGTTGGCGGGGCTTGAGGCGGCGGCCCGCGCGGAGGGCGCGCATTCGCTCTATGGCGGGGTGAGCGGGGCGAACCCCGAGGGGCAGGCGTTTCATTTGCGCAGGGGGTTTGTGCGGCTGGCTGTTTTGCCTGAAGTGGGCCGCAAGAATGCAGAATGGCTTGATCTGCACCTTTATCACAAATTTCTGTGATTGCGCGCTGACACTTCTGGCTGTGCAAGTTAAGCTTGGCTCATGTCGATTTGGAGCCAGATAACGGCGGCTGTTGCCGCGCTAGCGAAGGGTGCGCCGCTCAGTGCGGTTTTTGCGCAGCTGCGCACGCCGCCGGAGCGCTCGATTGCTTTTACGATTGCTGTGATTGCGCTTGGTGCAAAGATGGCCAAGGCCGACGGGCTTGTGACGCGGGACGAGGTGATGGCGTTTCGCGAGGTCTTTCAGATTGCGCAGGAAGATGAGGCGGGGGCGGCCAAAGTGTTTAATCTGGCGCGTCAGGATGTGGCAGGATTTGAAGACTATGCCGTGCGGGTGCGCGAGATGTTTGGCGCAGGGCATGAGGCGCTTGGTGATTTGTTGGAAGGCCTGTTTCATATCGCGGTTGCGGATGGGATGTATCACCCCAATGAAGACGAGTTTCTCAAAGATGTGGCAGATATTTTCGGCCTTGGTGAGGGCGAGTTTCGCCAGATCAGAAGCCGTTTTGTGCCCGACGCGGAGGCGGACCCGTATTCGGTTTTGGGGCTGACGGCTGAGGCCAGCATGGACGAGCTGCGCGCGGCTTGGAAGCGGCTTGTGCAGGAGAGCCACCCAGACCGGCTTGTCGCGCGGGGGCTGCCGGAAGAGGCCGTAAAAATGGCCGAAAAGCGTATGGTTGCGATCAACCGCGCTTGGGCCGAGGTCAGGGATGCGCGGGGCTGATGCGGATTGCGACCTATAACGTCGAATGGTTCAACGAGCTGTTTGAAGATGACGGGACGCTGTTGAGAGATGAAGGCTGGTCGGGGCGTCATGATGTGACCCGCGCTGAGCAGATTGACGCTCTTGGCGTCGTTTTTGCGGCGCTGGATGCGGATGCAATCATGGTTATCGAAGCGCCGGACGAGAACCGCCGCCGCAGCACAGCCAAAGCGTTGGAGAAGTTTGCGCAGAAGTTTGAGCTGCGGGCCAGAGCTACGCTCCTTGGCTTTGGCAACGAGACGCAGCAAGAGATTGCCTTGATGTATGACCCTGATGTGATGCGCGCCCGCCATGCGCCTCTGGGCGAAGGGGCGGACCATAGAGGCTCTGAGCTGTCGCCACGGTTTGACAGCACATTCCGGATTGATCTGGATGTCGATGCCAAGGAAGACTTGGTGAGGTTTTCCAAGCCGCCCTTGGAGGTTGAGGCTGTGCTTAAGAGCGGGCAGGTTTTGCGCCTGATTGGCGCGCATCTGAAATCAAAAGCGCCACATGGGGCGCGCAGTGACGCCGAGGCGATGACGCTTTCGATTGCGAACCGTCGCAAGCAGCTGGCGCAGGCAATCTGGCTGCGCAAACGGCTTGAGGAGTATTTGAGCGCAGGGGAAACTGTGATGCTGCTCGGCGATCTCAATGATGGTCCCGGGCTGGATCAGTATGAAGATCTCTTCGGGCGCTCCTCGGTTGAGATCGTTATGGGGGAGGACGGGGAGCGCTGTCTTTATGATCCGCACGCGCGGCTTGGCTTGCAGCGCCGCTTGGGCGCCACACCGACCACGGCGCGGTTTTATATCCATGAGCACAAGCGCTATCTGCAAGCCTTGCTGGATTATATCATGATCTCGCCCGACCTTGTCGACAAAGCGCCTGTCTGGCGGATCTGGCATCCGTTTGACGACCCTGAGTGCTGGCGCAGTCCTGAGCTGCGGGAGGCTTTGCTGCTGGCGTCAGATCACTTCCCTGTCACTTTGGATATCGAGTTTTAGGGCGCTTCAAATGTGACTCCGAAGGAGAGCAGGCCGTCTGCGCTGCCTGCATTCATGGGGACCAGCTGTATGAAAAGGTTGCGGTGGCGGGCTTGGAGGCCGCCGATAAACACCACGTTCCCTGCGAGATGGGTTTTGAAGTTCTGGCCGTTGACGGGGTAGAGGGCGAGGCCCGCAAACAGGCCTGCGTCGCCGTTTTCCCATGTTTTGAGGGGCCGATAGCTTGTTGCGGCGAGCGAAACGCGTTTGTAGCTGTTGTAAAACGCGCCCAGACTGAAGGCGCTGTGCTCGCGCTCCCATGTGAGGAAAAGGCCCGGGTTGACCTCGTTAAAGCCCGTGGCGCCGATGTGTTTTGAGCCGAGCAGGACCGAAACCCTGTCTGGGCCAGCGTGCAGCGGTGCGGCCAGAAAAACGAAACTGAGAAAAATAAAAACACGATACATAACACTGTTTTCCTAAAGGTCGGCTTGAGTGTCCGATATGAGGGACTCCCTAAAGTGGTGTGGGGAGAGGGTGACCGTTCATCCTATAGGAAAAAAATAAGACAAAATTGAGTCATTGGCCGCAGGTGTTGGGCTGGCGGTCTGCGCAGATGGCAGGCACGCTCTAAAAACCTGTCTCAGGGCGGGGTGACACGCCTGTTTTGCGGCTGAATATTGGCGCAAAATTGATCGTTAAGTTATTGATTTAAAATAATATTTGGTGTCGCGGGCAGGGCGGCAGCCAGAGAGTTGAACCGAGCTTCGGCGACTTCGCCAAAGAGCGGCACAGCGTCTTGGCTGAGGGACAACTCAAGCACACGCTTTTTCGGGTAGAGCCGCATCTGGCCGATCTGGGCATCTTTTTGAAGCCAGAGCATGGCCCCGAAGCGCATGGCTTTGCCAACTGTTTCTGCGACTCTTTGCTCTTCTGGAGAGATCAGCCCTGCGATAGATTCTGCGCGGGCGGCTGTGAGGGCGGAGTTTGAGTAGCGATAGAGCAGGGCAAGGCCGAGAAAAATGCGCTCGTTGTGGCGGATGCCGCCGAGATTGGCCTGTGTGGCGAGATTGAAGCAGGTTTCGGCGCGGTAATCAGGGTGCGCCCGCCAGCTCACGTCATGCAAAAGGCAGGCGGCCTTGATGAGCTTGAGGTGCTCGGGGGGTGCGGATTTGAACACAGGCTGGATAAACTCGTAGAGTGTGCGGCCGAATCCCGGCAGACGGGCGTCTTTGGCCTCGGCAAAGCGGCAGGCCTCGATGAGCGGGTCGCGGTCGCGCAATTTTTGCGGCATTTGTTCATAAAGCATTCCTTCGCGTATGCCGTAGGAGCTGATGGCAATATCGTGAGGTCTGAAGTCTCGGACGATTTCCTTAAGAACTTCTGAAGCGATCGGGACGAGCTTCATGCGGCTAGAAGAGATACCCGTTTTGGCGCGAATCGTTTCTTCATCATTTTGGGCAATATAATCGGCGGTCGCGCTGACGGCTTTGCGGCTCATGCGGTATTCATGAAGCACGTGTAAGGGGTAGCCGCGGCGCTCCATATCAATGCGGGCAATCGCCCGCCACGAGCCGCCGACGAGAAACAGGCGGTTGTGTTGCGGACCAAGCTCTGCGTGCAGGCTCTGGATCGTGCTGCGGATAATCTCTTTGCGGGCCTTCTTGCCGCCTTTCACGCTCATCAGACGCTGGGGGCCAAGCGAGGAACTGACCCGCTTGCCAACGACGCCGTCGGCCACTTCGGCCAGCTCCATAGACGAGCCGCCAATATCGCAGACCAGCCCGTAAGATCCGGGCCAGCCGAGCAGAACACCCTGTGCAGACAGGCGCGCCTCTTCTTTCCCGTCGATCACGTGCAGCTGTAACCCTGTTTCGCTTTCGACCAGATCGCGGAACTCTTGGCCGTCTTCGGCCTCGCGCACAGCGGCTGTTGCGACGGCTGTGAGGGGGCCTGTGTTCATGCCAATGGCGAGGCGTTGAAAGCGGCGGATGGCGCTGAGGGCACGGGTGCGCCCTGAGGGGTTGAGGCGGCCTGTTTCGCCTATGCCTTCGCCGAGGCCGCACATGACCTTTTCGTTGAAGAAATAGGCGGGGCTGCGCGCTGCGCCGTCAAAGACCACAAGGCGCACCGAGTTTGACCCGACATCGACCACGCCGACACGTGACAAAGCCCTTGCTTTCGGGTCTTGAAAGAGCGGGCGGCCAAAAAGCCCCCAATCGCTTGAATTTGCTTGATTTTCGCTCATTCTCAGCGCTCCTGAAGCGGGTTGGGCCTGTTATGGCGCGCAGAGGCGAATGCGTCAACAGGGCGAAAGGCATTAACATAAGGTAAAGCAGGCGTTGAAGACATTTACCCTTTTTGGCAGGGGCCAAAACAGGGGGGTGATAAGCGTGCACACCCCGTGCACCATGCGTGCACCGGCAAAACCAGCGAAAATTGGTAAATCACCTGAAACGCAGGGTTTACCACGTGTTAAGCTTTGATCAGGGCGCAAGGGGGGATGATGGCTGAGCACAGCAAGAAAAACATCGGCTATCCCGACAGGCGGCTTTAGAGCGCAAGGCTTCCCTGACAGTGTGGCGGGGTCTTTGTTGTCAGGCGGGCTGTCTGCTTTGGCAGCGGCGCCGTAAATGCGCAGCCTAGGGGAGGCTGGCGTGCTCAGTCTTCTGTGTGGGTGAGCTTGGGCACATCTGAGGCCCCAGCAGAGCCGCGCCCCGAGAGGGAGGGGTTCTCCATAAAGAAGCGGTGGCAATTGAAGGAAAATGTCCCTTCGGGCAGCTCCTTGCGCACAAAGCGGCCCGAGGCGTCCATAACCCAGCTTTGGGCTGTGTCGGCCATATTGGCGGCCATGATCTGGCTGGTGATCTGGGCCTTGACCGTGGGGTTGTTGATCTCCACCAGTGTTTCCACACGGCGCGAGAGGTTGCGGCCCATCCAGTCGGCAGAGGAGATAAAGACCCGCGCCTTTTTGTGAGGCAATCCGCTCCCGTTGCCAAAGCAGACAATGCGCGAATGCTCAAGGAAGCGCCCGACAATCGACTTGACGCGGATGGTTTCGGAGAGGCCTTTGACGCCCGGGCGGAGGCCGCAGATGCCGCGGATGACGAGGCTGATTTCAACACCCGCTTGGGAGGCGGCATAGAGCGCGTCGATGACTTCTGGCTCGATCAGCGAGTTCATTTTGGCCCAGATCTGGGCAGGGCGGCCTGCGCGGGCGTGCTCGGCCTCGGCTTGGATCATGTCAAGCAGGCGTTGCTTGAGCGAGAGCGGCGAAATGGCGAGGTTTTCGAGCTTGTCGGGCTCCACATATCCCGAGAGGTAGTTGAAGACTTTGGTGGCGTCACGCCCCAAGGCAGCGTCGCAGGTAAAGAGCGACAGGTCTGTATAGATCCGCGCGGTGATCGGGTGGTAATTGCCTGTGCCGTAGTGGGTATAGGTCACAAGCTTTGCGCCTTCGCGGCGCACCACGGTGGAGATTTTGGCATGGGTTTTGAGGTTGAGAAACCCGTAGACCACATGGGCGCCCGCCCGCTCAAGGCGGCGGGACTGACGGATGTTGGCGGCCTCGTCAAAGCGCGCCTTCAGCTCGACAAGGGCAGTCACGGATTTGCCCTCTTCGGCGGCTTCGCAGAGCGCCTCGACAATGGGGCTGTCGCGCGAGGTGCGATAGAGCGTTTGTTTGATCGCGACAACATCGGGGTCGCGCGCGGCCTGCTGCAAAAAGCGCACGACCATGTCGAAGGTTTCATAGGGGTGGTGCAGCAGCATATCCTTCTGACGGATCGCTGCGAAGATATCGCCCTCGTGGTCGGTGACCCGTTCGGGGATGCGGGGGGAAAAGCTCGGCCACAAGAGATCAGGCCGTTCCTCGAGCACCAGCTCGGAGAGATCGGAGAGGCCGAGCGTGCCACTGATTTCGACCGTTTCGGTCTCGCAGACGTGCAGCTCGCGCTGGATCATCTTGAGCAGGCGCGCGGGCGCGTCCGCCGAGACGGTGAGGCGGACAACTTCGCCCCTACGGCGGCGCTTGAGCGCGGTTTCAAATTCGCGCACGAGGTCTTCGGCTTCGTCCTCGACCTCAAGATCGCTGTCGCGCAAAACCCTGAACCCGCAGGCGCCCTTCAGGTGAAAGCCGGGAAAAAGGCTTGGCAGATGCTCAAGCAGCAGCTCTTCGAGCGGCAAAAACCGGACCTGCCCCTCGGCGGCAGGCAGAGCCACAAAGCGGGCAATCTGGGCCGGAATAGGCAGCAGCGCTTGCAGCTTGCGCTTCTCACGGGTGCTCTCAAGCTCCAGCGCCAGCGCGTGGCCAGTGTTTGGAATGAACGGGAACGGGTGGGCCGGATCAATCGCCAGAGGCGAGAGCACGGGGAAGACCTGCTCCAGAAACACCTCATGTAAGAGGGCCTTATCCGCCGCCGTCAGTTCGGCGCGGGTGCAGATAAATATCCCTTCTTTGGCCATCTCTTCGGTGAGCGTGGCAAAGATCTCTTGCTGGCGGGCCAGAAGCTCGCGGGCGTTGTCATTGATCAGAACGAGCTGCTCGGCAGAGGTCAGCCCGTCAATGGCAGGGGTTGAGACGCCCTCATTGACCATTTCGCGCAGGCCGGCCACGCGCACGGTATAGAATTCATCTAGGTTGGTGGCCGAAATCGACACAAACCTGAGCCGCTCCAAAAGCGGCACGCGCGGGTTCTCGGCCTCCTCCAGAACCCGCCAGTTAAACCCAAGCCAGCTCAACTCGCGGTTCATAAAACGCGCGGGGCCGGTGAGGTCGCCCTCCAGCTCTTGCGGCAGGGGAAACGGGGCAGAAAGAAAATCGGCGTGTGTCATGAGGGCGCTATAAGCTTCAATTGTAAAGATTTTACGATGCTTTCAGGATAATGCGCGCAGCATCAAGCAATGTCCACTGCCCTTTCTTTTTGCTTGAAATATCCCGGGGGAGTGCGAGGGGGCAGCGCCCCCTCGCGGGGTCGGACTGTGCGCAGCACAGTTCGACTTTAAAAAAGCTCTGCCTGCCGGTCCAGCACTTCGGCGGCCAGCTTGCGGCTCACATCACGGCCTTCGCGCAGCGCAAGCGCGTCAATCTCTTCTACAAGAACGCGGGCGGCGGCAAAACTGCGTTCCATATGTTTGGTCAGGTAAGCGAGAACGTCAGGGCGCGGGCTGAGCTGTCGGTCGGCAAAGAGCTTCATCAAAACAGCCGCGAGCAGATCATCGTCAGGCGCGCCGAGCGCCACGGCGGAGGTGCCTTGCATACGGCTCATCAGGTCGGGCAGGGTCAGCCCCCATGTGCGGGCCTCGCCTGTGCCTGTGAACAACAGGCTCTGGCCTTCGGCCAGTGCCAGATTGTGCAGATGAAAGAGCGCGTTTTGGGCTGCGGGCTGGTCTGCGATTTCGGGGATGTTCTCGACCGCCACAGCGCCGCGCGCCAGCTTGGGAATGTCGGCCTCGCGCAGATCGCGCGCGTTTACCAGTGTTGCCCCCGAGAGGGCCGCCCAGACATGGGCGAGGTGGGTCTTGCCAGCCCCTTCGGGACCGATCAGCAAGAGTTTGCGCGCAGGCCAGCTCTGCCAGCTTTCAACCATGGCCACAGCGCTGGCATTGCTCGGGGAGACAAAAAAGTCGTCCCGCCCCAGAGCTTGCCGCGCCGGGAGATCAAAGGTGAGTTGGCGTGCCATCAGATCTTGTCTTCATCTCGTGTGGTGGCCTGCTCGGCGGCGCGCAGGGCGGCTTGGGAGCGCGCGCTATCTTTGCCCTCAAGGCCTTGGTAGAGCTTGCTCTCTTTATAGCTGACAAGCACAAAGCGCGCCAGAACACCGAGAGCGGCGGCGACAGGCACCGCGACAAGCATCCCGACAAAGCCGAACAGCGTGCCAAAGACCGACAGGGCAAAGATCAGCCAGACGGGGTGCAGCCCGATGGATTTGCCGACCAGTTTTGGCGTCAGCACATTGCCCTCGATGACCTGACCGATCACAAAGACCAGCGCAACCAGCCCGAGCGAGAGCCAGTCGCCCCAGAACTGGAAGAGCGCAAGCCCGATCGCCAGCACGCCGCCCAGAATGGCACCTAGGTAGGGAATAAACGTCAAAAGCCCCGCAACAAAGCCGACGATCAGGCCGAATTGCAGCCCGACAAGCATCAGCGCCAGCGCATAATAAGAGCCAAGGATCAGGCAGACCGTGCCCATCCCGCGAATAAAGCTTGCCATGGTGCGATCGACATCAGAGGCGAGCGCGCGGATCACGGGGGCGTGGTCGCGCGGCAGGATATCATCAATCGCCGCGACCATACGGTCCCAGTCAAACAGAAGATAAAAGGCCACGACAGGCACGATCACGAGCAGCATCACCAGATTGATGATCGACATGGCCGAGGAGAGCACGCTTTGCAAAAGCTCGCCGCCGCGTTCTTTCACGGTTTCGCCGACAGCGATCAGCGAGGTGCGCAGGGTGCTGTCGCTGTCCATCAGCGAGGGGAAGCGCTCGGTGAGGAAATGCTGCAAATCGGCAAAGAGGCTGGGGGCCGTGTTAAAGAGTGAAACGGCCTGTTCGACCATCACAGGCACCACCAGCAGCGCGAGGATGACAAAGATCAGCACCGCGCCCAGTGTGATCACTGTGGTGGCGATGGCGCGTGACAGCCCCATCTTTTCGAGCTTGTCGGCAACAGGGTCGAGAAAATAGGCAATCGCCCCACCGAGCACGAAGGGCAGGATCACGTCGCCCAGAAACCAGAGCGCCAAACAGAAGACGAGGGTGAAAATACCCCAATATTTGAGCTGGTCGCGGACGGGAAGGGCCATGGGTTCCTCTGGGTTGGGTGGTCTCTATGTCACCGCTTGGGCCTCGTGTTTCAAGGGTAAACTTATGGAGCGCGGCTTTGGGCGCTTAAATGGCGGTTTGGGGCGCATTTTTTAAAGATTGGTCGGAACAGAGGGCGAACATTGCTTTGACTTGGGAGGCAGATTTGGTAGGGGTGGGGCCTGAGCCGAGCAATAAAAGAAGTGACAGACCTGTGGTATCTCTTTCTGAAAAAGCCTTGATGGCGCGCGGCGCGCCGTATCTGGACGACCTTAACCCAGCCCAGCGGGCGGCTGTGGAGCAGCTGGACGGGCCAGTTCTCATGCTTGCGGGGGCGGGCACCGGCAAGACCAAGGCTTTGACCACGCGGATTGTGCATCTGCTCAACACGGGGCGCGCGCGGCCCAATGAAATCTTGGCTGTGACCTTTACCAATAAGGCCGCGCGGGAAATGAAAGAGCGCGTGGCGCGCTTGCTTGGACAATCTGTCGAGGGGATGTCTTGGCTTGGGACGTTTCACTCTATTTGCGTGAAAATCCTGCGCCGTCATGCCGAGCTTGTCGGCCTTAAGAGCAATTTTACCATTCTGGACACCGACGATCAGCTGCGCTTGCTCAAGCAGCTGGTGCAGGCCGCTGGCATTGATGACAAGCGCTGGCCTGCGCGGATGCTGGCGGGGATTATTGACGGCTGGAAGAACCGAGCCTGGCTGCCTGAAAACCTGCCTGCGGCGGAAGGCAGTGCCTATGACGGGATGGGGCCACAGCTTTATGCGCAATACCAGACCCGCCTGCGGGAGCTAAATGCCGCCGATTTTGGCGATCTGCTGTTGCACGTGGTGAGTATTTTCCAAAAGCACGATGATGTGCTGGTGCAATATCAGCGCTGGTTTAAATATGTTTTGGTGGACGAATACCAAGACACCAACGTGGCGCAGTATCTCTGGCTGCGCCTGCTGGCGGGTGGGCATAAGAACATCTGCTGCGTGGGGGATGACGATCAGTCGATCTATGGCTGGCGGGGCGCGGAAGTGGGCAATATCCTGCGCTTTGAGAAAGACTTTCCCGGCGCAGCGGTTGTGCGGCTTGAGCAAAACTATCGCAGCACACCGCATATTCTCGCGGCGGCGGCAGGTGTGATTGCGGGCAATGAGAACCGCCTTGGCAAGGAGCTTTGGACCGAGGTTGAGGAGGGCGAAAAAGTCCGCCTTATTGGCCATTGGGACGGCGAGGAGGAGGCGCGCTGGATCGGCGAGGAGGCCGAGGCCTTGCAGCGCGGCACGCGGGGCATTGAGCCGAAATCGCTGGATGCTATGGCGATCCTTGTGCGTGCTTCCCACCAGATGCGCGCGTTTGAAGACCGTTTTCTAACCATCGGGATGCCCTATCGGGTGATCGGCGGGCCGCGGTTTTATGAGCGGTTGGAAATTCGCGATGCGATGGCCTATTTCCGCCTTGTGATCAGCCCCGAGGACGACCTTGCGTTTGAGCGGGTGTCAAACACGCCCAAGCGCGGGCTGGGCGACAAAGCCCAGCAGAAAATCCAGATGGAAGCGCGAGTCAATTTCCTGCCGCTCACAGGCGGCGCGCAGCTTTTGTTGGATGCCAAGGGGATCGGCGGCAAAGGGGCTGTGGAGCTTCAGCGCTTTTTGACCAATTTGCAGCGTTGGCAGGCCTTGGAGGCCAGTCCCGAGGTGAGCCATGTCGAGCTGGCCGAGATCATTCTGGACGAGAGCGGCTATACGGAGATGTGGCAAAACGACAAGACGCCCGAAGCGCCCGGGCGGCTGGAAAACCTCAAGGAGCTTGTCAAAGCGCTGGAGCAGTTTGAAAACCTGCAAGGGTTTTTGGAGCACGTCGGCCTGATTATGGACAATGACAAGACCGATGCGGACGAGAAAATCAGCATAATGACGCTCCATGCGGCCAAGGGGCTTGAATTTCCTGTGGTGTTTTTGCCCGGCTGGGAAGACGGGCTGTTTCCGTCGCAGCGCTCTATGGACGAAAGCGGACAGAAGGGCCTCGAAGAAGAGCGGCGGCTTGCCTATGTCGGGATCACACGGGCCGAGGCGCTTTGCACCATATCCTTTGCGGGCAACCGCCGTGTCTACGGGCAGTGGCAAAGCCAGATGCCGAGCCGCTTTATTGACGAGCTGCCTGAGGCTCATGTCGATGTGATGACGCCGCCCGGGCTCTATGGCGGCGGCTATGGCGCGGCACAGCCTGCTCTGCGCTCGACCCTCGCGGAGGATGCGGCGGAGGCGGATGTCTATAACTCCCCCGGCTGGAAGCGGATGCAGGCGCGCGCGAGCCAGAGGCCCGCCGCAACAGCGAAAGGCAACGCCAGCTATATTGTCGAGGCGACGGCTGTGTCTTCGTTTATGCAGGGGGATCGGGTGTTTCACAGCAAGTTTGGCTATGGCGATGTCATTGGGGTCGAGGGCGACAAGCTTGAGATCAGCTTTGACAAAGCAGGTTTGAAGAAAGTCGTGGCGCGCTTTATTGTGAGCGCGGCGGATGCGGATAATATTCCGTTTTAAGTTTCCAAAAGGGCTTTTGAAAACGAAGGCGGCGGACCCTTAAGGGAGGAGGGGGTCCGCCGCGCATTCTTGTGCCGGAAAAGGGAGGAGAACCGGCACAATCCGGATGTTCTTTTAGCCGTAGACAGCCTCATAGGCTGCGGCGTGGATGCTTGAGCGGTTGAGGCCGAGATCGGCGAGTTCGCGTCCCGAGAGGCCGGACAGCTCGCTGACTGTCTGGCGATACTGGCGCTTGAGGGTCATTGTTTCAGCTGCGTTTGAGGCGAGGCTCACGGCTTTGCCGACGAGTTCTGCGATTGCGTCACTGAGGGCGCCTGAGGTTGTGGATACGACGTAGTTCATTGTGTTTACTCATTCATGTGCGTGACGGTGTGCGTCGGTGTGTGTCTGTCTTGACGGGGATATAGGGCCATGCTGCAGATGCGAAAAGATCTAGTTTGGCAATGCCGCTATGCAGCATTTGCATGACTTTGCCTGCGGCCTGTGCATAGCTGACGTTAACGTAAGGGAAGGCGGGCGCGGCTTTGGGGGTTGAATTCCTGACGAGAATACGCACCTCTGCGACTGAGATATAAAGGAGCGCGCGCATGGCAACGAAAGAACAGGTATTGGCGGAGTTGGCGCGGCTGGAGCTGCCTGATGGGCAGAGCCTTGTCGGCGCAGGTATGGTGCGCGCCCTGACGGTTGAGGACGGAGCTGTGCGCTTTGTCATTGAGGCGCCAAGCCCAGAGGCGGCGGCGAAGATGGAGCCGATCCGCGCGGCGGCTGTGGGTATGGTGCAGGCGCTGAGCGGTGTGAGCAGCGCTTCTGCTGTCTTGACGGCGCATGGTGCGCAGGCGGCGGCGAAAGCGCCCCCCAAGCTGAGCATTGGCGGCCACCCAGACCCCAAGCGCAAAGACATCCGCCCCAAAGATGTGGCGCGGGTGATTGCGGTTGGGTCGGGCAAGGGCGGTGTGGGCAAGTCGACTGTAAGTGTGAATCTTGCCGTGGCGCTGGCGCGGGCGGGGCAGCGTGTCGGGATATTGGACGCGGATTTTTACGGGCCGAGCCAGCCGAGAATGCTTGGCGTGACGGGCCGGCCCGGACAGTCGCCAGACGGGCGGATCATGCCGCCGCAGGCGCATGGCCTTAAGATGATGTCGCTTGGTTTGATGGTGGATGAGAAGCAAGCGGTTGTCTGGCGCGGTCCGATGCTTATGGGCGCGGTGCAGCAGATGCTGGCGGATGTGGACTGGGGCGAGCTTGATGTCTTGATCATTGATCTGCCGCCCGGCACGGGAGATGTGCAGCTCACGCTGGGGCAACAAAAAGTGCTGGATGGGGCAGTGATTGTCTCGACGCCTCAGGATGTGGCGCTGATTGATGCGCGCAAGGCGATTGATATGTTTGAGAAGCTCAAGGTGCCTGTGATGGGGCTTGTGGAGAATATGAGCCTCTATATCTGCCCTGAGTGCGGGCATGAGGCGCATCTCTTCGGGCATGGCGGCGTCGGGCTTGAGGCCGAGCGCCTTGGAGCACCGCTTCTGGCGCAGATCCCGATTGATCTGGAGACCCGCTTGGGCGGGGATGCTGGCACGCCGATTGCGGCGGGGGAGAGCGCTGCGGCGCAGATTTATGCGGAGTTGGCGCAAAAGCTGCTCTGAGCTGCGACGTGATGGGAAAGTATGGGACGCGCCATGGGAATTCATGGGCGTCCCTTTTCTTTTGGGCGAATCACTTGGGCAATTTGTGGCTATTTTCGCGGCTTAAGGCCTGATTTCCTCATAGAGCGCAGGCTATTTTGTGGCTTTTGGCGATATCTGTGAAAAAAATTGGGATTTTATGGGCGCTGCGGTGCGGCGCGAGGCGCTACTATATTTAGTATTTGATTTTCGCTCTCCCGCTACAGTTGGTGCGAATTTTGGCTTTTGGGGCCACAAGATGTAGTTTTGACTGCGTCTCTGATCTAGATAATGTGCTCAAGCCCCTAAAAAACTATTGATTACCATGAATTCCCATCGTATCCCTAAT
>NZ_CBFHPP010000009.1:0-78551 GCF_965657785.1 Lentibacter sp.
AATCAATCACATAAACGAACCAGAGCCTCCAATGCTCAAACCGCTATAATGTCCCATTTTATATGACGACGGACAGGGGGGCAGTTAAAACGCGTCATGACGGCCATGGCGATGGCGCCACGCCCCGACCTGATCATTTTTGACGAACCGACCATGGCGCTGGACGTGAAAAGCCAAGTCGAGATGTTGACCACACCAGGTAAAATCCCGATCCAGTCTTCTATTGCCAACCCCACTGTGCCGCCAATGTTCCATTGGCCTCCATCGGGCCTGTCAGGTGCTGCCATCCAAATGCGAAACCTTGGCCAGCTATGCCCGCTTGCAGAGCCACAGCGTAGTCGTTCAGGCGCAAACCCCTTAGACCTATTTCAGTCCCGACGTCGAAATAAGCGAACCATTGTCTCCAAGTTGGCCGCTCACGAATGAGCTCCTCAAAGTGGATCAGGCGCTAATGCACGAGACGGCCCAAGCTCTTTAGGTTGACCGCAGCGGCCATCGTAAGAGGGGCGGCGACCGCATATATGACTTCTTTGGCAAGAACTTCTACGTTGCAGTTCGGCCAATACCCTTTCCCATACCGCACGACCAAGGACATATTCTCGACGTCGATATCCTGCTCACGGTCGCTGGCCTGAAAACGCGGGTCCAGCCCGAGATGAGGCCATTAATATTCGCACGGCGTGGCATCATCCAATAAAAGTTAAACGCCGTTGAGGCGCTGAGAGGAACGAAATCTATTCATGCATACCGTCTGACGGCCTGCGCTGACCCCAAGAGCTGATCGAAAGCCAGTGTTACGTTTTTGTAAAAACGTTTCCCTGCGGTTGTTGATCGGACCTGCCTGTGCTTTTAGTTGAAAAGTGGCGGACAGGAAGGGATTCGAACCCTCGAGACGGTCACCCGCCTACGCACTTTCCAGGCGCGCGCCTTCGACCACTCGGCCACCTGTCCGAGATCCGTCTATCGAAAAAGCGGGTGGGTCTGCAAGCCCAAACTTCCCTATCGGTCAGATCAAATGCAGGTTCACACGTCGGTTCTGTTTTCCTTTGTTTTCGATCTTGCCAAGACGCAGCTCACCAATCTCGCTGGTCCGTGCGACGTGTGTGCCACCACAGGGCTGAAGATCAGTTATATCATCCGCTTCGCCAATCTGAACAAGCCGAATAGGCCCCCGTCCGCGGGGCGGCGACACGCTCATCGTTTTCACAAGCGCAGGGTTCGCATCCAGTTCAGCTTCTGATATCCAGGTTTGGATCACAGGCAAATCTGCGCCAACAAGCGCGTTGAGTGCCGCCTCAACGGCCTCACGATCCGAAGGCAGCTCTGGCATCATAAAATCAAGCCGCCCCTTGTCCGAACCGATCTGCCCGCCCGTCACAGGCAGAGGCAAAACGACCGACAGCAAATGAAGCGCCGTATGCACCCGCATATGCCTGTGACGTCTCTCCCAATCGAGATGTTGCACAAGCTTCACACCGACCTGTGGCAAAGCCTCAGGCGCTGCCGGCACAAGCACAATCTCCGCGCCATCGCCTTTGACAGTCGTTGCAATCTCAAGCGTATGACCATCCCAGACAAGGCGTCCGCTGTCGCCAGGTTGGCCGCCGCCTGTCGGGTAAAAAACAGTGCGGTCTAAAACAATGCCGCCTTCAGCCGTATGGGCGACAACAGTTGCTGTGAGGTCGCGAAGATAAGCATCGTCTAAAAATGTCGCTTCGCTCATTTGCCCTCTCTCTCCTTTTTGTCTGATATCGCAGCCGAAGTCAGAGGCTTCGCACGCTTGGCTTTCGATTTTGCCTCAGTCTGTGCCGCTGGCAAAAGCGCCTCTGGATTTCTGATCCAGATATCGCGCTGGTTGAACGGAATTTCGACACCTTCCTCTTGGAACCGCTTTGCAATTTCATGGTTCATATCCGAGCGCACAGACATCACAAAGTTGACGTCTCGCAGTATCGCGCGGATTTCAAAATCAAGGCTATCCGCCCCAAAGCCCTGAAAGACAATCGTCGGCTTTGGATTGAGCAAGACCATAGGATGCGCCTCGGCAATCTCGCTCAATATCCGTTCAATCTTTCGGGTGTCGTTGCCATAGGCCACACCAACAGGCACAATCACCCGCCCGACGGTATTGCCTCGGGTGTAATTGGTGACCTTTCCGCTGATCAGATCGGCATTGGGCAAAATCACATCAGAGCGGTCAAATGTCTCGATCCGCGTCGAGCGAACAGAGATATCGCGCACTGTGCCGTGGGTTCCGCCCACTTCGATCCAATCACCCTCAGAAATAGGTCGCTCGATCAGAAGAATGATACCCGACACAAAATTCGAAACAATATTCTGAAGACCAAAACCAATCCCGACAGAGAGCGCACCAGCCACAATCGCAAGGCTGGACAGATCAATCCCCGCACCGGTGATCGCGCCGAGAGCCGCCAAGAATATCCCGATATAGCCAACACCAGAGACAAGCGCATTCTGTCCGCCCTGATCCATCTGGGTCTTGGGCAAAACCGTGTTTTTAAGCGCCCCCTGAAGAAGGCGTGTGATAATATAGCCAATCACAAAAACAACCGCAAAAGTCAGAAAGGCCCCTGCCGTGATCGTCGTCTCTCCAACGGTAAACCCTTCCCGCGCACGGCTCCAAAAAGCCGAAATCCGTGCATCGCTCGTGCCCCATATTCTCAAGAACTGCGGCAAGGCCAGCAAGATCAAAGCAAAGCCTGACAGGGTCGGAACAAGCCCCTCACGGGCCTCTTCGGCCCCTCCACGCAAGACAACCCAAAGCTCCGCGACAACCCGCTGCGCCAAAATCAAGACCGCAATCAGAACCAGAGTTTCAATTGTTTGGAAAACAGCAGTGGTTCCCGCTTCAAAATACCCTGCTGCCAAAAGCCCAATGCCACCAAGCCCAAAGACCATGATGACGCGGCCCAATAGACCATACATACGGTCAACGTAGCGGGGCGCAGCCTCCTCTTCGAGCGCAGCGCTGGCGGCTTGCGAATGCTGACGCAAGAGGCGGCCAAGCTGCCAGAGAAGATAACCTCCAATAAGGATCAAAGGAAAAACAGTCACGACTTTGGCGCTCGCCGACCACGTGTCATAACGCGCAAACGCATCGAGAATAAAACTGAGGCCAAACACAACTCCAAGACCGATCACCGTCTGGCGGCCTCGCG
The DNA here is from genome assembly GCF_965657785.1 of Lentibacter sp. Taxonomy (GTDB): domain Bacteria; phylum Pseudomonadota; class Alphaproteobacteria; order Rhodobacterales; family Rhodobacteraceae; genus Lentibacter. The sequence continues at coordinate 3,180 of NZ_CBFHPP010000009.1, forward strand.
TGTTTTGCGCCTCGCTCAAGGAAAAGCTGTGAAAGCTGCGGTCTGCGCGAGCAAAAACAAATGCGCTCAGCCACACCGATATAATCACAAAAAAGCCACCCTCAATCACCGCTTCAATCAAAGGATCGAGCCGCAAGCCGACCAAGTCCGAGGAATAGACAGCAAAGGCCAAGCCATAGAGACCAAGGGTTGCAACACAAAGCTGCACAACCGAAAGAACAAACGCGGTAAGCCAGCCTTTGGCGGTGTTTCTATGGCGCACAAAGCGCTCGCTCAAGGCCCGCACCCATCTCCACCCCATCAGCAAAAACACAATCGACACGGACACAAGTGTCAAGAATGTCGGCAAATTCTGGATAAAGGCCTCACGCTGGCTGGGATTATTCCAACTTGTGACAACTTCGCCCCGCGTATTGACCAAAGAGCTCTTAAGGGCGGTCCAGCCCCGCGCCCAAAGCGTCGGGTTAAGCGGGCTTGGCCCGCGTTCCAGAAAGGCATTGGCCTGTCTTTGGGCCAATATGCGGTCAATCTCACCAATTAGGGCATCTGCACGGCTTTGGGCCACTTCTGCCCGCTTGCCAGGGGCCTCAAGAGCAGCCAAGCGCGCGGTCAACGTCACCCGCTGGTTGGCAATCTCTTCAGGCTCTATGCCTGTCTCAGGCGCTGGGCCAAGGGCCGAAACCTGTGCTTGCACCGCGCTGATCGTGCGCACATTCGCGTCTTTCGCGCTCAAAAACTCTGTGCGCCAGCCGACAAGATCTGTGCGCAGATTTTCCAAAACCACATCAGAGGCGCGCCCCGCTTCCACAGCGCCTTCGATCCGTGAGGCCAATGTCTGCCACGCTTCATAATCAGGCTTCGCCGCAGTGCTCGTCTGTGCATTCAGTGGCACAGCCAGCATCATGACCGTCAGCCAAAGTGCGACGAGGCTCTTGATCAAACCCTGCGGTCTCATTGAGTCACCTCCTCCATAACGGAGGGGATGTCGCGTGGCTCACGCTCCATCCATTCAGGCACAGGCAGGCCCTTTTCATGCAAAAATTCGGGGTTAAACAATTTGGACTGATAGCGCGTGCCATAATCACATAGGATCGTCACAATACGATGCCCCGGCCCCATGTCGCGCGCCATACGCACTGCGCCGGCAATATTCACGCCCGAAGAGCCGCCAAGGCACAGCCCTTCTTCGGCCAGCAGATCAAAGACATAAGGCAGAGCCTCTTCGTCAGGCACCTGACAGGCCATATCAGGCGTAAACCCCTCAAGGTTCTTTGTGATACGCACTTGCCCGATCCCCTCGGCAATCGAGCCACCCTCCATCTTGATCTCGCCTGTGGTATAATAACTGTAAAGCCCCGCACCCATAGGGTCCGCAATCCCGATCTTTACGCCCTTGGGCTGCAAGACCATCCCCGTGCCGACAAGCGTGCCGCCCGAGCCAACCGCACAGATAAACCCGTCAACCTTGCCGCCTGTCTGCTCCCATATTTCGGGGCCAGTGGTTTCGATATGCGCCTGTCGGTTGGCCACATTGTCAAACTGGTTTGCCCAGATCGCGCCGTTTGGCTCGGTCTTGGCAAGCTCCCGCGCCAAACGCTCCGAATAGCGCACAAAATTATTGGGGTTGCGATAGGGCGCAGCTGGCACCTGCACAAGCTCTGCCCCTGCAAGGCGCAACATTTCTTTTTTCTCTTCAGACTGCGTCTCAGGGATCACAATCACTGTCTTAAAGCCCATAGACGCGCCCACCAGCGCAAGGCCAATGCCCGTGTTGCCAGCCGTGCCCTCCACAATCGTGCCCCCAGGCTTCAACTCGCCCCGCGCGATCGCGTCTTTGATGATATACAGCGCCGCGCGGTCTTTGACAGACTGACCCGGGTTGAGAAACTCGGCCTTGCCATAGATGTCACAGCCTGTCTCTTCGCTGACTTTTCTAAGCCTAATCAGAGGCGTATTGCCCACGGCCTCCGCCAAATCTCGTGCAATTCTCATGGGCTGTCTCCTTAGGCTCAGTGCCGCACAACCTAGGCGTTCAGATAGAGCACCACAAGCCGCATCAGCCGCAAAAAGCCAAGGTTCCAAACAAAGCCCCGAAAGCGGGAAACTATCCCTGTCGCAAGCGCCCCCGCTCGCCTTTGAGCCACAGCAATAGGTGCAAAAGCGGGCCAATATTGATTTCACCGCTTTTCATCAAAGCCTCAGCCGCCTCAAAGCTGAGAACATGGCTCTTGATATCCTCGGACTCGCTCTCAAGCCCTCCCATCCCAGAGGCCGCATCAGGCAAATCACACAGCCCGATGAATGTGTGAAAATACGTGCTGATCTCTCCGGGCGACGGATAATAACCCGCTACAGGCTCAAGCGCGTCCAACACAAGCCCCGCCTCCTCTACACACTCGCGCTGCGCCGCCGCCTCTGGAGTTTCTCCAAGATCGACGCGCCCCGCGATTGGCTCAAGCGTCCAAGGCAAAGGGTCACCGCGCCCCAAAGGCCCCATCCGGAACTGCTCAATAATCAATACCCGATCCCGCACAGGATCATAGGGCAACACAAGCGCTGCATCCCCTGTCAAAAACACTTCCCGCACCATCTCGTCACTTTGGCAGCCATCATAGCGCAGATGGCTAAGGCGCAGAGTATCTGTGCGAAAATAGCCGATATGGCTGAGGCGTTCGTCCTTTAGCATCACATCTTTTCGCCCATGCGCCGCCCGCAACGTCGCTGGGCTGGGCTGGTTCTCGGCCAGATAACGGGAATAGGCCCGCGCTCTGATCCTCTCAAAATAGCGGCCAAGCTCACTTGGGGCCACCTGCCCCATCAACCCCATAATCTCGCGCGCCGAATGCTGCGTCACAGGCCAATCTGTTTCGCTCCAGCGCTCAAGGCTCCAAGCCTCGCCCGCTTGCCAAAGATCAGGCTCGGGGAAATAGACCAATGTCTCTCTCCCTTCGATTGTGACAGGCAAAAGCCGATAGCCAAAGCCAAGCTCGTAATAATCAAGCCGCGCCTGCTCCTCCGGTGTCACATCAACCAGCAAGACCCCGTCACAACGGCCTCCCGCCTGCTCCAAAATAAGTGGAAAATCATGGCCCTCGGCGCGCGCGACATGATAGCCCTCAAGCACGGAAGCCCGCATCCTGTCGTGCGGCAAACGCCCCAAGACAATCTCAAGCAGCCCCATGTGGCGCAGCGTGCCATATAAAAAAACCTGTGTCACAGCTTGCCTCGCGTCTCGTGCCGTCTCTTAGCGCCAGCGACGGTTGGCAAATTCGGCAAAGACACCGCAAATCAGCCCACCAGCAACCAGAGTTCCTATAATAGTGACGCGCAATAACTCAGCAGAATAGTCAATCGCAAGCTGAACCGCACCAATCAAAGCCTCCATCGGGCCATCAAACTTACGATCCAGAGACAATTGCAACATTTCCCAAAAAGCGTGAGTAAAGACGCAATAAAACACCGCGCTGGCGACAGCCGTGAGACCAAGCCCAAGCGAAACGGAATAAGCATTGCCCACCCGCGCCCCAAGTATCCACCAGCCAACGGCCGCAGAAATCACCACATTAATCTCCATCAAGCGGCCCAATTGCAGGTCAGGGTCTTCAGAGAGCATCGCCGCCTTGACCATATCACTCACAAGATAGGCAACAACGGCAAGACAAACAGCAGAGAGCAATTTGGCGGCAGTGGGCATTTACTCTGACTTTACAATAGTGATCTGAACTACATCACAGTTACCGCCATGAAATGACGCGGCGCAAGAGGTTAGATAAAAATTCCACATTCGACGGAAGCGGTCATCAAAGCCCATCGGCACAATTTCACCCCATGCCGCGTTAAAGCGTTCATGCCAGCGGCGCAGCGTTTGTGAGTAGCTTTCGCCAAACTCAAGCACATCCGTTTCCGCCAGCCCTGCGCGCGCAATCTCGGCCCGCAGCGCCGTTTTCGATGGCAGCATCCCACCCGGGAAAATGTATTTCTGGATGAAATCGACACCCTTACGGTAGATTTTGAAGCGCTCTTCTTCCAGCGTGATAATCTGCAAACTCGCCCGCGCCGCGGGCTTCAAACAAGCCCTCACCTTGTCAAAATAAACAGGCCAGTATTTTTCGCCAACAGCCTCAAACATCTCGATTGAAGCAATTCCGTCATATTGGCCAACTTCGTCGCGATAGTCCTGCATCTTCAAAGTGACAAGGTGAGATAAGCCAGCCTTTTCAATACGCTCCTGCGCATACTTCAACTGCGCTGCGCTGATGGTCAACCCAGTGACGCGCAAGCCGCGCTCGCCCGCCGCATATTCAGCAAACCCGCCCCAGCCACAGCCGATCTCCAAAATATGGTCGCCCGTCTTTACGCCCAAAGCGTCCACAAGGGCCGCATATTTCGCACGCTGCGCCGCCTCAAAGCTCTCTTGTCCGCTCTCAAACAAGGCGCTGGAATAGGTCATGCTCTCATCAAGCCATTTGGCGTAAAACGCATTGCCCAGATCATAATGATAAGAAATGTTCTTACGCGCCTGCCCTTTGCTATTTGACCGCATCAAATGGCGCAGCCGCTCAAAAGCTTTCACAAGCCCTTTGCCAGGAAAACCACGATAGAGAATTTCGTTGCCTGAATTCATGAGGTCAAGAAAAGCCTGCAAGTCAGGCGAGGACCAGCCCTCATCCAGATAGGCGTCACAAAAGCCAAGTTCGCCCTCACGGATCAGCCGTGCAAACACATCTGGGTCATGAATATGCACTTCCCCGACAGGCCCCGCCGTCGCGCCCTCCGCCCGAAAGCGCCGCCCGTCAGGCAAAACCACATCCAGACGCCCGACAGGCATCTGCTTGGCCAGCGCGAACACCCGCGCAAAATACCTCGGCAAATCGGTCTGCCCTCTGGTGTCTGTTAGTATCATTTATGCACCTCCCCTTGGCGCAGCCCCTTCAGGCTAAATCGCGCGATCCTGTCTCGCAAGTTTCTTGTTATCTAGCACTATAGGCTGCCAAAGCCCGCTCTCGGCCGTCTTTCAGCCCGACAATAGGCTGTGGCCGTACGGCTTTTGGCGATAGCCCTGAGTGTTTTGGAATAGCCTCGTAAAAATCAAGTGCCGTCTGGGGCGGCTCCCGTTGGCCTTCCGCAATCCAACGCTTGAAATACGCTCGCTCTGGGTCAAATTTCTGCAACTGGGTGTCAGGATTGAAGACCCTGAAATAAGGCGCCGCATCAGGCCCGCTCCCCGCAACCCACTGCCAGCCCATCGCATTGTTGGCTGGGTCAAAATCAATCAGCTGATCGGCAAACCAGCGCTCGCCAACCCGCCAATGCACCATCATATGCTTGGTCAAATAGCTCGCCACAACCATGCGCGCGCGGTTGTGCATCTTGCCCGTCACCCAAAGCTCGCGCATCGCAGCATCAACAAAGTCAACGCCCGTGCGACCATATTTCCAAGCCTGCACCTTGGCGTCCGTTTCATCCTCACTCCAAGGAAAACTGTCCCAGCCCTCACGCCAGTTGTCGTGAAGCATATGCGGAGTGTGAAACATCAAATGATGCGCAAAGTCTCGCCAGCCCACTTGGCGCAAAAACGGTTCCAGCCCACGCATCCCTGCCGCCGTCGCCGCCTGACCCGTCGCCCAGACACTGCGCGGCGATATTTCTCCATAGGCCAGATTGTCTGAAAGGTCAGATGTCCCCTCTGTAGCAACCTGATCTCGCGCCGCCTTATAATCTGCCGCACGCTCCTCAATAAACCGTGTCAGCTTTTCCCAAGCCGCCACCTCGCCCGCCGTGCTGTGACGCGCCAAAACAGCCGCGCCCCGCCGCATATCACAAGAAAGGGCCCAGCTGGCCAGATCGTCACTGTGAGGCCAAGCCTCGGGCGCAATAAGTCTCGCAGGCAAGGGCAAAGGCGCGGCAACCCCCAAAGGCTCAATCGCGCGCCAAAACGGAGAAAAGACTTTATAATAGTCACCCATTTTGGTTTTGACCGTCATCGGCTCATGCAGCAAATGCCCCGCATGGCTCTGCGCTGTGATGCCCTCATCGCGCAGTGCCGCCTTCACATCCGCATCAATCCGTCGCGACGCGGGGTCATAGAGCCGCCCCCAATGCACAGCGCCCGCACCCGCCTCAGCGATAACCGCGCGCAAAACATCAAGCGCAGCACCTTTGCGCAAGACAAGCTTAAGACCCTTGGCCTCAAGCCCCGCTGCCAAAGCCTTCAAGCTCTGCTCAAGCCGCCAGCGCGGCGCCGCGCCAAGCGCCTCAACCCGCTCCTCGTAAATAAACACTGGGACAACAGGCCCCTTGGCCGCCGCCGCGGTAAGCGCTTCATTATCAACCAAGCGCAAGTCGCGCCTGATCCACCAAATGGATGTTGCCGTGGTATCGCTCATAAGTCCCCGCCCGTGTTTACGTCGTTTACGGGCGCGCCCCGCTCACAGATCACAAAACGCGATCAAGCGCCTCCATAAGCTGTTGCACCTCGGCCTCGCTGGTATAATGCACAAACGAAAGTCGCAACACGCCCTTCTCGGGATTAACCCCCATCGCCTTTAGCGCTCGCACAGCGTAAAAGTCGCCGCCGCCCGCCATGACGCCATGCGCCGCAAGCTCTGCCGCCACAACCTCCCCCGATTGCGCCAGTTCCAGCGCAACTGTCGGCGCGCGCCCAACCGCCTCGGACGGCCCGATCAGGCGCACCGAGTTCTTCGCGCTCACATAATCCAGCAGGGGCTGCAAAAGCCTCACCTCATGGGCGCGCATCAAGTCATGCACCCCCGCTGCCTTTTCTGCCGCCGTGCCTGCAATCCCATGGTGCGCCGCCAGCGCGTCAGCATAATCTGCCATCCCTGCCGAGGCCGCCACCTGCGCATGATCTGGCCCCGCAGGGGTAAAGCGTTTGTAAAGGCTGCCCGCATTAAAATAATGCCCTTGGTTTGGCAGCGTCTCGCCCAAAGCCCGCCGCATCACCATGAGGCCTTGGTGCGGCCCATAGGTCTTATAGGCCGAAAACAGATAAATATCAGGCCCCATCAAGCCCACATTCGGCAAGCCGTGCGGCGTATAGCTGACCCCGTCCACACAAACAAAAGCCCCCGCAGCGTGCGCCAGCGCGGTGATTTCCACCACAGGGTTGATCTCGCCCACAACATTGGAACAATGGGGAAAGCAAACAAGCCGCACCTTCTCGTCCAAAAGCGCCTCAAGCTTCTTAAGGTCAAGATGCCCCGTCTCGGGATCAACCTGCCATTCGCGCACCTCAAACCCCTCATCTTCCAAGCGCCGCCACGGGCCAGTGTTGGCCTCATGGTCCTGATTGGTCACAATGACAGCGTCACCGGGCTGCATAAATTGACGAAACGCATTGGCCAGAACATAGGTGTTCTGCGTCGTTGATGGCCCAAAGCTGAGTTCGTCGCTTTCAACCCCCATCATCGCCGCCAGCCGGCTGCGCGCTTCATCCATTTCTGCGCCGCCAAGCCGTGAAGCCTCATAAGGCGCATAGGGCTGCACTTTGCGTTCTGTGTAAAACCGCGTCAGCCGGTCAATCACAGGCTGACACGTATAAGAACCACCCGCATTTTCAAAAAACGCCTGCCCCTGAAGGCTCTCTTGCGCAAAAGCGGGAAACTGGCCGCGTACAAATTCGATATCAAGCATGAAGGTTTCTCCTCGGTGTATTGGTCTCATCAGGCCCCTGTCGGATAGCCACTCTTAATGGCAGGTCCTCCAGCCGAGCCGCCCGTCGATAGACACCGAGCCGCAGCCACCCCAAGGGATCAACACCCAAGTGAGCAACGCACCAGTGCGTAGCGCGCCCAAATCCACAAGGTCAAGCACCACAGCCCGTCAAAGCCAAGACAGCCCCCCTAACTTTTTCTTTCTCTAAATATCCCAGGGGGTATGGGGGACTGGTCCCCCTTTTAAATCCAGCGCTATGGAAGGCTGGTCCCCAGTCACACAAACGCTATGGCGAGCAAAGCCCATCCTGCGTGCGCGCTTGCGCGCAGGCAGGATGGGCCACGGGGCGGCGCGCGCAGCGCGGCGCAAGTCTCAAGCCAGCGCCGCCGTCAGCTTTTCGCCATTGGCCTTAATCTCCGCCATATCTCCCATCACACCCGCAGGCCCCAAAGCCCGCCCCTCATGACGCGGCAGAATGTGGAAATGAAGGTGAAAGACTTCCTGCCCCCCCGCCGCTTCGGAAAACTGCTGCAAGGTGATCCCATCCGCCCCAAAGGCCGTCATAGCGGCCTTGGCCAGCTTGTTCACGGTGCTCATACAGGCGGCAAGCTGCGCGGGGCTCGCATCCAGAATATTGCGGCACGGCGTCTTCGGAATAACCAGACAATGCCCGGGGCTGCGCGGCATAATATCCATAAAGGCCAAGGTCTCCTCGTCTTCATAAACCTTGAAGGATGGGATTTCCCCTCGCAGGATTTTGGCAAAAATATTGTCCATGTCATAGCTCATAGCATCGCTCCCAAAACGCATTTTCCCAATCTCTTTCACAAATCACGCCCCCCGCCAAGCACGTTCACCAAAAAGAAAGCCGCCCCAAAGGGCGGCTCTCAGAACAGTCTGTTAGATGCCTCAGGCGTTCACATCCACAACAACACGGCCCTTGACTTGGCCTTTGAGAATGTCGCGGCCCAGCTGTGGCAGGTCGCTAAGCGTGGCGGGCTGCACCATCGCCTCAAGCTTGTCCATCGGCAGATCCTTGGCAATCCGCTCCCAAGCCCGCAGACGGTTGTCATAGGGCTGCATCACCGAGTCGATCCCCAAAAGGTTCACACCGCGCAACAAGAACGGAATGACAGTGGCCGGCAAGCCAGCACCCCCCGCAAGGCCAACAGCGGCCACAGATGCGCCATATTCCATCTGGCCCAACACACGCGCCAGCATATCGCCGCCCACGGCGTCAATGCAGCCGCCCCATGTTTCGCCCTCCAGCGGGCGCTTCACCGTTTCGTTCAGCTCTTCGCGCGCCACAATCTGGCTCGCACCAAGCGACGTGAGGTAATCCGCCGTTTCAGGCCGCCCTGTCACAGCCGCAACCTTATAGCCAAGATTAGCAAGGATCGCCGTGGCCACAGAGCCAACACCGCCCGCCGCGCCCGTGACAAGCACAGGCCCCGCCTTGATGCCGTGATCTTCCAGCGTCATTACCGCCAACATCGCGGTAAAGCCCGCCGTGCCCACAGCCATCGCCTGACGGGTATCAAGACCAGCAGGCAGCGGCACAAGCCAGTCCGCCTTCACGCGGGCCTTCTGACCATAACCGCCCCAATGCGCTTCACCCACGCGCCAACCGGTCAGAACAACCTTGTCCCCCGCCTTGTAGCGCGCATCACTTGAGGCCTCGACTGTGCCGGCAAAGTCGATCCCGGGGACGTGGGGATACTTGCGCACAAGCCCGCCGCCCGGGCCAATGCAAAGCCCGTCTTTGTAATTCACTGTCGAATACTCGACCGCCACCGTCACATCGCCCTCAGGCAAGTCAGCCAGCGTCAAGGGCTTGACCGCTGCGCTCGTTTTGCCGCTCTCTTCGTCTTTATCCACCACCAAGGCGTTAAATTCACTCATCTCGTCCTCTTTCTTCTAAATCCAGAATGTCTCGCGCACCGTCGCCGCGCGCACACCCGCAGGGGTGATCACATCCACTTCACTGCCCTCGTCCCAATGCGTCATACGCACCATTCCGATAGACACATTCGTTGCAAAATCAGGCGAGTAAGCTGAAGAGCTAATGTTGCCTACCTGCTTGTCGCCGACCATAATCGGCCAAAGCCGATCACATGGCGGCACAGCATCGCCATGAATTTCTACAGCGCGGATCTGGCGCACTGGGCCTTCCTTAGCGACGCGCAGCAAAGCATCACGCCCCACACAGCCAATCGCGCTTTGGGTGTTGCAAAACTTGCCAAGCCCGCACTCATGCGGCGTGTTGTCATCGGTCATGTCGTTGCCATAGCTCAGCAAACCGCCCTCGATCCGCTCAATCAGGTTGGGACAACCCGCATGAATATCATGCTTTTTGCCCGCTTCCATCAAAGCGTTCCACAGCGGCATCCCGATATCGCTGCCTTCTACATAAATCTCAAAGCCGCCCTGCTTGGAATAGCCTGAGCGCGCCACAGCCAGCTTACGGCCCTGAAACTCAAGCATCGCAAAGCGGAAAAAGCGGATATCGCGCACCGCGTCCCCAAAGACATCCGCCATAACATCATCGGCCTTCGGACCCTGAACCCCGAGCGGGCTGACATCTGGCTCCTCGACAAGCACATCCAGACGATAGCCATAAGCAATGCCCTTAACCCACAATAGCAAATCACTGTCCGCAATCGAAATCCACCAACGGTCTTCCGCCAACTTCACAGCCACAGGATCGTTGAGCATCCCCCCCGTCTCGTCCACGATCGGCACATAGTAACACTGACCCACCTGCATATTGCGCAGATCGCGCGGGGTGAGCATTTGCATCAGCCGCGTGGCGTCAGGCCCGCGCAGCTCCACTTGCCGCTCAACAGCCACATCCCAGAGCTGAACCGCCTCCTTGAGGTGGCGGTAGTCTTCTTGAACCGTGCGAAACACAGTTGGCAAAAGCATACGGTTGTAAACCGTGTAGCCTTTCACACCTGCAGCCTCCACACCCTCGCTAAAGGGTGTGCGGCGCAGGCGACGCGACAAAGAGATGAGCGCCATTAACGGGGGCCTTTCCAATCAATCTGGCAGATTTCGGCGCTGCGGCCGTCAAAATCCCAGACACGCCCAAAGGCGCGCACACGTCCCTGCGTGGCCTTGGCCACAGTGATATCAGGGCCCATCCAATATTCTGTGTTGGTCACAACGATGTCTTTACCGTCCTTGCCCTCAACAGGAATAACCGAGCCTTTGATTTTCTTGCCAACCATCAAGCGGCGCTCTTTGCCGACCGTCTCAAAGGTGATCGGCGCGCGCTCGGCGCCCAAGAATTCGCCAACCAAAAGGCCAAATAAGCCCGTTGTGCCACGTGCAGCGCCAGAGAAGATCGCCACAAGCGCTTCATACTGATCGTCTGTCGCGCGCTCGTCGATATAGGCGGCCGCTTTCCAGTTGCCGCGGCCCATATTGCCGGGGATCTCAAGGAAAAGCCCCACATTGAGGCCCGAAAGGCTCACGCCGCCGTATTCGCCATCATCAATACGCACACCTGACCAAGCTTGGCAGTGGCCTTCCGTGGGCGGGTGCGTGCCAAGGCTCACAACACAGGGGCAAAACACTGTGCAGTTGCAATTGAGAATAAGTTCGCCCTTGATCTCCCAAGGGATTGTTCCAACTTCACCATCTAAAGCCATGTTCTTCCTCCACTAAATGAAAGCGCCAACCAGCGCAAAAAGCCCCCAGCCAATGAGGCCATACCCCAAAGGACGTGTGAGCCAACGCCCGATATCGGGCAGTTTCTCCAAAATCATCATCACAGTCGCCAGCCCCATGAACGCGAGATTCATGACTCCACCCACAAATCCAAGCAGCATCAAGGCCCAGCAACAGCCAAGGCAGACAAGGCCAAGCCGCACACCGTTGCGCCACGCGCCCTCATCCCAATGCTGCATAAAAAAGCTGATCGGGCGGCGGCACTTGCTCAAGCAAGCCTCCTTGAGCGCCGAAAACTGATAGCTTCCAGCGCCAATCAACAGCCCCGCCGTCAAAAGCGGCGACTGGCTCTGCCCCAGAAGATCGACCGCGCCCATCTGCGTCAGGCCCATCTGCACAGCCGCCGCAAAGGCTGCAAAACCGAGCCAAACCACAATATACCCCGCAACCAGCGCTCCGAAGTTGCCTTGCCCTGTTGAGCCGACAAGATCATCATAAGTGCCAAACGCAGGCAAAGCCGTCGGCGCCATCATCGCCGCCGACATCAAGGCCCACATCAAAAAAAGCCGCGCAAGCCCTGCCGCATCGGGCGTAACAGTGCACAGCGCCTCCCAGAAATCTGCGCCATACAAATTGGAATATGCCCGCATCTCCGCAGGCACAGCCATCATAAACAAAGCCGCCCACGCCAAAGCGATCACGGCAAACAATGTCAGCCAATGCCATCCGGTCATGGTTTTGATACGCTCTATCAGCACGTTGTCCTCACGCGACTCAGGTCTTGAATGCAAATGTCAGACAATTTAAGCTCTACGTAAAGAGTGAATTGTCAGACATATGAAAAAATCAACATCCAAACCAGCAGACCTCTCCGCCACAATCGCCAAAAACATCCGCGACGCGATCATATCAGGGGAGCTGATTGTCGATGAACGCCTGCCCTCGGAATCCGATCTCTCCGAGCAGTTCAACGTCTCCCGCCCGACCGTCCGCGAGGCCCTCAAGCGCCTCGCCGCCCAGTCGCTGATCCGCACACAGCGCGGCGCCACGGGCGGCGCTTTTGTCAATCATATCAGCTTCCAAGACGCCTACCCGCAGCAGATCACCACTTCGACCCTGCTCCTGAGCATGAATGACGTCAGCTTTGATGTCGCCTGCGAGGCCCGCTACACGCTGGAGCGCGCCTGCGCACCACTCTCTGCCGCGCGGCGCACGCCAGACCAGCTCGCGACAATGCGCACAGAGATTTTTCGCCAGTCCCAGCCTGCCCTGTCCGATGAGGCCTTCTGCGCCTCCGATGTCGCCTTTCACCGCGCGCTTGTCGATGGCGCAGGCAACCCTGTGCTCTCTTATCAGCTCGCAGGGGCCGTCGAGGCCATGCAGCCCCTGATGAACATGATCACCTTCACAGCCCGCTCCCGCGCCGCAATCATTGATCTGCACAGCCAGATCGCCGATGCCCTTGAGGCTGGCAATGCCAGCGATGTCGAAACCCGCCTGACAGAGCTTGAACGCTACACTCAAAAACTGGCCGCCGATGTCTTTGCCCGCCGCAAAACAGCCAAAAAGCCCTCATAATCTGGCCGTAATTAAAGGCCATCCTCTTCGCCAAATTGCGCAGCCATGGCGAGGTCAAAATGTATACACGTCACTTAACAGAGATCGAAAACACGCCTCATTTCGTCGATTGGGGCAATGGCACAAGCCACCGCCTCCTCACCGAACAAGACCAAATGGGCTTTACCATCTGTCATACCGTCGTGCGCGCCGGATCAGAATCCCGCCTCCAATATCGCAATCATCTTGAAGCCTGCTATTGTATCTCAGGCTCAGGTTCGATCCGCGATCTCAACGGAACATCCCTTAAAGTAAACGTCGGAACCGTCTATGTGCTTGATCAACATGATGATCACTTTCTCTGCGCCGATGCAGGCGCGGATATGGTCCTGATAAGCGTCTTCAATCCCCCCCTCAAAGGCACAGAACGCCACAGCCTCGCCGCAAATTCAGGCTCGGCCTATTAAAGCGAAGTATTTTCATTTTCCCCCTTCAAATCGCCCCGATTAGCGACTATTTTGTAGGTGTCTCCTCGGAGACTATGAACATAAACGCGCTTGTAATAAGCGGATCGGACCCGGGGGCGGTACCCGGCGTCTCCACCAAACATCCTTCATTTGGGGATCATGGGGACGAAATAGGATCGACGAACGTCTAAAGAGGTTAGCTTTGTTTCGGCTGGGTGCCACCGTATCGGCCCAAAATGTACAATTGCAAATGACAATCGTGCTCCAATGGCGATGGCCGCGTAAGCGACTGGAACTGTTGAAATCTAAGTCCTTACGCTTAGCGGCCTAAGGCGGGGTTCGCAGGCACCTGGCAACAGAAGCCTGCACTTTCCTCTCCCTTCCCCTCTCTGATATAGCCCCTATCATGCGCCCCTCTCACACAGCGCTTTTGGAGCCACCACATGACGCCCCCAAGCGCGCAAGAGTTCAACCGCACATTCGCCCGCATCGGCCTTTTGTCTTTTGGCGGCCCCGCCGCTCAAATTGCCTTGATGCACCGCGAGCTGGTGCAGACACGCTCATGGCTGACAGAGCGCCAGTTCGCAGGCGCGCTCAGTTTTTGTATGCTTCTCCCTGGCCCTGAGGCCATGCAGCTCGCAACCTATGCAGGCTGGCGCTTGCGCGGGCTGAAAGGCGGGCTGCTGGCGGGGCTGTTCTTTATCCTCCCGGGCGCATTGGTGATCTGGGCCTTAGCCGTCGCCTATCTCCTTTACGGCGCACAGCCTTGGGCCGTCGCCGCGTTCATAGGCGTCAAAGCCGCCGTAATCACGATTGTGGTTCAGGCGCTCTTTAGCCTCTCGCAAAAAGCGCTGACAAGCTGGCCCAGCCGCGCCATAGCCCTTGGCGCTTTTCTGGGGCTTTATACCCTTGGCGCGCCCTACCCGTTGATACTCGCCCTCGCGGCCCTTGCGGGCAGCCTGCTGTTCGCCTCAGACAGCGAAACACCGAGAGAGCTGCCGCCCACGCTCCCTCTCGCCCAAAGCCTGCGCTGGCTCGCCTGCGGCGTCGCGCTCTGGCTGGCTCCCCTCGCCGCTCTCAGCCTCTCAGGTCAAACCTTCCTCACAGAGCTGGCCGCCTATTTCGCCCAGCTCGCCCTGCTCAGCTTTGGCGGGGCCTATGCGCTGCTTGGCTGGATGACCCAAACCATGGTGCAAGATCACGGCTGGATCACCTCCGCTCAAATGATCGACGCCCTCGGCCTCGCCGAGACAACCCCTGGCCCGCTGATTCTCGTGACCCAGTTCACAAGCCATATCGCAGGCCATGCCCAAGGCAGCTTTGGCCTCGCCACCGCCGCAGGGCTGCTCACCCTCTGGATGGTCTTCACGCCCTGCTTTCTCTATATTTTCCTTGGCGCGCCCTATCTTGAGCGCCTCCTCGCTTGGCCGCGCTTGCGCGCCGCCCTCTCAGGCGTCACAGCCGCCGTCACAGGCGTCATTGCCAGTCTCTCGCTCTGGTTTGCCCTGTCTGTGCTCTGGCCAAACGGGCTGACGGGCGGGTTTGAGCAGGTTTTTGCCCAAATAAACTGGCCTGCACTCGCCCTGATCGCCTCAGGCGCGGCCATCTCACGGCTCACAAAAGGCAATCTTTTCATCCTGATCCTCGCAAATGCCCTGCTCGGCTTCGCTCTCTTTACAGCCCTTGGCCTTTAGCGCGGTTTCGGTCTTTTGTTTTCCGCGAAACTCCCTATTCTTGTCGCAACAACCAAGGGGGCAGCCGATGTCAAAGACGATTGACTATGGCACATTGATGCACAACGCCATGCGCAGCCTGATCCGCCGCGTGCTGACAGACGTCGCGCAAAACGGCCTGCCGGGCGCGCATCACTTCTTTATCACCTTTGACACCCGTCACCCCGAGGCAAAGCTCGCCGACTGGCTGCACGAGCGCTACCCCGAAGAAATGACGATTGTCATTCAGCATTGGTTTGATGCGCTTGTTGTCACCGATGAAGGCTTTTCCGTCACGCTGAATTTCGGCGACGCCCCCGAAGCGCTGCAAATCCCCTATGATGCGATCAAAACATTCGTCGACCCCTCTGTCGAATTCGGCCTGCGCTTTGAAGCCAGCGAAGACGACGACTTTGAGGACGAGGATGACGAAGATGAAACCCTCTTCTCAGATCATGACGAAGCCCCCGAAGCGCCCATGGTTGAACAGGCCGAACCGGAAAAGCGACAAGCCGACGTCGTCAGCCTCGATCAGTTTCGCAAGTAAGCAGGCGCTCCTGCGCCCCCGTTAGGGCTATCAGCCATTGCTCCCCTCCCGCGAGAGCGTTAGACCGTTTGCGACAGTTTGCAAAAGGAGCCGAACATGGCCGACACCCGCACAGAAACCGATAGCTTCGGCCCCCTTGAGGTCCCGTCAAACAAATATTGGGGCGCACAGACACAGCGCTCGATCATGAACTTCCCGATCGGCTGGGAAAAGCAGCCTGTTGCCATTGTGCGTGCGCTCGGGGTGATCAAGCAGGCCTGCGCCATGGCCAACCGCGACAGCGGCGCGATCGACAGCAAGCTTGCAGAGGCGATTATCCAAGCCGCAAGCGAAGTGGTGGCTGGCAAATTTGATGACAACTTCCCGCTGGTCGTGTGGCAGACAGGCTCGGGCACGCAGTCCAACATGAACTCAAACGAGGTCATCGCCAACCGCGCCATCGAAATATTGGGCGGAGTCATCGGCTCCAAAGACCCAGTGCACCCCAATGATCACTGCAACATGGGCCAGTCCTCAAACGACACCTTCCCGACAGCCATGCACATCGCCACGGCTATGTCTGTCCATGATGTTCTGCTCCCTGGCCTTGAAAAGCTCGCCTCCGGCCTTGAAGCCAAGGCAGAGGCCTTCAAAGACATCATCAAGATCGGACGCACCCACACCCAAGACGCAACGCCCCTCACGCTCGGCCAGGAGTTCTCAGGCTACGCCCACCAGATCCGCATGGGCATTTCACGCGTTCACGCCGCCCTCCCCGCGATCTATGAGCTGGCCCAAGGTGGCACAGCCGTCGGCACAGGCCTCAATACAAAGCACGGCTGGGGCGAAACCGTTGCCTCCCACATGGCCGATATCACAGGCCTGCCGTTTGTGACCGCACCCAACAAGTTCGAAGCCCTCGCCGCCCATGACGCCATGGTCTTCATGTCAGGGGCGCTGGCGACAATCGCAGGCTCGGCCTACAAAATCGCCAATGACATCCGCTTCCTCGGCTCTGGCCCCCGCTCGGGCCTTGGCGAGCTGATCCTGCCCGAAAACGAGCCAGGCAGCTCGATCATGCCCGGCAAAGTCAATCCGACACAGGCCGAAGCGCTGACACAAGTCGCCGCGCACGTGATGGGCAACGACGCCGCAATCAAATTTGCAGGCTCACAGGGCCATTTCGAGCTCAACGTCTACAACCCGATGATGAGCTACAACCTTTTGCAAAGCATCCAGCTCTTGGGCGACGCCGCCGACAGCTTCACCGAGCGTATGCTCATGGGCATCGAAGCCAACGAGCCACGTATTGAGAAGCTGATGAAAGAAAGCCTGATGCTCGTCACAGCGCTGGCGCCCACCATCGGCTATGACAACGCGACCAAAGTGGCGAAAACAGCCCACAAGAATGGCACGACCCTCAAAGAAGAGGCCATCGCGCTTGGGTTTGTCGACGCCGAGACGTTTGACCGCGTTGTGCGCCCCGAAGATATGATCGGCCCCAAGTGATGGCCGAGCCGGTTAATTTCAACCGGTTTAAAAAAGCAGCGGCGCGGGCCGAAGACAAAGCCCGCGCCGGTGAAAACGTGGTCAAACATGGCCGCACAAAGGCTCAAAAAGAGCTCGAAAAAGCCCGCGCCGCCAAGGCGGCGCGCGATCTGTCCGCCAAAGAGCGCGACAGATGAGCCGTCCCGTGAAGCGCTCGCTTACCCTGCGGGGGCACCGCACCAGCGTCTCTTTAGAGGATGAGTTCTGGCGCGCATTCCGCACCATCGCTGCGCAAAAAAATAAACCTATCAATGAGTTGGCCGCCGAAATTGATGAAGCACGCGGCGTTGAGAGCGGCCTCGCCTCAGCCATTCGGCTTTATATTCTGGCAGAACTTCAGCGTTAAGCGCGTGTTAACCACTCTATGGCTCAATAGGGCCATGCCTGTCCCAGCTCATCTCACCCCTGATCTCTGGATCGAACAGATTTTTAGCTCCCGCGCTGCCGCCAAAGGCGATGTCGTGCGCCGCAAACAACGCGACATCGAACGTCTTGTTGGCATGATACGCTTCAAATACGAGCTGTCGCGCCGTGGCTATACCGCGCTCACGAATGCTGGGGACATCATCATCTTTTGCAATCAAGAGCCGATCAAACGGCTCTGATCCAAAATTTCTTTCCAGAAATTTGCCCCGAAAATTCGAATTTTCTGGGCCGCTCTATCGCTTACTCACCTTCAGCCAGATCCCGTCTTTGGCCCGCACGGTCAGATGCGCAACAGGTTGCGGCTCACGCCCCTCCACCCGCTCAAAGCGAAAGCGCTTCAACAGCATCGACAAAATAAGCGGCCCCTCCACCATAGCAAAGCCCGCCCCCGTGCAGACCCGCGGCCCCGCACTAAAGGGCATATAGGCTTGCCGCGCACAGCTGCGCCCCGCCTCCGTCTGCCAACGCTCTGGCTCAAACGCATCAGGGCGCGCCCAGATCCGCTCATGGCGGTGCAAGTGCCATGGGCTCAGCACAATCTGGCTGCCCGTCTTCACCTTGCGGCCGCGAAACTCATGCGGACAGCCCGCCTCGCGCACCATCATCGGCACAGGTGGATAAAGTCGCAGCGCCTCTCGAAAGACATCGCGGGAGAGCTTCAGCTCCGACATCACCTTAAAATCACATTCCTTTAGCGCAGCCGCTTCTTGCGCAAGCCGCTCCTGCCACTCAGGGTAAAGCGCCAGCAAATAGAGCGTCCACGCCAGCGCCGAGGCGCTCGTCTCATGCCCCGCCAAAAAGAAGATCGCGACCTGATCAACCATCTCTTCAGGCGTAAAGCGCTCCCCCGTCACAGGGTCTGGCGTGGTCATGATCTTGCTCGCCAAATCGTCAGGCGCCGTGCCCGCCGCAATCTCGGCGGCCCGCGCTTGTGTGAGCCGCGCAATCAGGCTGCGAATGCTCTTAGCTGTCTCTCGCGTGCGACGACGGAAGAACCGTGGCATCCAGCGTGGCAGCGGCAGAAACGCCGCTATATTCACAATCGGCTGGCTGCGCTGATAGTCGCGAAACTCATTGAAGACCTCCGCCGCAATCTCGTTTTCAATCGGAATAGAAAACAGCGTGCGAAAAATCACATCCGCTGCCGCATGGCTCGTGACTTCCTCAATCTCGACGACGCCTTCCTCAAGCCGCGCCACACAGGCCTCCGAGGCGGCCCACATCGCCGGAAAAGTATCACGCAGCCGCCCGCCCTCAAAAGCGGGGTCGATGATGCGCCGCTGCCGCTTCCACGTCTCGCCATTGGTCAGAAACACGCTCTCGCCAAGCAAAGGCCGCAGCCCCTCGCTCACCCGCGATGATTTGGGAAAGTCATCAGGCCGCTCTTTCAGCACGATATCAATCAGCTTCGGATCATTGACCATAAACGAGCGAAAGAACGGCGTGCGAAACTCAGCCATCCAAGCCCGATACAGCTTTGCCGGCTGCGCTGACAGAATATCCTGCCGAAAGAGCTTCACATAGCGCCAAAGGCTCACTTTATCAGGCCGCGCAGGCGGCTTTGGCGGCAGGTTCATGGCGCAACACTTCTAAATTTGTTCACAGGCGTCTCGATGCGGCTCTTTGAGGCCCCGCGTGTGCCATAGCGCGCGCCCAATGTCAGTGGCCCCGCCGTGATCTGGAAGTAGTCATAGTCACGCGGGCGATCAAAGGCGCAGAGATACTGAAAATGAAGCCGAAAGAAGCGCCAGCGCAGCTCTTTCCAGCGCGCCGCACTGAGGCTCTGGGTAAAGGCCGCCGAAATCACCAAGGGCCAGCGCTGGCCCTCAGGCGCAACCCCTGACACTTTGACAGGGTCACACAGCGCAAAGGCACAGCCATCGCCAGGCGCTGTCACATCCACCCAGGCCAGCTCCTCTCGCGTGCTCAAATAGGCCAGATCCGCGCGCAAGCGCCATGCCGCGGGCAAAAAAGACACCATGGGCACAACCTGTCCGAGCGACAGAAACGAAAGCTCTGGCCCCGCCTTGGGCACCTGCCCCGCGCGGATGAGGTCCGCCAAAATCGACACCCCGAGATGCGCGCCCGACGAGTGCCCCACCACCAGAACCTCGTCATACTCTTGCGTCAATGCCTCGGAAATTGCCGCGCCAAACGCGGCCATCCGCGCCTCAAGCTCAGGCGGGTTCGCCCCCTTATGGCGCGCCGAATAGGAATAATCATGCATAAGGTAATAGACAAAAAACTTGGCGTCCTGTGTCTTGAACCAGACAAGAAGCCCCCACGCCACAATAAGCCCAAGCAGAAGGCCCGCATAAGGCGCAAGCCCCGCGAGCAGAGGCACCCCACCGAGCAAAAGGCCCACACCCCGCATCACACCCCATGCCGCCCCAAGCGCCAAAAGCGCCTGCACAATCAACATAAGCACAGGGTAAAGCGCCGCAATCACAGGCCCCTTCCTGAGCCGCATGAGTCGCCAAAGCGCCCCCGAACCGATATAGGCCCAAGCCGTGCGCAGCATCGCGCCATAAGTGGCAGGGATCGTATGGCTCATGCTGTCGCGCACAATATCAGACCAGACCAGCGCCTCGACATCGGTCTGCGTCTCTTGCCCGTCCACGGTTGCGCTCACGTGCCAGCCATAGGGGCCCTTGGTCGTCTTGGGGCTGAGGGCAATGTCATAGCCCGAAATCGTCGCTTGCGCGGCGCCTTCCTTTCGGTAAAGCTCGCGGTAGCGGCGCGGATGAATAGGATCATAGCCGGGGATGTAAAACACCCGCCGTCTGCGCACCCATTGCTTCGCGCTGTCTGCCTTACCGCTCATTCTGTCCCCTTTGCCAAAGAGCCTAGCGCAGGTTTTTGGCAAGAGTAAGGCCAAAGCCTTCAGCCAAGCTTTGCCAGCGCGGGGAAGGTTTCAAGCAGCCAATAAGAGAAGTCCGAAAAGCCCCCCGTCAGCATCAAGAGACCCACGGTCCAAAGCAAAAGCCCCATGATGCGCTCGATCTGCGCCATATGGGCCTTCATCCAACCCATCACGCCGCCAAGGCGCGGCAGATAGAGCGCCACCAAAATAAACGGAATACCAAGGCCAATCGCGTAGGTTCCAAGCAGCACAAGCCCCTTGGCAATGCTCGCCTCGCTCGCCGCCAGCGACAGGATCGCGCCAAGCTGCGGCCCGATACAGGGCGTCCAGCCAAAGGCAAACGCAAGGCCGAGCACATAGGCGCCCATCGCGCTGCCGCCCTGATCGCCCACATCAAGCCGCGCCTCGCGGTCCAAAAAGCCGATGCGATAAATCCCGATAAAATGCGCCCCGAAGATCATCACAATGATCCCGGCCACAGTCGAAAACAGATCGCTATAAGACAGCAAGACCCGACCAAGCGCCGAGGCCGCAAAGCCGAGCAGTAAAAACACGGTCGACAACCCCAGCACAAAGAAAAGAGCAGGCACAACGGCGCTGCGCGGCCCTTCCTTGCGGTTGAGATCAGAGACAGACACCCCCGACATATAGGCCAGATAGGGCGGCACAATCGGCAAGACGCAAGGGCTGAGAAACGAGACAAGCCCCGCCATCAGCGCCACGATCATAGCAGGGAGCAGCCCCGCATCTATAATTTCGATTCCAAACATAAAACAGCCTTAGCGCATCACAGAGGCCGCGTCATTGGCACTTTCTGTCACAAGTCTGTGGACAGGCTGAAACATTCGCAATACCTCTGGCATATGAGCGAAACAGTTGATGCCATAGGCCTTCTCTGCCCCCTGCCCGTCTTGCGCCTGCGCAAGCGGATGCGCGCGCTTGCGTCTGGCGAGACGATCACGCTCATAGCCGATGATCCTGCCGCCGTGATTGATGTGCCTCACTTCTGCGCCGAGGCGGGCCATAGCCTTCTGAGCACAGAAGAAGAAAACGGCGCAATGCGTTACACCGTTCAGAAAGCCTAAACCTCCCAAAAGAATACCGCGCCCGAAGGCGCGGCTCTTTATCTTTTTTCTGTCAGAAGAGCTTAGCCCCCCAGCGACCACCAGCCGCGCTTCTTGGGCTTGGGTGGCGTGTCGTCCTTCACCTCAGGCGCAGGTGCTGGCTCAGGAGCCGCCACAGCCTCAGGCACAGCAGCGACCTCGACAACAGGCTCAGGTGTCGCCTCCACAACAGGCTCAGCTGCCGCTACTGGGGCCGCCTCATCCGCCTCAACAGGCTTTTTCTTCGCCCGCGACCGTGTCGTCTTCGGCTTGGCTGGCGCTTTGTCGTCTGCCGCAGCTTCAACACCAGCCTCCGCCTCATCTGCCTTGGGCTTCTTCGCCCGCGTCGATGGCTTGCGTGTGGCTTTCTTGGGCTTCTCCTCGGTTTCAGCTGTTTCCACAGCCTCGACAGCCTCCGCCTTTGCTGCTGTCGCAGGCTTGGCCTCCGCTGGAGTATCCGCCTTCTTCTTGCGCGAACGGCTCACGGTCTTTTTCTTTGGCGCGTCTTCCGCCTCTGCCTCGGCAGGTGCAGCTTCCACCACCTCAGGCGTGGCCTCTAGAGCGCCAGCCTCATCGGCTGCGCCCTCAGACACAGCCTCCGCGTCAGCTGCGCTCTCGCCATTGCCGTTTTCGCCGTTGTTCTCGCCATTGGCGTCGCCGCCATTGCCCTTGCCCCGACGGCGCCGACGACGACGGCGCTTCTTGGGCTTGTCCTCGCCATTGGTCTCAGCGGTCTCTTCCATGGCTTCTGCGGTGACCTCGTCGATCTCGTCTGGCTCTTCGGAGTCAATATCGTCCATCAAAGCAGCCGTGGCCGAAATAGCCGTCGAAGCCACTTCTTTCACAACCCGTGTCGCCGTCTTGAACTTCTCAAGCGTAAAATCAGGGCTGATCAGAGCAGGGTCGCCCTCGATCCGCACAGACATTCCATAGCGCGCCTCAATCTGCGCCACGTGCTCGCGCTTCTGGTTCATCAGGAAATTGGCAATCCCGACAGGGCATTTCACCAAAACTTCCCGCGAGCGGCGGCGTGTGCCCTCTTCCTCGATCTGGCGCAAAACGCTCAGCGCAAGGTTGTCATCCGAGCGGATCAACCCCGTGCCGTGGCAGGTCGAGCACGGCTGCGTCGTCGCCTCGATCATCCCGGGGCGCAAACGCTGACGGCTCATTTCCATCAGGCCAAAGCCCGAAATACGGCCAACCTGAATGCGCGCACGATCAGACTT
Source organism: Lentibacter sp. (assembly GCF_965657785.1). Taxonomy (GTDB): domain Bacteria; phylum Pseudomonadota; class Alphaproteobacteria; order Rhodobacterales; family Rhodobacteraceae; genus Lentibacter. Next base: position 25,954 of record NZ_CBFHPP010000009.1, read on the forward strand.
GAGCCTGTCTTTCATCCGCTTTTCAACCGAGGCATTGTTGCGGCGCTCGTCCATGTCGATGAAGTCGATCACGATCAAACCGGCCAAGTCGCGCAGGCGCAGCTGGCGTGCCACCTCGTCGGCCGCCTCAAGGTTGGTTTTCAAAGCGGTCTCTTCGATGCTGCCTTCTTTGGTCGCACGGCCAGAGTTCACATCCACAGCCACAAGCGCTTCTGTCACGCCAATGACGATATAGCCCCCCGACTTAAGCTGCACCGTGGGGTTAAACATCCCCGCGAGATAGCTCTCGACTTGGAAGCGCGCAAACAGCGGCAGATTGTCTTCATAGCGCTGCACATTCTTGGAGTGCGACGGCATGATCATCTTCATGAAGTCTTTGGCAATGCGGTAGCCGCGCTCGCCTTCGACCAGAACTTCGTCAATCTCGCGGCTGTAAAGGTCGCGGATCGAGCGCTTGATGAGGTCACCTTCCTCATAGATTTTCGCAGGCGCAGTTGATTTGAGCGTCAGCTCGCGAATCTGTTCCCACAAACGCTGCAAATACTCATAGTCGCGCTTGATTTCGGTCTTGGTGCGCTTGGCACCCGCCGTGCGCACAATCAGACCAGCGCCCTTTGGCACTTCGATCTCGGTCGCGATTTCTTTGAGTTTCTTGCGGTCTGCGGGATTTGTGATCTTGCGCGAGATGCCGCCGCCACGAGCGGTATTGGGCATCAAAACGCAGTAGCGACCGGCAAGGCTCAGATAGGTTGTGAGCGCTGCGCCTTTGTTGCCGCGCTCTTCTTTGACCACTTGCACCAGCATAATCTGGCGCACTTTGATCACTTCTTGAATTTTGTAACGGCGCGGGCGCGGCTTGCGGGGCGGGCGAATATCTTCTTCTTCGTCCTCATCAGCCACAGACTCGATGCTTTCGTCCTTTTCCACGGCGTCTTTCTTGCCACGGCGCGAACGGCCCTTAGGGGCCTCTTCATCTTCCTCGGCCTCAACAGCCTCAGCCTCTTCCGCCCCAGCCCCAGCCTCGGCCTCAACAGCGTCCGCCTCTACGGTCTCGGCGGCCTCTTCGTTTGGCTCTTCTACAGGCGTTTCGCCCACAAGCTCCATGGGCGAAAGCCCTTCGGCGGTGTCCTCGCCGTCGCTCTCGCCAAGGTCGATCGTCTCCATACCAGAAACGTCGCCCTCAACTTCGCGTGTTTCCACTGCGTCGTCTGTTTTCGCACGCGCAGCACGCGAGCGGGAGCGGCCGCGCTTGGGCTTGTCCTCATCGTCCTCGTCGCGGGCGCGCTGTGCTTCCACATACGCGCGCTCTTCTTCCATCAGAGCTTCGCGGTCCGCGACCGGGATCTGATAGTAATCAGGGTGAATCTCGTTAAAGGCGAGGAAACCATGACGGTTTCCGCCATAATCCACGAAAGCCGCCTGAAGCGACGGCTCGACCCGTGTTACCTTTGCAAGATAGATGTTGCCAGCAAGCTGCCGGCGGTTCTCGGTTTCAAAGTCAAATTCCTCAACTTTGTTTCCATCAACCACAACAACGCGAGTTTCCTCTGCGTGGGTGGCGTCGATAAGCATTTTCTTAGCCATGAAGTCCATTTGCACGCAAAATCCCTGCACACCCCTCTCGGAGTCACAGGCCTTAAAACGTGTCTATTTCGGGCGATGTCAGACGCGCGTTCAAGAGGGGCGCTTGCGCCCTCTGCTCTCGAACTCAATAGTTTAGCGCGCTTCATCGCGTTTCTTCTCCGACACCTTGCCGCTTGCGCAGACCAAAGTGCCCATTCATTGGCAGACACAAAGGCCCGCCGGTCCGTTTGGCCCCGTTTTCGGGCCAATTCATCCTGCTGGGGAGTGCGCAAGGCGCAGCATCCGAAGCAGATAAACTCCTCAGAGAGCGAAACTCGCAGCTCTGTAACTCTACTTAAGGCCAGCAAGGGTTAAAATACAATGGCTAATCGACGCCAAACCGCGCCAAACCCACCCAAAGGCAAAAAGCCTAGCTCAAATACTCCGAACGCTGCAGCGCATATTTCGCCATCTTCTCGTTCAGCGTGCGCCGCGGCAGGCACAGCTCCTCCATCACAGCGGCAATAGAGCCCTTGTGGCGGCGCATGGTGTTGTCAATCAGCATCCGCTCGAAGGCCTCGACATATTCCTTGAGCGGCTTGCCCTCGGTCGTCATCACAGGCTGCATCTCGTCGTGATCTGCCATCAAAAGCGAGGTGATCGTTCCGGCCCCACGCCGCGACTGAAGCACCGCCCGCTCGGCAATATTGATCAGCTGGCGCACATTTCCGGGCCATGGCGCTTGCAAAAGCTGCGCCGCCTCCTGCGCGCTCACCTTGGGCGCATCGCAGCCGTATTCCTCGGCAAACTCGTCCGAGAGCCGCGTAAACAGCGTCAGGATATCTTCCCCGCGCTGGCGCAAGGGCGGAACCGTGATGCGCAGCGCCGCAAGGCGGTAAAAGAGATCGGCGCGCAGCGCGTCTTCCACAGTGCGGTTCTGCTCCTGCAAGTTCGAGATCGCCACAATCCGCGTTTCAGGCGGGTTGCCCTCCTCATTCATAAAGCTCAGCAAGCGCGCCTGAACCGCGTCAGGCAGTGTCTCGATGTCTTCCAGCACAAGCGTGCCGCCACGCGCCTCCTCTACCGCAGGCAAGCGGCTGTCTTCGGGCTGCATCGGGCCAAAAAGCCGCTTCACAAGCGCCTCTTCTTCCAGAGCCGAACAGCTCACCAAAACAAACTTCTTTCCCGCCCGCGCGCCCACCGCGTGCAAGGCATGGGCCACAAGCGTTTTGCCCGTGCCCGTCTCACCGTCAATCAACACGTGCCCGTCAGCCTGCCCCAGATCGAGAATATCTTCCTTAAGCCGCGCCATAATCGGGCTGGCCCCGATCAGCTTTTTCATCAGCTGCCCGCCTTCAGACAGCTCGCGCCGCAACGCGCGGTTGTCCAGCGTCAGACGGCGCGCATTCGCGGCCTTCTTGGCCAGCTCGGTCATACGGTCAGGGTTGAACGGCTTTTCAAGAAAATCAAACGCCCCCACGCGCATCGCCTCCACAGCCATCGGCACATCGCCGTGCCCCGTGATCATGATCACAGGCAAAGCAGAATCCGCCCCCATCAGCTTTTTGAGAAACTGCATCCCGTCCATGCCAGGCATCTTGATGTCAGAGATCACAATCCCCGGATAATCCGCGCCCAACTCCTTGAGCGCGTCCTCCGCGCTCGCAAAGGTCTGGGTGTCATAACCCGATAGCGCGAGCCACTGGCTAATCGACTGGCGCATATCCTGCTCGTCATCCACAATCGCAATCTTCATAGCCTTGGCCATCACTCGTCTCTCTTTCCCTACTCTGCAGCTTCAGAGCTGCTGTCTTCCAAGATAGGCAGTTGCATTTCAAAAACAGCCCCCCCCGCCATCGCATTGCGCGCCGTCAACCGCCCGCCAAGGTCGTTTACAATGCCTGACGAAATCGCAAGCCCAAGCCCCACGCCCTCGCCGGGCTGCTTGGTGGTGTAAAACGGCTCAAACAGCGCATCCAGATTTTCGATCCCCTCGCCATTGTCGCGCACAGAAAGCGTCGCCGTTTCCCCCGCCGTCAACATCAGCTCGATTTCGGGCTCCTGCACCAGCTTGGTGGCGTCCAGAGCGTTGCGAATGAGGTTCACCATGACCTGCTCAATGCGCACCCGATCGCCCATCACCATCACAGGCCACTTGGGCACAACACGGTCGATCTTGACATGGCGAAGCTTGAGCTGCGGCTCCATCATAGACAAAGCCGATGTCAGCGCATCACCCATGTTTATCGGGCTCAGCTCGTCCTGCCCCTTGCGCGCATAGCTCTTGAGCTGCTTGGTGATCGTGCCCATCCGCTCAATCAGATCATCAATCCGGTGAAAAGATGACAAAGCCTCGTCAGGGCGGTTGCGCTGAAGCAAAAGCCGCGAGCCGGCCAGATAGGTCTTCATCGCTGCCAAAGGCTGGTTCAGCTCGTGGCTCACAGCCGCCGACATCTCGCCCAAAGCCGCCAGCTTGGAGCTCTGCGCAAGGCTCTGTTCGGCGGTCCTGAGCGCGCCCTGCATCTTCTCGCGCTCGGCAATTTCCCGCTGCAAGCGCACGTTCAGCTGGCGAAGCTCCGCCGACTCGCGCTGAAACAGCGCCATCCGCAAGGCCGACTTACGGCTGAGAAGGTAAAACACCAGCGACAGCAAAATCGCAAAAACCATAATCTCGAGCGCCAGAACCCCGTTCACCCGCTCGCGCACACTCGCATAGGTCGTAAAGGAGGTGATCTTCCAGCCCCGAAACGGCACCCGCATCTCCTTGCGCATCACGCCCTCGCCCTGCACATAGGCGTCAGGCGGCAAAGAGGTCCAGTTTTGCGTGGCGCGGATCGCCCGCTCAATGGCGCTGTCTGCGGACTCGCGCCCAAGCGCTTCATCTTCCTGCAAGCCCCGCCAGCGCGGCTCGGTGGCAAGAACAATCGTGCCCTCGCTGTTGGTCACAAGAACAGCGTCCGAAATACCGGCCCACGCCCGTTCAAACTTGGCCAGATCAACCTCAACCACAATCACCCCGATGGTCTCGGACTGGCTCGTCACACGGCGCGCATAAACAAAGCGGTAGCCGCCGCTCTCGCGCGGCACCGTGGAAAAGATCGTGTTGGGCGAGCGCAGCGCTTCGATAAAGTAGCTATGCTCGCGATGTGGCTCCCCAAGCCGCGCACGGTCGGTCGCCGCCACAGTCCGCCCGCTGGCATCCAGCAAAATAAGCGAGGCCGCGCCGATCTCTTCAACAAAAGAGATAAGCCGCTGGGTCGATTGACTAAAATCGCCCGAGTTCAGCGCCCCGATCAAAGCAGGGTCGCGGCTCAAAAGCTGCGGCACAATCGAGTTGCGCTTCAGCTCCGAGATCAAATTGCCCGAATAAAGAGTCAGCCTGAGTTCGGCGCGGTTGCGGGTGTTTTCGGTAAACCGCTCGGTCAAAAAGCGGTTGGTGACCGATATAGTGAGCACCGCCAAGAGCAAAAGCACGACAAATACCGCCCGCAAGCGCCAGCTTTTGGTGCGCGGGCGCTCGTCTGGCGAGGGGTCAACAATCAGGCTCATGCCGTCAAATTAGCGGGGCTTTCTGCCCCTCACAAGCGCACAGATCTCAGGCAAGCGCCATTTGGCTCATGAGGCTGGCAAACATCGCTTTGCCGTCGGTTCCGCCGTGGCTTGGCTCGGCCATCCGCTCGGGGTGCGGCATCATTCCCAGCACGCGTCGGTTGCGGCTCACAACCCCCGCAATATCGGCCACAGAGCCGTTGGGGTTGTCGACATAGGTAAAGGCAATGCGCCCCTCGCCCTGAAGCTCGGCGAGCTTGGCGTCATCGACATAGTAATTGCCGTCATGATGCGCGATCGGCACGGTGATCACCTGCCCCGCCTCATAGCCGCTGGTATAGGCCGTATCCACCGCCTCGGCGCGCAGCGCGATCGGTTTGCAAATATACTTCAGCCCCGCATTGCGCCGCAGCGCGCCCGGCAAAAGGCCGGTTTCGGTCAGAACCTGAAACCCGTTGCAAATCCCGAGCGCATAGCCGCCGCGCTCGACATGGGCCTTCAGCTCGCCACAGATCGGCGAATTGGCCGCAATCGCGCCACAGCGCAGATAATCCCCAAATGAGAAGCCCCCCGGAACAGCCACAAGATCAATGCCTTCAGGCAAGGCCGTGTCCTTGTGCCAGACCATTTTCACATCGGCCCCCGCCTTTTCCAAGGCCACAGCCAAATCACGGTCACAGTTTGATCCGGGGAAGACAATCACAGCGGCTTTCATGGGGTTCTCCTTGGCGTTTCAGCTCTCAAAATCGGTTATTACAGCCACACCCGCAGGCGCAGCATGGTCAAAAGCGGCAAGCTCGCGGGTCGCCTCACTCAGGGCAATACGGCGGGTGACAAGCGGCGATAGATCAACCTGCCCCGCCTCCATCAAGCTCAAAAGACTTGGGTAACGGTGCGCAGGCATCCCACGGGTGCCATAAATCGCAAGCTGCCCCGAATAGACCACATCCATCGGAATCGGCATCACAGCGTGATCCCCCGCAGGCATCCCGACCTGAACCATACGACCGAGCTTTTTCAAGGACTTCAGCGCGCCAACCGTGGTCGCCTCAACTCCAAGCGCCTCAATGGCAAGGTCCGCGCCGCCGCCCGTGGCCGCGCGCACAGCTTCTGCAGCGTTGCCCTCGGCCGCGTTAATCACAACATCCGCCCCAAGGCGCTTCGCATAGGCGAGCTTCTCGGGCACAATATCGACAACAGCGACCCGCGCGCCGAGGGCGCGGCCCAGCATCAAAGCCGAAAGCCCGACACCGCCGCCGCCAAACACAGCCAGCCACTCGCCCGCCCGCAACGCGGCGCGCCCTGTCAAAGCGTGCCACGCGGTCGTCACGCGGCAGCCAAGCCCCGCCGCCAGATCAGGCGCAATGCTCTCCGGCAAAGCCGTCAGATTGGCATCGGCATAAGGCACAGCGATATACTCGGCAAAAGCGCCCGCATGGGTAAAACCCGGCACAGCCTGTGTGGCGCAGATGGTCTGGTTGCCAGACTGACAGTCGCCACAGCGCCCGCAGGCCAGAATAAACGGCGCAATCACACGCTGGCCAACCTGCCACCCCGTGACACCCGCGCCCACCGCGACAATCTCGCCGCAATACTCATGTCCCGGAATATGGGGCAGCGCCACATCAGGGTCCGCCCCGACCCAAGCGTGCCAGTCAGAGCGACAGACACCACAAGCCAGCACCCTGAGCACAACACCGCCCACTGGCGGTGTCGGGTCGTCCAGACGGACGATCTCAAGCGGCGCGCGCCATGTGGTGATCTGCGCGGCGCGCATCAGCCAAGCTCGATTGTGTAGCTCTCGATCACAGTGTTCGCGAGCAGCTTTTCGCACATCTCGGTGACAGTGGCCTCAGAGGTGCCCTCGGCCAGATCAAGCTCGATCACCTTGCCTTGACGCACGCCCTCGACACCATCAAATCCAAGCGCCCCAAGCGCATGGCGCACGGCCTCGCCCTGAGGGTCCAGAACCCCGTTCTTCAGCATAACTTGCACACGCGCTTTCATGGCTCTCTCCGTTTTCATTCATCATCTGCCAAGAGTTTATCTTGGCTTATCAATATTTTGAAGGCGTTAGTTAATCAACGTCGGCTTCATCGGGGTCGCCCCCTTTGGCATCACGCCGAGCCGTCGCGCCACTTCGCTATAGGCGTCTGTCAGGCTGCCAAGATCGCGGCGGAACACGTCCTTATCCAGCTTCTGGCCGGTTTCCAGATCCCACAGACGGCAGCTGTCAGGGCTGATCTCATCGGCCACCAACAAGCGCATAAAATCGCCCTCATAGACACGGCCGATCTCGATCTTGAAGTCCACAAGCTTGATCCCGACGCCAAACATCACGCCCGACAAAAAGTCGTTCACCCGCAGCGCAAGGCTCAGGATATCTTCCATATCTTGCTGGCTGGCCCAGCCAAAGGCGGCAATATGCTCCTCCGACACAAGCGGGTCGCCCAGAGCATCGTCCTTGTAGCAATATTCCACAATCGGGCGTGGCAGCGGCGTGCCCTCTTCAATCCCGAGGCGCTTGGCCATGGAGCCTGCCGCAAAATTGCGCACAATCACTTCCAGCGGAATAATCTCGCAGGCCCGCACAAGCTGCTCACGCATATTCAAACGGCGGATAAAATGGTTCGGAACGCCAATTTGCGTCAAACCGTTCATAAAATATTCCGAGAGCATATTGTTCAAAACGCCCTTACCTTCGATCACATCCCGCTTTTCCGCGTTGAAGGCCGTGGCATCGTCCTTGAAATACTGCACTATCGTGCCTGGCTCTGGCCCTTCAAACAGGGTTTTTGCCTTGCCTTCGTAGATTTTCTTGCGGCGTGCCATCGGGGCTCCAATCTCGCGCTATAGGTGAGTCTGCTTGCTTGACTGTCTCTTATGGCAAAGGGCTGATTGTCGCAAGCCGCGCCATGAGGGCTTGTGCTCTCCCGCGACGAATTGCATATTTTTGGGGTAAGTTTAACACTGTTCGGAGACACGCCCATGTCCACATTTGACGATCGCGAAAACGCCTTTGAAAACAAATTCGCCCATGACGAAGCCATGAAATTCAAAGCAGAAGCCCGCACAAACAAGCTCCTCGGCCTCTGGGCTGCCGAGCTTCTGGGCAAATCAGGCGATGACGCCGCCGCCTATGCGGCCGACGTCGTGAAAGCCGATTTTGAAGAAGCAGGGCATGAAGATGTGGTCCGCAAGGTCGCCGCCGACCTTGGCGAAATGGCCGATGCCGACACCATCCGCGCCAAGCGCGCCGAGCTGAGCGTTCTGGCCAAAACCCAAGTGATGACAGAAGCCGGCTAAGCCTCGCCCTACATGAGCGTTCAAGCGCCGTCCCTTCGGGGGCGGCGCTTTTTTGGGGCGTATTTTAACTGTTAACGGCAAACTCACAGACCTCTGTCAAAAGGGAGCCAGCTCCTTTAGCAGATGCGCCCTGAGGTCCTATGTTGAAATTTTCCGCTCCCCCGTCTGGCGCGCCTGCCTTGCCCAAGCTGACGCCCCTCAAGGCGCTCTTGCCGCTCGTGATCGCGTCGGTTTGCCTCTGGCTCCTCCTTAACAAACTGCAAACGCTTGATCTCACCCTCCTTCAAAGCGCCCTGTCCTCGATTTCGCCTGTCGCCTGGGCGCTCGCAGCCCTCGCCACTGTCGCTAGCTTTTGGGCCGTGGGGCGCTATGACACTGTGCTCCATCGGCATTTTGACACAGGCGTGCCCACGCCTCTCACCGTGCAAAGCGGCGTGGCCGCCATCGCTTTGAGCCAAACGCTCGGCTTTGGCCTCGTCATAGGCAGCTTGGTGCGCTTGCAGCGCCTGCCAGCGCTGGGGGTGCAGCGCGCTGTCGCAATCACAGTGCTCTGCGCTCTTTCCTTTGGTGCAGCCCTCGCCACACTCATCGCGCTCTGCTCGCTCCTGACGCAGGGCCGCGCTGCAGCGCCTTGGGCTCTGCCCCTGCTGGGCGCGCTCCTTGTCCTGCCGCTCGCATCCCTGCTCTGGCCGAGGCTGCGCCTGCCCTCCCTGCCTGCCATGGGCGCTCTCTTGCTGCTCACCTGCCTTGATACGCTCTTCGCGGCGCTCGCATTTATGTTTCTCTTACCCGACCTCTCAGGCATCAACCTGCTGGCCTTTTATGCCGCCTTCCTGACAGCCTTTGGCGCAGGTCTGCTATCGGGCGCCCCCGCAGGCGCTGGCGCATTCGAGCTGAGCTTGCTGGCGCTCCTGCCCGCCCTGCCCGAGGCCGAGCTTGTGGCGGGGCTGATCGGTTTTCGCCTGATTTATTATGCCTTGCCCGCGCTTTTCGCCGCCTGCCTTCTGCTCAAAAAGCCGCCCGCAGCGCCCCCCGCCGAAAGAGCGCTGCACCGAGCCACGCCACCAACCATTGCGCCGCGCCTTCTGGCCCATGCGCGGCGCGCCGAGCTTGGCGTTACCCGCCAAAACGGCGCCACTCTGCTCACCCACGGCGACGCCGCCCTCTGCGCCATCGCCACACCCCAGACCCTCACCGCGCTGTTTGATCCGGCCCACGGCAGCTTTGACACGCTGCTGCCCGCGCTTGTCGCCCGTGCGCGCCTCGGCAACCGTGTTCCAGCCGTCTACAAATGCAGCCAGACCAGCGCCACCGCCCTGCGCCGCGCAGGCTTTGTGCTTCTGCACATCGCCAATGAAGCCCGCATTGATGTCAAACGGTTTGACACCGCCGCGCCCGCCCACCGCCAACTGCGGCGCAAGCTGCGCAAAGCGGCCTCGGCGGGTGTCACAGTCCGCTGCTCTGCCCGTTTGCCCCTCGCCGAAATGCACCGCGTCGATGCGGCATGGAGCGCCCGTCACAAAGCTGCGCGGGGGTTCTCCATGGGCCGTTTTTGCCCTGACTACCTCGCAAAACAGCGCGTCTATCTGGCCTATCACAAGGGCGCACTCGTCGCCTTCGTCAGCTTTCACCTCTCCGCCCACGAGCTCTGCCTTGACCTGATGCGCTCCACCGATGACGCCCCCGACGGGACAATGCACAGCCTGATCACCCAAGCCATCCACGAGGCCGCCGCCACAGGCCGTCAAAGCCTCTCGCTCGCCGCCTTGCCCGCGCTGCACCACGCGGGGCCGCTGGCGGCCCTGCTGTCCCGCCTCTCCGGAGCCGCAGGCCTTGGCCAGTTCAAAGCCTGCTTCGCGCCGCGTCTGGCTCCCCTCTACATGGCCGCGCCAAGCCGTCTGGGCCTTGGCCTCGCCCTTCTAGATCTCACGCTCAGCATTCACCGCCCCGGCTTCAAGCCCAACTCATAATCTTCATGTCTATTATGAATTTGCCTAAAGTCCCGACCTGTGCGAAGGCAGCGCAAACCCATATAAGGTAGCCCAACCATGACATCCCCCCTTGAAACGCTCCTCGCCTCCCGCGACTGGCTCCTCGCCGACGGCGCAACTGGCACAAATCTGTTCAATATGGGGCTCGGCGCAGGCGATCCACCCGAATTCTGGAACGTCGATGAACCCGCCAAAATCACAGCGCTCTACAAATCCGCCGTCGATGCCGGCTCCGATCTCTTCCTGACAAACTCCTTCGGCGGCAATGCCGCCCGCCTCAAACTCCACAATGCCGCCAAACGCGCCCGCGAGCTGTCGCGCATCTCTGCCGAAATCGGCCGCAATGTCGCCGACCGCGCCGATCATACCGTGATCGTCGCAGGCTCCGTCGGCCCCACAGGCGAGATCATGGCGCCGATGGGCCAGCTCACCCACGCAATCGCCGTCGAGATGTTTCACGAGCAAGCCGAAGGCCTCAAAGAGGGCGGTGCCGATGTGCTCTGGCTCGAAACCATTTCTGCACCCGAAGAATATATCGCCGCCGCCGAAGCCTTCAAGCTCGCGGATATGCCGTGGTGCGGCACCATGAGCTTTGACACCGCAGGCCGCACCATGATGGGCATGACAAGTGCCGCCATGGTCGCCATGGTCGAAAAACTCGATCACAAGCCTCTCGCCTTCGGCGCCAATTGCGGCGTCGGCGCCTCCGATATGCTGCGCACGGTGCAGGGTTTTGCCGCCCAAGGCACAGAGCGCCCGATCATTGCCAAGGGCAACGCAGGCATCCCCAAATATGTCGATGGCCACATCCATTACGATGGCACGCCCGCGCTCATGGCCGACTATGCCGTCCTCGCCCGCGACAGCGGCGCACGGATCATTGGCGGCTGCTGCGGCACCATGCCAGAGCACCTGCGCATGATGCGTGAAGCCCTTGAAACAAGACCAAAAAGCGACAAACCCAGCCTCGAAGAGATCACCGCCCGCCTCGGGGCTTTCTCCTCGGCCAGCGACGGCACAGGCGACAACGAACCCAGCAGCACACGCAGCAACCGCCGCCGCCGCGCCTGACCCGTCTCTGCGGCGCAGCATGGATTTGCTGCGCTGCTATTTGCGACATTCGTGCAGTTGGTCGGCAAAAGTCTCGCGTATGTCGCAATCGAGCCAGTCACATTGCGACATTCTGCCAAAAGCTGTCACAAAGAAAATTCGATCAAAGGATTCCGCCATGTCGGACGAAGAAGACATCATCCTCGCAGATCTGGACGACGACGAGCTTGTCCAACAAATGTTTGACGACCTCTATGATGGCCTCAAAGAGGAAATCGAAGAAGGCGTAAACATCCTGCTCAGCCGCGATTGGCCGCCCTACCGCGTGCTCACAGAAGCCCTCGTTGGCGGCATGACAATCGTCGGACAAGACTTCCGCGACGGCATCCTCTTTGTGCCCGAAGTTCTGCTCGCCGCCAACGCGATGAAGGGCGGCATGGCGATCCTCAAGCCGCTCTTGGCCGAAACAGGCGCGCCCCGCGTCGGTGGCATGGTCATCGGCACGGTCAAAGGCGATATCCACGACATTGGCAAAAACCTTGTCGCCATGATGATGGAAGGCGCAGGCTTTGAAGTCGAAGACATCGGCATCAACAACCCGGTCGAAAATTATCTCGCCGCCCTCGAAGAGCACAAGCCAGAGATCCTCGGGATGTCGGCCCTGCTGACAACCACAATGCCCTACATGAAAGTCGTGATCGACACGATGGTCGAGCAAGGCATCCGCGACGATTATATCGTCCTCGTGGGCGGCGCGCCGCTCAACGAAGAGTTCGGCAAAGCCATTGGTGCCGACGCCTACTGCCGTGATGCGGCTGTGGCCGTCGAAACCGCCAAAGAATGGGTCGCGCGAAAGCACAACCAAGCCTCGGCGGGCTAAGCCCGGGCGACACAAACGCGTCTCAAAGGCCCGCCGGACAGACCGCGCGGGCCTTTTTTCTAAAGGAGCGATAATGTTACCAGACGACACCACGCTCACAGCCGAAGGCCTTCCCCCCGAAGGCACAGGCCGCCTGCTGCTGATCGCCTGCGGCGCGCTGGCCCGCGAAATTCTCGCCCTCAAAGCACAAAACCGCTGGGACCACATGGATCTCACCTGCCTGCCCGCCAATCTTCATCTCTACCCAGAGCGCATCACCGAAGCGGTCGAGGCCAGCGTGCTGAAACACCGCGCCGCCTATGATGCGATCTTCGTGGTCTACGCCGATTGCGGCACAGGCGGGCTGCTCGCGGCCAAATGCGCCGAGCTTGGCGTCGAGATGGTCGCAGGCCCGCATTGCTACTCCTTCTTTGAAGGCAACGCCGCCTTCGCCGCCCATGAGGATGAAATCACCGCCTTCTACCTCACCGATTTTCTCGTAAAACAGTTTGACGCCTTCGTCTGGAAGCCGATGGGCCTGCACAAACACCCCGAGCTGCGCAACATGATCTTTGGCAATTATACCAAGCTCGTCTACCAAGCCCAAACCCGCGACACCGCCCTTGAAGCCAAAGCCCAAGACTGCGCCGCCCGCCTCGGCCTTGCCTATGAATACCGCTTCACAGGCTACGGCGATCTCGCCGCAGCCCTCCTAGCCCAAGCGGACAAAGCCTGAAGACAACAGTCCAGAGACTGCCCGACACCTGCCCGACACCGGCCCTCTGCCTTTCCCTCTGCCTTTTTCTTTCTCAAAATATCCTGGGGTGAAGCGCCAAAAGCCCTACCGCTTTTGGCGCTGAGGGGCAAAGCCCCTTCTTGGTCGGATTTGCGCAGCAAATCCGACGTTCTTAGGCGTCCGCTGCCACTGTTCTGATCCGCTCGATCATGGCGCGCACCCCATTGCTGCGCTGTGCAGAAAGATGCTCCTGAAGCCCCAGCCGCCCAAGCTCGCCCTGTGCATCCACAGCCAGAACCGCGTCCAGATCAAGCCCGTTGTAAAGTTTGCGCAACACAGCCACCAGCCCGCGCACAATCATAGCGTCGCTCTCGCCGTCAAAGCTGAAAACACCCCCCTCAACCTTGGGATGCAGCCAGACCTGACTGGCGCAACCCTCAACCTTGGTGGCCGGCACTTTAAGCGCCTCCTCAAGCGGGTCCATCGCCTTGCCCAGCTCGATCACATAGGCATAACGGTCTTCCCAATCCTCCAGAAACTGGAAATCCTCCACAAGCTCTTCAAATGCAGCGCTGCTCATCATGCTCCCCTTCTACTCCCCTTGAAATAGGCCTCCGATGCGCGAAGGTCCATATGCTTTCCCGTCTTTTCAAGCCCGCCGCAATCAGGTAGCAAGACAGGAACACACAAGACGGAGTGACAAATGCGGATCATCCTCACAACAGCTCTGGTCTCGGCCCTCGCCCTGTCAGGATGTGGCAAAGGCCCTGGCGGCTCCAAATACAACCCGCTCAACTGGTTTGGCAACAGCCGCAGCGAAGCCGTCGCAACAGCGCCGCAAAACCCGCTCATTCCCAAGGAATCCGCCCTCAAACGTGGCCCCGTAGACTATCAAGGCGTTCTGGTCGCCGAAGTGATCGCCATGAGCATCGAGCCGGCAGCCGGCGGCGCGATCCTGCGTGTGACAGGGCTGTCGCCCACGCTCGGCGCCTATAACGTCAAGCTCGTGCCCGAATTTGATCTTGATAAAGACGGGCCGCAAGAGACATTAAATTACAGTCTGAAAGCCGAGTATTCCGCCGTGTCTCGCCCCGCCGCGCCAGCGCGCTCGCGCGAGCTTCTGGCAGCGGTCTTTGTTTCGGACGAAATGCTGCGCGGGGTGCGCAACATTCGCGTCACCGGCGCAGAAAATGCCCGCTCCGTCAGACGTTAAGCCGCGTTCTTAAAGTGAAATAACCTTCACAGAGCGGCCCTTGACGGCCAAAGCGATCTCGCCGTCACAGAGCCGCAAGGCATCCTCGCCAAAGGCTTCCCGCCGCCAACCGCTCAGCGCGGCCACGTCCCGCTCCCCCGCCGCGATCATGTCCAGATCACTGGCCGAGGCGATCAGCTTCGCCGCAACGCCCATATCTTCGGTCTTGGCCTTGAGCAAAACCCGCAAAAGATCGGCCAAAGCAGGGTTCACATTGAGCTTTTCACGCGTTTTGTCGCCTTGGGGCATATCCTCGGGCTTGCAGGCCAAACCCGCCGCCACAGCCGCCAAAATCCCCTCCGCAATCTCGCCCTTGCGCGCATCGCGCAGCAACAGCCGCGAGCGCGACAGATCATTCATATCCTTAGGCTTGGTTGAGGCCAGCTCGGTGAGCGCATCGTCCTTGTAAACACGGCTGCGCGGAACATTGCGCGCCTGCGCATAGGCCTCGCGAAATTTCGCCAGCTCCCGCACCACAGCCAGAAACTTGCCCGAGCTTGTGCGCACTTTCACCCGCTCCCAAGCCTTGGCAGGGTCGATCTGATAGGTCGCCGGCGAGGTCAGCACAGACAGCTCCTCACTCACCCATTTGGCGCGCTTGTTCTTGGCCAGCTGGTCGCGCAGATATTCATAAATCTGGCGCAAATGCGTGACATCCGCCAAAGCATAGGTCTTCTGTGCGTCTGACAAGGGCCGCCGCGACCAGTCGGTAAAGCGGCTTGTCTTGTCCACCGTGTCCTTGGCAATCTTGCGCACCAAAGTCTCATAGCCGACCTGCTCGCCAAAGCCACAAACCATCGCCGCAACCTGCGTGTCAAACAAAGGCGCAGGGATCACATCCCCGTCATGGAAAAATATCTCCAGATCCTGTCGCGCCGCATGAAAAACTTTCACAACGCCCTCATCCGCCATCAGGTCATAAAGCGGCTGAAGCGAAATCCCGCTCGCCAGCGGGTCCACCAGAACGGCGTTGTCATCTGTCGTGCCTGGCATCGCCAGCTGCACAAGGCAGAGCTTGGAATAATAGGTCCGCTCGCGCAAAAACTCTGTGTCAACAGTGACATAGTCGTGGGTTGCGGCCTCTTGGCAGTAGTCTGCCAGCTCTGCTGTCGTGGTGATCGTTCTCATAAAGGCGCTTGCTCTTGTGTTATATGGCTCTGCCTATACGCCAGAGGGTGAGGAATGAAAAGCGCCAGGCGAGTTCTCAGGGCGAGATCTCAGGGCAAGCTTACAGGGCGCGTGTCCCCGCTGGCAAAGCGCCTGAGCACCGCAGGGTAAAGTCGATGCTCCTGCACAAGCACCCGCGCCGCCAGCGTTTCGGCCGTGTCGCCCGCCAAAACAGGCACCCGCGCCTGCCCAAGGATCGGCCCGTCGTCGAGCTTGGCTGTGACTTCATGCACAGTGCAGCCCGCCTCGCTGTCGCCCGCCTCCAAAGCCCGCTGATGGGTGTGCAGCCCTTTGTATTTCGGCAAAAGCGAGGGGTGGATATTAAGCATCCGCCCGTCCCACTGGCGGGTAAAACCTTCGGTCAACACGCGCATAAAACCGCAAAGACAGATCATATCAGGCGCATGGCGCGCGAGCACGCTTTGCAACTCGGCCTCAAAGGCCGCGCGATCCGCCCCGTAAGGCCGATGGTCGACAATTTCTGTGGCCACGCCAAGCGCCTCGGCCTTGGCCAGTCCGCCCGCCTCCGCGCGATTGCTCACAACAACACAGGGCCGCGCAGGGTGGTCCCCCGTCATGCTCTTCACAAGCGACAGCATATTTGAGCCGCCCCCCGAGATAAAGAGCGCAACCCGCATCAGATCAGCGCGCCCGAGTAGCGCACACCCGCGCCCGCCGTCACAGTGCCCAGCACAGAAACAGTCTCGCCCTCGGCCTCCAGAAGCGTCTTCAGGCGCTCGGCCTCTTGCGCGTCCACCGAGAGGATCATGCCAATCCCCGAGTTGAACGTCTTAAGCATTTCGGCCTCGGCCATACCGCCTGTCGCGGCGAGCCATTTGAACACCTCGGGGAGTTCCCAAGCATCAAGGTTGATATCCGCGCCCAAGCCCTCAGGC
The DNA here is from genome assembly GCF_965657785.1 of Lentibacter sp. GTDB lineage: Bacteria > Pseudomonadota > Alphaproteobacteria > Rhodobacterales > Rhodobacteraceae > Lentibacter. The sequence goes on from NZ_CBFHPP010000009.1 coordinate 42,323, forward strand.
AGAACCCGTGGCAGGTTCTCGGTCAGCCCGCCGCCCGTGATATGCGCCAGCGCATGAACGCCGCCGCTCTTCACAGCCGCCAAAGCCTGTTTCACATAGAGCCGCGTCGGCGTCAGCAAAGCCGCGCCAAGCGTGCCCTCGGCCCATGGGCAGTCCGCGTCCCAGCCAAGGCCTGAGACGTCAACAAGCTTGCGCACAAGACTATAGCCGTTGGAGTGCACCCCGTCAGAGGCCAGCCCTAAAAGCACATCGCCCTCAACCACACCGCTTGGCAAATCCTGCCCACGCTCCATCGCGCCGACAGAAAAACCCGCCAGATCAAAGTCGCCATCAGGATACATCCCCGGCATCTCGGCCGTCTCGCCCCCAATCAAAGCACAGCCCGACAGCTCGCAGCCCTTGGCAATGCCCTCAATGATGCGCGCGGCCTTGTCCATCTCCAGACGCCCCGTGGCAAAGTAATCAAGGAAAAAGAGCGGCTCCGCCCCTTGGCACACCAGATCGTTGACACACATCGCCACAAGGTCGATGCCCACGCCGTCAACTTCGCCCGTATCAATCGCAATGCGCAGCTTCGTGCCCACACCGTCTGTCGCGGCCACAAGCACAGGGTCGCTATAGCCCGCCGCCTTGAGATCAAACAAAGCGCCAAAGCCGCCAAGCCCTGACATAACGCCTGCGCGCGCCGTGCGCTTAGCCGCAGGCTTGATGCGCTCCACAAGCGCGTTGCCCGCGTCAATATCTACGCCTGCATCTGCATAGGTGAGTCCGTCTTTGCCAGCCATCCTGAAGCCCCCATATCAAAGTTGCCCACGTCCTAAATCATCCCCTGCCGCATAGCAACGGCCCATAGTCACGCAAAGACTTGACGCCGCCCGCCGGTCTGCTAACCAGTCGCCTATGGCGGGCCTGTAGCTCAGTTGGTTAGAGCAGAGCGCTCATAACGCTTTGGTCGTAGGTTCGAGTCCTACCGGGCCTACCAAACCCTCCGCCAAGCTCACAGCACAAGATCGCGCCATAAGCCCATATCACACGTCGTGAGCGCCCGCGATTAGGCCGTGCCGAGCAGGTCCCGCGCAATCTGTTCAAAAATAGCCGTTCCCATAGGGATAATATCGTCGGGAAAGTCATAATCGGGATTGTGCAGCGCCGCATAGCCCTCGCCTGGTCCAAGGCACAGCATGGCCGCCTTTGCGCCCCAGCCAAACACCCCGAAGTCCTCAGACGCGCGCATCGGCACCCCCGCGCCGCTATGAGCGATCTCAAGTCGATCAAGCGCCTTGGCCGCAACCTCATAGGCCTCGGGCGCATTGATCGAGGCGGCAAAATGATCCTCAATCTCAAAGTCGACCGTTAGCCCGTATTTTTCGGCGGCCGCGTCTGCCAAAGCGCGCGCGCCCGCTTCGATCCCCTCAAGCCCCGCATCATGGGTGCTGCGCAGCGTCGCAAAAATCACCCCATCACCGGGCGCAATCCCGAACGACGGTGCCCCGATCTGGACATGGGTGAGCGTCACCAAGCGAAACGCCGCATCAAGCGCGCCCCCCGTGCCAAGCGCTTCAAGCGCGGGAATAAGCTCTGCAATCGCGCGCGCAGGCGACACCCCGTCTTCAGGGTCCGCTGCATGGGCGGTTTTCCCCGCAAACGAAATCTTGAGGCCAAGAGAAGCACAGTTGATCAGCCCGGGGGCCGTTGAGACAAAGCCAAACGGACGGCCCGGCTCCAGATGAATGGCAAAGGCCCAGTCGGGCGCAATCTCCTGAAACGCAGGGTCCGCAACCACAGCCTTTGCGCCGCTGCCGTCTTCCTCGGCGGGCTGGAACATCAAAACAACCCGCCCCTTGGCCACAGGCTGGCGCGCGATCAGCCGCCCCAAAGCCAGCACCATGGTCATATGCCCGTCGTGCCCGCAGACATGGCTCTTGCCGTCGACCTCTGAGGCATAGTCGATCTTGCTGTTCTTTTCCTCGATCGGCAAAGCATCGAGCTCGGCGCGAAACAAAACAGTCGGCCCCGCGACACCGCTGTCAAAAACAGCCGCAACCCCGTGTCCGCCAAGCCCCGTCAGGATCTTGCTGGGCGACAGCGCTTCAAGCGCCCCGACAATCCGCCGCGCCGTCTCGACTTCTTCGCCCGCAACCTCGGGAAAGCGGTGCAACAGGCGGCGAAACGCCGTCAGCTCCACAAGATCAAGATTTGTCAGCATTCTTCCCCCACGCACAGCGCTCTCTTGCCCGTGATATGAGCCGCAACGGCGTAAGGATGCAACCCGCAAGCCGATTGAACCGCCCCCGCTTTCGCGCTACCAAACTCCCAAGGGCCAGCCGCACCGCCCGGAAAGAGCACCATGACACCACCGCGCCATACTCTCCAGACCGCCGCTCTGCTGGTGCTCGGCCTTGTTGGCGCTCTGCTCGCCGAGGCGCTCGGCCTGCCGCTGCCCTTTCTGCTCGGCCCGCTCCTTGCCACGGCGCTTGTCGCGGTCTTCGCCAGCGCCCGCCTGCCGGCAGGCTATGCCTTCCCCGCCAATATCCGCGTGCCTTTCATCGGCCTGATCGGCGCGGTGATCGGCGCACAGGTCACGCCCGCGCTGCTCGCCTCCCTGCATGATCTGCTGCCCTCGCTCGCCGCCATGGTCGCCTTCGTGCTCCTCGCCCAAGGGCTGAACTACGCGGTGTTTCGCTACATCGGCGGCTATGATGCGCCCACCGCCTTCTTCTCGGGCGCGCCGGGCGGGCTGATCGAATCTATCGCCATGGGCGAAGCCACAGGCGCGCAGCAGCCGACCCTGATCGCCCAGCAATTCCTGCGCATCATTCTGGTGATCACTCTGGTGCCCCTCGGCCTCTCGCTCTGGCTCGGCTATCCCGTTGGCTCGGCCAGCGGGCTGAGCGTCAACACCCTCCCCGTCACATGGGCGGCCTATCCCCAAGCCGCCGTGATCCTCGCTCTCGGCCTTGTCGCGGGCCGCGCCATGCGCCTGCCCGCATGGCAGCTTACAGGGCCGCTGCTCGTCTCCGCAGGCTTTGCCTTGCTCGGCGCGCCTCTCGCGCTGCCCGACTGGCTCGTTCTGCTCGCCCAGCTTGTTGTGGGTGCCTCACTCGGGATGCGCTTTGCTGGCCTTGATATGCCCACGCTGCGCCGCTGCCTCTGGCTCTCGCTTGTCTCGATTGGCCTCATGTTCGCCCTCGCAGCCGCCCTCGCCGCGCTCCTGATCGGGCCGACAGAGCAGCCCTTGAAAACCCTCTTCATCACCTTCGCCCCCGGCGGCGTCAACGAAATGGCGCTGATCGCCCTCTCGCTGCAAGCCAACCCCGCCTTTGTCACCCTGCACCATATCTTTCGCATCATGGTGACAGTGCTCCTGCTCGGCTTTGTCGCCAAGCGGCTCAACAAAGTTGACTAAAGCGGCGGGCTTGCGTTATTGAACGAGTGTTCATTTCATGCGCGCAAACGCCAAGGAGCCTCCCATGCAACTCTCAGCCACCAAAGCCATCATCACAGGCGGAGCCTCAGGCCTCGGCGAAGCCACCGCGCGCCACTTTCGCACCCTCGGCGCCGAAGTCACCCTCCTTGACCGTGATGTTGCGCGCGGCAAAGCCGTCGCCGCCGAGATCGGCGCGCATTTTGCCCAGACCGATGTGACAGACGAAGCCAGCGTTGCCGCCGCGATTGACGCCGCCACCTCCGCCATGGGCGGGCTCACCGCCGCGATCAACTGCGCCGGCATAGCCCCGCCCGCCAAGACACTGGGCCGCGACGGCCCCCACCCGCTCGCACTCTACCAAAGCGTGATTGACATCAACTTGGTTGGCTCCTTCAACGTCGCCCGCCTCGCCGCCGCCGCCATGGCCAAAGGCGCACCCGACGCCGCAGGCGAGCGCGGCGTGATCATCAACACCGCCTCCATCGCAGGCTTTGAAGGCCAGAAAGGCCAAGTCGCCTATGCCTCCTCCAAAGGCGGTATTCTCGGCATGGTCCTGCCCATGGCCCGCGACCTGGCCCGCGACAATATCCGCGTCATGGCCATCGCCCCCGGTATCTTCGCTACCCCGATGCTCAAGGGCCTGCCCCAAGAGGTGCAAGACGCGCTGGCCAAAGACGTCACCTGCCCACAGCGCTTAGGCGACCCGCTCGAATACGCGCGCCTCGCGGCCTTTATCGTCGAGTCAGGCTACCTCAACGGAACCTCGATCCGCATTGACGGCGCGCTTCGGATGCAGTGAGGCATTGGACGGATAGCAGCCCTTGTCGACGGAGGCTAACGTCAGCCCCTGGGGTGGCGATGCTACGGTTTTGATAAGGCGCTTTATGCTCGCCAAGCACATCCTCAGAACGAATGGCGCGCCTGCATCTGCCAAATCGCCAGCCCAAGGGAGGGGCTGACGATAGCCGGGCCGCTCCGCGGCTGTTAACCGGCTGGCTGCACACATTGATTGTCTTCTATGGGCTCAAAGCAGATTTTCACAGTTCATAGGCTGCCCCCTTGCGAACTGTTAATTAACTAAATTTCGGTTAATCAAAACTGTTTCACGCGGTGCACGCATGGTGCACGCATGGTGCACGCATATCACCCCCCCCCGAATCAGGCATTTTTTGGGCCGTTAACCCGCCTGTTCGGCCTTTTCTTCAAGCGTTAACCAATCTTCTTCGGCCTGCGCCAAAGCGCTCTGACGCTCGACCAAAGCCTCGGTGGCTTTCTTGAACTTCACGGGTTCCTTAGTGAACAAATCAGGCTGCGCCAGCAGCTCTTCGAGCTTGCCGATCTCGGCTGTCAGCCGCTCCATAACGCTTGGAAGTTCTTTCAAACGGTGCTCTTCCGTAAAGCTGAGCTTGGGTTTGGCCTTGGCCTTCTCCTGCTTCTCTTTTGCCCGCGAAGCCTTTGTATTTGGGCGGTTTTCCCAGTCGTCACTGTCGGGCTTCTGGGCCTGATAGTCGCTCCAGCCGCCCGCATAAACCGTGGCCTTGCCGTCGCCTTCCATCGCCACAGTGAGGCTTGCCACACGGTCCAGAAAGTCCCGATCGTGGCTCACAAGCAGCACGGTTCCGTCATAGTCGTCCAGAATTTCCTGCAACAGATCGAGCGATTCGACGTCCAAATCGTTGGTCGGCTCGTCCAGCACCAGCAAATTGCTTTCCCGCGCCATCAGTTTGGCCAGCAAAAGGCGCGCCTTTTCCCCACCCGAAAGCGCTTTCACAGGCCCCCGCGCCTGACCTTCCTCAAACAGAAATTCTTTAAGGTATCCAACAACATGGCGTGGCATTCCACGCACCATAATCTGGTCGGCCTTGCCCGAAACCCGCATATCAGGGTCGCCTGTGAGGCTGTCCCAAAGGCTCATCTCCGGATCAAGTTGGGCGCGCGCCTGATCAAAGATCGCCGCCTCCAGATTGGTCCCGAGTTTGACCGTGCCTGCGTCGGGTTCTTCCAGCTTCATCAAGAGCTTAATGGCCGTGGTCTTGCCCACACCATTGGGCCCGACAAAAGCAATCCGGTCCCCGCGCTGCACGGTGATGTCAAACTCTGTTAAGATTTGCTTGCCATCATAGGCTTTCGATATCCCGACCGCCTCAATGACCTTCTTCCCCGAAACCACCCCCGACGACAGCGCCATACCCGCCGTGCCCTGCCGTCTGATCTGGCTTGAGCGCTCTTCGCGCAGCTCGGCAAGGGCACGCACACGGCCTTGGTTGCGCTTGCGGCGCGCGCTGATGCCTTCAACAGCCCAGCGGGCCTCGGCTTTGATCTTGCGGTCAAGCTTGTGGCGGGCTTGGTCCTCTTCGTCCCAAAGCTTGTCGCGCCACGCTTCAAAATGCTCGAATCCTTGCTCGTTTCGCAGAACTTTTCCCCTGTCAATCCAGAGGGTTGCGCGCGTAAGTTCACGTAAAAAGGCGCGGTCGTGGCTGATCAAAACAAAGGCCGTGCGCGTCGCCTTCAGCTCGCCTTCCAGCCAGCGGATCGCCTCGATATCAAGGTGGTTGGTCGGCTCGTCAAGCAGCATCAACTCTGGCGCTTCCGCCATCAGCTTGGCCAAGGCCGCGCGCCGCTTTTCGCCGCCGCTCGCCGTCTCCACAGGCCGCTCAGGGTCAAACTTGAGGCCCTCGCCAGCCCGCTCCACGCGGTAAAGTTCCCCTGGCTCAAGCCCGCTTGAAGCATAGTCCCCAAGCGTCAAAAAGCCTGTCATATCAGGCTCTTGCTCCATATAGCCAACGCGCACACCAGGGCCCGCAACGACATCGCCTTTGTCCGTTTCGACAAGCCCCGCCATGACTTTCATAAGCGTCGATTTGCCCGAGCCGTTCCGTCCGACCAGAGCGAGCCTGTCGCCAGATTGCAAGGAGGCCGAAAGCCCGTCAAAGACTGGGTTTCCGCCGAATGTCAGCGAGACATCATTGAGCTGTAAAAGGGGTGCGCGTGCCATGGCAGAGCGCTACCGCCCCCCGCGCGCAGCGTCAAGCGCTCTCACGCCGCAAGGGCGCGCAAAAGCTTTATCCGCGTCGCCGGAATAGCGCCAACCTCCAGCCCCATAAAAACGTGCAGCGTGCCCATATCCTTGTCGATCACAGCATGATCACTGACCCAAGCGCCCATTGCCAAATAGCTGCGCAGCAAGGGCGGCATCTGCGCCACACCCCGCTTCAGATCGGGAGCCTCAAGAATTTTGCCTTTAAAATCATAAACCAAAGGCGCGCGCGCCTTGGGGCGCCAATGCTCAGGGGCCGCGTGATGCGCCTTTAATATTGCAAAACTATCCAGATAGGGCGCCGCAGAAGCCCCCGCAAAAGACGCACAGCCAATCAGCATTTGCACGGTTTTTTCGTCGACATAGCGCGTCAAAGCGGCCCATGCCACACGCAGGATATCAGGGTCGCTCAACGCAGGGTCCGTGCAAAAACGCCCCATCTCAAGCATCCTGCCACCAAACCCGCCAAGCGCGCCCAGATCATAATACTGCGCCGAATAACTCTCACACAGCTGGCTACCATCCCGCATCAGAAATATACGAAAACAGCCCGCCAGACGCCCCGTGTCGTGCTCCACCAAAACATGATCGCACGCCCCGTCAAAGCGGTCACAGTCCAAGCCCTCAGCGCCAAAAAAGGCGCGGTGGCGCAGAGCTTGCGCCGCCTGAACATCGCCCGCAGAGGCCGCAAGGCGAACTCTATAGCGCCCCTTCACAAACTCTTTCATAGCACCCTTCCGCGCGTCGCCCCGACTGGCAACACAGCGATCTTAACACAGCTCACTTCAGATAGGTGACGATTTCAGGCCCATCAGAGCCTATTCAAACGCCCCAGGCGAGAAGCGCCCGATGCTGCCGAGCAGCTGGCGCAGGAATGTGTCGTTTCTGACGGTCTGGTCGGTCACACGGCGCGACAGCGTCACGACTTCACCGTCCTCAAGCGAGAATCGTTCAATATTCTGCACAATCCCCGCCTCGGTAAAGCTGATCGCAAGAACCTCACGATTGATTTCTTTTGGCCGTAAAGCCCCGAAAAACCGCACACGACTTTTTACATAATAATAGCCGCTGTCGTTCAATACGCCCGCCGTCGAGGGCAAACCCACCGCCTCGGCCACACTGTCGCGGGAATCAACCCCAACAACAATCTCGGCCAAATCGCTCTCGGGCGGCACATAGCCGTGGTCACGATATGTCGCGGCACAAGAGCTTAACGCCATGAAAACAAGCCCGAGCAGCAAAAACGCCGCGCTCTGCTGTATGGGGTGGGTAATTGCTTTCATCTCTGCCCTCTTGTATCGGCGGTTGTGGCCTTGCCTTCCGATTACTAAGGAAAGGCCCCCGATTCAAGGAGCGGCGCGATGGCCCAAGACTTTAACGACACCACAACGATACCCGTTTCGCGCCTTTCGGCAAACCAAAGCTACAGCTTTTCGCTCAAACTGTCCGATGAAGCACGCGCCGAGATGGCCAAGACGCTTGATCTGCTTGCGCTCAAAAAGCCAAGCCTGATCGGCACGCTGAAGCCACATGGCGCAGATGACTGGCTCTTGGAGGCCCGCCTTGGGGCAACGGTGCAACAGGCCTGCGTGATCACGCTTGCCCCCGTCAGCGCCCGTATAGAAGAGCGCGTCGAGCGGCTGTTTGTGCGGCAGATGCCAAATTTTGACGACCTTGAAGAAGATGCAGAGGTCGAAATGCCCGAAGACGACCGCGCCGAGCCGCTGGAAAACACGATAAATCTGGCGGATGTCTTTGGCGAAGCTCTGTCTCTTGCCTTGCCGCCCTATCCGCGCGCCGAGGGTGCAAACCTCACAGAGGCCGTCTTTACAGAAGACGGCAAGACCCCCCTCACAGATCAGGACACAAAGCCTTTCGCAGGCCTTGCTGCCCTTAAGGCCAAGCTGGAAGACCGCGAGAGTTAAGGTAAAATTCGGGGTTGCAACTCATGCGTTTCCAGCTATTTTCGCGCGCTCTTACGAATTTAGGGTTGGACAGGCTCACCGCTTTTGCATAAGAGCAGTCTGAACCCGAACGCACAGGGCTTCGCCCTTCTGAAACTGGCAGTTTTGCCCCTAGATAATTGAGGTTGCGACATGGCTGTCCAACAGAACAAAGTATCCAAATCACGTCGCAACAACCGTCGTGCACATGATAGCCTCACGGCTGCAAACCCGAATGAGTGCCAAAACTGCGGCGAACTCAAGCGCCCGCACCACGTCTGCCCAGACTGTGGCCACTATGCAGATCGCGAAGTGATCGCGATGGCGGACGAAGTCGAGATCGACGAAGACGCGGCCTAAGCCGAGGCTTACGCATGCGCCAGACAGTCACGCCAGAGCCTGCATCTTTGACCCCGCAGGCGGAGCGTATTGTCATTTCGGTTGACGCGATGGGAAGTGATAAAGGGCCAGCGGCAATTGTCGCTGGCTGTTCTCTTTCCGCGAAGAAAAATAAAGATATTTTCTTTCTCCTGCACGGGCGCGCCTCCGAGCTGGAGCCTCTTGTGGCGCGCAAAAAGCATCTGCGCGACCGCTGCACCATTGTCGAGGCCGACGGCATTGTATCCATGGAGGACAAACCCTCTCAGGTAATGCGCTCGGGCAAAAGCACCTCGATGTGGTCCGCGCTGGAAAGCGTGCGCAATGGCGACGCGACAGTTTGTGTCTCTTGTGGCAACACAGGCGCGCTCATGGCGCTCTCTGTTATTCGCCTGCGCAAAACGCCGGGTGTCTACCGTCCTGCCATTGCCGTGCTCTGGCCCTCGCGCAACCCGCAGGGCTTTAACGTCATGCTCGATGCTGGGGCCGATATCCGCGCCGATGAGCGCGATCTTTTGCAATATGCCCTGATGGGTGCCTCCTATGCGCGCAACGGGCTCCACCTCGCCCGCCCGCGTGTCGGCTTGCTCAATGTCGGCACAGAAGAGTTCAAGGGCCGCGCCGAAATTCAGGCCGCCAACGAGCTGATCGCCGAAAACGCCAGTGCCGCCAATTTCGAATATGTCGGCTTTGTCGAAGGCAGCGATTTGCCCGGAACAAAATGCGACGTGGTCGTAACCGACGGCTTCACAGGCAATATCGCTCTCAAAACAGGCGAAGGTACAGCCAGCCTGATCCGTGATCTGTTGCGCGACGCGTTCAACTATACGCCGCTGTCGCGCTTGGCCGCCCTGCTCGCCTATACCTCTCTCAAGCGCCTGAGCAGTCGGATTGACCCGCGCAAAGTCAACGGCGGGATCTTTCTGGGCCTCAATGGCACAGTGGTCAAATCCCATGGCTCCGCCGATGCCACGGGCGTCTCCGCCGCCGTCAAACTCGCCTTTCAGCTGGCCCAATCAGGCTTTAACGAAAAGCTCGCCGCGCGCATTTCTGCGGCCACCATGCTCGCCTCCGAAGCAGGCGCAGCGCACAGCACAGACCACAAAGAAGAGACCATCTCATGACAAAACGTGCCGTCGTTGTTGGCTATGGCCACTATTTGCCAGAGCGGATCGTGGAAAATGCCGAGTTCGAATCAACTCTGGACACCACTGATGAGTGGATACGCAGCCGTTCTGGGATCGAGCGACGCCATTTCGCCGCCGAGGGCCAGCATACCTCCGATCTGGCCGCCGAAGCGGCAAAAGCCGCCCTCGCAGAGGCGGGGCTAACGGCTGGCGATATCGACGCCATTGTCGTCGCAACATCCACCCCCGATCTCACCTTCCCCTCCGTGGCCACCATGGTGCAGCAAAAAATCGGCATGGAGCGCGGCTTTGGCTTTGATGTGCAGGCCGTCTGTGCGGGCTTCGTCTTCGCCCTGACAACAGCCAACGGGCTGCTCCTGTCGGGTCAGGCTGGGCGGGTGCTTGTGATCGGCGCCGAAACCTTCAGCCGCATCATGGACTGGACCGACCGCGGAACCTGCGTTCTGTTTGGCGATGGCGCAGGCGCGCTTGTCCTTGAGGCGCAAGACTGCGCAGGCACAACCGATGATCGCGGCATTCTCGCCGCCGATCTCAATTCCGATGGCCGCTACAAGGATATGCTCTTTGTTGACGGCGGCGTCTCCTCCACAGGCACCTCCGGCAAATTGCGGATGCAGGGCAACGCGCTCTTCCGTCAAGCCGTTGAAAAGCTGGCCTCAACAGCCGATGCCGCGCTCCAAAAAGCAGGTCTGACGCACAGTGATGTCGACTGGATCGTGCCGCATCAGGCCAATATCCGTATCATCCAAGGCACCGCAAAAAAACTTGGCGTGCCAATGGAGCAGGTCGTGCTGACAGTGCAAGACCACGGCAACACCTCTGCCGCCTCCATCCCGCTCGCGCTTTCCGTCGGCGCAGCCTCTGGCAAAATCAAAACAGGCGATCTTGTTCTCACCGAAGCCATTGGCGGCGGTCTGGCTTGGGGCGCTGTCGCGATCCGCTGGTAAATCCACAGGTTAATGCGCTCAATTATCGCTGAAAAGCCGTGCGCCAAGTCATTGATATTGACTCGGAATCTCTCTGAGGCCTATGCTTGGCAAAACGGGGGATTTGAAATGAGCGAAAAAACACTCACACGTATGGACTTGAGCGAAGCTGTGTTTCGCGAAGTCGGCCTGTCACGCAACGACAGTGCGCAGCTTGTCGAAACGGTGCTTCAGCACGTTTCTGATGCGCTCGTCGCGGGCGAAAACGTGAAAATTTCGTCGTTTGGCACATTCTCGGTCCGTCAGAAAACAGCCCGCGTGGGCCGCAACCCCAAAACAGGCGAGGAAGTCCCGATCAATCCGCGCCGCGTGCTCACGTTCCGCCCCTCGCATCTCATGAAAGACCGAGTCGCCGCAGGCAACAAGCGCTAGGAGCCTCCCAAGGTATGGCAAAATCAGCCGACGCATTCCGCACCATCAGCGAAGTGGCCGAATGGCTCGATCTGCCGACTCACGTTCTCAGGTTCTGGGAAAGTAAATTTACGCAGGTAAAGCCCGTCAAGCGCGCTGGCGGGCGCAGATATTATCGTCCCAATGATATGGTTCTGCTCGGCGGGATCAAAAAGCTCCTCCACGACGATGGTATGACAATCAAAGGCGCGCAAAAAATGCTGCGCGATCATGGCGTCAAACATATCGCGAGCCTGTCACAGCCCCTTGATGGCGACTTGATCGAAGCCGAGGTTGAGTATGAAGCGGCGGCACCTGAGCCAGCGTTAGAGACACCAAGAGCGCCAGAGGTTGGGATTCAGGCCGAGACTGTCCCTGACACCGACCACCCTGAAGACACAACCGCCCCCGCCCAAATGCCCGCCTTCAGCCATCATCAAGACGAAGACGATTCGTCTGACGAGCCGACCGAGCCTGCGACAGAGGCTGCACGCGTGCAGGACCACGACGATCATAGCGAAAGCGCAGCAGAGCCAGCCCCCAAAGACATAGAAGACGCAGGCCTCAACACAGAGCCCGCGGCCATGCCTTCTTTCTTGCAGCCCAGCAAAGACGCCGACACAGAGAGAGACGCTCCCAAAGCCGCGCCTGTCTCCCTTGCGATCCAGCTCCCTGACGACCCAAGCGACACCGAGCTTGACGTCAGCGCAGGCCTTCTCAGCCGTATTGCGGCTTATAAAACAGCCCCGACAGATGAGGTCCGCCGCATCTTGGTACAAGCCCGTCATGATCTGAAGGCCCTCTCCTCCTGACGACAGAGCCTCGCGGCGCAGCCCTGCCGAGATTGCCATAGATTTGCCCTTGCCCTCTGGCTCAAAACCGCTAATAAGCAGCCTTAGTCGGGCTATAGCGCAGCCTGGTAGCGCGTCCGTCTGGGGGACGGAAGGTCGCAGGTTCGAGTCCTGCTAGCCCGACCATTTACCCTTTCCCCGGAGTTTTCGCCCGCTGCCAGCAAAACAGTCAAGAGACTGTTTCCCACTGTTACGGCGCTCCAATATTGCTTAGGTCTTGCTCTCGATGACGCCCGAAATCAGGGCTGTTTTCCCTGCCGTAAGTCACAAAGGCACTCAGGCTTTCACCTCTGGGCCAGATACGCCTTGAGCCAGCCCATCACAGGGGCGTCAGGGCCATTCTGGGCGATACGCCCAAGTGCTTTGGCCTCAACAGGTGACAAAACTTAACCAATCAGGCGGCAGAGGCGCATTTTTCCCTGCCTCTCGGTCGAAAACTTGATAAAAGCTGCGCAACCTTGCCCTGAAAGGACACAGCATGACAGGCGTTCTGGCCAGCCAGCAGCTCAAAGAGATGATCGCGCGTGGCGAAATCTTGGCTCAAGAGGACTATGCCGAGGGCCAGATCCAGCCCGCCAGCCTTGATCTGCGCCTTGGCGCGCGCGCCTATCGCGTCCGCGCCTCCTTCCTTGCGGGCGCGGGCCGCACAGTCGCCGAGCGCCTGTCGGAGTTCGAGATGCACCAGATTAATCTGAGCCAAGGCGCGGTTCTTGAAAAGGGCTGCGTCTATGTGGTCGAGCTGCAAGAAAGCCTCGCCCTCCCTGACGGCATCCAAGCGGTTGCCAATGCCAAAAGCTCCACGGGCCGTCTTGATCTGCTCACCCGCACAATCACCGACGGCGGCGAAGAGTTTGACCGCATCCCAGCCGGCTATTCAGGCCCGCTTTATGCCGAGATTTGCCCGCGCTCCTTCTCTGTCCTCGTGCGCCCCGGTATGCGCCTCAACCAGATCCGCTTCCGCGATGGCCAAGCCACATTGAGCGACACCGATCTGCGCGCCCTTCACAAAGAAATCCCGCTCGTTGACGGACGCCCCCCCGTCATCAGCGAAGGCCTCGGCTTTTCGGTTGATCTCTGCCCCGAGGGCAGCAGCCTCGTTGGCTACCGCGCCAAGCCGCACACAGGCGTGATTGATCTGGACAAGCTCGGCCACTACGCCCCCGCCGACTTCTGGGAAGAAGTGCGCAGCGACACAGGCCAGATCATCCTTGATCCGGGTGCCTTCTATATCCTTGTGAGCAATGAAGCCGTCTGCATTCCGCCCGATTACGCAGCCGAGATGGCGCCCTATCTGGCGATGGTGGGTGAGTTCCGCGTGCATTACGCAGGCTTTTTTGATCCGGGCTTTGGCTATGCGGCCGCGGGCGGCGCTGGTTCGCGCGGTGTCCTTGAAGTGCGCTGCCACGAAAGCCCCTTTGTGCTGGAGCACGGCCAGATCGTTGGCCGCTTGGTCTATGAGCAAATGTCCCAGACGCCTGCCGAGCTCTACGGCGAGCGCATCGCCTCAAACTACCAAGGCCAAGGCCTCAAGCTCTCCAAGCACTTCAAATCTTAAAAGCGCCCTGCGCGCCGTGCCATGCGGGAGGCTTTGTTAAGGCCCTTGGTTGCGCCACTTGCGCCCTTGCCCCCGCCTGCGCGCTTTAGCCCTGCGCTCATAACTTTGCGCATCACCATGCGCAGAACCATATTTATCAGCCTATTCGCGTTCATCTTGGCCTCCTTTGCCTGCTCAATCCGCAATATAAGCAGCCATTGTGCGTAAAATAAGGCACAAACTCAGTCTTCAAACAGCTCGCTCTGCCCCTCTTGGGCTTCTTCGCTCAAGTCCTCGTCGCCCGCTCCCAAAGTCGGCATATGGCTTGGCGGCAAACGGCTCTCCAAAAGCCCCGAGGCGCGAAGCTCTTTCAGCCCCGGCAGATCGCGGGCCGACTCCAGCCCGAAGTGGTCCAGAAAGTCCTGTGTCACAACAAACGTCACAGGCCGCCCGGGCGTCATCTTGCGCCGCCCAAAGCGGATCCATTCCATCTCCAGAAGCTGGTCAACCGTGCCACGGCTCACGCTCACACCGCGAATTTCCTCGATCTCGGCGCGCGTGACAGGCTGGTGATAGGCCACAATCGCCAAAGTCTCGATGGCCGCACGGCTGAGCTTGCGGGTCTCTACCGTTTCTTTTTGCATCAGAAACGACAGATCAGGCGCTGTGCGCATCGCCCAAGCATCGCCCACTTTCACAATCCGCACACCGCGCCCCTCATAGCGCTTGCGCAGATAGACCAAAGCCTCGGCCGCATCGCTCCCATGCGGCATCCGCGCATTAAGCTCGGCCACAGTCACAGTCTCGCTTGAGGCAAACAAGATCGCCTCAACCATGCGCTCCTGCTCGGCAATGGGGGGCGCTTCAAAGAGGCTTTCTTCTTTTTCTTCCATATGGTCCATGTCGTCATTCATGTTTCATCACGGCTTTCATGTCTGCGGCGCAGCTCCATGGGCGCAAAGGTTTCCGACTGGCGCAGCTCGACGCGCCCCTCTTTGGCAAGCTCCAGAGAGGCCGCAAAAGTCGAGGCCGTCGCCGAGCGAATGCGCGCGTGGTCCTTGTCCCAGCCTTCGGGAATATAACTCGAAATATCGGTCCAGTTCCCTGCATAGCCGATCAGCCCTCGCATCCGCTCCAGCGCGTTTTCAAGCGTAAACACAGCATCCCGATCCATAACAAACGGGCGAAACTCGTCGCGCGTGCGCAGCCGCGAATACCCCTGCATCAAGTCAAGCAGCGTGGCGGTATAGGTCACTTTCTTGACCCGTGTCACATCTTCAGGCAGGCCGCGCGCAAAGAAATCGCGCCCCAGACGGTCCCGCCCCATAAGGCGCGCCGCGACATCGCGCATCGCCTGCAAACGCTCAAGTTGAAAGGCCAGATGCGCCGCCAGTTCCTCGCCGCTCGGCCCGTCCTCGGTGGGATCGGGCGGCAACAGCAAGCGCGATTTTAGAAAGGCAAGCCAAGCCGCCATCACAAGATAATCCGCCGCAAGCTCTATGCGCAGAGACTTGGCCTTTTCCACAAAGGCCAGATATTGCCGCGCCAGTTCGAGAATGCTGATTTTTGTGAGATCGACTTTTTGGGTGCGCCCCAAAGTCAGCAAGACATCCAGCGGCCCCTCAAAGCCGCTCACATCCACAATCAGCGCCTCCGCCGTCATACGGTCGGCAACACTCAGCGGTGTTTGGTCTTCTTCAAAGTCATCAGCTGGCATAGACGCGCCCATTCAAAAGCGCTTCAAGCTCGGCTTCTATGGCCGAAATGTCAATATCATTAGGTTTTTGGCGCAGAGCAAGCGCCCGCTCGGCCCGCTCCTGTGCCAGATCGCCCATCTCGCCCGCGGCTTCGGCCACAGCGCGACGCTCTTGCAAACTGCCATTGCAATGCAAAATCACATCACAGCCCGCCAGAAGAGCCGCGCGGCTCAGATCGCCCAGATCGCCGTTGAGCGCCTTCATCGAGATGTCATCGGTCATAATCAGCCCGTCAAAGCCAAGATCGCGGCGGATCAGCTCCATCACAGGCGCGCTCAGCGTCGCAGGCAGCGCGTCAATCTGCGGATAGAGAATATGCGCCGTCATCCCCATGGGGCAGTCTTTGAGCGCTGCAAAAGGCGCTCCGTCCGTAGCAATCAGTTCCGCAGGGCCAATATCGACGCTCGGCAGCTCAAAATGGCTGTCCGCCACAGCGCGGCCATGGCCCGGGATATGCTTGGCCACAGGCAAAACACCGCCCTCAAGCATCCCTCTAGAGGCCGCCGCACCAATCGCGGCAATCGCGGCAATATCAGTGCCATAACAGCGGTTGCGCAAGAAAGGATGGGTCTCGGGAAAGGCAATGTCGAGCATCGGCGCGCAGTTGCTATCAATCCCGCAGCGTTTCAACTCCTGCGCAATCAGGCGAAACCGTAGATAAAAACTGCGCGCGGCGTTTGCGCCCGCAAGCTCGGCCTGCTCCAGCGGCGGCAACCACTCGCGCCAAAGCGGCGCGCGCAAGCGCTGCACGCGCCCACCCTCTTGGTCAATCGTGATCGGGGCCTCGCGGCCCACAGCCTCGCGCATCTGCTCACACAGCCGCGCCACTTGGGCCTCGGTCTCGATATTGCGCGCAAACAGGATAAACCCGAACGGGTTCACATCGCGAAAAAAAGCCCGCTCCTCACGGCTCAGCTCAAGCCCGTCCGCGTCAAGGATCGTCGCGCCAAATCGGCTCATTTGCTAACCACAGGAATACAATCAGCCCGCTCGGCCACAAGGGCCGCACAAAAGCGGCGCGAGTCCGACAGATCGGCAAAGCCCATCGCGCGCAGACGGTAAAACACCCGCCCGCCGCTCTCGGCCCGCTGGATCACACGCTCTTTGCCGTCCATATATTCGCCAAATTTCGTTCCAAGCCGCTCCCACTCGCGCCCCGCAACTTCAGCGCTGTCAAAGGCCCCAAGCTGCACAAGCCGCGTGCCAACAGGAATGCTTTCCGCTCCGCTAGTCAAAGCCGCCAATACCGCCTGATTTGTCGCCGAACTGGCCACAGCCCGAAACGCTTCTGGGCGCAAACGTGGCCGCAAGGACTGGCTCACGGCTGTTGTCACAAGGCCCACGGCGTCTGTCTCGGCCTCTGCCTCAACCTCTGGCACAGCCTCAACCACAACAGGTGCCACAGGCATAATAACCGCCGCAGCCGCCGTCACAACTTCGGATGTCTCAGGCGCGGCCAAAGGCGCAACCCCGTCTGCAAGCTCTTCTGCTAATGCGCGAATAGAAGCCATCTGAAGCGTCAGAGGCTCGGCGTCGCCCTCCTCCTGCGCCATGACAACGTCCGAGCGCACGACAGGCTTTGGCGCAATGCTCGCCGCCGAAGGCTGGTCTTCTTCTTCCAGATTGACAGGTTTGGGCGCCAGAACAAGCCGGTCAGCCGGCTTTTCCGCCCCACCCTTCGCCATAACCTCATTAACAGACAGCCCCTGATGCGCCGCCGTCTCTCCGCCCGGTTGCTCGGGGGCAATCCGCATCGGCGCATCCGAGGCCGCCCGCACAACAGGCACGCCGCTCACATCGCGCGCAATAACTTTATAGCCCCAAACGCCGATCCCGACGATCAAACCAAGCGAAACAACCGCGCCAGCATAATGAGTGAGTGTGCCAAGTTTAAGGGGTGCAGAGCCGCTCTGCCCCGCTCCGCCATATGGGAGTTCTGCCATCGTTTGCCTCGTCTTTTATGCGCAAATCTACGCTGCGCTTGTCACTGCTCTTGCCGCCAGCCTCACTCTTCAGGTGATTTCATCCAGCGCCTTGGTCCCGACAATAGCGAATCCGCTGGAAAACACAACTTCGCAGGCGTCAATAACCGTGGGGCAAATGGTTTTTTCGCCACGGTCCTGCGCCGCCTTTTGTGCGCCCAGAAGCAAACGCGCAAGATCACAGAGATAAAGCGCCAAGCGCTGCGGCGCTGCCAACTCATGCGCAAGCTGCAACACCCTGCCATAATCAGCCACCCAAAGCGCCAGATCCCGCGTCGCCTGATCCCACGCTTCGACAGCGCCAGCGCCTCTGAGCGACGAAAGCTTTGACGCCGCATAATGCAGCAAAAACGCAGGGTTCCCAAGCTCGGGTTGCGCATAGGCCCGCCCCGTCAGATCAAGCCCCCGCTCGGCGCGATGACAGAGCACATAAAGCCGCGCCAGCTCGGCCTCCTCCCCCGCAAGCGCGGGCACATCCGCCGCCGCAAGTGCTGTGCAACGCAAGCGCGCTCGGGTGCCCAAGGCGGCCTCATAAAGCCCCGCCCGAAAGCCACCGCCCATCGCGGCAAAGAGCGTCACCTCCTCATATGTCTCTGACGCCGCCCAGATCTGGGAAAACGTCGAGACAAGCCCCTGACGCTCCTGATCTGTTGCCGCGCCATAGGCCGCCTCAACGCCGATCAAGGGCACAAGCTGCGCCTTGGCCGCCGCGCTGGCAGGAACCGGTGCGCATATCTCAACCTCAAGCCCAAGCCCGCGCGCCACAGCCGCCGCCGCCTCAGCGCTCCAGCGCTGGCGGAGGTCCCCGGCGGCTTCCAAACACACCGCCAGCCTGCCCCGCCGCGGCAAAGGCAAAAGCGCTGCCTTGTTCAGTGACGCGGCGATAAATTCCTGCTCCAGCCGCAGATTGACAAACCCCGCCCCTGCCACAGACGCGCTGGCAACGCCGTCAACCTTGCCTAAAGCCTGCGCCAGATCGGCCCCAAGCGCACGCGGGGCAAGGCCAAGCCGCTGCGCCATCACCAGCGCCGCGTTCACAGAGACATCGCCATGCAACGCATCTTTCGCCACCACAGCGCCAAGCCCGCGAAAAAACGCGGCCTCCTGCCCCGTGATCTCGGTTAAAGCGCCCACAACAGCGGCATCTATCTGCTCATAAAGCCCCATACGCGACATAAATGCACTCCGCCCCTTATTCTGACTGGCCTTTCGCCTCCGCGCGGTATATCGGCCCTCAACGAACAACCCAAGGACATATCATGGACCTGCGCAATATCGCCATCATCGCCCACGTTGACCACGGCAAAACAACTCTCGTGGACGAACTTCTGAAACAGTCCGGCGCGTTTCGGGCCAATCAGGACGTGGCCGAGCGCGCCATGGACAGCAACGACATCGAGCGCGAGCGCGGCATCACCATCTTCGCCAAGCCGACCTCAGTCGAGTGGAAAGGGATGCGCATCAACATCGTTGACACCCCCGGCCACGCCGACTTTGGCGGCGAAGTCGAGCGCATCTTGTCGATGGTTGACGGCGTTGTCCTGCTTGTCGACGCCGCCGAAGGCCCGATGCCACAAACCAAATTCGTGACCTCAAAGGCGCTTGCCCTCGGCCTGCGCCCCATCGTTGTCCTCAACAAAGTTGACAAAACAGACGCCGAACCCGACCGCGCTCTGGACGAATGCTTTGATCTCTTCGCCTCGCTTGACGCGAATGACGATCAGCTCGACTTCCCGCATATGTATGCCTCTGGCCGCTCCGGCTGGGCCGATCACGAGCTTGACGGGCCACGCAAAGACCTTTCGGCTTTGTTTGACCTGATCGTCAATCACGTGCCTGCGCCAAAGCAGATCGCGCGTCAAAATGAAGACTTCAGTATGCTCGCCACAACGCTCGGCGCAGACGCCTTCGTTGGCCGCGTTCTGACAGGCCGCGTCGAAAGCGGACGCCTCAAAGTCGGCGCAACCGTTCAGGCGCTCTCGCGTGTCGGTCAAAAGATCGAACAGTTCCGCGTGACCAAAATTCAGGCCTTCCGTGGCCTTGCCCAACAAGACATCGAAGAGGCCCTCGCAGGCGATATCGTCTCTATCGCAGGGATGTCCAAAGCCACAGTGGCCGACACGATCTGCGCACTCGCTGTTGATACAGCCCTGCCCGCACAGCCGATTGATCCGCCCACAATCACAGTGACCTTCGGCATCAACGACAGCCCGCTGGCGGGCCGCGAAGGCAAAAAAGTCCAGAGCCGTGTCATCCGTGACCGCCTGATGAAAGAAGCCGAAAGCAACGTCGCCATCAAAGTCACAGACACGCCCGGCGGCGAAGCCTTCGAAGTGGCTGGCCGTGGCGAGCTTCAGATGGGCGTTCTCATCGAGAATATGCGCCGCGAAGGCTTTGAACTCGGGATTTCCCGCCCCAAAGTGCTTTTGCGCGAAGAAGATGGCAAAACCCTTGAGCCAATCGAAGAAGCCACAATCGACGTGGATGACGAATACTCAGGCGTTGTGATCGAAAAGCTGACAGGCGGCCGCAAGGGCGACCTCGTTGAAATGCGCCCCGCAGGTGCTGGCAAAACCCGCATCATCGCTCATGTCCCCTCGCGCGGCCTGATCGGCTATCACGGCGAATTCCTCACCGACACCCGCGGCACAGGCGTTCTGAACCGCGTGTTCCACGGCTGGGCGCCACACAAAGGCCCGATGCCGGGCCGCCGCGCAGGTGTTCTGATCTCGATGGAAGCCGGCGAGGCCGTGGCCTACGCCCTTTGGAACCTTGAAGAGCGTGGCAAAATGTTCATTGGCGCGCAAACCAAGATCTACCAAGGCATGATCATTGGCGAGCACAGCCGCGAAAACGATCTGGAAGTGAACCCGCTCAAAGGCAAAAAGCTCACCAACGTGCGCGCCTCAGGCACAGACGAAGCCGTCCGCCTGACGACGCCGATCACGCTGAGCCTTGAAGAAGCGATTGCTTACATCAACGACGACGAACTCGTTGAAGTGACCCCAGAGAGCATTCGCCTGCGCAAACGCTTCCTTGACCCGCACGAGCGCAAACGCGCCTCAAAGCAGCTCTAATAGAAAAAGCCCCGCTCACTCGAGCGGGGCTTTTTTCTGGAGGCGATGCCATGGCTCTTACTCGGGCGGATCAATCAAAATGCGCCCCGTCACCATCAACGCCCCCGCGTGAAGCTCCGCCACAATAATCTCGCCTGACTTTGGGAAAACACCCGTCAGAGCCGTGATATTAACTTGATGTGTTACCAGCAATAGGCGCGCGTCTTGCGCAGCCAAGGTCGCAAGTGTAGCGGCCGTTTGAGCCACGCGATCCCCTTGTCCCCCAAAGAACGAGTTCAGCGATGGCAAGTCCTCAGCGGGCCTCATCCCAATCAAAGCCGCCGTTTCGCGACAACGGCACCATTGGCTTGTGAAAACACGGTCAAACGTCACGCCGCGTGCGCGCATTTCTGCCCCGATTGCGCGCGCCTGAGCTCGGCCCCGCGCATCAAGATTGCGCTGCGTTTCACAATCCTCAAGGACAAATTGAGCAGGATCACCGCCGCCTGGCGCGAGCGCATGGCGCATAATCGCAATCGCGCCCTCCCGCTCAAGCGCCGACCAGCCATCTGCCACAGCCGGCAGTGGCAAAACCATCAAAAGCAGACAAAAGATACGACGCATCACAGCTCTCCTCACCCGATTAGGGCGAGGATGCCGTTATTCGCTGATTTCAACAACCATCAATTCGCGCTCGGATGCGCCTTTGGCGTGGCTCAAGGCCTCCTGATAGGCTGGCGAGTTGTAGCACTCGACAGCCGCCTCAAGCGTAGGGAACTTTGCCACAACATTGCGTGGCCGCTCCTTGCCTTCAAGCTGCACAAAGCGCGCGCCACGGGCGATAAACACGCCCCCATGCGCCGCAATCGCAGGCCCCGCCAGCTCGGCATATTTGCCATAAGCCTCCGTGTCCGTGACGGTCACATGAGCAATCCAAAGTGCTTTCATCTCAAGCCTCCAATACTGATTTCGCCGCCGCAATCGCGGCCTCGGCATTGCTGACATCCGCGCCACCGCCCTGCGCCATATCAGGACGGCCACCGCCGCCCTTGCCGCCAAGCTCGGGCACAGCCGCCTTCACAAGATCAACCGCCGACACACGATCCGTCAGGTCAGAGGTGACACCCGCCGCCACAGCCGCCTTACCGCCCGTATCGGCAATCAAAAGCACAGCGCCAGAGCCAAGCTGCGCCTTATGCGCATCAATCAGCGCTGGCAGATCCTTGCCAGAGACGCCCGAAAGCACCTGTGCAATAAGCTTTATCCCGTTGATTTCAATCGCCTCTGCGCCGCCGTCTTTCGCGCCACCCGACATCGCCAATTCGCGGCGCAGCTGCGCCACCTCGTTGCTCAGCGCGCGGCGTTCCTCCATCAGCGCCTTGACGCGCGCAGGCACATCCGCCGCAGGCGTCTTCAGCTCAAGCGCCAGCTCCGCCACGCGCGCATCCTGCGCACTCAGATAGTCAAACGCAGCCTTGCCCGTCAGCGCCTCAATGCGGCGCACACCGGCACTAGAAGCAGAGTCGCCAAGCACCACAAACAAGCCAATATCGCCCGTCTGGCGCACATGGGTGCCGCCGCACAGCTCGATCGAATAGGTGTGCCCGTCACTGCCCTTGCCCGAGCCGCTCTCATGGCCCATTGACACCACGCGCACTTCGTCGCCGTATTTCTCGCCAAAAAGCGCCTGCGCGCCCAGCTCGCGCGCCTCATCAGGCGTCATAACCCGCGTCACAACAGGCGCATTCTGGCGGATATAGGCGTTAACATCCGCCTCAACCTGCTTGATCTGGTCGAGTTCCAGCGCCTTGGAGTGGCTAAAATCAAAGCGCAAACGATCATCCGCATTGAGCGAGCCGCGCTGCGCCACATGATCGCCAAGCGCCGAACGGAGCGCCTCGTGCAAAAGATGTGTTGCCGAATGGTTGGCGCGGATTGCCGAGCGCCGCCCATGCTCCACCTCAAGCGACACCGTGTCGCCAACAGAGAGGCCGCCCGCACCCGCCACAATCATATGGCCAAAGATCTTGCCGTCGGCGTGCTTGCGCGTGTCCGTCACGCGGCTCACCTGTTCCATATTCTCCAAACGGCGCATCAGGCCGCTGTCGCCGACCTGCCCGCCAGATTCTGCATAAAACGGCGTCTGATTGAGCACTGCCCAGCCCTCCTGCCCCGCGCCAAGCGTCTTGACGCGCGCACCATCCGCCACAAGCGCAAGAACCTGCCCCTCGGCCACTTCGGTGTCATAGCCCAAGAATTCGGTCACACCCGCATCATCGGCAATATCAAACCAAACGCTCGCGTCCGCCGCATCGCCGGAGCCAGACCAAGCCGCCCGCGCCTTGGCCTTTTGTTCCGCCATCGCCGCCTCAAAACCCGCAACATCAACGTCGCGGCCCTTTTCGCGCAGCGCATCCTGCGTCAAATCAAGCGGAAAGCCAAAGGTGTCATAAAGCTTGAACGCCGCATCGCCAGAGAGCGCAACGCCCTCGCCAAGCCGCGCAACCTCATCATCCAGAAGCTTCAATCCGCGTTCCAGCGTTTGCTTAAAGCGCGTCTCTTCCAGCAAAAACGTCTCTTCAATCATCGCCTGCGCGTGCGTCAGCTCGCCATAAGCCCCGCCCATCTGGCGCACAAGCGACGGCACGAGCTGGTGCATCACAGGGTCTTTCGCCCCCAAAAGATGCGCATGGCGCATCGCGCGGCGCATAATACGGCGCAAAACATAGCCGCGCCCGTCATTAGAGGGCATAACCCCATCCGCAATCAAAAACGCCGTCGAGCGCAAATGGTCGGCAATCACGCGGTGATGCACGTTCTGCGCGCCATAAGGATCAACCCCTGTGGCATGGGCCGAGGCCTCGATCAGCGCCTTGAAAAGATCGGTGTCATAATTGTCATGGCTGCCCTGAAGCAGCGCGCCAATCCGCTCAAGCCCCATGCCCGTGTCGATCGACTGCATATCAAGGTCGCGCATTGTGCCGTCCTCAAACTGCTCGTTCTGCATGAAAACCACGTTCCATATCTCGATAAAGCGGTCGCCGTCTTCTTCCGGGCTGCCGGGAGGGCCGCCCCAAATATGCTCGCCGTGGTCATAAAAAATCTCGGTGCACGGCCCGCACGGCCCCGTCGGGCCCATCTGCCAATAGTTGTCAGAGGTCGCAATCCGAATGATGCGCTCCTCGGGAACCCCCATCTTCTTCCAGATCGCAAAGGCCTCATCATCCGTGTGATAGACCGTCACGGTCAGCTTGTTCTTGTCAATCCCGAAGTCCTTGGTGATCAGCTCCCAAGCATAGCTAATCGCCTCTTCTTTGAAGTAATTGCCAAAGCTGAAGTTGCCGAGCATCTCAAAAAAAGTGTGGTGGCGCGCCGTATAGCCGACATTGTCCAGATCGTTATGCTTGCCGCCCGCGCGCACACATTTTTGGGCACTCGTCGCACGGTTGTAATCGCGCGTTTCAACACCCGTGAACAAGTTCTTAAACTGGACCATCCCCGAGTTGACAAACATCAGCGTCGGGTCATTGCGTGGCACAAGCGGGCTTGAGGCCACAACTTCATGCCCCTGCTTTGCAAAGTAGTTGAGAAAGGTAGAGCGGATTTCGTTCAAACTTGGCATATCATGTTCCGACGTGATGTGATCCGTCACGGTTTAGCCGCCACGCCCGCTCATGTCCACATGACAAAAAGCGCCAGAGCAGTCTCCCGCTCTGGCGCGCTTGTCTTCCGTTCTCAAACCGCTCAGGCTTCGAGAATATCCTCATTATCGTCGGCTTTTGACGGCTTTTCGTCGTCAAAGTCGAGCCCATGCGCCGCACGGATCTTATCTTCGATATCATAGGCAATATGCGGATTGTCTTTCAAAAACTGGCGCGAGTTTTCCTTGCCCTGCCCGATGCGCTCGTCGCCATAGCTAAACCATGCGCCCGATTTCTGGACAATCCCGAGGTTCACCCCGAGGTCAAGCAGCTCGCCTGTCTTGGAAATCCCCTCGCCATACATAATGTCAAACTCGACTTGCTTGAACGGCGGTGCCACCTTGTTCTTGACGATTTTGACACGCGTCTGGTTGCCCACAACTTCGTCGCGGTCCTTCAGCGAGCCGATGCGGCGGATGTCCAAACGCACCGAACTATAAAACTTGAGCGCATTGCCGCCAGTTGTCGTCTCGGGGCTGCCAAACATCACGCCGATTTTCATCCGGATCTGGTTGATAAAAATCACCATACAGTTTGAGCGCGAAATCGAGCCAGTCAGCTTGCGCATCGCTTTGCTCATCAAGCGGGCATGAACGCCCACACTCGAATCGCCCATTTCGCCCTCAAGCTCCGATTTCGGCGTCAGCGCCGCAACCGAATCAACCACCACAAGGCTCACAGCCCCCGAGCGCACCAGCGTGTCGATAATCTCAAGCGCCTGCTCGCCTGTGTCAGGCTGCGAAATCAGAAGCTCGTCAAGATCAACGCCAAGCTTCTTGGCGTATTGCGGGTCAAGCGCGTGCTCGGCGTCCACAAAGGCCGCGACGCCGCCTTTTTTCTGCTCTTCGGCCACACAATGCAGCGTCAAAGTGGTTTTTCCTGAGCTTTCAGGGCCATAAATCTCGACAATCCGTCCCTTGGGCAGGCCGCCAATGCCAAGCGCAATATCCAGCCCGATCGACCCCGTCGAGGTCGACTCGATCTGCTGAATAGCGTTTTCGCTCCCCATTTTCATGATGGAGCCTTTACCGAACTGTCGTTCGATCTGTGCTAAGGCGCTGTCGAGTGCCTTTTGCTTGTCTGCGTCGCGCTTGTTTTTCATGTCTAAAAGGTCTGCCGTTGCCATTGTTATGCTTCCTTATTTCACACCCCGCCCAAGGCGGCAATCACTGCAAATGTTCTACTTATGTTCTTTATGTGACCAAAATGAGAACATTTCAACACAAATTTTCCACACCCTCACTGTTCTCCAAAGATGTTAAGGAGTAGTTTACAAAAGCAAACAGCTCTAAAGGGTGCGTGATGTTGATTTTTTCAAAGGCCAAACTGGTGCTGTTTTCGGTGCCCAAAACAGGCACAACCGCAATAGAAACCGTGCTCGCGCCCCATGCCGCCATTGCCCTGCTTGATCCTCCAGAGCTGAAACACAGCCCCGTCTATCGTTACAACCGCTTCCTGCGGCCCATGGTGGAGAAGTTCATTGGCGACGATGTCGAGACTTTGGCCGTTGTGCGCGAGCCTGTGAGCTGGCTTGGCAGCTGGTATCGGTATCGCCAGCGCCCTTTCCTGTCGGGGCGGCCCGTCTCGACCGAGGGCCTCAGCTTTGCCCAATTCGTCGAGGGCTACCTTGCCCCCGAGCGCCCCGCCTATGCCAATGTCGGCGCGCAGTCGAAATTTGTCGAGCCGCGCCCCAACGGAACCGCGATCACACGGCTGTTCAAATATGAAGCGCTCGACAGCTACATAAGCTACCTTGAGGCCCGCCTTGAGCTTGAGATCAAATTGCCCAAGGTCAATGTCTCCCCCGCGCGCGATCTCGACTTGCCCGCAGAGCTTGAGCTACGCCTCAAAACCAGCTGCGCGGAAGATTTTGCGCTCTGGGCCTCTATTCCCTGACCGGCTCAGGCAGAGCCAAAGCCCGCTGGACCGTTTCTGCCAGCTCGACGAGAGAAAACGGTTTTTGCAAAAACGCCGAGTTTGAAACTTCAAGGCCGTTGTCACTAAACACATCTTCGGCATAGCCCGAGACAAAAACAACTCTCACATCCCCCCGCAGCGCGCGCGCCAGCGCGACCCACTCCGGCCCCTTCAGACCAGGCATAATCACATCGGTGACAAACAAGTCGATTTGCAGGTTGGTATCGCGCACAATATCGAGCGCTTCTTCGCCGCTGCCCGCCTCCAAAACAGTAAACCCCTTCAGCTTGAGCGCCCGCGAGGCAAAGGCACGGACAGGCGCCTCATCTTCCACCAAAAGAACAACAGAGCTGATAATTTCCTCTTGCTGCAAGACAGGCACCTCAGCGGCCGCCTGCACCTCGGGTTCGCCCAGAGCAAATGTTGGCAAGATCAGCGTAAAGGTGCTGCCCTGCCCGACTTCGCTGTCCGCAAAAATAAATCCGCCCGTCTGCTTCACAATGCCGTAAGCCGTCGAAAGGCCAAGCCCTGTGCCCTCGCCCGTGCGTTTTGTGGTAAAGAAGGGTTCAAAAATTTTCTGCAACTTGTCTGACGGGATGCCTGTTCCCTGATCAATCACCTGAATGGAAACATAAGACCCAGGCGGAACTTCGGCGCGGTCCCGCTGCATCGGCTTTTGCAAATTAAGCGCCTCGGTTCGGATTTTGACAATCCCGCCCTTGGGCATTGCGTCGCGCGCATTGACCACAAGGTTCATAACCACCTGTTCGATCTGGCGCTTGTCGGCACGGATGGTCTGATGCCCCGTTGAATGCTCAAATTCCAGCTGGACCGTCTCGCCCACGAGCCTGTTGAGAAGATGCGTCAAATCCGACAGGGTTTCTTGCACATCAATCGTTTGCGGGCGCAGCGTTTGCTTGCGCGAAAAGGCCAGCAGCTGGCTCACAAGGGCGGCGGCCCTATTTGCGTTCTGCGCAATCTGTTCCAGATCGGCAAAGTCGGGGTCGCCTTCTGTGCGGCGGTGCATCAAAAGATCGCAATGCCCCGTGATCGCCGTTAGCAGATTGTTGAAATCATGCGCAACCCCGCCCGCAAGTTGCCCGATCGCCTGCATTTTCTGGCTCTGCACAAATTGCGCTTCAAGCGTTTTTAGCTCCGTAGCATCATTCAAGACAGCCACAAGAACAGGCGTCTCGCCCTCTCGCGCGGGCTTGAGCGTGACTTGGACAAAAGCATCCGCATCGCCACGCCGCACCTTCAAAAACTCCGATTGGCGGCTGACCCGTCCCAAAATCGTATCTTGCAACCAATCGTTGATCGAGCGTCCCAACCCCTCCAGAACAGCGCCAAGACTTTGCCCCACAAGGTCATCGCGCCCCAAAAGATCGCGCGCCATTTTGTTGGTCTCGGTGATTGCGCCCTCAGGTGACAGCTTCAGAAGCGGCACTGGCAGCGCATCAAAAAACCGCTGGCTTTCGGGCAGCTCGACCAAAGCCTCCTCAGTCGGCACAAAGGCAAGCTCGCGCCGCCCGACCCCCGCGCTCAGCTCGCGGATCACACAATGCACCTTGCCGCTGTCCGCCAGAACGGCCTGCAAACGGTTTAGCTTCAACGGCAAATTCGGAATGATGCGGTCAAGCGATTTCACTCTTTCGCCAAAAAACCGCCGCGCAGCCTCGTTCATAAACAAGACCGTGTCCTGCCGCCCGACCACCAGAACCGGCAGATCAGATGTCGCGTTGAGCGCCACCGTATTTTGTGCAGCAGGCAACTCCTCAAGCCGCCAAAGCGCGCCGCCATGAGGCAAAGGATGGCACGACAGCCGCAAATGCTCATCGCGCGCCAACACATCTTCGCGCGCCGCCCCCGACTGGGACGCCTTCATGTAAAGACGCGCCACAAGCCCCAGAGGATGCGTCACAATTGTGGATAACGCCGCCTCGATCGTGACAGGCGCAAGTTTAAATTTGGCCTCAGCCGCCGCATTGCGATAAAGAATTTCGCCGGCCTCATCGGCCACAAGGCAGGCCGCCGCATCATGCTCGACAAACCCCGCAATCGTCACAAGCCCCTGCGCCCGATTGCGGCGGAGCCTGCCCCAATGGACAAGGCTCACAAGCGTTAAGCAAAGCAGACTTGTTCCCGCAACTGCGGCCCCGAGCTGTATCGGTTCTGACGGTGCCGCCCCCGCAACCATAAAGGCCAAAAGACCCAAAAGGCCAAGCACACCCGCGCGCGGCAACAGCCGTGCAAACGGTCTTGTCACGGTCTCAGGCGGAAAGGCGGCGTAGCTCAAAACGGGCTCCAATCAGGGTTTGACACAAGACTATGCCAAAGAGGTTAACCCAAGATTAAGACCCAACGGATTGAATTTCACGTTTAAAGTGTGTCTAGCTCACTATTTTCGCGCAAAAATAGCGCCAAAAAAGCCGTCTCCGCCGTCAGACGGCAACCAGCGCTTTTGCACCGTGCAGTGCCACTCAGGCGCAAGCGCCTGAAACCGCGCCACAACATCCTCGTTTTCCACGCCCAACAGTGAGCAGGTCACATAAGCCAGCTGTCCGCCCTCCGCGACGTGTCCAGACGCCGCCTTTAAGACCTCGACTTGCGTGTCACAAAGCGCCGCAAGGCTGTCCTCGCTCAGCTGCCATTTGCCCGCTGGCGAGCGCCGCCAAGCGCCAGAGCCAGAGCAAGGCGCATCACATAAAACAAAATCAAAACAATCATCTGTCGAAAGATCTTCAAGTGATTTCACAACAATGCTCGCCCCCGCACGGGTGGCACGCTCCGGCAGATCTTTCATCCGCTCGGGCGCAATATCACTCGCCACAATCTTGGCATCTGAGCGCGCCGCAATCGCAAGGCTCTTGCCGCCACCGCCCGCGCAATAATCCAGCACGGTTTGCGCGCCATCAAGCGGCAGCCAGTCCACAACAGCTTGGCTCGCCGCGTCCTGAAGCTCGACCAAACCGTCTTCAAACGCATGGCTCAAGCGCACACGCCGCGCGCCTTCAAGCACTTTCAAAGCCATCGGCGACAAAGGGTGCACCTCGCTGACAACGCCCTCTTCCGCCAGAGCGGCCTGCGCCTCAGCAACAGTGCCATAGAGCGGATTGACCCGCAAAAACACATCCGCCCGCTCGCGCATCAGGCTGGCTTCGTCAGCTGCCGCATCGCCCAAAGCCGCCTCAAGCGCAGGCCAGAGCCACTCGGGCATATCACAGGCCTCAGCCCCCGCCTCAGGCGCGCGTCCGCCCGCAAGCTCTTCCTCGCTCAGGGGTGCTGGCGCATGGCCCTCGCCCGAGAAAATCACATCAAGATCAGCGCCTTCTGCGCGCATCGCACCGAGCATCAGACTGCGCCCCGTCGTCTCCTCGCCGCCGCCAAGGGCCGCGTAAGAGCGCAGACAGCGCAAGGCCTGAAAGACATGGTCGCGCACAGCCGCACGGTCTTTTGACCCCGCATAGCGGCTTCCGCGCGCCCACCCCGTGAGCGCTTTTTCCGCAGGCGCGCCGCCAAGGATCCCGTCAAGAATGTCTGCGGCCGCGGCCACCCGTGCTGCTGGTGTCATGAGCCGATCCGATAATTTGGAGATTCGCGTGTGATCTGAACATCATGCACATGGCTTTCCTTCAGCCCCGCGCCGGTGATCTTCACAAAATCACACTGGCTGCGCATCTCTGCCACGGTTGCATTGCCCGTGTAGCCCATCGCCGCGCGCAAGCCGCCCACAAGC
Source organism: Lentibacter sp. (assembly GCF_965657785.1). Lineage (GTDB taxonomy): Bacteria > Pseudomonadota > Alphaproteobacteria > Rhodobacterales > Rhodobacteraceae > Lentibacter. The sequence continues at coordinate 72,166 of NZ_CBFHPP010000009.1, forward strand.
TGGTGCACAACCGCGCTGGCGCTGCCTTTATACGGCACCTGCCCCTCAATGCCTTCAGGCACAAGCTTGTCGCTGGCCGCATCCTTCTGGAAATAGCGGTCCGCCGAGCCGCGCGCCATGGCGCCAAGGCTGCCCATCCCGCGATAAGACTTGAACGAACGGCCTTGATAGAGGATCACTTCGCCGGGGCTTTCGTCTGTTCCCGCAATCATGCTGCCAACCATCGCACAGGAGGCCCCTGCCGCAATCGCCTTGGCAAAATCGCCAGAGAACTTGATGCCACCGTCCGCAATCACAGGCACATCGCCCGCCGCTTGGGCACAATCCATAATTGCCGTAAGCTGCGGAACGCCGACGCCGGCCACCATCCGCGTGGTGCAAATGCTCCCCGGCCCGATCCCGACTTTGACAGCATCCGCCCCCGCATCAATCAACGCGCGCGTGGCCGCGCCTGTCGCGACATTGCCCGCAATCACTTGCAATGTGCTGGAAAGCGCCTTGGCCCGCTTCACAGCCTCGATCACGCCTTCCGAGTGCCCATGCGCCGTATCCACAACAACGATATCACAGCCCGCATCCACAAGCGCCTCGGTGCGCTCAAAGCCACTCTCGCCGACATTTGTCGCCGCCGCGACGCGCAAGCGCCCCAGCTCGTCCTTGCAAGCCGTCGGGTTGAGCACAGCCTGCTCGGTGTCTTTCAGGGTCAAAAGCCCTGTCAGCTTGCCCTTGCCATCATGCACCAGAAGCTTCTCGATCCGCCGTGCGCGCATCAGGCTCTTGGCCTCCTCAAGCTCGGCTGGCTCGGCCAGCATCGCGAGGTTGTCCGATGTCATCATCGCGTGCACAGGCGTGTCGTCAGAGCTTGCAAAGCGCATATCGCGGTTTGTCAAAATACCCACAACATGGCCGCGCTCATCCACCACTGGAAAGCCTGTGAAGTTATAGCGCTCCACCAGCGCCTTGGCGTCAGCCAGCGTCTGGTTCACTTTGAGTGTCACAGGGTTGTAAACAATCCCGCTCTCAAAGCGCTTCACACGGCGCACTTCGCGCGCCTGCTCCTCCACACTCAGGTTCTTGTGAACAACGCCAATGCCCCCCGCCTGCGCCATGGCAATCGCCATGCGCGCCTCGGTCACAGTGTCCATCGCCGAGCTGAGCAGCGGTATGTTCATGGCAATGGCGCGCGTCACAAATGTGCGCGTGTCTGCGGTGCTCGGCAATACGCTCGAAGCTGCAGGAACAAGTAAAACATCATCGAAGGTCAGCGCCTCACGAATCTCCATAGGACATCTCCAAAGTAGGGTTCGTTTGACGCCTCCCTATTTCACGCCTTGCTGAAAAGGGAAAGACCAAACTCACGCTTTCGCCGCGTTGGTCTTGAGCGCCAGCTGCCCTGTCATCCACATTCGGATCACTTTCACGGCAATATAAGGCACAAGGCTGCTCGCCGCGACGAGAGCAACCCCGCCAATGAGCCGCTCGACCACGCCGCCTGTTTGCCCCGCAAGGCTTAGCATCGCCGTGGCAAAAGCCGTCAACGGAAAGGTGAAGGACGCCCACATCGGGCTAAACCCCGCTTCAAGCAGGCTCTTAAGCGAGACAAGCAGCCCCAGCAGGATCAGACAGGCCAAAACCGCAAACACCCGCGCCAGAAGCGCCATGAGAGGGTAATCCGCCGCAGGAAAGCCTAAAGCCACGATCACAAAGAGAGAGGCCGGCGCAAGATGAATCGCCAGCATAGGGCGCAAAGGCGCAGACGGCACATGGCGCAGCAGCTGCACAGCGCTCACCGCCCAAATCACAAGCGCAGCCGCCAGCGTCGCCCCGAAAATAGCCTCCGCCAGCCCGTATTTGCCAAGGGCCACAGCCGAGACCGCCGCCACAATAAACCCGACAAAGCTCAGGTGCCACAGCGGCGTCACCTGCCGCTGCTCTTTCGGCCCGCTCAACAGCACATAAATCACCAAAAGTGCCATCCCGCCTTGCACAGCCAACGCCAGATACAGGATGCGCTCGGCCCACTCAGGCGCAATCGGCACAAGCCCCGCCGCCAGACTGGCAAAACAAACGCCAAAGGCCGCCAGCCCGCCACGCCCGGGCAAAATCCGCGCATCTTCCACCAAGACGCCAAAACGCCGCCCGAACTTGCGCCCGTAAGCCACGGCAGCAATGACAAAAACAATCAGCACAGCGCCCAAAAGCGCCTCCGATATCCCCGCAGGCACAACCGAAATATGCGCCGCCGCCCGCCACGCCAGCGAAAGCCCGAACATCCCCAAAATCAGTGAGAAAATCGCGGGTGGCGTCTGCTCGCCAAAGCCCGTTTTTGAACGCATCACATTCCCCTTACAGCATATTTACCAAGCCATACGCCCTTCGCGCGCCAAACCCAAGACAAACAATGTCGCAGCCCTTGCCAATCGCGCACGCCCGCAGCACTCTGCGCCCAAACGACAGGAGCTCAGCATGACCAAGAACAGCTACGACACAGGCCGCCTCAACCTCCCCTTCGTCGGGATAGCCACCTTCGCCAAGCGCCCCTACGCCCCCGACTGGAGCGCGCTTGACGCCGATGTCGCCGTGCTCGGCGCGCCCTTTGATGCGGGCACACAGTATCGCGCAGGCGCACGCTTCGGCCCCCGCTCGGTGCGCGAGGCCTCCACGCTCTTCTCTTTCGGCCACGCAGGCGCATATGACCACGAGGACGACACAACCTACCTCACAGGCGATGTGCGCATTGTCGATATGGGCGACGCAGATATCGTCCACACCGACACGAGCCAAAGCCACGCCAACATAGAGACAGGCGTGCGCGCCGCCCTTGCCGCTGGCGCGCTCCCTGTGGTGATAGGCGGCGATCACTCCGTCAACATCCCCTGCATCAATGCTTTCGAGGGCCAAGGCGATATCCACATCCTCCAGATCGACGCCCACCTTGATTTCGTCGATACCCGCCACGGCGTTCGCAATGGCCACGGCAACCCGATGCGCCGCGCCGCCGAAAAGCCCTATGTCACGGGGCTGACCCAAGTCGGCATCCGCAATGTCAGCTCCACGACCCAAGAAGGCTACGAGGCCGCCCGCGACATGGGCAGCGATATCCTCTCCGTGCGCCAGATGCGCAAACTCGGCCCCGAGGCCACAGCCAAACGCATCCCGCCAGACGCCCGCGTCTACATCACCCTTGATATCGACGCCTTCTGCCCCTCCATCGCGCCGGGCACAGGCACACCAAGCCACGGCGGCTTCCTCTACTACGAAGTGCTGGAGCTCCTGCAACACGTCGCCCAAACCCACGAGATCGTCGGCATAGACCTCGTCGAAGTCGCCCCCGACTACGACCATTCAGACAGCACAAGCATCCTCGCCGCGCAGGTCCTGCTTAATTTGCTGGGGTTTGTGTTTGAGGCGCGGAAGGGGTGACGGGCTGTTGGGGGGAAGCTATTTTGCAGTACTGCATCCACCCTCATCCTCTGCGCGTTGGTTTGACTAAGCTGAGGTAGTGAAAATTCAGCCCGTGTAAGCGGCATTGAAAATTAGGTGACACTGCTTGACTACCATGGTGAGTACTAGCACCAGATGTACCGTGAGAGAAACAACCACCGAGCTAAAGAACACATTTGCGGCTTCAATTACAGCAAAGAGTATCAAAATGCTCAACAGCACTACTGCTGTCATTATCAAATAGGAAATATTTGAGTTAATGTCTTTGAACGCCAACTTTAAATTGGACATCTTTTCTGCTGCATCAGCTTCGATTGAAGCCCTAAGTACTTTATCTTCCTCATGCCTCTTAACTCTTGAAATCTGAAACTCAGTCAGGCTTCGGAAGATGGAAAAGGCAGAAATTTGCGCTCCGAAAAGAAGCGCTGAGAAAATTGCATAAACCGAAATTAAAGAAGAAAATTGTTCGCTAGGGATTTGAACGGAGAACTCATGTGCGACCAGGCCAACTCCCAGAGGAACAACAAAAAAAGACAAAACAGCAAACAGAATCTGAGTTCGTTGTAAATCCCGAAGTAAGGCTGCCCAAAAGTCCTGAAAAATGCAGATTATGTTTAGTCTGCCTTTCATCCCAACATCTTTGCAAAATCAACTATATGACGGGTCGTTTCATCCGAAACACTCTTTAAGGTTGGATGATTGTTTGCGTCAAGGACCACGTCTTCGGTTAGATCAATTACACCAGCAGTGCTTGCAACCCCCACCACACCAATCTTCTTAAAAGACGATCCGACTTTTACATTTGCATAAGCACCAGAGAATTCCATATCCCCGATCTCCATATGACCCCCTATCTTATCACTGAGGTCTTTCAGCTTACCGAAGCTGCCTTTCCCTCGAGCCCTCAAGAAAAGCTCAACATCCATTTTGGTATCAGCATCCGATGGGCGAAGAGCCCTTTCAACAATATTTTGATCGGTATTTTTGGTAACCAATTTAATAGAACGAACAGGTTTGTTACCATATATCGCAACGTCGTTCGGCATCACTTTCGTCATGGTCAATTGCCAATCTTTGTGCATCATTTTGTGAGCATTTACCAGAGCACGGTTTACGATATCGACACAGGAAAGCCCACCGAAAGACTGGAGACCTACCAGACCGTACGATTTACCCTCGGCTAGCCAAAACCGGTAGTATAGTGGAATCATGTCTGCTTGATCTACAGTTCGGGTATGCTCAAGAACGCCGGAGTTTTTGTCCTCTACTTGCGATCCATACCCATATTTGCCGTATCTGAGTACGCCGTGAGCGCTATTTTTAAAATCAGCGCTCGGCTCAAATCGGACAATTTTGGCCTCCCCATCATCAAGCGGTTTTTTCGAAAAAGCTGAACAACAGTTCCTAATGAAATGGAGAATGTCTGCCGGGCCTTTGTCGGATGTCAAAACTTGCGCTTTGTGATTCTGATAAACTTGGACCTTATAAATCCGTAGACCAATTTGCATATTAAATAACTCTACCGCTTTTACCTTAGCTACAATGCAACCCAAAGGAGAAGATGGCAAGTACTGTTAGAAACAGTTCAAACAAAAAGGAATTAATCTACGATAGCTTGTATTGCGTTGTCCAAATTTCGGCCTGCTACCTACCCGTTCCTTTTTTAATTTAGGGCTGGAAGATCCCAGTACAAGCATTCCAACCAAATGACAGCTATGGCTTGGAATAGCGTACGCCTCATCCTAAACATCTATCTCCCCCCACCGAACGCTCCATTACCTAATTTTCCGTTAACACGCCCCCTCAACAGGCGGTGCACGCATGGTGCACGCGTGGTGCACGCTTTTCACCCCCCTGTTTTTCCCCGTTTGGCCAAAGCTTAACGGGCGGTTGCGCAGCGTTAAGCAATCTGAAAATAAAATATGACGTTCCCAGTCAGCTTTTTGCCGCTCCCTGCCCTATACATTGCCGTCTGGCGCACTATCTTGCGCTCAAAGGCCACAAAATCAGGCAGTAAACCCATGACCAAAGACCCCCTCGTCGTTTTCACTCCTTCAGGCAAGCGCGGCAATTTTCCTGTGGGAACTCCAATACTTACAGCCGCCCGCCAGCTCGGCGTCGATCTTGATTCTGTTTGTGGCGGCCGTGGCATCTGTTCCAAATGTCAGATCACCCCCTCCTACGGCGAGTTCTCCAAACACGGTGTCACAGTCGCCGACAATGCGCTCAGCGAATGGAACGCCGTTGAGGAGCGTTACGACAGCAAACGCGGCCTCCCCAAGGGCCGCCGTCTCGGCTGCCAAGCCACCGTCCAAGGCGACGTCGTCATCGACGTCCCGCCCGAAAGTCAGGTCCACAAACAGGTGGTGCGCAAGCGGGCTGAGGCACGGGATATTATAATGAATCCAACGGTTAAGCTCTATTATGTTGATGTGGTCGAGCCGGATATGCACGAGCCGTCGGGCGACCTTGAGCGCCTGCGCGACGCCCTCAAAACGCAGTGGGATGTGGACGTTCCAAAGGCCGATTCCCATGTGCTCACCCACCTGCAAAGCGCCCTGCGCAAAGGCGCGTGGAAGGTCACAGTCGCCATCCATCAGGGCCACAGCGAGTCTGCCCCCTCCATCATGCAAGTCTGGCCCGGCTACTACGAAGGCTCGATCTACGGCCTCGCCGTCGACCTCGGCTCCACAACAATCGCCGCCCACCTCTGCGACCTCCAGTCAGGCGACGTCGTCGCCTCCTCGGGCCTGATGAATCCTCAGATTCGATTCGGCGAAGACCTCATGAGTCGCGTCAGCTACTCCATGATGAACGCCGGCGGCGCCGCCGAAATGACAACCGCCGTGCGCGACGGAATGAACGCCCTTTTCACCCAAATCGCCTCCGAAGCCGAAATCGACAGAGCCCTCATCATGGACGCGGTTTTCGTCTGCAACCCG
>NZ_CBFHPP010000009.1:78649-99977 GCF_965657785.1 Lentibacter sp.
CGTCATGCACCACCTCTTCCTCGGGATCGATCCCTTCGAGCTTGGCCAAGCCCCCTTCGCGCTCGCCACCTCCGACGCTCTGCGTCTCGAAGCGCGCGATCTTGAACTGAATTTGCACCCTTCCGCACGCATCTACCTCCTGCCCTGTATCGCAGGGCACGTCGGGGCCGACGCGGCCGCGGTTGCGCTCTCTGAAGCGCCCGACAAGTCCGAAGACCTCGTTTTGGTCGTGGATGTCGGCACAAACGCCGAAATCCTTTTGGGCAACAAATCCAAAGTCTTGGCCTGCTCCTCTCCGACAGGCCCTGCCTTTGAGGGGGCGCAGATCACTTCAGGCCAACGTGCCGCCCCTGGCGCCATCGAACGGGTCGAGATTGACCCGGTTACAAAAGAACCGCGCTTTCGGGTGATCGGCTCTGATCTTTGGTCTGATGAGGCTGGCTTTGAGGAGGCCGTTGCCTCAACAGGGATCACAGGCATCTGTGGCTCAGGTATCATCGAGGCCATCGCCGAGATGCGCATCGCAGGGATCGTGGACGCTTCGGGCCTCATCGGCTCAGCCGATCAAGTCGGGACGCCGAGGTGTATCACAGACGGGCGCACCCACAGCTATGTCATGTGGGACGGCTCTGCCAAAGGCGGCCCCACGATCACGGTTACAAACCCAGACATCCGTGCCATCCAGATGGCCAAGGCCGCGCTTTACTCGGGCGCGCGCCTCTTGATGGACAAATTTGACGTTGAGACTGTCGACCGTGTCGTTCTCGCAGGGGCCTTTGGCGCGCATATTTCCCCCAAGCACGCCATGGTCCTTGGCATGATCCCTGACTGCGCTATTGAAAAAGTCACATCCGCTGGCAACGCTGCCGGCACAGGTGCGCGTATTGCGCTTCTGAACAGCGAGGCGCGTGATGAAATCGAGGCCACCGTGCGCAAGATTATCAAGATCGAAACAGCTGTTGAGCCACGCTTTCAAGAGCATTTCGTCAATGCCTCGGCGATCCCGAACTCGGCAGAGCCCTTCCCCATCTTGGCAACCGTGGTCACCTTGCCCGATGTCAGCTTCAACACAGGTGGGGAAACAAGCGGCGATGGTGGCCGCAGACGCAGACGGCGCGGCTAAGCGCGTGTTTGCGCCTCGGTTCTGACTGGCTTAGGCTCGCCTTGTAACACGTAAACAGGCGGGCCTTTATGTCACAGCGCAGTCTTTTGATCGTCCTTGTCCTCTTGGCCGCAATGATCTGCCTCACAGCTCTGCGCATTGGCGCGCCTGATCTCTTCGGCGTCGATACGGTCTCTGCCGATTATATGATCTTTCATCAAGTCGGCGAGCTGGCCAACCTTGGCCGCATAAGTGACGCCTATGACGCAGCCGCCTTCAAAGCCTATCAAGCCAGCCGCACAGACAGCGCAGCCTTCATGACATGGACCTACCCCCCGCATTTCAACCTTGCGCTCCAAGGTCTTGCCCTCTTCGGCGTGGGCTGGGGATACTTGCTCTTTACAGGCACAAGCTTTGCACTCTTTGTCTGGGCCATGATGCGCCTGCCTAGCGAGGCCACAACTTGGGCGCTCACGCTCACACTTCCCGCCTTGGTGATCAACCTTCTAACAGGCCAGAACGGTTTCCTCACTGCGGGGCTGATGGCCCTCTTCGCGGGCCTCGCGCTCAAAAAAGAGCGCAGCAAGGCAGGCCTCGTTCTTGGCCTGCTCACGTATAAGCCCCACCTCGGCCTTGGCCTTGGCCTTGCCGCTCTTCTGCGCGGTGGATGGCCTATGTTGGTTTCGGCGCTCCTGACGCTGGGGGCCTTACTGCTCCTCGCGACCGCCCTCTATGGCGCGGATGTATGGAGCGCGTTTCAAAGCAGCCTCTCCACGTCAAGCGCCTTGCTGGAAGCTGGCGAATACAAACGCGCCCGTATGGTCACGCCTTTTGCGCTCCTGTCCTCTTTCGGAGTTGACGCTTCACTTGCCCTGCTCGTTCATAGCAGCTGGACGTTTTCAAGCTTACTTATCCTCACTTGGGCCGCACTCAAGGGCTGGCAGCTTGCGCATATCATTGCGCTTGCCCTTCTCTCGGGCACAAGCTTAAGCCCCTATGCCTATGACTATGACCTCTGCATATTGGCCCCCGCCCTTGCGCTCGCCTATCCCGCCCTCACATCAGAGCTTTCTGCCCCGCTCCGCACAGCCCTCGCCCTATCTGTTGTCCTCGCAACAGGCTACGGCCTAATCACAGCGCTTTTTGCAGGCCCTTTGGGAGATGCGGGCTTTGGTCTACCCGCCCTTGCGGGCCTCGGCCTCATCCTGACGTGCGCGCTTACCTTTCTGGCCCTCTGGCGCCATGAGCGCGCACGCATAGCCCTTGACCCCTTCCCAGAGGAAAGCTAATCAGAAATCCAAGCGGGTATGATGTAATGGTAGCCTGTCAGCTTCCCAAGCTGAACGCGCGGGTTCGATTCCCGCTACCCGCTCCAAAGACCTTCTCCATCATCTGGCAATCACAATATCAGCCCGCAAACCGCCCAGATCGGTGCTTTCTCCCAGCCGCAGTATGCCGCCATGCGCCCGCGCCACATCCATCGCGATAGACAGCCCAAGCCCGACGCCAGACCCTTGGTTCTGGTTGCGTGCCGCATCAAGGCGGGCAAAGGGCTTGAGCGCCTCCTCGCGGTCTTGCGGCGCAATACCTGGCCCGTCATCTTCAACCCTGATACGCAAAGCCCGGTCTGTAAGCGCCACAGAAACAACGGCCCGATTGCCATAGCGCACAGCATTTCCCACGAGGTTCTCCACTGCGCGCCGCACACCAATACGGCGCAAGGAGACTTGCCCACTGCCCTCGCCCTCCAGCGCCCCAAGGCTCACATCTTGCCCCGTCCTCTCACAATCCTGCACGATGCCGCGCACGAGCTCAAACGGGTCACAAAGCTCTGCCTCGCCTTCAGAGGCCCCTTTGGCAAAAGACAAAAACACATCCAGCAAGCGCTGCATCTCGATAACGTCCCGCTCCAGAGGTTCGCGGTCCTCCTCTTCCAAAAGCGAAAGTCCAAGCTTCATCCGCGTCAGGGGCGTGCGCAAATCATGGCTCACGCCCGAAAGCATAAGTGTGCGCTGCTCGATCTGGCGCTCGATCCTGTTGCGCATATCCAGAAAGGCATGACCCGCCGCGCGCACCTCTATCGCGCCAGAGGGGCGATACTCAATCGTTTGTCCGCGCCCGAAAGCCGACGCCACCTGCGCCAAGCGCTTGATCGGGCGCAGCTGGTTGCGAAGATAAATATAAGCAATCAAAATCATCAACAGGCCAAATCCAATCAGATACACCAACAGTTGATGCGGATTTGAAGCCGAAACGCGCGGCCTGTCAAAACGGAGTACGACGGGCCCGCGTGAGGTCAAGACTTCCAGTCGCAGCGCGCGCCCGTCAGGCATATCAACCGCCTGCGCCCCTTCAATTTCGGCAAAAAGCTCCCGCCGGACCGTCAAACCAGCAACATCAAACCACCGCCGGCGCTCTTGATCCAGCGTGCCTTCAACGAGCTCAATCAAAAGCGGAGCAGCGAGCGCACTCGCGCCTGTCGTTTCGTATTGGCTCAACACGAGTCGCAGCTCGACAGCCATAGAGCGGGTCATCTGGGTTGAAACATCTTCAAAGTGCCGCTGAATAAAGATAATAGAAACAATAAGCTGCAACGTCACAATCGGCACAATCAGAATAAGCGCAGCCCGCCCGTAAAGCGAGCGCGGCATATAATGTTTGAGCCATCCAAAAAACATACCTAAACCTAGCGGCGCACACGCAAAGAAGGAAGAGCCATGGATGATCTGACACGCTTTAATCCACCCACAGGCCAAGCAGAGCAGCTCGAGCCCAATCTGCGCCGTGTGCTGGCCAATAACCCCTCGCCAATGACCTATCGGGGAACCAATACCTACCTTCTCGGTAAAGGCGATATCGCCGTAATCGATCCTGGCCCCGACAAGCAAGATCATCTCAAGGCGATTCTCGGCGCCCTTGAGGCCGGTGAAACAATCACCCACATTTTCGTCACCCATTCTCATATCGACCACTCCCCATTGGCCGCTGGCCTCGCACAGGCCACGGGCGCGCCGATTCTTGCCTTTGGTGACAGCTTCGCCGGCAAGAGCCAGATCATGCAGGAGCTGGCGCAAAACGGCCTCGCAGGCGGCGGCGAAGGCGTAGATCATAACTTTGCCCCTGACATCTTGCTCAAGGATGGCGAGACAGTTTCAGGCCAAAGCTGGGCGCTTACCGCCCACCACACCCCAGGCCACTTTGGCAATCACCTTGCCTTTGCTTGGGGCGACGCACTCTTTTGCGGCGATCTGGTTATGGGCTGGGCCAGCTCCCTCGTCAGCCCACCCGACGGCGACCTGAGCGACTTCATGGCCAGCTGTTCCCGCCTCGCCGCACACAGCTGGCGGGTGTTTCATGCAGGCCATGGCGCCCCAGTCACAAACCCCGCGGAGCGCCTCGCATGGCTCATTGCCCATAGACAAAGTCGCGAAGCACAAATCCTCGCGGCCCTCCAAGACGGCCCGCGCACCGCAAGAAGCCTCACATCTGAAATCTATGCAGACACTTCCGCAGCCCTCCTGCCCGCTGCCGAGCGCAATGTCTTCGCGCATCTTGTTGATTTGCAGCAAAAATCACGGATCACAGCCACACCAAGCCTGAGCACAAGAGCTAAATTTACCCTTACCTGACGCGCTGGAATTTTTTGCGCATAAAGCGACAAAATCCGCTGGACGCCCCCCAAGGGTGTTGTTATATCCCCCGAATATTCCGGCGTAGCTCAGCGGTAGAGCAGTTGACTGTTAATCAATTGGTCGTAGGTTCGATCCCTACCGCCGGAGCCAATTAACCAAGTGTTAGTTGATATAAAGAGGCGATCCTTCGGGGTCGCCTTTTTCACATCCACTCTTCTTTCCAGCCACAAATGAAGTCGTGCAACAGTCGACAGCATCCGCCTCCGTTTGTCTGAAATAAGCAGCGAGCCAATGCTTCAGCAGCTTACGCCAGCTTACGCTAGTGCCTGATTGCGGGAGGGGTTACTGGTTCAACCCGTGTTGCAGAGGTGTGCCTCGAATATGGCGTGCCTCAAAGAAGCAGCGACTCGGTTTTGAGTTCAGGGGTCCAAATCCAATCATTCGTTCGCTGTTCGGACCTCTAAAGCGCGGCTGGCAACCTTATGGATTACACGACACCTTCAAATGTCCACACAACATTTACTAGAATAATTTTTCTAGAAAATTTCCTCTAGTATGCTAGGGTTTCTCGAATCATGTCCATAAATAGGTTCAACAACAGGGAGCCCTCCAATGAAACTAAGAGCTTTACTGGCCGGTTTGGCCACAACGGCGATCATCGCGATCAATCCTGCCTTGGCGCAGGAAAAGACCTTGCGCATGGCAACCGCAGCGCCTGAAGACACAATCTGGCAGCAGCATTTCGACCGCTTTGCCGCTGACGTCGCCGAAGAAACTGAAGGCCGTGTTAAAATTGATGTGTTTTACAATTCCCAGCTTGGCAATGAGCAGACCGTTATCTCTCAAGTGGTTCGTGGCCGCATCGATATGTCTGCCAATGGTGTCGGGCCAATGGCAGATCAGCTGACAGATGCCTATCTGATCTCGCTTCTGTTCTTTTATGACGATCTGGCCGTCCGCTCCTGTGTTTTGGATGCGATGAAAGATGACTATCGTGATATGATATTGCCCACAGGCATCCGCTTTCTGGACTGGGCCGAGGTCGGCACCGCTCAATTGGCAGCAAAGGAACAAGTGACTTCGCCCGAGCAGATACGTGGTAAGCGCATGGGTGTAACCGCAACAAAGATTTCGAACCTTTATTGGGAAATGCAAGGCGCGATCCCAGTAAACACGCCCGTCACAGACGTTGCTGCCAATCTCAGCACCGGGCTGATTGACATCTACCCCTCGATTCCGATTTTCTATGTTTTTGCCGGTATCAACAAGCTTGCGCCTGTCTGGAACGAGATCAACTATCTGCTCTCGCCCGGAGCCATTGTGATCAGTGATCGCGTCTGGCAGGAACTCGCCGAGGAAGATCGGGCTGGCATCGAGCGCGCCCTTGCCCGTCACCCCGCGGCAGACCGCAGTGCAGAGTTTTTTGCCGTTGAAAAGGCCGTTGTTGGTATGCACCTCGAAGCTGGCGGCACGGTACATACATCCACCGACGCAGAACAGGCCGCATGGCGTTCGATCGTGCCCGAATATTACGAGCAAGTCATGGAGCTTGTCTCACCTGAGGGTCGGATCTTCTTTGGCAAGATGCAGGACGCCAAGGCAACCTGCGAAGCCAGTTAATTTAAATGCCGTAAATCGCTCGCACAGTCCGCTTGACGTAAGTGGGCCGTGCACTCTCCCCCTTCAACAGGATCGGAACCATAGTCATGACGGACGGATCAGTGCAGCTCTCCCCTCCGCCTTGGGCGCGCCGTGCGCTTGAGTGGTGGCATAAGCTGGAAGTGAATATCGCAGTTACCGCGTTTTCCCTGATTGCGGTCATTCTGATCTACGATGTTTTGGAGCGCGAATTCATCGCGCCTTTGATCCGCGCGTTTGGTTTTGATGCGTCTTGGCTGACGCTCTACGGCTCTCAGAAGATTGCCACTTATTTGCTGATCATTGGTGCATTTACCGGTATCGGGGTTGCCGCGTGGACAGGAGCGCAGTTGGTTCCCAAGGTTGCATTTAACGCGGTCCCTGAGGCTTGGAATGTCCAGATGAACCGCTTGGCCGATGTCCTCACGGCGCTATTTTTGGTCGGGGCGGCCTATTATGGCTGGGTCTTTGTGCAAGGCTCATATGATCTGGGGCTAAAGAGCTCAGGCGCCCTGTCGGTCCAGATCTGGCCCGTGCAGGCCGCCGTGCCGCTTGGCTTTGCCTCAGCTGCGCTGCGCTATCTGGCGTTTGCCGTCTGGCCCTCTGTGCGCCCTGGCGAAAAAGACGGGAGTGCCCTCGAATGAGCACGCTGATCCTTATTGCACTCGTTGCCGCATTTCTACTGCTGCGCCAGCCGCTTCTCGTCATTCTTTTGGCCGCGATTGCTTATGCCCAACTGATCTGGGGGCGTGGTCAACCCGACTGGATCATGGAGGATATGTTTGTCTCGCTCGACAAAGAGTTAATCCTCGCAATCCCGATGTTCATGCTCTGTGGTGGGGTGATGACCAAAGGATCAACCGCACGCCGCTTGATTGAAGTTGCGCGCGCACTTACGGGCCACTTGCCAGGAGGACTTGGCGTGGCCTGCATCCTGAGTTCCGCGATTTTCGCGGCGATTTCTGGCTCCTCCATTGTGACAATGATTGCAATCGGGTCTGTGCTTTACCCCGCAATGAAAGAAGCCGGCTACAGTCCGCGCTATGCCATTGGGGCTGTAATGAGCGGCGGCACGCTGGGCATCGTGATCCCGCCGTCTATTCCGCTAATCCTCTATGGCCTCGTCACCGAAACCTCGATTGTCGATCTGTTCTTGGCGGGTATTGGCCCGGGTCTTCTGCTGGTGCTGTTTTTTGCTCTTTATTCGATCTTCGCAAACCGACACATGAAGACAACCCGCTTTTCATGGCTCGTTTTGGGCAAAGCCCTGCGCGAAGGAATTTGGGCTTTGATGATGCCAATCATTTTGTTAGGCGGAATCTATTCTGGATATTACTCACCCACAGAAGCCGCCGCTGTCGCATTGGTCTATGCGCTGATGATCGAATTGTTTGTGCACAAGGAACTGGTGATCCGTGACTACCGTGATGTGGTCTTAGACGCGGTAAAACTGGGCGGCGCTTTATTTCCGCTGATTGCGGTTGCCCTTAGCCTCAACCTTCTGTTGGTGGACAACCGCGTGCCCGATCAGATGGTCGATCTGATCCGCGGTTGGATCAGCAGCCCCGTCACTTTCATCATTGCTGTCAATGTGCTCTTGCTGGTTGTGGGCGCTTTCATGACAACCGCCGAGGCGATCCTCATCCTTGGGCCGATCCTTGCACCGATGGCTGTCGTCTATGGCTTTGACAAGGTGGTCTTTGGGATCATCATGATCATCAACCTTGAAATCGGCCTGCTGACGCCGCCTGTTGGTCTGAACCTGATTGTCGCGATGAGCGCCTTCAAGGAAAAGTTTGGCCGCCTCGTGCGCGCAGCGCTTCCCTTCATTGCATTGATGATCATTGTTTTGGCGTTGGTCTCTTGGCAGCCGCAAATCTCACTATATTTCGTAAACTAAAAGGGACGCAAACCCATGAGCCACCCAACCCTGTGCACCCCGCCCGAAGCCCCCGAGATCAACGCGCGGCGCGCCAAAATTCAAAGCGCAATGCAAAGTCAGGGGCTTGATGCACTGGTTCTCTTTGCGCCTGACAACATCTTCTATCTGACCAATTTCGCCAACATGGTGCATGAACGCCCCTTTGTTCTGGTGTTACCCGCCAAAGGAAATCCGGTCTTTGTTATGCCACGTCTGGAAGAGCCTCATGTGCGCATCCGCTCTGTCGGGGCATTGGAATTTGCGCCCTACTTTGAGTTTCCCGCTCCTGAAGGGGAAGGTTGGGATGCCAAGTTGCAAGATGTTCTGGGCGACGCCAAACGTATTGGCGTTGAATTCAATTGTCCGATGTTTGTGGCGGACGCGCTCGGCGGGCGTCATGAAGTGTGCGAGATCGTTGAAGACCTGCGCGCCATCAAGTCAGACTGGGAAATCGCCCGCCACCAATACGCTTGTGATATGATGATGCTTGGGTTGGAGACGCTGCTTCCGCTCTGCAAACCTGGCGTGCTGGCGATGACAGCCTATGGTGCCGCCTCGGCTGCCATGACGCAAAAGATGTATACCGATCTGCCGACCTCCAACATCTTTTCCACCAAGCTGCAAGCTGGCGCACAACCACGCGAAATCAGTCATGATCCACATAATTTCACCAATCTGTTCATCCCTTATTCTGCGGGCGGCCCACACGTGGCGTTGTCAGCGGGTATGACCAACGGCTACGGCGCGGAAGTGGAGCGCACCTTCTTTCTGGGTCATGTCCCCGAAGCTGCAAAGCGCCCTTTTGATGTGATGATGCAAGCCCGCGCACTGGCGTTTGAGTTAGCTGTTCCGGGAGCGATCATGAATGATGTGGATGCTGCGGTGAACACTCTGCTGCGTGAGGCAGGCTATGGCGAAAACTTGCTGCACCGCACAGGTCACGGCTTTGGCGTAACCGCACATGAAGCGCCCTTTTTGGCCGAGGGCGACATGCGCGAAATCCGTCCCGGGATGGTCTTTTCAATCGAGCCGGGGATTTACTTGCCAGAGTTGGGCGGCTTTCGCCATTCCTGCACGGTTCTGATCACAGAAGATGGCAATCGTAACATGACGCCTTGGCCTGATACGCTGGAAGAGCTTACGCTCCCGATCTAAGCCATACTTCATTCATCGAGGACCTCATGTCAAAACCGCAGCTGAAATCCATACCATCCGTCGCCCCTGCACCCAAACGCAAGCAAAGCAAGCGTGGGCTTGAGACCGAACGAAAGCTGATTGCAGCCGCAGATGAAGTGTTCTGGACGCATGGCTATGGCGGCGCGACCATCACCCAGATTATTGACGCATCCGGCCTTTCGGTCGGCTCGTTCTATCACCGCTTTGCCGATAAAGACGCACTGCTTGAGGCTGCAACGCGCAATGTTTCGAAAGAGTTTAGCGCAATGCTGCAAGATGTAGACTTCACCCGCGAGACCAATGGCGATCTGTTCACGCTCTTTTACCGTTTGGTGGTGAATGGTCGCAAGTTGGTGTCGCGCAATCGCGGCATCTACCGCGCTTTGATCGAAACAGTGCAATCTGACGTGACGCGCTTTGGCACGCTCACCAATATCACCCCACAGCTGATTGCGCGCATCCGCGTCGAGATTGGGGGATATTCCGATCAGATGACACGTCCGCAAGGGTCGGTGTCATCGGCGGTGCAATTGGCAACAATGACCGTCATGCAAACCGAACTGGGCCTTGGTCCGGCTTTCCCAAAAGACCCGGATGCCTTTGCGCAAACCATCGCACGGGCCTGTTGCGGTGTGCTTGGCTACCACGGGCCAAACCTGCCGCAGGTTGAAAGGGAGTAAGCCGTGCCGGTTTTCAGTCAAATGTCGATTGCCCTTAGACCCGGGGTGCGAGACGCAGCAATCAAAGCCTTCAGAGAGCGTCGCGTTCTGGAAGAATGCGCACAAAGTATCCCCGGCTTTATTTCGGCGCGATTGCTGCTGCCGCTTGATGCGCCAGATGCGATCTGTGTCATGGCCGAATGGCAGGGCGTTTCCGACTTTGAAGCGTGGACGCGCCACCCTTTGCGCGATGCGCAGGAAGCAGATTTGGTACATTTCTTGGCCGCGCCCCCCGTCACCACAGTTTTTCAACGTGCACTCGTATACGACCAGCCCCAAAAGCATCTATAGGAAAGGCAGATCAGATGGATCAAATCTGGCATCAAAACTATGGCGATATGTCCAAAGACATCGAATGGCAAAGTCTCGGGTCGATGGCAGATGTGATCGAAGCCGCTTTGTCAAAGTTTGCGGGCTTGCCAGCGGTGCATTGCTTGGGCACGACGCTCAACTACGGTGAAATCGACAGCCATAGCCGCGATCTGGCGGCATATCTGCAAAGCGCCTTGGGTCATGTCAAAGGCGACCGCGTGGCGATCATGTTGCCCAATATCATGGCCTTCAATGTGGCCAGTTTCGCGGTCATTCGTGGCGGTATGGTTCAGGTCAATGTGAACCCGCTCTATACCCCGCGCGAGCTTAAACATCAGTTGAATGATGCGGGTGTTGAGACAATCATCATTGCCGCCATGGCGAGCGCTACGCTTGGCGCCATCCTGAGCGAAACTTCGGTCAAAAACATCATCACCGTTCAGATCGCTGATCTGATCGACGCGCCTGTGCCCCCTGCCGAAATTGATGCAGGGCTTGAAAATACCACGACCCTCACCGATGCGCTGGCAACTGGGGCCAAATTGCCTTTCACGCGCCCTCATATCAATCAAGATGACTTGTTGTTCCTGCAATACACGGGCGGCACAACGGGTCTGTCAAAGGGGGCAATGCTCACACATGGCAATCTAGCGTCCAATATGGCAGTCTATGATGCCTTGGCCGGCGCCATCACTGAAGAGGGCCGCGAAATCATCATCACGCCTGTGCCGATGTATCATATTCTCGCGCTCATGGTCTCTGTCCTAAGCTACACGCGCTATGGCGCATTGAATGTCCTCATTCCAAACCCACGCGATATGGATATGTTTGTCGGGACGACGAAAAAATTCAAATTCACTGCGATGGTTGGGGTCAACACGCTCTACAATGGCCTATTACACACGCCTGCATTTGCAGAAGTGGACTGTTCAGGCCTTAAGGTCGCTTGGGCAGGCGGCGCAACAGTTATGGAAGCGGTGTCAAACGCATGGAAAGAGCGCACGGGCGTGCACATCAAAGAAGGCTACGGCCTGTCAGAGACCTCTCCCGTCGTGTCGATGAACCTGCCTGCCGATGATCGCTTCAACAGCACCATTGGCGTCGTGGTCCCGTCGACGATTGTGAGCATTCGTGACGACGCAGGCGCCGAACTGGCGCAAGGCGAAGCAGGCGAAATTTGTATCAAAGGTCCGCAAGTCATGCAGGGCTACTGGAATCGGCCTGATGCAACTGCCGAGGTGATGACAGATGACGGGTTTTTCAAATCTGGCGATATCGGAATGTTCACCGATAGTGGCCTGCTGAAGATTGTGGACCGCAAGAAAGATATGATTTTGGTGTCTGGCTTCAACGTGTTTCCCAACGAAATCGAAGCCGTTGTTTCTGCCATGCCTGGCGTGATGGAAGCGGCCTGCGTGGGTGTGCCTGATGAGCGCAGTGGAGAGGCAGTGAAGCTCTTCGTGGTGCCGTCGGATGCTCTGCTCAATACAGAAGACGTCATCACCCATTGTCGGAACGAACTTGCGGCCTACAAGGTGCCGCGCGAGGTCGTATTCTTGGACGAACTACCAAAATCCACGGTTGGCAAAGTGCTGCGCCGCGCATTGCGGGATCAATGACGTGACAAAAAGCGCGCCAGCCAGTTTGGACTCTTTGGCACATGACTATGTGTGCCTCGCACTTCACTTGCACAACCACGATCCGATCCCGTTCATCTACACTGGCGATCCAGCATTGCGGGCTGAAATCCAGTCCGCCAAACGCCCTTTGCCAGCCTTGGAGACCGAGTGCCAAGTGCTCAGTAAAAATTTACAGGAACACGATGTGGCTTCGGGAGAGTGGAAGCGGCGCGCCTTGCTTGCGGACCGCGTTGATGCATTGATCATGCGCGCGGGCATCCTGCAGGGACGCTTTCCCAGCAGCTACGATGAAGAGGTTGAAACGCTCTATTCGGTGCGCGTGCCAACTTATAGCGAGGATCACTTTTGTGCGCTCGCCGCCGATCTGAACGAGGTTATTCCCGGAACTGGGGCTTTGCCTGATCGTATGGCCGCCTTCCGCGAAGCCTTCCGTGTGCCACAAGACCGCGTGGAAGCCGTTTTGCGCCCAACGCTGGAGGAAGCGCGCCGCCGCACCCACACTCACCTCTCCCTGCCCCAAGATGAAGCCATCACCCTCAAGATGAACAATATCGGCGATTTTGGAGCCTACGCCGAGTATCTTGGCCGCGGCAAAACGAATGTGCATTTTTCAACAAGCCTGCCGTTCTATGTCGATCGCGCGGTCGAGCTTTGCGCGCATGAGGCCTACCCCGGTCATCATGTTCAGGCCACACTCATGGAAGCCGAACTGATCAACAAACGTGGCTGGGCCGAATGGACGATGCTGCCCCTTTTTGGCGGGCATACGGTTGTGGCAGAGGGCGCGGCAAACTACGGAGTATCGCTCAGCTTTAGCAAGCAGGACCGTATCGCCTATGACCGTGACGTGGTCTTGCCCATCGCAGGATTGTCCCACTTGTCTGGCCAACTGGACGCATTCCATCGTTACGTTGATCTGGTCGAACAACTGAACTTCGCGCGCAACGAGGCGGGCCGCCGTTATCTCTTTGGTGATTGGGATCGCGACCGAACTCTCGCGTGGCTCATGGAGTTTGGCCTTGAGACACGCGAAATCGCAGAGCAGCGCATGACACTCATTGAAGCCATGCGCGGGTATTCGATCACCTATAACTACGGGCTGGATTGGGTGCGTGATCAAATCGAACATGGTCAAACGCAAGGCACACAAGAAAAATGGTCCGGACTGCAAAAATTATTTGAAGACCCGATTATTCCAATCCGTGCCCGTTGGGCGCTGGATGAGGGCGCTTGAAGTCAGCCAGACACCGGTGTTTGAGGGAGATTAACTATACCGGGGTCTGCCCACAGCATATAAAGCAGTCAGACTCTCGCGGCGTAGCCCTAGCGGACCTCACGCTGTGCAGCTCTGAAACACCTGGTCAGGGACCTGCCGTCAGTCTCGGAGGCGTGCATGGCTCACACATCTCCGACAAATCCAATCTTGGCGGTTATTCGTCCAATGGCGGGCGCAACCACGCCATAATCACAGCGAAATTCGGCACAATCCCAAGTCAAAATGCCTAGCGTGACGCGATCTGCAACACACGGCGCGACAGGCCAGACAGAACTTCTGGCCCGTCAGGTCCAAGATGCACAATATCTTCAAGCCTGATCCCGAAGGCATCGGTCAGATAGATCCCCGGTTCAATTGAAAACACGTTGCCAGCCGTCAGGGGCTGGTCGTTGCTGGCCGTCATATATGGCGGCTCGTGCACATCAACGCCCAATCCATGCCCCGTCCGATGTGGAAACGCAGCACCATAGCCCGCGGCCTCAATCACACCTCGCGCGGCCCCATCAATTGCGCTGCCCGCAGTGCCCGGCTTGGCCACACGTAAGGCGGCCTGCACCGCCTCTTCAACCACGCCTGCAATCTGTGTGAACTTAGGGTCAGGTGTCTCCCCATACCACGCGCAGCGCGTCATATCGGATGGGTATCCGTTCAAACGGCATCCCGCGTCAATCAGCACGGCCATCTCGGGCTGTAAGACATCTGGGCCTGTATGATGATGCGGAAAGGCGCTGTTTGGCCCAAAACCCACAATACAAAATGCAGGTTCTGCCCCGTGGCTGCGATAGTGGTCGACAATTATGGTTTTGACATCATTTTCAGACATTCCGCTGCGCAGCGACGCAAAGGCCAGCTCAAACGCCGTGTCATTCAGACGGGCACACTCACGCAGCAGCTTGTGTTCTTCGGCATCCTTTTCAGCCCGCAATCCGCCAACGGTATCTTGGGTAAACCGGCGGATCGGAGCCTCAAACTGATCAAGTAACAAAAACGCAAAATCAGCGCGCATCATCTCGTCAAGAACGACGTTTAAGCCAGCACGATTGACATCAAGTTTGCTAAGTAACTTGGTCAGCGCCCCCTGCGGACCCTCCGTATCGCTCCACTCATAAAACGGGACGCTGCCACATTGCGCGCGGGCGGCCTCAGCGTTCAGCTTTGGCATCAATACACCCACCTGCTCTGCCGTCACCAAGGCCATCACAGGGCGTTCGTCGCCATGCGGGTTAAGCCCCAATAACCACTGCATATGGCTACTCGGACCAAGGGCCACCAGATCGGTCCTTGTGTCGCTCATGCGCTGGCGCAACCGTGCCAATCTGTTATCTGTGATGTCAGTCATATAGCCTCCAGATACGTCATTTGCCCGAGCCATCTTGGCCCGGCAGCCAGTTTTTCACAGGATCTTGCAGCACCACCAACGTGCCCGTCCACATCATGCGAGCTGGGGTCTGGCCGAGTGTTTTCCACGCGTGCGGGGTCATGCCGTTGTAATGTAAACTATCGCCTTCGCGCAGGACAAAGGCCTCTCCATCCAGTGTTTTCTCAATAGAACCGCTAAGGATGTAGATGAACTCCTCCCCCTCGTGCTGGAAGGTCTCGGACACAAAACCGGGAGGGCAGTTCATGATGTAGGACGAGAGCTCATGGCCGGGAAATTCAGAACTGAGCGTCTCATAGGTGACGCCAGAATTCGAAATTGAAAACGTCGGCCTTTGCCGCGCATAAGACACCGCATCAACGGGTTTTGGGCGGGCCACGAAATCATCAAGCCCCAAATCCAAAGCGTGTGAAATTTGCGCAAGCGTGCCAAGTGACGGTGTCGCATTGCCCCGTTCGACCTGCGAGAGATAGCCTATGGACACACCCGCCTTATCGCATAACTCCTTGAGCGTCAGTTTGCGCTGCTGGCGGCATTTGCGGATCAACTGGCCCAGCTTAGTCGGTTCTATGGTCGTCCCTTGGGCCATTACCTACCCCGACAACTGCGCGAGACGTGGCATAAGCTTGAGTAACTTTTTGGTATAGTCTTGCTGTGGGTTGGTGAAGAGCGTTTCGGTGTCTTGTACCTCTACCAATTTGCCCTGTTTCATTACACCAACTCGGTCACACATTTGGCGCACCACTGGTAAATCGTGGCTGATAAACAGCATGGTCAGACCCAGATGTTCTTGCAGGTCCTTCAGGATGTTGAGAATTTGCGCCTGAATCGACACATCCAACGCGCTTGTCGGTTCATCACAGATTAGGAATCGCGGCTGCGTCGCCAAGGCCCGTGCGATAGATATCCGTTGGCGTTGCCCGCCAGAGAACTCATGCGGATATTTCGCGGCCGCCGCGCGTGTCAGACCGACGCGATCAAGCAATTCTTGCACCCGTCCACTGATCTGATCAGGAGGCAAGATTTTGTGATGCAGCAGCGGTTCGGCGACAATACTCTCGACCTTCATGCGTGGATTGAGGCTTGAGAACGGGTCTTGGAAGATCATCTGGATTTGGCGGCGATACCCTGCAATCTCTGCGGGTGACATTGCTGTCACATCATCGCCATCAAACCGGATGTGGCCACCGTCCACATCCAGCAGCGTGCCGATCATCCGTGCAACAGTAGATTTGCCAGAACCGCTTTCACCGACAAGACCAAATACCTCACCGTCTTTGATGTCGAACGATACCTCGTCCACTGCCGTGAAATATGTCCGCCATGACGGAAGAATCGCCGATTTTTCGAGAAATTTCTTCGTAATCCCCTCAACTTCAAGCAACTTGCCTGACTTCGATGGTTCCGATTTGGTCCAGTTTCGCGCGAGATCCTCGATCTTGAACGTCGTCTCGCGGCCACCATAGCTGACTTGCGGAAAGCGATGCAGTTTGATCTGCGGACGCGGCACAGCCGAGATCAGCGATTTGGTATAGTCATGCTGTGGAGCGCTGAGAACCTGATCGGTTGTTCCATTTTCCACGACCTGCCCGTTATACATCACCGTGACTTGCTCGGTTGTGTCCGCGATCACGCCCATATCATGGGTCACAAGGATCACGCCCACTTGGGTCTCGCGGGCAAGTTCCTTGATCAGATCAAGCACTTGGGCTTGGATCGACACATCCAGCGCAGTCGTGGGTTCGTCAGCAATAATGATCGACGGCTCTGAACAGAGGGCCAATGCAATCACCACACGTTGACGCATCCCGCCAGAAAACTGGTGAGGGTATTGGTCAAACCGGGTCTTTGGGTCAGGGATCGACACGCGATCAAGCAAGGCCAAGGCACGCTCTCGGGCTTCTTTTGCAGAGACATTCAGGTGCAGCTGGATTGTCTCAACAAGTTGCTCGCCAATGGTAAACAGCGGGTTGAGCGAGGTCAGCGGATCTTGAAAGATCATCCCGATCTCACGGCCCCGAATGGCGCGCTGTTCTTCGACACTCAGGTTGTCGATGCGACGGCCTTTGAGCCAAATTTCACCGGACGCGATACGCGCAGGATCATCAAGCAGACCAATCACGGCATTGCCCGTCATAGACTTGCCCGCCCCACTTTCGCCCACAACACCACGGATTTCACCCGGATGAATGTCATAGCTGACATCGCGCACAGGCGTGAACAGGCCATGGCGGGTCGGAATTTCGACAGTGAGGTTACGGATTGAAAGGACGGGTTCGCTCATTTTAGCCTCGGGTTCAGTGCATCACGGAGCCAGTCGCCCAGCATATTCACGCTCAATGCGAGCGCAAGCAGCGTGCAGGCCGGAAAGAACAGGATCCACCATTCGCCTGAGAACAGGAAGCCTTGGCCGACGCGGATCAATGTGCCCAATGACGGTTGAGTGGCAGGTGCCCCGACGCCCAGAAAGCTCAGCGTGGCCTCGGCAATGATCGCAAGCGCCAGTGAGATCGTAGCGATCACCAACACAGGCGACAGAATATTCGGCAGGATATGCCGCAGCATAATGGCATAAGGCCGCCGCCCGATCAGCCGCGCAGCTGATACGTAGTCTTTGCTTTTCTCAACCAGCGTTGCCCCGCGCACGACGCGGGCAAACTGCACCCAATCAGACAAGCCAATCGCAAGGATCAAAACCCAGATGGCCATTTGGTCACGGTGCTCGACAGGTGTCACCCCCTTGGCAACCCCAAAGATCAGCATCGCCACGAGGATCGACGGGAACGTCAACTGCACGTCAGCGGCCCGCATAATGAAGCTATCAGCCCAGCCCCCAAAATACCCCGCGATCAAGCCCAAGAAGATACCAAGCACCACGGCAAACAAGACCGCCGCAAAGCCGACGAACAACGAAATCCGCATCCCGTAAAGGATGGTTGAAAAGACATCGCGGCCTTGGTCGTCCGTGCCCAACAAGAAGGTGTCACCAGTGAAGGCATTCGGGGCCATCGGCGCAGTAAAGCCGTTCATCAAGTTCAAGGACGCAGGATCAAACGGGTTTGTCGGCGCGATTAACGGCGCAAAGATCGCCGATAGAATCAACAGGGCGGCAACTACAGAAGACACCATAGCAACAGGAGAGCGTTTAAAGGCGTAAAACAAGTCACTGTCCAGCGCGCGGCGCAAACGGGAGGGAACGACTTCGGTTGTCAACTTCGAATGATCAGTCATTTCGCGGCCACCCTGAGTCGAGGATCAATAAAGGCATATAAGATATCCACCAGCAGGTTGATGACGACAAACATCACCGAAATCATCATCAGATACGCGGCCATGACCGGAATATCGACAAACTGAATTGCGTTGATGAACAACAAGCCCAAACCGGGCCACTGAAACACGGTTTCGGTAATGATCGCAAAGGCAATAATCGCACCAAGCTGAAGCCCGATCACCGTCACCACAGGCACCATTGTATTTTTAAGCGCATGACGAAAGTTGATGACCCGTTCGCTTAGGCCACGGGCGCGGGCAAATCGGATGTAATCTTGGCGCAGCACCTCCAGCATCTCAGAGCGCACCAGTCGCATGATCAGCGTCATCTGATACAAACCCAGCGTAATCGACGGCAAGATCAAGGCTTTCAAACCCGATTCCGTCAAGAACCCTGTGCTCCACCAGCCGACTTGCACCACATCACCGCGGCCAAAGCTCGGCAACCACCCCAGTTCGACCGAGAACAGGTAGATCAGCAAAATACCAATCAGAAATGTTGGCAGCGACACCCCGATCAGTGACGCGGACATGATAAAGTTGGCGAGAAAGCCATCTCGGCGGATCGCGGTTAACACGCCCAGTGCAATTCCCACGACAATGGCAAAAACAGCAGATAGAGCAGCCAGCTCCAGCGTGGCGGGGGCGCGTTCCATAATAATTTCAGACACCTCACGGCCCTGCCGGTAGCTGACCCCGAAATTGCCTTTCACGGCCTCCCCCAAGAACTTCACATATTGCACGGGGATCGGTTGATCGAGCCCAAGCTGCGCGCGCAAGCGCTCAACGTCTTCCATCGTGCGCTCTTGACCCAGCATATTGTCAACGGGATCGCCTACAAAGGTGAACATCGAAAACGCAATGGCCCCTGTGATGACCAACACCAAAAAGGATTGAGAAATGCGTTTGAGAATGAACGGCAACATCGCAAAGGCCTTGCTTTGCCAGAACGACCTGAAGGGGCCACTGGACACGTTGTAAAAAGAATGAGAGCCGACACAGGGCCGCCTGCCCCACATATTTGGCCAAAAAGGCGCGCCCACATCAAGCAGGCGCGCCGTCATGCGGTATTACTTCATCGTGAAGTATTTAACGCGTGGCTGATCTTCGGGGTCAACCTCTACACCAACGTTTTCAGCCATACCCCAGTTTAGCACCTGATGGTGGATTGGGATATAAAGCTGCTCGTCCTGAACCACACGCCAGATGCTTGCGATATCCGCGTTCCGGGAAGCCAGATCGGTGTTCGATGCAAGCGATTTGATCTTGGCGTCCAGCTCATCGTTGTCAAATCCGGTTCCGTTCCATGTCCCGATGTCGCTTTCACGACCGTGCACGAGGAAGTTGAACACATATTCAGAGTCGTAAGTCGGAACACCCCAACCGAGCATATAGAAATCCGTCGCACCATCAGTGATTTTCGGGAAGTGCTGCGCCTTCGGGATTGCATCAAGATTCACAGTGACACCAATCTGCCCCAACATCCCGACAGCAGCCTGACAGATCGCTTCATCGTTGATGTAACGGTCATTAGGGCAATCCAGACGGATCGAGAAGCCGTCTCCATACCCGGCCTCAGCCATCAGCGCTCTCGCGCCTTCAACGTCAGTGACACTTTCGCCATCCATCTCAGCGGTCCAGCCATTGACGAATGGTGGGGCAATCATGCCTGCTGGTTCGGACTGACCACGCATAACAACCTGTTGGATCGCATCGCGGTTGATCGCCATGGACATCGCCTTGCGCACGCGGACGTCTGCCAACGGGTTTGCGCCCTCCACGTTATCAGCTTCTAGGTCATCGGCCCCTTGGTTCATACCAAAAAAGATGACGCGATTCTGTGGGGCTTGCTTGACAACCAGACCTTCGGCGTTGTCGACACGGGCCAAATCCTGAACCGGCATATCCTGCAAAAAGTCTACTTCGCCAGACAGCAATGCAGCCACACGGGTCGCAGCATTCTGGATCGGCGTGTATACGATTTCGCTCACTTCCATCGGGAAGTCGTTACGACCCCAGTAGTTTTCGTTGCGAGCCATAACGGTTTTCACGTCTGGCTCACGGCTCACAAGCGTATACGCCCCTGTTCCGTTGACGTTTGTCGTGGCAAAGGTGATCTCTCCGCCCTCAAAGTCTTGCACGTTGACGGTGTTGTTCGCTTCCGTCCAACCTTTGTCCATCATGAACAGGTTTGTCAGGTTGGAGGGCAGGATCGGGTTCGGACCGCTTGTTTCGATCTCAACCACATAATCGCTGACAGCGCGCACCTCAGTGATAGAGCCGATCAGCTCTTTCATGTCAGAATTTGGCTGCTTTGCACGTTCAAAGCTGAAGACTACGTCTTCGGCCGTAAAGTCAGCGCCATCGTGGAATTTCACCCCTTGGCGCAGGTTGAACACCCATACATTCGGGTTATCAGCGCTCGGGGCCCAGTCGGTGGCCAGCGTCGGAACAAAGTTTCCGGCTGTGTCACGAATGATCAGCGGCTCATACATCTGATGACGCATGGTGTGGCTGGGGCCTTCGTTTTGGGAATGCGGATCAAGGGTCAGCGCATCACCGGCACGGGCCCAGCGAAGCGTTTCAGCATTGACCACAGCGGACGACGACATGAGTGCCGCAACCGTTAGAATAGCTGTTGTTCTTTTCATAGTAACCTCTCCCTTGGTGTTAGCTTTATGCAGGCAGTGTTGTTGTTTTCGGAGCCGGCTGCAAACCCGACAAAATGGCACGTGTTGTTCATGTTGAACAAATGTATGGTAAGTCTCTGCTTTACTTGATCATTTCAGGCACCGCTGGACCAAACGCACCAAGCATGAGCAGAGGGTAGAAAGAAAATTAAGGATATACAATAATTATTTTTGTGGCGCGAGGAGCGAGCAAACACCTCATATTTCACCACAAAGAGCCTGTCAGAGCTTTGCCAATCAGGCAAGGTTGATCCGCGCAGAAGCAAATCTTTCCAAGGCATCAGGCTGCCCCTCGCCGGCGGATCATGACCCGCACGGTTAAGTCCCTAATTAACAGCGGGTACCCCGTATCTATTTATGTATGTGCGGCCCGCCCTAGCAGAATGACTTTGCATACCAGACAATAACGCGCCAACGATAGAGCGCGCCTCACGCCTGACCTTGCAGATCGCTATATTGGTGCAAATCAAAGGACTGATGGCATATCCCCGCGCGAGCAGAAACACCCCCAAAGCAGGCAACCAATTGATACTAATCATTAATTTTATGATGAATGGTGCCCCCACACGGC
>NZ_CBFHPP010000010.1:0-9613 GCF_965657785.1 Lentibacter sp.
GAGAGGCGGCCCAAGTGGTTCGTAGATTTCGCGGCGAAAGCCACCATAAGGTGGATGCTAAGGGGCGGGTGTCAATTCCGGCCTCTTTTCGGCGTGTTCTGGAGGCCTCTGACCCGAACTGGCGCGAGGGCGACACGCCCGAGCTGGTGATTGTTTATGGGGATCACCGCCGCACCTATCTTGAATGTTATACGGTTGAGGCGATTACCGAAGTGGACGACAAGATTGCGTCCTTGCCGCGTGGGTCGACCGAGCGCAAAATTCTTCAACGTCTCTTTCAGGGGCAGTCCTTGCCGACAACTGTGGATGAGACAGGCCGTCTTGTGCTGCCGCAAAAGCTGCGCGAAAAGATCGGCCTTGAGGGCGAGGCGTTCTTTATTGCTGCGGGCGACACCTTCCAGATCTGGAAGCCTGAGACCTATGAGGCGGAAGAGCTGGCCAAGACCGAAGAGTGGCTCGACGAGCTGCCAGAGGATTTTGATCCATTGATTTACCTTGATAAGGCGACAGGCGGGGAATAGCGCGATATGGAACGTGCCACATCAGAGCGCAGGCATATTCCGGTTTTGCTAGGGGCTATTCTGGACCATGTGGCGCCCGTTTCGGGCGTCTGGGTGGACGGAACGCTGGGCGCGGGCGGTTATGCCAAAGGCTTGCTTGACGCAGGCGCGGAGAGGCTGATCGGGATCGACCGTGACCCGCTGGCGCATGAGCTGGCGGGCGTCTGGGCGGCGGAATATGGCGACAGGGTCGCTTTGCACCA
The DNA here is from genome assembly GCF_965657785.1 of Lentibacter sp. Taxonomy (GTDB): domain Bacteria; phylum Pseudomonadota; class Alphaproteobacteria; order Rhodobacterales; family Rhodobacteraceae; genus Lentibacter. The sequence goes on from NZ_CBFHPP010000010.1 coordinate 764, forward strand.
GACCACATTTTCAAAGCTTGATGAGGTTGCCGAGCAGGTCGATGGCGTTGTGCTGGATCTGGGGGTCAGCTCGATGCAGCTTGATCTGGCGGAGCGCGGGTTTTCGTTTCAGGGCGACGGGCCGCTGGATATGCGGATGAGCCAGACGGGGCGCTCGGCCAAGGAGCTTGTCAATGCGCTTGATGAAGCGCAAATTGCTGATATTATTTATCTTTACGGCGAAGACCGCGCCAGCCGCAGGATCGCCAAGGCGATTGTCAAGGCGCGCGAGCTGGCCCCTATCGAGACAACGGGGCGCTTGGCAGAGATCATCCAGAGCGTGATGCCACGGCCCAAGCCAGGCCAGAGCCACCCTGCGACGCGCAGTTTTCAGGCGATCAGAATTGCTGTGAACGATGAATTTGGTGAGCTTGTGGCAGGGCTTGAGGCGGCGGAACGCGCGCTCAAACCCGGCGGTCTTTTAGCTGTGGTATCGTTTCATTCGCTGGAGGACCGCGTTGTGAAGCGCTTTATGCGGCTCAGGGCGGGCGAGACGGGCGGCGGCAGTCGCTATGCGCCTGCGCAGGTGCCAGAGCCTGCGACCTTTGAATTGATCAACAAAAAGGCCATCGGGCCGAACGCCGAAGAGCTTGAAGACAACCCGCGCAGCCGAAGTGCGCTGTTGCGGTTGGCGCGGCGCACCGATGTGCCTGCGCGGGATGTCAGCGCAAAAACAGTGGGAGCGCCACAATTGGGTGAGGGTGTCTTATGAGAACCATTATTGTTTTGCTGACGGCGCTTTGCGTGATTGGCAGCGCGTTCTGGGCCTATCACGAGAACTACCAGACCCAAGAGGCCTATGCCTCTTCGCAGCGTTTGCAGACCGAGATTGGCGAGGCGCGAGCGCGGCTGGCGATTTTGCGGGCCGAATGGGCCTATCTGAACCGCCCTGACCGTCTGCACGAATTGACAGACCTGAATTTTGAAAAAATCGGGCTTTTGCCCTTGGCGGCAGAGCATTTTGGCACGATCACCGAGGTTGGCTATCCTGTGGAGCCGCAGGCCGAGGAGCTTGAGCTGAGTTTTGATGGCTCGATTGAAGTCTCAAGCGACGGGGCGCAAGTGAGCGGAGCAGACCAATGACACGAATTCCTCTCAGACCTCTGGCTGCCATTCTGGACGCGCGCAAGAAGGGCACAGACCCTGACGCCATTGAGCGGCGTAACACCAGCGCGCGCCATGAGGCGATCCAGAATGATCTTCGCTCGGTGGGCGAGGGGCGTCTTGTGGTGCTTGGGGTGATGTTTTTCTGCGCTTATGCTGTGATTGCGGCGCAGATGGGCCTTTTGGCCGGCTCCGAGCCAACAGAGCTGCGGGCTGCAGGCGGCGGTGTCGAGATTCTGGCGCAGCGTGCCGATATTGTGGACCGTCGCGGGCGCGTATTGGCAACCAATATCGAAACGCATTCACTCTATGCGCAGCCTCAGGAAATGATCGAACCTGTCCGCGCGGCCAAAGAGCTCGTGAAGATTTTCCCTGATCTGGACGAGGCGCGGCTGACCAAGGATTTCACGGGAAAGCGCAAGTTTCTTTGGGTGAAAAAGAAGATTAGCCCCGAGCAGCTTCAGCTTGTGCATGACATCGGCGAGCCGGGCTTGCTGTTTGGCCCGCGTGAGGCGCGGCTTTATCCGAACGGCTCCTTGGCTGCGCACGTCATGGGCGGAACCAGTTTTGGCCGTGAGGGGGTTCATGCGGCGGAAGTGATTGGCACGGCGGGCGTTGAAAAGCAGTTTGACGCATATCTGCGCGACCCTGCCAACGGCGCGAAGCCTTTGCAGCTTTCGTTGGATATGACCGTGCAGACCGCCTCCGAGCGCGTGCTTGAGGGCGGGATGCGCCTGATGGGGGCGAAGGGCGCGGCAAGCATTCTGATGGATGTGCACACAGGCGAAGTGATCTCTGTGGTGAGCCTGCCTGATTTTGACCCGAACAATCGCCCTGCGCCGCCTGTGCAGGGGCATCCTGATGACAGCCCGCTGTTTAACCGCGCGTTGCAGGGGGTTTATGAGCTTGGCTCGACCTTTAAGGTCTTTGCCATTGCGCAGGCTATCGAGCTTGGGCTTGTGACCAAAGACACAATGATCAACACCCGTGGCCCGCTTGTTTGGGGCAAGCACCGGATCCGCGATTTTCACAACTATGGCCCTGAGCTGAGTGTGGAAACCGTCTTGACGGAAAGCTCAAATATCGGGACCGCGCGGATTGCGCAGATGATTGGGGCAGAGCGCCAGCGCAGCTTTCTGGACGGGCTCGGGTTTTTGGAGACGACGAGCCTAGAAATGCCCGAGGCGGGCGGCGGCAAGCCGCTTTTGCCCAAGCATTGGTCTGAAATTTCGACCATGACGATTTCTTATGGTCACGGGCTTTCGGCAACGCCGATGCATCTGGCTGCGGCCTTTTCAACAATCGCCAATGGCGGGCGCAAGATTGCGCCGACGCTTCTGAAGCAGGACGGGCCGAACTATGGCGCGCAGGTTGTGGAGCCACGTGTGGCGCAGGAGATGACCGATATGATGCGCAAGGTTGTGACCGATGGCACCGCGAGCTTTGGCGATGTGGCGGGCTATTCTGTGGGCGGCAAGACGGGCACCTCAGAGAAGCTGAAGGCGACGGGTGGCTACTACAAAGACAAGACCATGGCGACCTTTGCCAGCGTTTTCCCAACTGACAAGCCGCAATATGTCTTGATCCTGACCTTGGATGAGCCAGAGATTTATACGCTCGGTGAAAACCGCCGCAGCGCGGGCTGGACGGCTGTGCCTGTGGCGGCGGAGATGATCAACCGCGTTGCGCCGCTGCTTGGATTGCGACCAAACGTTGAACCAGGGAAATTGGCTGGTATAACGCTCACATCGAATTAACGCGAAAGAGGCGGTGGTGGGGCATAAAAAGTTAAGCGAGCTGGGGCTACGGGCCACAGTCGGGGGCGATGTCAGCGTCAGCGGTCTGGCTGTGGACAGCCGATTGGTGAAAGAGGGAATGCTGTTTGCAGCGCTTCCTGGCACCTCTGTGCATGGTGGTGCATTTATTCAATATGCTTTGCGAATGGGCGCGCGTGCGATCCTCACGGACGCCGAGGGCGCAGCGCTTGCCGAAGCCGAGCTTGCGGGCGCTGATGCGGCCTTGATTGTGTCGGAAAACCCGCGTCAGGTTCTGGCTTATACGGCGGCGCTCTGGTTTGGGGCGCAGCCTGAAACCATGATTGCTGTCACTGGCACCAACGGCAAGACCTCTGTCTCAAGCTTTGTGCGCATGATCTGGCAGGAGCTGGGCTTGCGGGCTGTGAACCTTGGCACAACGGGTGTGGAGGGCGACTGGAGCGCGCCGCTGGCGCATACGACGCCGGAGCCGATCACGCTGCACCGCACTTTGGCGGCGGCCACCGAGGCGGGGATCACCCATGCCGCCATGGAGGCCTCAAGCCATGGGCTGTCGCAATACCGCCTTGACGGGGTTCAGCTGGCGGCGGCGGGGTTTAGCAACTTTACGCAGGATCATCTGGATTATCACGCCACGTTTGAGGAATATTTCGCCGCCAAGGCCGCGCTTTTCGGGCGGGTTTTGGGCGATGATGGCGTCGCTGTGATCAATATCGACGATCCGCGCGGGCCTGATATGGCGGCCATTGCGCAGACGCGCGAGATTGAAGTGATCAGCGTGGGCCGTATGGAGGGCGCAGACATCCAGCTGACGGCGCAGCGCTTTCATGGCATGGGGCAGGAAGTCTTTTTCAAGCATAACAGCCGTGGCTACCGTGCCGATCTCAAGCTTATGGGCGGGTTTCAGGCCGAGAATGTGCTTTTGGCGGCGGGGCTTGTGATTGCGGCGGGAGAAGACCCGCAGGCTGTCTTTGAAACGCTGGATCATATGGAAACGGTGCGCGGGCGGATGCAGCTTGCGGCGACGCGTGACAACGGGGCGACTGTTTTTGTTGACTATTCCCATACGCCAGACGCGATTGCGACCGCACTGCAAGCGATGCGGCCGCATATTCCCGGGCGGATTATTGCCATTATCGGCGCAGGCGGGGACCGCGACACCAGCAAGCGGCCCTTGATGGGCGCAGCGGCGGCGGAGCACGCGGATATTGTGATTGTCACCGATGACAATCCGCGCTCGGAGGCGCCTGCGGATATTCGCGCGGCTGTATTGAAGGGCTGTCCTGAGGCTTATGAAGTCGGGGATCGCGCCGAGGCGATCTTGCGTGGCGTTGATTTGCTACAGGCCGGAGATGCGCTTTTGATTGCGGGCAAGGGCCATGAGACGGGCCAGACCATTGGCGACACTGTGCTGCCGTTTGATGATGTGGAGCAGGCCAGCGTGGCTGTGGCGGCTTTGGAGGGCAGAATATGAAGCCTCTTTGGACAAGTGCGGCGGCCGCAGCGGCCACGGGCGGCGCTGTTGGCTCGGATTGGACAGCCAGTGGCGTTTCGATCGACACCCGCACGCTTGCGGCGGGCGATCTTTTTGTGGCGCTGAAGGCGGCGCGCGACGGCCATGAGTTTGTCGCGCAGGCGCTTGAGAAGGGCGCGGCGGCGGCGCTTGTGAGCCATGTGCCGGAAGGGCTGGAAGGCTCAGACAGGCTCTTGCTTGTGGCGGATGTGCTGGCGGCGCTGGAAGACTTGGGCCGCGCGGCACGGGCGAGAAGCAAGGCCAAAATCATCGGAGTGACGGGGAGCGCGGGCAAGACCTCGACCAAGGAAATGCTGCGGGTGATGCTTGCGGCACAGGGCTTCTGCCATGCCGCAGAGGCGAGCTATAACAACCACTGGGGCGTGCCGCTGACGCTGGCGCGGATGCCGCTTGAGGCCGAATTTGCCGTGATCGAGATCGGCATGAACCACCCTGGAGAAATTGCGCCTTTGGCGAAGATGGCCGCACCCCATGTGGTGATGATCACCACTGTTGCGGCGGCGCATTTGGCGGCGTTTGACAACATCGAAGGCATCGCAGTGGAAAAAGCCGCGATTATGGAGGGGCTTGTCGAGGGCGGCGTGGCGATCTGGAACGGCGATATCGAGACGGCGCCGATTTTGGCGGCGAAGGCGGCTCAATATGCGGGCCGAGGGCTGACTTTTGGCACAAGGTCAGAAGACTATCGGCTGGTTTTTACACGGCTGAAAGACAATATGACCATCGCCGAGGCCGAAGCCTTTGGCGAAGCGCTTCTCTTTAAGGTTGGCGCGGCAGGGCAGCATTTTGCCATGAACGGGCTTGGCGCGATTGCGGTGTGTGAGGCGGTCGGGTGTGAGCGCGCTGTGGCGGCGGCCGATCTGGCGCGGTGGGAGCCGCCTGCGGGGCGGGGGCGGCGCGAAATTCTGGCGCTGGATGAGGTTGAAGACGACCATATCGAGCTGATTGATGATGCGTTCAATGCCAACCCTGCGTCGCTTGTGGCCTCGCTTCAGGTTTTGGCGGATATTGCGCGCCCCGAGGGCAAAAGCCGCAAGATTGCGATCATCGGAGATATGCTGGAGCTTGGGGTGAGCGAGTTTGAAGAGCACGCCCGCGTGGCGCAGCTGCCTTCTCTTGCGGCGTTGGATCGTGTGCATTGCGTGGGGCCATTGATGCGCCATGCTTGGGAGGCGCTGCCGCCCGATCAACAGGGCGACTGGTTTGAGACGGCGGACGAACTTGCCGCCAAAGTGCGCGGATATTTACGCGCAGGTGATATAGTCTTGGTGAAAGGCTCCAAAGGGATCGGCGTGAGCCGTGTTGTCAGCGCGATCCGATCGGCCATGCGCCCAAAAACAGAGAGACGAGGAATAGAGTAGATGCTTTACTGGCTTACGGCACTGTCCGACGGGGGCGATTTTTTCAACCTGTTCAGGTATATCACCTTCCGCGCCGGTGGCGCTTTTCTCACGGCTCTTATTTTCGGGTTTCTCTTCGGGCCACCTCTGATCAACGTCTTGCGGCGCCGTCAGGGCAAGGGCCAGCCCATTCGGGACGATGGCCCCGAGGGGCATCTGGCGAAGGCGGGCACACCGACAATGGGCGGATTGCTCATTGTTGGCGCGCTTTTGACCTCGACGCTGCTTTGGGCGCGGCTTGATAATCCGTTTATCTGGATTGTTTTGTTTGTCACTGTCGGCTTTGCCGCGATCGGCTTTGCCGATGATTATGCGAAGGTGAGCAAACAGACCACGGCGGGCGTTTCGGGGCGGGTGCGCATGGCGCTTGGCCTCGTGATCAGTGCGATTGCGGGCTATTGGGCGGCGCTTTATCACCCTGATGCGCTGCAATATCAGCTGGCGATGCCTGTGTTCAAGAACACGCTGATCAACCTTGGCTATCTCTTCGTGCCGTTTTCCATGATTGTGATTGTCGGCGCGGCCAATGCTGTGAACCTCACGGACGGGCTGGACGGGCTTGCGATTATGCCTGTGATGATCGCGGCGGGCACGCTCGGTGTGATTGCTTATGCGGTTGGGCGGGTCGATTTTACCGACTATCTTGATGTGCATTATGTGCCCGGGACCGGCGAAATCCTGATCTTTACCGCTCGGTATTTTTGGCGGCGGGCTTGGCTTTCTTTGGTATAATGCGCCGCCTGCGGCTGTGTTTATGGGCGACACAGGCTCATTGGCTTTGGGCGGGGCGCTCGGGGCGATTGCTGTGAGCACAAAGCACGAGATTGTGCTTGCGATTGTGGGGGGGTTGTTTGTCGTTGAGGCGCTCTCTGTGATCATTCAGGTGCTTTACTTCAAGCGCACGGGCAAGCGCGTTTTCCTGATGGCGCCGATCCATCACCACTATGAAAAGAAGGGCTGGGCGGAGCCGCAGATTGTGATCCGCTTCTGGATCATCTCGCTTATTCTGGCGCTGATCGGCCTTGCGACACTTAAACTTCGTTAACAACGCGCACCACAGGTGCACCAAGGGGGAAGCGGATGATTCCAGTGACTGGATATGCGGGCCAAAGCGTGGGCGTTCTGGGCCTTGGGCGCAGCGGACTTTCAGCGGCGCGCAGCCTGCGCGCGGGCGGGGCTGAAGCGCTTTGCTGGGATGACAACCCCGAGGCGCGCGCCAAGGCGGAGGCTGAGGGCTTTGAGTGTCTTGACCTTGGCAAAGAGGCGGTGATGAGCCGTCTTTCGACGCTTGTTGTCAGCCCCGGGATTGCGCATCTGTATCCTGAGCCAAACCGCATTGTCGCCGCAGCGCTTTTGGCGGGCGTGCCTGTGGACAATGACATTGGCCTTTTCTTTGCGTCGCTTGGCTCGGGGGCATGGGTCGAGCTTGATATTCCGCCCCGTGTGGTGGCGGTGACAGGCTCTAATGGCAAGTCCACGACCTCGGCTTTGATTGCGCATCTGATTGAGGCGGCGGGCAAGACGGCGCAACTTGCAGGCAATATCGGCCGCGGGGTTCTGGACATTGACGCGCCTTTGTCGGGCGATGTGATTGTGCTGGAGCTCAGCTCCTATCAGACCGAGCTGGCGCGGGCGCTGACGCCTGACATTGCGGTTTTTACCAACCTTTCGCCCGACCATCTGGACCGCCATCAGGGGATGGGCGGCTATTTTGCGGCCAAGCGGCGGCTCTTTGCGGAGGGTGGGCCTGACCGTGCTGTTATTGGCGTGGACGAAAACGAGGGGCTGTTTCTGGACAACCAGCTCTCGGCGGGGCAGGGCGACGACCGAGTGATCCGCATCTCTGTGGAGCGCAAGCTCACGGGGCACGGCTGGAACGTCTATGCCAAGAAGGGCTTTCTGGCCGAATGGCGCAAGGGGCGGCAGGTGGCCTCGATTGATTTGCGCGCGGTGAAAGGCCTGCCGGGGGCGCACAACCATCAGAACGCCTGTGCGGCCTATGCTGTCTGCCGCGCGCTCGGGATTGCGCCGCGCGAGATTGAGGCAGGGTTTCACAGCTTTAAGGGCTTGCCGCACCGCTCCCAGCTGATTGCTGAAGCGGGGGGCGTGTCTTATGTGAACGACAGCAAGGCGACGAATGTGGACGCCGCCGAGAAGGCTTTGCGCGCGTTTGGCAACATCCGCTGGATTTGCGGCGGGCTGGAAAAAGAAGGCGGGCTGAGCGGGCTGGCCGAGGCGCTTGGGGGCGTGAAAAAGGCCTATGTGATCGGCCGTGAGGCGGCGCAGTTTGCGATGCAGCTTTCGGGGATCGAGACAGAGGTCTGCACGACGATGGAGGCCGCTGTGGAGGCGGCGATGCGCGAGGCCGAGGCGGGCGATGTTGTTCTGCTGGCCCCTGCGGCCGCGAGCTTTGATCAGTATGACAGCTTTGAGAAGCGCGGCGAGCATTTCGCCGCGGAGGTTTTGAAGCGGCTTTAAAGGCTTCGAATTTGCTTCGCAAATCCGATCAGTTGGGGGCGCTGCCCCCTAGATTCAAAAGCGATAGTGCTTTTGAATCCTACCCCCGGGATATTTTTGGAAAGAGGAAGCCAGAGAGTTAGCGGCAGATGTTGCGTGTTTCGGCTCCGTTCCATGGGAGGCTAACCTTTTGGGGGATATGGATATTTTGGAGTGGCAAGGCCTCTGAGAGCATGGCATGCAAGCGGGCGGTGCGCGGCGCGTCTGGGTCAAGGGCTGTGCAGCAGACGTATTCCTCAACAAGGCTGGCCTGCTGCTCGTAGGGATAGTCGAGAAAGCGGTTATCTGTTTTGATCTCAAAGAGATAAGGGTCATCGACGGCGCTGTGTTCGGCGGCGGCTTTGAGCGGGTGATAGCCCGTTGTGGCGCGGTTTTGCCACTGCCAGATATGGGTGGCTTCATGGGCGAAGAGCATGGCGGCATACAAGCTCATGCTCTCCGGGTAGCCATGCATATAGTCTTTTGAAAAGAAGGGCTTGGA
>NZ_CBFHPP010000010.1:9622-95500 GCF_965657785.1 Lentibacter sp.
GGCGAGAAGCATGGCGGCATACAAGCTCATGCTCTCCGGGTAGCCATGCATATAGTCTTTTGAAAAGAAGGGCTTGGAGAAGAACACATGATTGAAGAGCGCCACCGCAGCGGGGCTTGTTGTGACGATCTCGTCGCGGCCCTCGGGGAAGATGCGCTCGCGGCAGGTGAGGCGGGGGCGCTTCTTGCGTTTGAAGGTAACCGAGCCGACCAGCGCGCCGTTGTGCAGGCGGGCGCGCTCTGTTGCGAAGCTCTCGCCGTAGAGCTGGGACAGCAGCGCCGTTTCGCCCGTTGTGAGGGGGCGGCCGCAGGCTGCGAGGAAGAGGATGAGGGCGAGGGCAATGAGGCGCATGGGGGGAGAGTAGCGGGAACCCGCCGAGCTGGCGAGAGGGTTAACGCGGTGATTTTGGCGATTTGGGAAGGGGGTGAAAAGCGTGCACAAGGCGTGCACAAAGCGTGCACCAGGGGAATGGGTCTTGCGGCGGTGAGGGGGGATTAAGGGAGCGTGCGGTGGTATGGTCCTGAAAGTGGGCCGTAGCCATGTTGAGGCTCCTCTTTGGCGTGTGATGCCAATTTCTAGCCTTGCTTAGTTGTGCTCACTTTCTAAAGATTGCTGACAGTTCGATTTAAGAGTTAAAGTGAGCCTAGACGCATGAAGGAAAAAGACACTCTCAGACTTGTTTCAGACTTGATCTCAAGAACTCGCGAAGGTGTGTATTGGGATTTTAAGCAGAAGCATCACGAAAACAAAGCTGAGCTTGTTCACGATGTTCTATGTCTCGCTAACGCTGATTGGGTTGGCAGTAGGTATTTGGTCTACGGCATCGAGGATAAAACATTTGGGATAGTTGGAGTTCCACAAGAAAATAGGCTTAATCAGGCTGATCTGGTGAGCTTCTTTCGGGACATAGCTAGCAAATTCGAGGCCGGACGCACTCCTACGTTACGACTGTGGAGCGTGAGCTCAAGTGGGAAAAATATTGATGTCCTAGAGATAGCTGACAAGCCTGAAAAGCCATATCGACTATTGGAGTGTTATAGGTGTAGGGGGGTCACTGTTCTTCCTGCGATTTATTCACGAATTGAAGACACCAATACGCCAATAGATAAATCCGCTTCATCAGATCAGGTTGAAGTCATGTTTAGGGAAAGGTTTGGGCTTAACCTTGAACCCTACGAGCGATTGAAGCATTTACTGAAAGATGAAGGTAGCTGGAAGTCTTGGGAAAGCGGCATCTATTTTCACAACGCTTTCCCTGAGTATACCTATAAATTTGACGATGATGCAGAAGCTCTCGATGAAGAGTGGGTCAGGGGAGAGGTTGGGCATAGCCTACCAAAAGGAAGTCAAGTTATCCTTATTTCGTTTCGTTACCATGGCACAAAAATTGGAGAAGTAGGCTACGTAAGCTTCGACCACGGCAAAAAGCGAGCTATTCGGCCCAGTTGGGCTCCATACCGTGGTGGAAGGGTTTATTTCTATGAAGAAGGTAGTCTCGCTTTTGCAATGCAACAGCATATTTCAAAATGCGACGGAAATGATCATTCATCAAGTGTTTCAGACCCCGCGAACCGAGATCGTAAAATTAGTATCGAAGTTTTGAGTGCTAATGAAGTAAAAGCTCTTTGGGAAGCTGCGCATGATGAAGTCATTACCGACACGGAGCGGCAAAATGAAATTTTCTCCAGCGGAATGAGGGAGCTTAGTCGTCAGCCTTAAACATCCAGCTCCTCAACAAACCGCGCGTTTTCGGAGATATACTGGAAGCGCATTTCGGGCTTCTTGCCCATCAGCCGTTCGACCAGATCGCCTGTTTGGCCCGGTTCGTCCTCGTCAATCGTCACGCGGATCAGTTTGCGTGATTTCGGGTCCATCGTGGTTTCTTTGAGGTCTTTCGCGTCCATTTCGCCAAGGCCCTTGAAGCGCTGCACGTCAATTTTGCCTTTGCCGCCGAGGCCCTTGTCCATCATGCGGTCTTTTTCGGCGTCATCCGCCACATAGAGGCGGCGCGCGCCCTGCGTCAGGCGGTAGAGGGGCGGGCAGGCGAGGTAGAGGTGGCCATGGTCGATCATCGGGCGCATCTGGGTGAAGAAGAAGGTCATCAGGAGCGCGGCGATATGGGCGCCGTCGACGTCGGCATCTGTCATGATGATGACTTTGTCATAGCGCAGATCATCAACGTTGAATTTGGTGCCGAGGCCGACGCCAAGCGCTTGGGTCAGGTCGGCGATTTCCTGATTGGTTCCGATCTTGGAGGAGGCCGAGCCGAGCACGTTGAGGATTTTGCCGCGCAGGGGCAGGAGCGCTTGGTTGCGACGGTCGCGGGCCATTTTGGCGGAGCCGCCAGCGGAGTCACCTTCCACGATGAAGAGCTCGGTGCCCTCGCGGCTCTTGGAGGAGCAGTCGGTGAGCTTGCCGGGGAGGCGCAGCTTTTGTGTGGCGGTTTTGCGCGAGGTCTCTTTTTCCTGGCGGCGGCGCAGGCGTTCTTCGGCTCTGAGCACCAAGAAATCAAGGATCGCGCCTGCGGATTTGGTATCGGCGGCGAGCCAGTTGTCAAAGTGATCGCGCACCGAGTTTTCGACCATGCGCTGCGCTTCCACGGTGGCGAGGCGGTCTTTGGTCTGGCCGACAAACTCTGGCTCGCGGATGAAGCAGCTCACAAGCGCGCCTGCGCCTGTGGTGAGGTCTTCGCGGGTGATTTGCGCGGCCTTTTTGTTGCCGACAAGCTCGCCGTAGGCTTTGATGCCCTTGAGGATCGCGGCCCAGAAGCCTGCCTCATGTGTGCCGCCCTCAGGGGTGGGCACGGTGTTACAATAGCTCTGGATGAAGCCGTCGCGGGAGGGCGTCCAGTTGATCGCCCATTCGACTTTGCCGGGGCGTTCGAACTTCTCGAAAGATACTGTGCCTGCGAAGGGATTTTCCGAATAGGTGGTTGCGCCGCCCATGACTTCCTTGAGGTAGTCCGCCAAGCCGCCTGGGAAGTGGAATGTGGCTTCCTTGGGGGTGTCGCCGTCTGTTTGCGCAGTCTTCCAGCGGATCTCGACACCAGAGAAGAGATAGGCCTTGGAGCGCGCCATGGCAAAGAGGCGGGCAGGCTTGAGCTTGAGAGAGGCGAAGATTTCGGCGTCAGGGTGAAAGGTCACAGAGGTGCCGCGGCGGTTGGGTGCGGCGCCGATCTTGGCGAGCTTGCCTTGTGGCACGCCACGGGAGAACTCCATAGCAAACAGCTCTTTGTTGCGCGCGACTTCGACGCGCAAATGATCTGAGAGCGCGTTGACGACGGAGGAGCCGACGCCGTGCAGGCCGCCCGATGTTTCGTAGCTGTCGCCCGAAAACTTGCCGCCCGCGTTGAGCGTGCAGAAGATAATCTCAAGCGCGGATTTGTTCGGATCAGAGGGGTGCGGCCCTGTCGGGATACCGCGGCCATTGTCGCGCACAGACACATGGCCGTTTTCATGGAGCTCGACTTCGATCCATGTGGCGTGGCCTGCGACGGCCTCATCCATCGAGTTGTCGATGATTTCGGCAACCATATGGTGCAGGGCGCGGTCGTCCTTGCCGCCGATATACATCCCGGGGCGCAGGCGGACGTGCTCCATGTCTTCAAGCACCTGAATGGAGGATGCGTCGTAGCTGTCGGGGCTGGCGCCCGCGCCGGAAAGAAGATCGTCTGACATATGTCGCTGCTCGTCTTGTTATAGGTTTGCCCTAGTATGGCAGAGGAGAACGGGGCAGGGAAGTGGGCAAGGCCTCTTCACCTTTTTCTTTCTGGAAATATCCCGGGAGAGCGCGAGAGGGCAGCGCCCTCTCGCTTCGGTCGGATTTGCGAAGCAAATTCGAAAGCGGGTGCGCCGCAAGAGCCGTCGCTGCGCGCTGTGACATCTAAACTGCTTGCTCAAAAGCCCACATTGCGCATAAAGGGGCGCATGAGTGACACGGATCCAGACCAGAACGGCACGGCGGCCAACCTTCTTCCAAGCACGGGGCGGTCTTTGCCCATTGCTATGTTGCGGGGGCGGGAGGCGATTATGGCGCCTTACCGGCAGTTGCTTGCCAAGATCGGCGTGACCGAACAGCAGTGGCGGGTGATGCGTGTGCTGGACGAGCGCGGCATGATGGACCCCAAAGAGATCGCCGAGGCGGCCTGTTTGCTCAACCCGTCGCTGACGCGGATCATGCAGCTTCTGGAGAAAAAGGGGCTGATTGCGCGCAAGGGTCATCCTGAGGATCGCCGTCGTGTGCAGGTCCGGATCACGCAAGAGGGGCGCGATATGTTGGTGGCCGCCCAGCCCGAGAGCCTTGTGATTGCCGAGCAGTTGCGCGAGCGTGTCGGCCAGCAAAAGCTTGATGCGCTGCTGGATCTGCTCAACGAGCTGACTGACACCACACCCGACTGAAATCTCATCCCTGAGCTTGGAGTTGACGGCGGTGGCGCAGCCACGCCTGTGGCCGCTGTTGAGGGCGCGCATTCTTTTGACTTGCAATGCAACTCAAGGTTGTGTCTCTTGAGGGGGCTGCTGTGTATGAAATCTTTGCGCTCGGGGCCGACTGGGGGGCTGTGTTATGTGGAATCGTATTGTCGTGAGTGACCAAAACCGTGGTGTTTACGGGGCTTTGGTGCATGAACACCTGCGCAAGCGTCGGGTGTTGTTTCACGACAAGCTTGGGTGGGATATCCCGCGCAGTGCGCATATCGAGCAGGATCAATATGACCGCGCCGAAACGGTTTACATTTTGATCGAGCGCGACGGGCAGGTCGAGGGCTATGCGCGGCTTTTGCCGACATCGGCGCGGGTGTCTTACGGCGTTCACGAGTATAGCTACATGATGCGCGACGCCACTTTGGGGTTGTTGCCCGGAATTCCGGCCACCATCCTGGGCAGCCGTGTCGCCCCGACAGAGCGCGATATTTGGGAAGTGAGCCGTTTGGAGGCTTCTGGCAAGCCCGCGCTGACCGCGCTTTTCCTCACCATTGCCGAGTTTTTGGAGGAGGTGGGAGCGGTCGAGCTTCTGGCTTTTACCCGCAAAAACTTTGACGCAATCGTGCGGGGGATCGGTTTTGAGGCTGCGGTTGTGGGGTCGCCTGTCGACTATGGCGGCAAGCCCTATTGTGCGATCAGTATGACATGGGGCGAGGGCGACAAAGCGGAGGCTCCTGACAGTGCCGAGGCGCAGGCCGAGCCGTTTCGGCTGGCGGGCTAGGTTTGCGCGCTTGACTTTGGTGTGCAGGGGGTCAGACTTCGCAGTATGAGCGAGCAAGGTTTAAGAGAGATCATTGATATCCCTGATCTGGGGATTGTCATGTCTGACGGGGTGCGCCTTTCGGCGCGGGTGTGGATGCCTGTGGATGCGGGGGAAGACCCTGTGCCGGCGGTTTTGGAGCATTTGCCCTATCGCAAGCGCGACGGGACCTGCGCGCGCGACGAGACCAGCCATCCGTGGATGGCGGCACGGGGCTATGCCATGGTGCGGGTTGATATGCGCGGCAATGGCGACAGCTATGGCCACATGGAAGACGAATACACCCAGCAAGAGCTTGATGACGCTGTCGAGGTGATCCACTGGCTCGCGGCGCAGGCGTGGTGCACGGACCACATCGGGATGCAGGGGATCAGCTGGGGCGGATTTAACTGCCTGCAGACAGCCTATTTGCAGCCCGAACCGCTCAAGGCGGTGATTTCGATTTGCTCGACGGTGGACCGCTTTGCGGATGATATTCACTATAAGGGCGGGTGTTTGCTCAATGAAAACCTTGCGTGGTCCTCGACCATGTGGGCCTATTCGAGCCGCCCGCCTGACCCTACCTTGCGCAAGGACTGGCGCGAGATCTGGCTGGAGCGGCTGGAGCGCGAGCCGTTTCTCATTGCCAACTGGCTCAAGCACCAGCGGCGCGACGCCTTTTGGCAACATGGCTCTGTCTGCGAGGACTTCAGCCGCATCAAGGCCAAGGTCTTGGCCATCGGGGGCTGGGCGGACGGCTATAAGAACGCCGTGCCAGCTCTGGTTGACAACATTGAAGGTGCCAAAGGGATCAGCGGGCCGTGGGTGCATCTTTACCCGCATATTGCCACGCCCGAGCCGCGCATCGGCTTCTTGCAGGAGGCCAAGCGCTGGTGGGACAAGTGGCTCAAGGGGATCGAGACGGGCGTGGACAGTGACCCCGCGTTTCGCGGCTATGTCATGGAGGGCTATCGCCCCAGCCGCTTTAACGAGCCACGGGAGGGCGTCTGGATTGCAGAGAGCGCCACGGGCGGGGAGATGCGCGATTATCCGCTTGGCCCTGACGGGCAGTTGGGGCGCGAGGGCGAAACACGCGCCACAATCGCCTCGCCGCAGCACTGCGGGCTGGGTGGCGGGGAATATTACGCGATTGGGCGTGGCCCCGAGCTATCTGATGATCAGCGCGTGGATGATCTTTATTCTGCGGTTTGGACGGGGCCTGCGCTTGCGCGCTCTGTCGATATTGTCGGGCGGCCCAAGCTGCGCCTCACATTGGCGAGCGAGACGGCGCAGGGGCAAATCGCTGTGCGGCTCAACCATGTGCACCCTGACGGGGCGCGCACGCGGATCAGCTTTGGGGTTTTGAACCTCACACATCGCACGAGCTCGGCCAGCCCCGAAGAGATGCCTTTGGGCGAGGCTGTCGAGATTGCGCTTGAGCTTGATCATATTGCCTATCGGGTGCCTGAGGGCCATAAAATTGCGGTTTCTATTTCAACGGCTTACTGGCCTCTGATCTGGCCGTCGCCCGAAGCGGGCCGGGTGACTGTGACGGCGGGGACGCTTGGCTTGCCTGAGCGCGCTTTGGCTGAAGCTGACGAGTGGAGCTTTGAAGACGTGGAGGGCGCTGCGGGCTGGCAGACCGAAGAGCTGCGCCCGCCGCGCAACGAGAAACGCCAAGAGATTGACCATGAGACGGGGCAGATTACGCTGATCATCAACGATGATTTCGGCAAGCGGCGTGACGCGGCGCACGGGCTTGTGAGCGGCGGCGTCTCACGGGAGACATGGGTGATTCACCCTGATGATCCGCTTTCGGCGTTTGGGCGCACGCATTGGACAGAAGAAACCGAGCGCGACGACATAATATTGCGCACGGAAACCTTTGCCGAGATGAAAAGTGACGGTGCCACCTTCTATGTGAGCGGGCGGCTTGAGGCCTATGAGAACAACGTTCTGATCTATGCGCGCGATGTGGAAGAGGCGATTGCGCGCGATATGATGTGAGCGTCATAACAAAACTGTCACGAGAAAAACCTTGCTGTCTCAGGCGCAATCGGCTTTCCTTGACTCAGCAATCAAAAAAAGCCGCCTCGAAGCGGCGAGACATTCAACGGGAGAAGAGAATGACCAACGAACTTGATTATCTGAAAAAACGCGTGGCTGAAGGCAAGCTTTCGCGCCGTGACTTTATGGGCAAAGCCAGTGCATTGGGTGTGTCGGCGGTTGCGGCCAACTCAATGTTGGCAAATACGGCTGCGGCAAGCACGCCCAAAAAGGGCGGCGTTTTCAAGCTCGGATCTGTCGGTGGCGAAAGCACAAACTCGCTTGATCCTGCGACATATGCGAGCCAAGTGCCTTATCACAACGGCCGCCAGTTTGGCGAAACGCTTGTCGAAGTCTCTGCAGACGGAAGCATCGAGAACCGGCTTGCGGAATCTGTCGAGAGCTCGGCGGACGCGAAGACCTGGATGTTCAAAATCCGTAAGGATGTCGAGTTTCACAACGGCAAGACCATGACGCCAGAGGATGTGCTTCAAACGATGGAGCGCCACTCCAACGAGGAGTCAAAATCTGGTGCTCTTGGTATTATGAACGGGATTTCAAACGTCAGCATTGACGGCGATTCACTCAAAGTCGAGCTGAACGAAGCCAACGCGGATTTGCCCTATCTGATCGCGGATTATCACCTTGTCATCCAGCCAAATGGCGGCATGGACAATCCTGCTGCGGGCATTGGCACGGGGCCGTTCAAGCTTGAAGCCGATGAACCCGGCGTGCGCCATGTCTATTCGCGCAACGAAAATTACTGGGGCGATGCGGCGCATTATGATGGCGTTGAAATCATTGTGATCAATGACGCGACCGCGCGGACAGCGGCGCTTCAGTCGGGCCAAGTTCATGCTATCAACCGCGTGGAGCCCAAGATCGCCGGTCTTCTTGGCCGCGCGCCAAACCTGACTGTGAACTCGACCCCGGGGCGTGGGCATTATGTCTTTATCATGCACGCGGACACAGCGCCGTTTGACAACAACGAGCTGCGGATGGCGCTGAAATATGCGATCAACCGCTCAGAAATCGTTGAGAAGATTTTGCAAGGCTATGGCTCTGTGGGCAATGATATGCCGATCAATGCGGCCTATCCGTTGTTTGATGCGAGCATCCCGCAGCGTGAGTTTGACCTCGCCAAAGCGGCGGAGCATTACAAAAAGTCTGGCCATGATGGCAGCCCGATCATCTTGCGGGTTGCAGATGGGGCCTTCCCGGGGGCTGTTGATGCGGCGGCGCTGTTCCAGCAGACGGCAGCACAAGCGGGTATTCCGCTTGAAATCAAGCGTGAGCCGAATGATGGCTATTGGTCAGAAGTCTGGAACAAGCAGCCGTTCTGCGCGAGCTATTGGGGCGGTCGTCCTGTGCAGGACCAGATGTATACGACAGCCTATCTCTCGACGGCGGATTGGAACGACACCAAGTTCAAGAACGCCGAGTTTGACGATCTGCTTGTGAAGGCGCGTGCCGAGCTTGACGCGGGCAAGCGCAAAGAGATGTATTCGAAGATGGGATATATCGTGCGTGACACGGGCGGTCTGATCTGTCCGATGTTCAACGACTTTGTCGATGCGGTCAGCAATGACGTGATGGGCTGGGAAACCGACCCGAACGCCGAGCTGATGAACGGCTATATCACACGCAAGACCTGGTTTGCATAAGCGGAACAGAGCATTATGCACCCGATCATAAAACTGATTGCCCAGCGGTTAACGCTGGGCATACTCCTCCTTTGTGCCGCCTCTGTGCTGATTTTTGGCCTGACCGAAGCTTTGCCCGGGGATGCGGCGCAGGCTGTTTTGGGCCAAGCGGCCACGCCTGAGAGCCTTGCCAACCTGCGCGAGGAAATGGGCCTCAACCGCCCCGCCACGACGCGGTATTTCGAGTGGTTTGGCGGCATCTTGCAAGGCGATATGGGCGTTTCGATTATCAATCGTCTTGATATTGCCGACAGCGTTGGCAAGCGGTTGGGCAATACGCTGTTTCTGGCCTTCTGGGCGGCGATTGTCTCTGTTCCGCTGGCGATTTTCCTTGGGCTTCTGGCGGTGCGCTATCGCAACCGCTGGCCTGACAAGCTGATTTCGGGCGTGACACTCACGACGATTTCTATTCCTGAATTTCTGATCGGCTATGTGCTGGTCTATTTCCTCGCGGTGAAGCTTGGCTTTGGCTCGGCTCTGGCGATGATCAATGATGATATGTCTCTGTGGCAAAAGCTTCAGTCGATTGTGCTACCTGTTATGGTTCTGACGCTCGTCGTTTTGGCCCATATGATGCGGATGACGCGTGCGGCGATCCTGAATGTGATGCAATCGGCCTATATCGAAACCGCCGAGCTTAAGGGCTTAAGCGTGTTCAATGTGATTGCCAAACACGCCTTTCCAAATGCGGTCAGCCCGATTGTGAACGTTGTGATGCTCAACCTTGCCTATCTTGTGGTTGGGGTGGTCGTGATCGAGGTTGTGTTTGTTTATCCTGGTATGGGGCAGTTTCTCGTCGATGCGGTGACGAAGCGCGATGTGCCTGTTGTGTTGGCCTGCGGCGTGATCTTTGCGGCGATCTACATTGGCCTTAATATGCTTGCGGATATTATTTCGATCCTTGCGAACCCAAGATTGAGGCATCCGAAATGATCAAGAACATTCCTTTTTCGGCCCTCATTGGCCTGATCATCACGGGGGCCTATTTCTTCGTGGCCATCTTTGCGGGCTTTGTGGCGCCTTATGGTATGGCCGAGGTTGTTGGCGATGTCTGGGAGCCTGCGAGTGCGGCGCATTTGCTGGGCACAGATAACATTGGCCGCGATCTTCTCACGCGGATGATCTATGGCGGGCAAACGACGATCTTTATCGCTACGGCGGGCACGATCCTGAGCTTTGTGACCGGCTCGACGCTGGGCTTTCTGGCCGCTGTTCTGGGCGGCTGGGCCGATCAGCTCCTGAGCCGCTTGGTCGATCTCTTGATGGCAATCCCTTCGCTTATTCTGGCGCTTGTGATCCTGGCTATGGTGCCTGTGACTGTGCCTGTTCTGATCCTTGTGATGGGGCTTTTGGACGCCACCCGCGTCTTCCGTCTGGCGCGCTCTGTGGCTGTGGACATCAATGTGATGGATTATGTCGAAGCGGCCTCTTTGCGCGGCGAGGGGCGGATGTGGGTTATTTTTCGTGAGATCCTGCCCAATGCCCTGAGCCCGCTTGTAGCCGAGCTTGGCCTCAGGTTTATCTTTATGGTTCTGTTTATCTCGACGCTCAGCTTCCTTGGCCTTGGCGTCCAGCCGCCGCTGGCGGATTGGGGCGGGATTGTGAAAGAAAACAAAGACGGCATTATCTATGGCATCGGGGCTGCGCTTTACCCTGCGATTGCGATTGCGACGCTGGCGATCAGTGTGAACCTTGTGGCGGATTGGGTCTTGAACCGAACCACCAGCCTGAAAGGGGGCCGCGGATGAGCGAGGCTTTTGTCAGAGTGCGCGACCTCAAGATCGGGGCGACGGTTTATCCGCCGGGTGAAAAGCCGCATGATATCGAGATTGTCCATGGCGTCTCTTTTGATCTGGAAAAAGGCAAAGTGCTTGGGCTGATTGGCGAATCTGGCGCAGGCAAGTCGACGATTGGCTTGGCGAGCATGGCGTACGGGCGCGGCGGCGTTGAGCTGACGGGTGGCGAAGTCTGGGTGAACGGGCGCGATATTTTGCAAAGCTCCAAGGGCGATCTGCGGGCCTTGCGCGGCGGGGAAGTCACCTATGTCAGCCAGTCGGCGGCAGCGAGCTTTAACCCTGCGAAACAGATTTTGGAGCAGGTGACGGAAGCGGCGATCCGCCATGGCAAATTCACCAAAGCCGAGGCCGAGGCGCGCGCGATTGTGCTGTTTGAAAAGCTTGGGTTGCCCGATCCGCAAAACATTGGCAAGCGCTATCCCCATCAAGTCTCGGGTGGGCAATTGCAGCGCTGTATGACGGCGCTGGCGCTTTGCCCCGAGCCTGACCTTGTTGTCTTTGACGAGCCAACCACGGCGCTGGATGTGACGACGCAGATTGATGTCTTGATGGCGATCAAAGAGGCCATTCGCGACACGGGCGTCGCGGCGCTTTATATCACCCATGATCTGGCCGTCGTGGCGCAAGTCTCTGATGACATCATGGTGCTCAAGATGGGCGATATGGTGGAATATGGTTCTGTGGATCAGATCATCAACGCACCGAAAGAAGACTATACCCGTGCGCTTGTCTCTGTGCGCTCGATCGAGCACGAGGAAAAGCAGCCCACACGCGAGCCTGTCTTGATCTGCGAGAATATAACAGCGCGCTACAAGGGCACGAAGTTTGATGTTCTCAAAGATGTGAATGTCGAGGTGCACCCCGGCCAGACGCTGGCTGTTGTGGGGGAGAGCGGCTCTGGAAAATCGACGCTGGCGCGCGTGATCACGGGGCTTTTGCCACAGCGCGAGGGGCGGGTGCATTTTGCGGGGCGCGATCTGAACCCTGTGATGCGCACGCGGCCACGGGACGATTTGCGCGAGTTGCAGATGATCTATCAGATGGCGGACACGGCTATGAACCCGCGCCAGACGGTGGGAACTATTATCGGCCGCCCGCTTGAATTTTACTTCGGGTTGCGTGGGGCGGAGAAGCAAAAGCGCATTCAGGAGCTTCTGGACGAGATCGAGCTTGGCAAGGGCTTTCAGGACCGTTACCCCGCCGAACTCAGCGGCGGGCAAAAGCAGCGGGTCTGTATTGCGCGCGCTTTGGCGGCCAAGCCCAAGCTGATTATCTGTGACGAGGTGACAAGCGCGCTTGATCCGCTTGTGGCGGATGGCATTCTCAAGCTCTTGCTGGATTTGCAAAAAATCGAGGATGTGGCCTATCTCTTCATCACCCATGATCTCGCCACGGTGCGCGCCATCGCGGACTCTATTGCTGTGATGTATCAGGGCGAAGTGGTGCGCTATGGCACCAAGACCGAGGTCTTGAGCCCGCCGTTTGACGACTATACCGACCTGTTGCTCAGCTCGGTGCCCGAGATGAAGCTGGGGTGGCTTGAAGAGGTGATTGCCAACCGCAAGATGGAAAGTGCGGGGAATTGAGGGAGGATCGACTTTTCGCGTTGCGAAAATCCGACCCCTGCGAGAGGGGCTTTGCCCCTCTCGGTTTCCAAAGCCCTAAGGCTTTGGGAACCTCTCTCCCCAGGATATTTTAAGCAAAAAGAAAAGCCATGGGGCCGTGATTTAGGCGCCTGAGATTGGCCAGGGAGAGCTGAGGATGAAGCGTAAACTGCTTTTGATTATTCTGGACGGGGTGCCTTTGCGCAACTTTCACCGTCTGTTTGGCAATCTTGAGGGCTGGGTAGCGAGTGGCGAGGCGCAGCGCTTTGTGCACCGTGCGGTTTTGCCTTCGATCTCGGCAAGTTGCTATGCGAGCATTCATACCGGTGTCAGCCCGCAGGTGCATGGCTGCACCGGCAATGGCAATGTGTTTCGTCTCAAGGAAGAGGACATCTTTGCGGCGGTGCGCAAGGCGGGCGGCGTGACGGGGGCTGTGGCGCATTCGTTCTGGAGCGAATTTTTCAACAGGCACCCTTTTGATTATGTGCGCGACATCGAGTATGACGAGCCGGAGAGCGCGACCATCAACCATGGGCGCTTTCACACCATGACGGGCTATGGGCTGGTCAACCAGATGACGCCGTCTGATGTGGACCTGTTTGGCACGCTGACAAATCTATGTGCGCGGTTTGGGCTGGATTATGGAATGCTGCACACTTGCACGCTCGACAGCATGGGCCACCGTTTCTTCCACGATTGTCAGGAGATGGATCATGCGTGTTTTGTGATGGACGAGATGCTGGCGCCGTTTATCCATAAGTGGCGAGACATGGGATATGAGATCATTGTGACGGCGGATCACGGGCAGGACGCGCGCGGGCATCATGGCGGACATGATGATTTGCAACAGCTGACGGCGATGTATTACTTTGGCGAGGGGCAGGGGCCTGAGCGGGACAGCGAGATCAACCAGCTGCAACTTGCGCCGACGATTTTGAGCCGTTTGGGGGCGAAAATTCCGCACTCCATGCAGGGGCAGGTGTTTTTGACATAGCGGATCGGGGGCGGGCGTCACGGCACTCGGCGCAGCTTTTGCTGACCTAGGGTGAGGTTGAGTTGTTGCAGCTGTGCAACGAAAACGCCCCTAAATATCAGCTATGACGCCATAATTTGCGGGTTCCCCCTAAATTGCCCCTATCCAAATGCGTTTTTTATGCGTAACGATTGTGACAGAAAAGCGGCGCATTCAATGACGTTGCTCATGTTGAGGCAAATGGTGGTGTTTTATGAAACCGATTAGTTTCGTTGCCCGTGGTGGCACGGGTTCTGTTGATCGTGGAAATGTATCGGCGGACCAAACTCTTACGACAATTCAAGCAAGTGCGGGTGGGGAGTATTCCTTTAACCTTCGGCAAAGCGACATTGTCAGCTATGGCCGCGCGGGCACAAACCTTGAGATCACGCTGGCCGACGGGCGCGTGATTTTGCTTGAGAATTATTTTGACGGATCTGGCACGCCGGTTGCGAAGCTCTATGTTTCGGCGGACACATACATCAGCGAAGTGACGCTGGTGGATGGCGCGAATGGTGAGCTTTATGGCCAGTATGGCGTGGCCGAGACCTGGGGCAAATACGGCGCGGGCGACGATCTGATCTTTGTGGATGGCACCGAAGTGGCTCATGCGGTCATGGGGCAGGAGGATGAGGTGTCGATGCTTGGCGCTGTTGGTCTGCTTGGCGGTCTTGGCGGCGTCGGAACGGCGGCGGCTGTTGCGGGCGGTATTGGCGTTTTGGGAGGCGTTGCGGGCGGCGGCGGCGAGGCGGGCGGCCCAGCCACTTATGTTGCGCCGACGGTGAACGGCGGAACGGTTGTGATTGGTGGCGATGACGTCACGGCGGCTCAGGAGAGCGTGACAGTGACGGGCACGGCTGAGCCTGGCTCCGATGTGGTTGTGACGATCGGGGATAAGGCTGTCACGGTTGCGCCTGATGCCAGTGGCGCATGGTCTGCCACTTTTGTGGGCGATGACTTCCCTGCTGACGGGGTGTATGCGGTTGGGGTTGTTGTCAGCGAGGTAGGGGGCACTGTCACCGAGCTTACGGGGCCGAATGTGACGATAGATTTGACGGGGCCGGCGGTCAATCTGGCGGAGGGTGTCCAGTCGACCGGCGACCTTGTGACGGCTGCGGATTATAGTGACGGTGTTGAGATCAGCGGCACGGGCGAGGCGGGAGCGTCGCTTGCTGTGACCATCGGCACTGTGACCCATGAAACGGTTGTGGGCGAAGACGGCAATTGGTCTGTGAGCTTTTCGACCAGTGAAGTCAAAGATGGCGAATATGAAGCCGATGTGACCATCGTTTCGACCGACAGCTATGGCAACTCGACCACCACAGTGGAAACCCTGGTGGTGGATACGGTGAGCAAGGTTACGTTTGGCGGTGCGAATGGCGGCGCAGACGGGATCATCAACGAAGCCGAGCATAGCGGTGGTGTGACTCTGACGGGAACAACGCAGCCCGGCTCAAGCGTGGTTGTGAGCCTTGATGGTGTGCAGCGCAACGCCACTGTGGATGCGCAGGGCAACTGGAGCGCGAGTTACGCGGCCAGCGAAGTGCGCACGGGCGACTACACAGGCAATGTGACTGTGACGGCGACGGATGCTGTCGGCAATACCTCAAGCACCACTGGCACGGTTGAATTTGACACGCTGGTTGAGAGCTACACGATCAACACGACCACAGGCGGCACGGATGGCGTTGTCAACGCGTCCGAGGCGGCCAGTGGTGTCAACTTTGGTGGCACGGTTGAGCCTGGTTCGACTGTCATGGTCAACTTTGCGGGGGTTGATCGCGCGGCGACTGTGGCGGCAAACGGCAGCTGGAGCGTGAGCTACGGCGCGAGTGAAATACCGCAATCAAACGGCGGCAGCTTTACCATGACAGCCGTCGCCACAGATGGCGCGGGCAACAGTTCGACGCTGACGCAGGCGGTGGTTGTTGACAATATGGCGGGGTCTCTCACGCTTTCTGGTGCGCCGATTGAAACCGACAATATCATCAACGCGGCGGAAGCCTCTGACGGTGTGGTTGTGCGGGGCACATCGGATGCGAACAATCTGGTCCAAGTTCAGATGGGCACGGCGACTGTGAATGTTGTGACGGACGCAAGCGGCAACTGGACGGCCAACTTTGGTGCGAGCCAGATCGAGGCCGGGCAGTATACCGCGCCAATTACGGCTACGACAACAGACGCGGCGGGCAACAGCCGCACAGTGACGGGCTCTGTGGAGGTTGATACCGAGGTGCGCAACCTTGGGGTTTCGGTGGACAATGTGACCACTGACAACGTGGTCAACGGGCTTGAGCGCAGCGGCGGAGTGACGTTCAGCGGGACAACAGAGGCGGGTTCGACTGCGGTTGTTGTGACGATTGATGGCAAGAGCCACAACGCATCTGTTGATGGTGCGGGCAATTGGAGCGTGACCTTCCCGGGCCGCGACTTGCCGGATGATGAGAACAGCTATCAGCTTCAAGTCGCCGTTACGGACCGTGCAGGAAATGTGGCCTCTGATGGTCGGACAGTCACCTTTGACACCTATGTGAACGAGCTGGTTGGCGGCGCGGTGCAGGAGGGCAGCCACACTGTCTTTAATGCGTCAGAGGTGCGTGACGGGATCACTGTATCAGGCCAAGTGGAAGCCGGCTCGACTGTGACGGTCGATTTTGGCGGAACGACCTATACCGCCACTGTCGATGGCCGCGGGGGTTGGACCCTTGATTTGCCTGCGTCAGCCTTCTCGGCGGAAGACTACAGTGCCGAGATCGTCGTAAACGCGCGGGATGCTGCGGGCAATACTGACAGTCTGCGCCAGACCATCGAGATTGATGCGGTTCTGCCTGATAGCCCCGCAATCGAAGGCTATACCCGCGACCACAGTGGCTATACCAACTTGCAAGTGGCGGCGGCGGAAGACGCACAGGCGATTTATGAGGTGGACGAGAGCGGCGCTGTCGGGCTTGTGGCGGATGCGGACGATGCGGTTGCGATCAGATCAAACATGGACTTCGAGTTTGACAGCACCGTTCCTGACGGATCGCATCTTGTTGTGTCAGCCACGGATGACGCGGGCAACGTCTCGAGCACCTTTATGGCGCTGGATGATCCGAGCGGGTCAAATATCGACATGAGCAGCGTTAACACAGGATTTGCGGGGCTTGAGATCGAGGCGATTGATCTGACCTTTGCGGAAGACACCAACCTCACGCTGTCGCTGGACCAGATCGAGGCCTTCTCGGAAAACTCCAACACTGTGGTGATCCATGGTGGAGATGATGACACGGTTACGATCACTGGCGCTGTGAAGACCACGGCGACTGTGAGCGAAGGCGATGAGACTTATGATGTCTACACTATTGGCAGTGACCATACTGTTTTGATCGATGATGATGTGAACGTCGTCATCTAAATGAGGAGCGCGGGGCGCGCACAGGCAAAACAGCGCGCCCCCGTTCACCCAAATTATAACGCCTAATAAAAAACGGGGCGATCTATGGGGCATAACCTATTGGGCCTGAGGGCCACGAGTGCATTTTTAATGGTGACCTTGATGAGCGGTTGCGTATCGGGTTTGCCAGAGGTCAGCCGCTTTAAGGCGGCGGATCTTGACACGCAGGCTGTGCAGAAGCGGGAAAAGGAAGCGGCGGAGTCGCTTGTCATTTCTGCGCTTCAGGCGCGCCAAAGCGTTTTGCCCAGCGGCAGCGCATTTGAACGGGTGTCGACGCCTGTTTTGGCGGCGAATGCGCGCGCGGCAGAGAGCGAGCTTCGCTCCGCGCGCCTGCGCGCAGAGGCGCAATCCAAGAACTGGCTGCCCACGCTCGGGCCGAGCATTTCCCTGACGTCCTTGAGCGACGCTGTGGCAAGCATTGTGCTTGATACTGTGCTTTACGCGGGCGGGCGCAAGACGGCGGAGCGCGCCTTTGCCAAATCAGATGTGGAAGTGGCCGCCGTAAACCTGTCGATTGATACCAACGCGCGGGTGCACACGGCGCTGCTGCTCTACTTGCAGGGCCAAGAGGCGCGCGAGACGGCGGCTATGCTTGGGGTTGCGCTGGAGGATATGAAGCATTTTGAATGGATCATGACCGAGCGGGTCAGGGGCGGGGTGTCGGATATGTCTGACCTCAGCGTGATCCGCCACAAGCTCGCCAAGATGCAAGCCCAGTTCAACACTGAAACCGAGACGGCTTTGGCCTCTTTGGCTGAGCTGAACGCCATGTCTGTGAGAAAACTTGGCGATGTTGAGGGGCTGACGCAGCTTGCTGTGAGCCGTTATGACGCGCAGCCTTTGTCTGTGTTGCTGTCTGAAGCCGAAAAGGGCCGCTCGATTGCCAATGCGCAGATCGACCGTGCGGGCTATTTGCCGACTGTTTCGGCGTCTGTCTCTTCCAGCGGGGGCGGGGTGACGGGACAGGTTGCGCCGACAAACCCCCTTGGCATTGGTATGGGCGCCAATCTTGAGGCGATCAAGGCAACCGAAGAGGCCGCGGGCCGTCGTGTGGCGCAGTCACAGGAGGAGGCCAACCGCCGCCTTGCCAAGCAGGAGGCCGAAGCGGCAGCTTTGAGCCGCCAGCTTTTGGAGGCACAGGCTTTGACGGGCGGGGCGAAGGCCAACCTTGATCTGTTCCAGAGCCAGTATGACGCGGGCCAGCGGCAGGTGATGGATGTGGTCGGGGTTTATGAGACCTATGCCGCGCAGGCGGAGAGCGCGATTGCGCTTAAGTATGATTTGGTGCGCGCACGGCTTGATATGGCCAATGAGCTTGGACTTTTGGCGGATGGGAGCAGAATTTGACCCAGAAGACGCCGCTTTCGCTGACAATCAAGGCTGGCGGGCGGGCCAAGCTGAAACCTGTTGCCAATCAGGCGGAGCCTATTGGCGCGTCTGACGCGAAGCCACGGATCGAGCGGCGGGTCGTGGACGAGGACGGCCATGCTCTGCGCGTGGCGGCCGAGCGGGCCGCAGAGCGGGCTGCTGAGCGCGGCAAGGCCCCTGTGATCGGACAGATCAAGCCCATAAAAGTGATGGCGCGGCCTGCGAATGCGACGCCGCCTGAGGCGTCTGTGGCGTCTGTGGAGATGCCTGTGACGGGCGCGCGCCTCATGGCGCGGGCCGAGCTGGCCGCGACCTATGCTGGAATATTGGGTGTCTCTTGTGTGGCGCGTGATGTGCTTGAGGGTATGGAGCAGAGCGCCCAAGAGGCTGACCCGAACACGCTGGCGCAGGCGTTGCGGGCGCAGGGCCTAAACACCTCGGTCGAGACTGTCAGCCATGCGATCAATGCGAACTGGCCAGCGCTGGCTGTTATGACGGGGGGACAGCTTCTGCTGGTGATGGGGCAAGAAGACGCCGCCCTCGTGATCTATGACAAGACCTGTGCTGACAACCGTGCGCGTGTGCCTTTGGGCGAGTTTGAGCCTTATTTCACGGGGCTTGTTGTGAAGGCGGAGGCCGCTCTTACGCAGATCAGCCAGACGCATACGCCCGAGACGCGCGCGCCACATTGGTTTTGGGGGCAGTTTGGTCGCTTTCGCCGCGCGTTTGGCGAGGTGGTGCTTGGCTCGCTGGTGGCGAACTTGCTTGCTGTGGCTGTCGCGCTTTTCAGTTTGCAGGTTTATGATCGCGTGATCCCGCATCAAAGCGAGGCGACCCTTTGGGTGCTCGCGGCGGGGGCGGGGCTTGCGATTCTTATGGAGGCGCTTCTCAAGATTTCGCGCGCCCGTCTGATGGACGGGGCGGGGCGGCAGATCGAGCTTGGGGTGCAGAAACTGCTGATGGATCGTATCCTTGGAATGCGCAGTGAACGCGCGGGGCAGGAGCCGAGCCAGCTCTTCAGTTCGATGCGCGAATTTGGCTCTGTGCGCGAGTTTTTCACCGCCTCCACAGTCGGTGCATTGGCCGATATTCCCTTTATTTTTGTCTTTCTCCTGCTGGTGGCTTCGATAGCAGGAAACGTCGTCTGGGTGCTCGTCCTTGGC
The DNA here is from genome assembly GCF_965657785.1 of Lentibacter sp. Taxonomy (GTDB): domain Bacteria; phylum Pseudomonadota; class Alphaproteobacteria; order Rhodobacterales; family Rhodobacteraceae; genus Lentibacter. The sequence continues at coordinate 28,971 of NZ_CBFHPP010000010.1, forward strand.
GGTCTTCTGATGGTTCTTCCCGGTTTTTTCCTCCAGAAAAAAATGATCCGACTGACCAAAGAGACGCAAGGGGCGAGCGCCAAGGCAAGCCGGATGTTGCATGAGACAATATTCGAGCTTGATACCGTTAAAACACAGCGCTCCGAGGACCGGATTCGGCGGCTTTGGGAGGAGCTGACGGCGTTGTCGGCTTTGAAATCAAGCGAGCAGCGCAAGCTGGCCTCGGCGCTGACCTTCTGGTCGCAGGCTGTGCAGCAAGCAACTTATGTTTTTGCTGTGATTATGGGGACTTACCTTGTTTTTGCGGGCGAATTTACGGTCGGGTCGATTATTGCTGTTGGATTGTTAACGGGGCGCACGTTGGGGCCTTTGACCCAACTTGCGGGAACGATGGCCCGTTGGGGCAATGTTAAGGCAGCGCTCGATGGTCTGGATGCGATTGCCGATGCGCCACAAGACCGCGCCGAGGGGCGCAGCTATTTGCGCCGCGAGCGTCTTGAAGGCACTTATGAGATGCACGAGATGCGCTTTCAGTATGACGAAGGCGGCACGCCGCAGCTTGATGTTGCGGCCCTTCAGCTCAAGGCAGGGGAGGCTGTGGCTGTGCTCGGCTCCAACGGCTCGGGCAAGTCAACGCTTCTGAAGGTTTTGGCGGGGCTATATGCGCCGACGCAGGGCCGCGTGCTTCTGGACGGTATGGAGATGGGCCAGATCGATCCGCGCGATCTGCGCCGCATGGTGGGCTATCTGGGCCAGGAGGTGAAGCTTTTTGCCAGCACGCTCAGGGACAATCTCAACCTGAATATGCTGGAGCGCGATGACGCGCGCCTGCTTGAGGCGCTCGATTTTGCGGGGCTTGGGCCGTTTGTGAAGGGCCACGCCAAGGGGCTTGATCTGGATATCCGCGATGGCGGATCGGGGCTGTCTGTCGGGCAGCGCCAGTCGATCGGCTGGGCGCGGCTCTGGCTGCAAAACCCCAAGATTTGCTTGCTGGACGAGCCAACGGCGGCGCTGGATCAGACGCTTGAAAAAGTCCTCGTGGACCGCTTGCAGAGCTGGCTTAAGGGCCGCACCGCTGTGATTGCCACGCACCGTGTGCCGATTTTGCAGCTGACCACGCGCACGCTGATTTTGCAAAACGGGCGCATGGCTGTGGACGGGCCGCGCGATCAGGTTTTGGCGCATCTCAATAAGGATGCAGGAGGCGGAGCAGCATGAGCATGGCATCTTCAACCCATCTGGCAGGGCAACTCAACCTCAAGATGCGCGGGCCGAGCCTCACCATCTGGCTCTGTGCGGCGACTGTCTTTATCTTTATTTTATGGGCCGCTTTTGCATGGGTTGATGAAATTGTGCGCGCGGATGGCGAGATGATTTCTTCCTCGCGGCCCCAGATTATCCAGAACCTTGAAGGCGGCATTCTGGCCGAGCTGCTTGTCAAGGAAGGGCAGGTTGTGGCCGAGGGCGATGTGCTGGCGCGGCTGAGAGGCACGCAGTTCCAGTCTTCGGTCGATGACTTGCAAGAGCAGATCATTGCGCTTGATATTCGCCGTCTGCGGCTGGAGGCCGAGCTTGAGGGGCGTCACGAATTTGGCGTGCCCGAGGTCTTGCAGCTGCGCAGCCCCGAGATTGTCGCCTCAGAGCGCGCGCTTTTGGTGGCGCGTCAGACAGAATATGCCACGGCGCGCGAAGGCGCGCGGCAGGTGCTGTTGCAGGCGGAGCAGGAAAAGCAGCTGATGGAAGAGCTGCTCAAGAAGAAGATCGTGGCGCTGATCGAAGTGACGCGGGCGCGCAAGGCCTATGCTGATGCCAAGATCCGCCATGACGAGATTGTTACCAAGACGGGGCTGGAGCGGGCCGAAGAATACTCTGACACGCTCAAGGAAATTGCCACGCTGAAGCAGGGGCTGAAGTCGGGTCAGGACCAGCTGAGCCGCACCACGCTGCGCGCGCCGTTGCGCGGGATCGTCAACGGGCTGGCTGTGACCACGATTGGCGGGGTGGTGCGCCCTGGAGAAGAAATTTTGCAGATCATTCCGCTGGATGAAGAGCTGTTTGTCGAGGCGCGGGTGCAGCCCAAGAATATCGCCAATATCCGCCGTGGGCAGGAGGCGACTGTCAAGCTATCTGCTTATGATTACACGATATATGGCTCGCTCAAGGGCGTGGTTGATGTGATTTCGGCCGATACGTTCAAGGACGAAAACGCCCGCGACCCTGAGGCTTCGGCGCATTATAAAGTGACTGTGAAAGTCGATATGAGCCAGCTCAATGCGCGCCAGAGCCGGATCGAAATCCGCCCCGGAATGCAGGCCAATGTAGAGCTGCACACAGGGGCGAAGACGGTTTTGACCTATTTGCTCAAGCCGCTTTACAAGTCACGCGAGGCGTTCCGCGAGCCCTAAGCACCGCGCTCAAAGACCTCTGACATTTCCCGATGCAGGCGGGCGAGGTCGGCCTCGACGGAGGCTGATAGATCGCAGTGAAACGGCGGCAAAACTTTGAGCGTTATCAAACCGCTATGGGGCAGAACCTTGCCACGCGGCAGGAGGGTGTCGGCGCCGAGGATCACGACGGGGCGAATGCTGCGGCCTGTGGCGCGGGCCACCACGATGGCGCCTGCTTTGAAGGGGCCAAGGGAGGGAGATGTGACGCGTGTGCCCTCGGGAAAGAGCACAACCGAGCGGCGCGCGGGCATGGTTTCAACGGCTGATGACAGGGTTTCCATGGCGATTTTACCGCTCTGGCGGTCGATCTCGACCAGCCCTGCGCCTTTGAAGCCTGTGCTAAGCAGGGCGGCGTCGCACAGCTCTTTTTTGGCGGCAAAAGTGAACCATTTCTGATCGGGGATGGCGTCCATCAGGGTGAAGCCGTCAAGGTGGCTGCGGTGGTTGATGACGATCAGGCTGTTGGTGTCATGGGCCAGTGTGTCTTGGTCTTCTGGCGAGATGTTCACACGGATGCTGAGCAGCTTTAGAAGGCGTGAGCAGGCGCGTTTGACGGTGCGCCAATACCAGCCGCGAAAGCCCTGACGGCGCGCGCAGAGGAGCGGCACAAAGCCGATATAGAGAAAGTAAACCGGCCCCATAAGGCAGAGCAGCGTGCGCTTTGCGAGCCTGACGGGCGCAGGATCAAGCGGGGTTGGGGCGTGTGACATAGCGGGGCGGACCTTTGGGTTTTGCAACGCTGCCCTCTAAAGCGCAAAGGGGGGCGGGAGACAATCTTTATTGCAGCAGGCAGAGGCGGGTTAATATTCTGTAACGCTCGCGTTTTGCTGTCTTAACGGGGGCGGGAGCCGCTGATTCTGGGGGGGTGATAAGCGTGCACAGGACGTGCACCACCTGTGCACCGGCTGACTCCGAGCTGTGTTAAGGGAAAATTAGGTAATGCGCCGTGCGGTGGCACGGGGAGATATTAACATTTGGTCTGAGGGGTGCTGAGTGCTTGCCCCGCCGTGCCGCGCGGCGTAGGTCTTGGGAATGACCCAGACAACGCGTGACCATATCAAGGCTTATCTCGTGCTTGGGCTGCCGCTTGTGGGCAGCCATGTGGCGCAGATGATGATCACGCTGATCGATACGCTGATGCTTGGCTGGTATGATGTTGACGCTTTGGCGGCACAGGTTCTGGCGGGGACGATGTTCTTTGTCTTTTTCATCTTCGGGTCGGGCTTTGCCTGGGCGGTGATGCCCAAAGTGGCGACAGCAGAGGGCGCGGGCGACGAGCGCGCGGCGCGGCGGGTCACGCGGATGGGGCTTTGGGCCTCGATCATGTTCGGGGTCGCGGTGATGCCGTTCTTTGTGTTTGCGGAGCCTGTGCTTCTGGCTTTGGGGCAAGCGCCCGCGCTGGCGGCGATGGGGGCGGAGTATCTCGCGATTGCGGGCTGGGGTATTTTTCCGGCGCTGATGGTTATGACGCTGAAGAGCTTTCTGGCGGCTTTGGAAAAGACGCAGGCTGTGCTTTGGATTACGGTGGCGGCGGTCTTTGCCAATGCGCTGGTGAATTATGCGCTGATTTTCGGCCATTGGGGCGCGCCTGAACTGGGCATTGTCGGGGCGGCTTGGGCCTCGCTTGTGGTGCAGCTGTTGTCGTTTGTGCTGATTGTGGCTTACGCGCAATGGGCGACGCCCGAACACCAGCTTTTTGTGCGCTTCTGGCGGGCGGATTGGGAGGCCTTTGGCGAGGTTTTCCGCCTTGGCTGGCCGATCGGGATCACGGCGCTGGCCGAAGTCGGGCTGTTTGCGGCCAGCTCTGTGATGATGGGCTGGATCGGGACGCTGGAGCTTGCGGCGCACGGGATTGCGATGCAGGTGATTTCGCTGGCCTTTATGGTGCATCTGGGCTTGAGCAATGCGGCCACGGTGCGCGCGGGGCGGGCCTTCGGGCGCGCAGACATCGGTGCGTTGCGGCACGGGGCCTATACGGTCTTTGGGATGTCGATGATTTTCGCTTTGGTGGCTGTCGTCATTTTTCTGGTGATGCCTGAGACGCTTTTGAGCGCCTTTCTCGATCCGAGCGATCCTGATGCACCTGCGGTGATGGCGATTGGCGTCGGGTTGATGGCGGCGGCGGCGCTGTTTCAGCTTGTGGATGCGGCGCAGGTCATGGCGCTTGGTGTTCTGCGCGGGGTGCAGGACACGCGGGTGCCTATGGTGATTGCGGCGGTGGCCTATTGGATCATCGGGGTGCCTGTGTCCTATCTTCTCGGGGTCACATTCGGCATGGGCGGTGTCGGGATATGGCTTGGGCTGGCGGTCGGGCTGGCTGTTGCGGCTGTCTTGCTGATCTGGCGGTTTCTGCGCTGGCAGCCGCTGAGCGATCACTCAACTGTGAGGGCTGCGGAGCAGGCTTGAGTTGCCTTCGGGCGCTGTCACGTTAGGCTCCTGTCCAGATAGGGGAGTGGGTGTGTGATGCGTGTGAGGTTTGGCAAAGCTGGTCTAGTCTGCGGTTTGGTGCTTGGCTTTGGGGCGCAAGCCTTTGCTGAGGCGGTGCGCTTTGACGCTGGCTGGACACACCAGAAATTCTCGCTCTTTTCCAAGAATGACTATGGCTATGGCGGGCGCTCTTTGAGCATTGGCTCTGAAGGCTCGGTCTCGCTGATCTACAAGCCTTTGCCTGAGGCGCAATGGGGGCGCAGTGCGGCGCGCTGGTCCTGGGCTGTGGAGCGCTCTGTGCCTGCGACAGACCTCCGCAACAAGGGCGGGGACGACCGCAACATCGCGCTTTATGCGGTGTTTATGCCCCGCGCCGAGGCCGAACGGCTCAAGGGGGCCTCTGTGGCCAAGCTTTTGGCCCATGAGCAGGTGCGGGTTCTGGTCTATGTTTGGGGCGGGGCGCACAGGCGCGGCGCGCTCTTGGACAGCCCCTATCTTGGCGCGCGTGGCAAGACTGTTGTTTTGCGCGGCGCGGGGACGGGGGCGCACAGTGAGAGCGTGGATTTTGCCGCCGACTACAAACGCGCCTTTGGCGGAACGCCTGAGGCGCTTGTGGGCTTTGCTGTTTCGGCAGATAGCGACGACACCGACAGCCATATTGTTGCGCAACTGAGCGGGCTGAGCGTGAAATGAGCTGACGCAAAGTGAGCGCGCGCGCTGCGTCAGTCTTGCAAGAGGCGTTCTGACTTCTTGCGCACGAGGGTTGTGCGCAGATCGTGCATGGCGAGCAGAAGCGCGTCTGTGACGGCTTCGAGCTGTTCATCGCTTGCTTTGGCCTGTGCCCATTGGGTTGTGGTGTTGAGATAGTCCACAGCGCGGTGGATGTCATCAATATCGCGATAGGCCAGAAGGCGGGCGCGCTCTTGCATCCACTGTTCTATCGCGGCCATATCTTCTGGTTCCAGCACCCGCCCGCCATGGGGCTTGATCTCTCCGTTGCGGATATTGACCACGGCGATCTGGTCCATTTCGATACGGCGCTGACGGTTTTCGGTATCGACCCGAAACACGAAAGCGCCGTTGTCGCGGACGCGAAAGTAATATGGTGGAAGATCGGCGACCATGGACAGGCTGTGTTACTCTTATGATTTACGCTTATGTCAGTGTTGAACAGAATGCCTGAATACGGGTGCAGGCGTCAACCAATGCTTCGTCTGATGTGGCATAGCTGATCCGGAAGGCGGGGCTGAGGCCGAAGGCGGCGCCAAAGACCACGGCGACTCCTGTTTCGGAGAGAAGCGCGGTGGCGAAGGCTTCGTCTGTGTCAATCAGCGTGCCTTGGGCGGATGTCTTGCCGATCAGCCCCGCAATGGAGGGGTAGACATAGAATGCGCCTTCGGGCTTGGGGCAGGTGATGCCCTCGCAGGCGTTCAGCATATCGACCACAAGATTGCGACGGCGGGTGAAGACGGCATTGTTTTCGGCGATGAAGTCATGAGAGCCGTTGAGCGCCTCAAGGGCGGCCCATTGGGCGATGGAATTCGGGTTTGAAGTCGATTGCGACTGGATCTTGCGCATGGCGGCGATCAGCTCGACGGGGCCAGCGGCATAGCCGATGCGCCAGCCAGTCATGGCATAGGCTTTGGAGACGCCATTGCAGGTCAGCGTGCGATCATAAAGCGCAGGCTCGACTTGGGCGGGGGTGCAGAACTTGAACCCGTCAAAGGCGAGGAATTCATACATATCATCAGACATAACCCAGACATGGGGATGGCGCAGGAGCACATCTGTCAGGGCCTTGAGCTCGTTCCATGTATAGCCAGCGCCCGTGGGGTTTGAGGGCGAGTTAAAGATCAGCCACTTTGTTTTGGGTGTGATCGCGGCCTCAAGCTCTTCGGCCGTGAGCTTATAGGCGTTTTCGGCTTTGGCGGGGGCAACCACAGGGGTTCCGCCTGCGAGCAGGACCATATCGGGGTAGCTGACCCAATAGGGCGCGGGGATGACGACTTCGTCGCCCGCGTTGAGCGTGGCCATGAGCGCGTTGTAGAGGATCTGCTTGCCGCCTGTGCCGATGGAGACCTGCGCGGGCGTATAGGAGAGGCCGTTGTCGCGCGCGAGCTTGTCACAGACCGCCTGCTTGAGCTCGGGGATGCCGTCGGGGGCTGTGTATTTGGTTTTGCCTGCGTTGATCGCGGCAATGGCGGCGGCTTTGATATGATCGGGGGTGTCAAAGTCTGGCTCGCCTGCGGAGAGGCTGATCACATCCTGGCCCGCGGCCTTCAGCTCGGCGGCTTTTGTGCTGATTGCGATGGTGGGTGACGGTTTGACGCGGGAAAGTGTCTTGGACAGGAAGGACATGGGGATATACCTGGTTTGCATTGGCTTGGTAACGTCTTAGGTTGCAGAGTGAGGCTGATCAAGGAAGATCGGCGGATTAGGAGAGATATGTCTGAGGATATGACAAAAGACTGGTTTGACCCCGAAACATCCACCTTCGGGGATCGCGTTGCGGGCGCACGGGAAGCGGCGGGCATGACCCAGAAGCAGCTTGCCAAGCGGCTTGGCGTCAAGCTTGGCACGCTCCAGAACTGGGAAAACGACATGGCCGAGCCGCGCGCCAACCGTTTGAGTATGTTGGCGGGGATGATGAATGTCTCGATGATGTGGCTTCTGGACGGGACGGGCGAGGGCGTTGACCCTGTGCAGAGCGAGACCCGCGAAGAAAAGGACATGAACGAGATCTTGGCGGAGATCGTCGATCTGAAGAGCCGCGCCTTGCGCACAGCGAACCGTCTTGGAGCGCTGGAGAAAAAACTGCGCAGCTGGGTGGACTGATCATGACAGGCGAGACGCGCGAAACCCGACTGAAACGGCTCAAAATGCGCTCGATGCGGCGGGGCATTAAGGAGATGGATCTCATCCTGATGCGCTTTTCAGAGGCGCGTCTTGCCGAAATGAGCGCAGAGGCGCTCGATTTATACGAAAATCTTCTCGATGAAAACGATCAGGATCTTTACCAGTGGGTGAGCGGGCAAACCCCTGCGCCACAAGGGCTTGCGGGCCTGATCGAGGAGATTGCAGAGCACGTTTCTGCGCGCTGAAAGGGCGCGGCACGGGGCGATATAACTTGCATTTTAGCAAATCACCCCCGTGTTTAACTGATTTTTCGGCTTTTTAGCTCAGGTTCTCCGTTGAGCAGATACGACGGAGACAAATGGATGAGCTTTCAAATGCAAATGGGAAACGGGCCTGAAGCCAGTTTCATGTCAGGATATCTGGAGGCGCTTGCACTTGTCGAGCGTTTGCACAGGCTTCTTCTTGATGTGATCAAGGACGAGTTTGAGCGTGTGGGGGTGTTGGAGATCAATGCTGTGCAGGCGCTTTTGCTTTTTAACATTGGCGACAATGAGGTCACGGCGGGGGAACTCAAGACCCGCGGATATTATCAAGGCTCCAATGTGAGCTACAACCTCAAGAAGCTGGTGGAGATGGGCTATATGCACCATCAACGCTGCGAGATCGACCGCCGCTCTGTGCGGGTCAAGCTGACGCCTGAGGGGCGCAGGATCCATAAGGTGGTGGCGGAGCTGTTTCAGCGCCATGCCGACGGGCTTGTCAACAAACAGGTGCTCAGCCATCAGGGGCTGGAGGATATCACCAGCGCGCTCAAGCGGATGGAACGCTACTGGGCGGACCAAATTCGTTATATTTATTAAGCAGGCTTGGACACGGGCAGGGCAAGACCAAACGCGCAGAACAAGACACGGGCAAGGCAAGACGACGGGGGCGCGCCGGAGCGGCGTGCCCTTTTTTCAGGGGCGGTGCGGGGGCTGTAGCGCGGAGATAAAGCCGGGGGCGACTTCGCGCTCAAGCTTGCGGGCCATGGCGCGCTCAAAGTCGGCAAAGCCTTGGGCGACCTGTAAGAAAGCGCCCGCGCCGTGGAGCACTTCTGTTTGATAATAGGGGATGAGGTCGGTTTCGCCCTCCATGTCCGCGCCATTGATGGCGAGGCCATTCACCGTCACCCCGTCAAAATCAAAGGCGTTATAGGCATCTCGCGGCTGGAAGCCTTCGTTGGTGACGCCATCGCCTGAAATGTCGATTGTCTTTGCGTCACAGTCGGGGGCGCGCTCAAGCAGGCCTGCGGCATGGCCCAAAGCGTAGCCCATGGCTGTCGGAAATTCGTCATAGCTGCGCTCAAAGCGGGCGACTTTTTCGGCGACATAGAGCAGATGGGCGCGCGAGCGGATCATCACCCAGTTTTGCACCATGACCTGATTGTAGCGCCCCGACCATTCAAAGACCGCAAGGGCCACGGGGCGGGGCGAGGCGAGAAAGGCGCGCACCACATCGGGAGAGATGAGCGCCGAAGCGAGGCCGCCGCTTTGCAGCGCGTATTCGCCCCGATCGACGGAGGAAGAAACATCTATCGCGAGCACCAGAGCAAGACGGCAGCCCGCGTCTTGGGCCACGGCCATATGCGGCGCGCAGCTCAGGACGAGGGCGGCAAGCCTGCGCAGCATCACCAGTGGCCCGTGTTGTCCATGCTGGCCCATGGCTCTGCGGGGGCCAGCGGCGCGCCTTTTTGCAAGAACTCGATGCTGATATTGTCAGGCGAGCGCACAAAGGCCATGCGCCCGTCGCGCGGCGGGCGGTTGATTGTGATGCCGTTGTCTTGCAGGCGCTGACACATCTCGTAGATATTTTCGACCTCATAGGCGAGGTGGCCGAAGTGGCGGCTGTCATCGGGCAGAGCGTCATCGCCATCCCAGTTATAGGTCAGCTCGAGGGGGCATTCAGGCTGTCCGGGAGGGGCCATGAAAATCAGCGAGAAACGGCCTTCTTCGCTGTCATAATGGCGGGTTTTTTCAAGGCCGATCAGCTCGTAAAAGCGGATGGATGCTTCAAGATCCTTCACGCGGACCATGGTGTGTAGATACGTCACTTGCATTTTGCGTCTCCTGTGGTTGCCCGAGAGACTAGCGAATATTTGAGGCGCGCCAAGACTAGAACGTCGATTTTATCCCGAGACTGAGGCCGAACTCTTGCGTGTCAAAAAACGTTTTGTTTGAGATGTTGCGCGTGGCGTTGAGCGTCAGGGAGGGGGAAAACCCCATGTAATCAATCTGTTCAAAGGTGAAATTGGCGGCAAATGAGAGCTTTTGATCGCGCCGCAGGGTGCTGCCGTAGCGCAGGCGGTCGTATTTGCGCAGCTGGAGCGCGCCAGAGAGGCTGGTCTTTGCCCCCAGCAGAGGCGCGGCGGGCAGATAGGCGAGCGAGAGGCTGGCGGCGGTATGGGCCATATCCGAGGAGGCGCTTTCGACCTTGGAGAGCGACGCCCCATAGCGCAACAGGCTCTTGTTTGGCAGCGCGGTGAGCGCGAAGCCGTCGAGCGTATAGGCCGTATTGGAGCGCGGGGCGCTGTCGTGGCGGGTCTGGTTTTCGATAGCAAATCCGTAGCTTGCGAAGGCGAGGCGCTTGCGGGCAAAGCCGCGCGAAAGGCGCAGTCTGTGGCTTGTGGCGAGGCGCGTGCCAGCTTGCCAGACGTGGCTGAGGCCGATCTCTGCGCTGGTGCGGGCGCGCTCTTTTGAGGAGGCAAAATCGACGCGGATGTGGGCATCAAGCGCTGTGAAGGCGTAGTCGCTGCCGCTGGCTGCGGGCACGGCGCGCTTGGCGGCGGAGGAGAGCAGGTAGCGGCGCGCGTCATGGCGCAGACCAAAGCTGACGCGGCCCCAATCGGCGGGCTTGAGGCGGCGGGTGACGCTGAGCATTGTGCCGACTTCGACCCCTGAGAGGGGCACAGCCGTCGGATCGACAAAGACAAGATCGCCGATGGTGTAGGTGTTGTCATTCGGGCCGCCGTTGACATTGGAGGTGGGCGCGAGGGAGAGGTTGAAGCTGAGGCTCCACGGGTTGGCTGCTTGCACGCGGCGGTATTCTGTGCGGGCGGCCTCCTCAAAGCGGGGTGCGTTTGTGGCTGTGCTGGCGCGGCGCAGCCAGAGCTGGGCTTGGCCGAACTTCTGTTCTGATTTCAGAACATTGGACATCGCAAAGGCGGCGGCGAAGCGCTCTTTTTCAACTGTGGTGGAGCGCCATGCGCGGCGGGCGGCGAACTTGGCTTGCGCGGGGCGGCCAAGGCTGCGCTCGGCCTCGGCGAGGACCATGAGGGCGATATAGTCGCGGCTGTCCTGACGCAAGAGGCCAAGGGCAATGGCGCGGGCGTCCCTCGGCTCGCCTTGGTGCAAAAGGCCAAGCGCGAAGCTGCGCGCCTCGGGCGGGCTGAGGCGCTTGGGGCTGTCTTGGGCGGCAAGGGGCGCGGCCAAGAGGCAAAGCCCGAGCAGAGCGGCCAGAACGGGGCCGCCAGACAGCAGGCTCTGCACAAGAGAGGCGGGGCGCACGGGCATCGGCTTATGGAAGGGGCGTGGTGTTTGTCGGTTGTTGATTTGTCGAAAAGACACCGACTTCGCGCGCCTCTGCGGTTGATTCAAACTGGATTTCCTCGATCCGCGCGGGGCCATTGGCCACGGCACCAGCGGGCAGAACAGCCGTTTCGAGGGGGACTTGCTGGCCTGCGTTGACCAGAGCGAAGATGCGGTCGTAATCTTCCTCGGTTGTATAGCCCTCAGCTGTGCCTGTTTCGCCTGTGACGGGGTTTGTCCAGTCGATCACTTCGTAGCGGACATTTTGGATTTCGGCTGTGCCTGTCATCACAACATAGCCGGCCAAAGTCTCGCCTTGTGGCCCAGAGATCAGGCCCTCCCATTCGCCCGTGTCGCGCACGTCGAGGCCAAAATAGGTCGTCACTTCGCCGTCGACGAAGCTGCCTGTGGCGGGGTCATATTGCACCAGAACCAGCGATATATTGGGCAGTTGATTGCTGATTGCGTTGCCGTCGGGGTCTGTTCTCAAGCGGTTGCGGACGCTGCCCACGATTGCGCCTTCCAGCGTGGTGTCGCTATCGGCGGCACTTGTTGTCGGGTCAAAGTCGCCTGTGTCGAGAAGCAGTTCGACATCGCCTGTGACGAGCTCAAGCCTTGGCCCGTCGTCGCGCGTGCGCACGGCGCCGTATGTGCCAAGGTAGACATATTCGCCAACACCGCTTGGCAGGCCATAGGCGGCGCGCTTTACATTGGCGCCCGCATAGCCAAAGCCAGCCCAGGTTTCGCCGACGGCGGCTGTGACTTCGGCGTTGGCGTTTTTCATGAAGACGGCATAGCTGCGCACACGGCCTGTTGTCGGCGTCTGGATGCTGCGAAAGACATCGACGCCGTTTTGCAGGCGGCGGTGTTCATAGCGCTGGGAAGGGCCGTCAAAGGGCAGGTTGTTGATCAGAAGTTCGTTGTTTGTCTGGTCGTAGGTGACGCTGTTCATGGTCAGCTTGTCGGTGAGATCAAACAGGTATTTGTTATTGATTGTGCTGGGGTCTGTGGTGGCTGCTGTGGGGGGATCAAACGGGTTGGTCCCGTCGCCGCTACACGCGCCCAGAAAGCTCAGAGTGGCCAAGACGGCGGCAAAACGTTTCATAAAAACAAACCCTTGTTACACAACACGAGGCGAAAATCGCCCTTTGGGGCTGGCTTGTCAATCAGCGTGAGGGGGGGGAGGGTTGATGAATTCTGACCCGTTGCAATTTAGCGCAGTTTATAGTGCTTCAATGCTCTGGGTTCACAAGATATAGTCGCGGGCGACTCAGACCCTATAAGAAGGATGCCCCCATGTCTCTGACCCCAGACCAGCAGGCCGAAATCGAGACATTGCGCGCGACATCGACGCCGACGCTGCGCGCGGTGAGCGAAGGGATGGAGGCGCATCTTTACAAGGCCTATCCTGTGCTCGACCACGGGTTTGTCCGTGTGATCGACTATATGGGCGATGATGCGGCGATCTGTCAGGCGGCGCGGGTGAGCTATGGCAAGGGCACGAAATCTGTGCAGAACGATGAGGGCTTGATCCGCTATCTGATGCGCCATTGGCATTCGACGCCGTTTGAAATGTGCGAAATCAAGCTGCACGTGAAGCTGCCTGTGTTTGTGGCGCGTCAGTGGATCCGCCACCGCACCGCGAATGTGAACGAATATTCGGCGCGCTACTCGATCCTTGACCGCGAGTTCTACATTCCGCAGCCCGAGCAGCTGGCGGCGCAATCTGTGATCAACAATCAGGGCCGCGGCGAGCCGCTCTCGGCCGAAGCCTCTGCGCGGGTGCTTGAAATCCTGAAGGGCGATGCGGCGCGCTGCTATGACCATTACGAGGAAATGATCGGCAAAGAAGGCGAGCCGGACAACCTTGCGCGCGAGTTGGCGCGGATGAACCTGCCAGCCAATATCTATACGCAGTGGTACTGGAAGGTCGATCTGCACAATTTGCTGCATTTCCTGCGGCTACGGGCCGATGCGCACGCGCAACACGAGATCCGCGTTTATGCGGACGAGATTTGCAAAGTTGTGGCCGATTGGGTGCCTGCGGCCTATAGCGCCTTTGAGGACTACCGCATGGGCGGCGCGACGCTCTCGAGCAAGGCGCTTGATGTGGTCAAGCGGATGCTTAAGGGCGAAGAGGTGACGCAGGAAGCCTCGGGCATGAGCAAGGGCGAGTGGCGCGAGTTTCGCACACTGCTCGACTGAGCCAGAGACGCGCCGATCTGGGCTGTTGGTCGGGCTGAAGATTGACAGATTGGAAAGCAAAGCCTTGCTTTTTGTTTGACCTTTTGGCTGGGATTGGTAGCGTTAATCCAAGTGTTGATCATTTTTTAACGAGGGAAGTGTTATGAAAACAAAAGTCATTCTCGGGGCTGCCTTTGTGGCGCTGATGGGCGCACCTGCCATGGCAAGCGACGCTATGCCACTCTATCCTTACAAGGGCGCAAACAACTGCCCGACGGGTCTTTCGCCTGTTGTGATGGGCGGGGTGATCTGCTGTGGCACGCCGAACCAGACTGTGAGCTATTCGTCCATGATGGCGCAGCCGGCAGTGAAACGGCACAAAACCGTCTATAAAAAGCGCGTGCGCTATGTGCCCAGTGACACTTGCATTGAAGGCGAGAAGGGCTGTTCCTGAGCCTTTTGCGCCTGATTTAAGGCCTATATGAGCGGCGCGGAGGGGAAGCCTTCCGCGCCGTTTTTGTCGGCTTATTGGGGCTTGATGTCTGAGGCCATTTGGCGGCCATCGCGGCCTTCTTCCAGCTCGAAGCTGACTTTCTGATCATCTGCCAGACCGGTGAGGCCAGAGCGCTCAACCGCAGAGATATGAACGAAAACGTCTTTGCCGCCATCATCGGGGGCGATAAAGCCGTAGCCTTTTGTTGTGTTAAACCACTTCACGGTGCCATTTGGCATTCCGCTTCTCCTTCTTCCCTTTTACCGAGGCCTTTTTGGGGCGGGCCTCATACACCTTACGTCACTCACGATCTCGTGGTTCCGTCAGGGTGACTGGGCGGAAGTCAGAAATAGAAAGTCACTGTGGGAAGGGTTGCATATATTTTGTAAAAATCAAATGAAATGTGAGATTCGGAGAGCAAGATGAAGATTTACGGGCTGAAAAACTGCGATACCTGCCGCAAGGCGCAGAAGGCGCTGGCGGGGGCGGAGCTTGTCGATATCCGCGAGGCGGGGCTGCCTGAGGGGCTGCTTGCGCGGGCCGAGGCGGCCTTTGGCGCGGCGATTTTGAACACGCGGTCGACCACATGGCGGGGCCTGAGCGAGGCTGAACGTGCGGGTGCGCCGCTTGATCTGATTGCGGCGCATCCTGCGCTGATGAAGCGGCCATTGATCGAGGCGAACGGTGTGCTTTACTTGGGCTGGGCCAAGGACACACAGGCGGCGCTTGGGGTCTGAGGCTGTGATTTGTAATCTCGTATTGTTATTTTTTAACAAGAGCTTCGCAGCGTAACTTAATCTATTACATGAGCTTTTGTTCTGAGCGCAAGACGGGCAGCTCATATGCAAAAGCAGGCGCCGTGAGAGCGCCTGCCTGCGGTTCTGGTTCCGATCAGATGTTACAATAGATCGGGCGGTGTGGCGGATTTGGACAGTGTGCTGACGATCTCATCAAGGCCTGCAACACGTGTCTGTTTCTCGCCAAGACGGCGCACTGTGAGGGTGCGCTCTTCGACTTCGCGGTGCCCGACCGCAAGGATCACAGGCACTTTGCCAAGGCTGTGCTCGCGGACCTTGTAGTTGATCTTCTCATTGCGGATGTCCAGCTCGGCGCGCACGCCTGCCGCTTTGAGCGCGGCGCAGACCTCGGCGGCGTAGTCATCCGCATCCGAGACAATCGTCGCCACCACAACCTGGCGCGGCGCGAGCCAGAACGGCAGCTTGCCTGCGTGTTCCTCAATCAGAATGCCGATGAAACGCTCAAAAGAGCCGAGCGTGGCACGGTGCAACATATAGGGCAGGTGCTTGTCGCCATCCTTGCCGATGTAGCTGGCCTCAAGGCGCTCGGGCATATTGCTGTCAACTTGCAGCGTTCCGCACTGCCAGTTGCGGCCAATGGCGTCTGTCAGGACAAATTCGAGCTTGGGGCCATAAAAAGCGCCTTCGCCATCCTGAATTTCATAGTCATAGCCCGCCGCTTTACAGGCGTTGCCGAGGGCTTTTTCGAGCTGGTCCCATGTCTCTTCCGAGCCGATCCGCTTTTCGGGGCGGGTGGAGAGCTTGATCGACCAATCGGTAAAGCCGAGTTCGGCGTAGATCTCGGACAGGAAGCTGATAAAGCGCGCTGTTTCGTCTTCGATCTGATCTTCGGTGCAGAAGATATGGCCGTCGTCCTGCGTAAAGCCGCGCACCCGCATGATACCGTGCAGCGCGCCCGAAGGCTCATAGCGGTTACAGGAGCCGAATTCGGCCATGCGCAGGGGCAGGTCACGGTAGGACTTCAGACCTTGGTTGAAGACCTGAATGTGACAGGGGCAGTTCATCGGCTTGAGCGCGTTGACGGTTTTTTCGCGGGCGTGGTCTTCGTCGACTTCGACGATGAACATATTTTCCTGATAGCTCTCCCAGTGGCCTGAGGCCTCCCAGAGCTTGCGGTTGACCACCTGTGGGGTGTTGACCTCGACATAACCGCCCGCGCGCTGACGGCGGCGCATATAATCTTGCAGGGTGGTGTAGATGGTCCAGCCGTTGGGATGCCAGAAGATCTGGCCGGGGGCCTCTTCCTGCATATGGAAGAGGTCCATTTCGCGGCCAAGTTTGCGGTGATCGCGCAGGGCGGCTTCCTCTAGCATGGTGAGGTAGGCTTTGAGCTTTTCCTTACCTGTGAAGGCGACGCCATAGATCCGTTGCAGCATCTCGCGCTTGCTGTCGCCGCGCCAGTAGGCCCCTGCCACGCTCATCAGCTTGAAGGCGTCAGCGGGGAGCTGGCCTGTGTGCTGCAAATGCGGGCCGCGGCAGAGATCCTGCCACTCGCCGTGCCAATACATCCGCAGCGGCTCGTCGCCCGGGATGGCGTCAATCAGCTCGACTTTGAAAGGCTCGCCCTTGTCTTTGTAGTGCTGAACGGCCTTGTCGCGGGGCCAGATTTCTGTGCGAACTTTGTCGCGCAGGTTGATGATTTCTTTCATCTTTTTTTCGATTGCGCCGAGGTCTTCCGGAGTGAAGCTCTCTTCGCGATCAAAGTCGTAATACCAGCCATTGTCGATCACCGGACCGATTGTGACTTTGACATCAGGCCAAAGCTCTTGCACGGCGCGGGCCATGACGTGGGCAAAATCGTGGCGGATCAGCTCGTTGGCCTGATCTTCGTCTTTGAGCGTATGGATCGCGATGTCGGCATCGGCCTCAATCGGCCATGCGAGGTCATAATGCTGGCCATTCACTGTCGCCGAGATCGCCTTTTTGGCGAGGCTTGTGGAAATATCGGCGGCGACTTCGGCGGCGGTGATGCCGGCTGCGTAGTCGCGTGAATTGCCATCGGGTAAGGTAAGGGAAATCTGGCTCATGCCTAGCTCCTCGTCAGTTTGGCGCCTACGAAAGCGCCCGGTTGCGGGTATGGTTCGGGCGTTAACTGCGACACGGGGGGGCGATTGTCAAGCGCAAGCGGGGGGCTTGGCAGGGCGGCGGCTCTGAGGCAGAGTGAGGCGAAAGAAGGAGCGATTTCATGAGCAAAGCCCATTATTTTGAAACGCCACAGGGGCGGCGGATTGCCTATCACAAGGCGGGCGGCGCGGGGCCGACGCTTGTGTTTTGTGGCGGGCTGAAATCGGACATGGAAGGCACCAAGGCCATTCATCTGGAGGCTTGGGCCAAGGCGCGCGGGCTGGCCTTCCTGCGGTTTGATTACTCGGGGCATGGCGAAAGCTCTGGCGCGTTTGAAGAGGGCTGCATTGGCGACTGGCATGAGGACACATTGGCGATCCTTGAGGGGGTGACGGAGGGGCCATTGGTGATTGTTGGCTCTTCTATGGGGGGCTGGCAGGCGCTTTTGCTGGCGCGGGCCATTCCGCGGCGGATCAGGGGGCTTGTGACCATTGCGGCGGCGCCTGATTTTACCGAGGATGGCTATTGGGCCAACTTTAGCGAGGCGCAGAAGGCGGAGCTGGACACGGTCGGCCATGTGGCGCTGCCCTCTGACTATATGGAGCCTTATATTATTACCAAGCGGATGATTGAGGACGGGCGCAAGCATCTGGTTTTGCGGGATAAACTGGAGCTGGGGTTTCCTGTGCGGTTTTTGCAGGGCACGGCGGATACCGCTGTGAGCGTGGCGACGGCTGTCAGGCTTTTGGAGCACGCCGAGGGGCCTGATATGAGGCTCGCTCTGATCAAGGACGCGGATCACCGCTTTTCAGACGAGGTGTGTTTGGGGCTGATCGAGGCGGCGGTGGAGGAGGTTATTGCGGCCTGATAAAGGCTGTTTGATTTGAGCGGTTGACCTTGGCGGCGCTTCTGCCAATCTGGGCCTGTAAGGAGCCTGTTTGATGCGTGAGCCGCTGTTGTTTATCCCTGGTATGATGTGTGACGCGCGGCTTTTTCAGCCTCAGATCGAGCACTTTAGCCGCAGCCATAATGTGATGATGGCCTGCACCACAGACGGCGAGCGAATTGAAGAAATTGCTTCCTCTATCTTGTTGGATTCGCCGCAAAAATTTGCGCTTGTGGGGCTGTCTATGGGGGGGATTATCGCCATGGAGATCGTGCGGCGTGCGCCTGACCGTGTGACGCGGCTGTGTTTGATGGACACCAACCCGCTGGCGGAGACGCCGCAATCGGCGGCCGCTTACGAGCCTATGATTGTGGGGATCAAGGCGGGGCGGATGATGGATGTGATCCGCGGCTTTCTGAAGCCCGAGTTTCTGGCCCCGACGCCGCAGCGGCCCGCTGTTTTGAAGGTGGTTCAGGAGATGGCGGAGAGCCTTGGGCCTGAGGTTTTTATCAGACAAATCAAAGCTTTGCAGCGCAGGCGTGACCAGCAGGCGGCCTTGCGAAAGGCCAAGATGCCAGCGCTTGTGGTCTGTGGGGCGCATGACGGGCTGACGCCTGTGAAGCGGCATGAGTTCATGGCCGAGCTGATCCCCTATGCCAAGCTGGCGGTGGTGGAGGGTGCGGGGCATTTGCCGACGCTGGAAGCGCCAGAGGCGGTCAACGCACTGTTGAGCGAATGGCTGCGCCAGCCCTATGTTTTGCGCGCCTGAGGGCGTGGGGCCGCCTATGGGGCAGGCTGTATAGACCGCAGTATGGACAGGCCAGAGCCGCGTGGCAGAGGCCAAAACAGGGGCTTAGAACAGGCGCGCCCATGTGCCGCCCAAGGCGCGCACTTCGGCCCCAGAGCCGAGCTTGAAGCGGGCAAGGTCTGCGCTGTGGTCTGTCTCGATCAGGCCGAGATCGAGCGTGGTGATGCGGCGGATGGGCAGGTCTTGCATGGCGCGCCAGAGCAGGAGCCAATGTGCGCCAAGGCGGCGCCCCTCGGGGCCAGACCAGCCGATGTAATAGGTGGCGCAGGGGCCGTGCAGCGCAAAGAGCATGGCCGCAAGGGGCTGGTCTGCCTCAGACAGGGTGAAGAGGCGCAGCGCCTTGGGGCAGACCTCGGCCATGGTCTCTGTGAGCTTGCGCGGATAGCTCTTGTAACGGCGCGCGCGCGACTGGGCGGCCTCGGCCTTGAGCAACCATGCGTCCTGATCAGGATCAAAGGCGCGTTGGCTCAGGCCGATGTGGGCGGGACGCGCGGCTTCAAAGCGCTCAAGGCTGCGCCGCCATTTGGGCCGCATTGCGGCGCGCTGCGCCTCGGGGTCGGGCGAGAGGCCCAGACAGGCGATATGGGCGGGCTTGATGAGCTGGCGATAGCCGTTTTGCGGCAGAGCGGGGTGCGCGCTTTCGGCGTTGATGATATGGATGCGCTGCGCGGCGAGGGCCTCATAGATTTCGGCGGTGTCGCGCGGGCGGCTCGCCAGCGACAGGCCAAAGCGGCTGAGGGTGAAAGCCTCGCCCGAGGGCAGAGCGATCCGTCGCGGGGCGCGGCCCATGCGGGCGAGGGCGCTGTTGAAAAGCTCGGATTGTTGAAACGAATGTGCCTCTGTCATAGGCCTGTTAAGCCAAAAGAAACCTAATGCGTGGTTAACATCGCCTTATGAGACAGAAAAACACAGTATTCGGCCATGATCTGCCCGCTCCGAAGCTCACGCCGCTGGGGGCGGCGCTGCTGGCGCTTGCCATTGCGCTGCCCTGTGGCGCAGCCTTGAGCGTGATGGATTGGCTCTTGTTTTAGGCGGCGTTTGTATTGGCCGCTTTTTTGCCTGCTTTTTGAGCGGCTTTTTGCGGCTTGGCCGGGGCCTCGGAATTGGCATCAATGAAATCAAGCACCAGCGGGCGGATATTGTTGCGCCAGCTTTTGCCCGCGAAGATGCCGTAATGGCCTGCGCCTGGCTCAAGGTGGGAGGCTTTTTTGCTGTCGGGCAGGCCTGTGCAGAGGTCAAGCGCCGCAACGCATTGGCCGGGGGCGGAGATATCATCTTCTTCGCCTTCGACTGTTTTGACAGCGACAGTGGTGATTTTGCCGATATCGACTTTGTGGCCCGCGACGACGAATTCGTTCTTGGCGATTTCGCGCTCTTTGAAGATGCGGTGGACCGTGGAGAGATAGAATTCGGCGGTCATATCCATCACGGCGAGATATTCGTCATAGAATTTGTTGTGCTTGTCTTTTTCGCCAGCTTCGCCATTTGCGACCCGCGAGATCTGGTCCATGAAGGCTTTGCTGTGCTTTTCGGAGTTCATCGAGATGAAGGAGGAGAGCTGCAAAAGGCCCGGATAGACCTTGCGGCCTGCGCCTTTGTATTTGAAGCCGACCCGCTGGATCATGCTTTCTTCGAGCTGGCCCATTGTGACGCGGCGGCCAAAGTCTGTGACTTCGGTCGGGGTTGCGTCCGGGTCGATCGGGCCGCCAATGAGGGTGAGCGAGCGGGGCTGTGCCTCGGGGTCTTTTTCGGCGAGATAGGCTGTGGCCGCAAGCGTGAGCGGTGCGGGCTGGCACACGGCGATCACATGGGTGTCGGGGCCGAGCTCGCGCATGAAATCAACGAGATAGAGGGTATAATCTTCGATGTCGAACTTGCCCTCGGAAACGGGGATGTCGCGCGCATTGTGCCAGTCTGTGATATAGACTTCGCAGTCGCGAATGAGGCTTCTGACCGTGGAGCGCAATAGCGTCGCGTAATGGCCTGACATCGGCGCAACGATGAGCACTTTGCGGGGGGCTTTTTCGCGCCCTGTCACGTTAAAGTGGATCAGATCGCCAAAGGCGCCTTCGACGACTTTCTCGACTTTGACGATGTGATCTTTGCCATCATCGCAGGTGAAGGTGTCAATGCCCCAGTCGGGCTTGGCGACCATGCGCTCAAAGCTGCGCTCTGTCACTTCGCCCCAAGCGGCGAGCCATTGAAAAGCAGGGTTTGGCGTGAGCGCAAAAGCGGGGTAAGATGCAAAGGACTTGGCGGTTGCGCCGAACCATTGGTTGGCATTGCGAAACGATTCCATAAAGTCGTAGCTGGCCATATAGCGCATTTGGGCGTCCTTTTGCTTTGGGTTTACCTAGGGTAAGTCACTTCGTCGCGTTGTTGTGCGAACCGTAATGATTATGCTGCGTTGCAGAAAAAGATAGGGGAATTTTGTTAAGATGACAACAATAGATGATGTCGCAGGTCAAAATCTTGACAAAATGCAGGCGAATTTGCAGCGGGTCGAGGCGCTGACCGAGCGGTTGATGCGGGCAATCAGCGGGCGAAAAGCGGTGAATCCGACGCTGAGCGGCCCCGGACCCGAGCTTTATGCGCAGGCGGCTGTGAACTACTGGGCCGAGATGGTGGAGAACCCGCAGCGCATTTATGAACAGCAGCTGGAATATTGGGGCAAGTCGGTCCAGCATTTTGTCGAGGCGCAGGAGGCTTTTGTGAAAGAGGGCTTTCAGGCCCCCGCAGACCACACCGAGACGGACAAGCGCTTTCAGAACCCTTTGTGGCAGAGCCACCCTTACTTTAACTTTGTGAAGCAGCAATATCTGATCAATTCGGAGGCGATCCGCACCGCTGTTGCGGATGTGGAAGATCTGAGCGCGACGGACAAGCGGCGGCTTGGCTATTTTTCCGAGCAGATCATCGCGATGATGGCGCCGAGCAACTTTTTGGGCACCAACCCTGACGCGCTGGAGCGGGCGGTGGAAACCGAGGGCGAGAGCCTTGTGCGCGGGCTGGAAAACCTTGTGGCGGATATGGAGGCCAATGACGGCGAGCTTCTGGTCAAGCTTTGTGACGAGAGCGCCTTTGAGCTGGGGCGTAATGTGGCGACGAGCGAGGGCGCGGTTGTGTTTCGCAACGAGATGCTGGAGCTGATCCAGTATAAGGCCGCGACAGAAGAGGTGCATCAGACGCCGCTGATTATCTTTCCGCCATGGATCAACAAGTTTTATATTCTTGATCTGAAGGCCGAAAACAGCCTGATCAAGTGGATCACCGAGCAGGGCTACACCTTGTTTGTGGTGAGCTGGCGCAATCCGGGCCGTGCCGAGGGCGACTGGGGCATGGAGGATTATATCGAGACGGGCTTTAAAGAAGCGATCCGTGCGACCAAAGAGATCACCGGCGAGGCAGAGGTCAATGCTGTGGGATATTGCATTGCGGGCACGACGCTGCATCTGACGCTGGCGGATATGAAGGCCAAGGGCGACACCTCGGTCAAATCAGCCACATTCTTTACGGCGCTGTCGGACTTTGGCGAGCAGGGCGAGTTTACGCCGTTTTTGCAGAATGATTTTGTTGACGGGATCGAGGAGGAAGTCGCCAACTACGGCGTCTTGCGCTCGGTGATCATGTCGCGGACCATGAGCTTTCTGCGCTCCAATGATCTGGTCTACGGGCCTGCGATCAAGTCTTATATGATGGGCGAGACGCCGCCTGCGTTTGATTTGCTCTATTGGAACGGGGACAGCACCAATCTGCCTGGCAAGATGGTCATGGAGTATCTGCGCGGGCTGTGCCAGAAGAACGCCTTTGTTGGCGAGGGCTATGAGCTTTTGGGCGAGCGGCTTCATGTGAGGGATGTGGACATCCCGTTGTTTGCTGTAACCTGTGAGACCGATCATATCGCGGCGTGGCGCGACTGTTACCGTGGCTTTGGTATGACGGGCGCGACAGACAAGACCTTTGTTGTGAGCCAGTCGGGGCATATTGCCGGCGTGGTCAATCCGCCGAGCAAGAAGAAATA
Organism: Lentibacter sp.; assembly: GCF_965657785.1. Lineage (GTDB taxonomy): Bacteria > Pseudomonadota > Alphaproteobacteria > Rhodobacterales > Rhodobacteraceae > Lentibacter. The sequence goes on from NZ_CBFHPP010000010.1 coordinate 51,538, forward strand.
CGGCCATTATACCAATGAGGCTTTGCCCGAGACGGCGGCAGACTGGTGGGCGGGGGCCGAGTTTCATGCCGGGTCATGGTGGCCGCGCTGGGAAAGCTGGCTTGGCAAACGCTCGGGGCCGATGGTTGCGGCGCGTGCCTTGGGCGGCAAGGGCTATGAGGCGCTTTGCCCTGCGCCCGGGACCTATGTGACATTGAAGCCTGATGTCTGAAGCCTGAGGTCTGAGGCCTTGATCTGGCGGGCTTGGCCTTGTGGCCCTGCCTCTGCGAGGGAGGGGGCCGTGGATGCCCCGCGATGTCATGCGATGCCATGCGATTCTGTGAAACTTTTGTAACAGAATAATGCTGCGCTGCGGCTAAGCTGAAAAGCCCTGCAAAACAAAGGGTTTACCTTGGGTCACTTTTATTTTGCTGCAGTGCAGAAAAAGACTTGAAATGCTGCGGTGCAGCGTGTATATATTCTTCAGACGCGTAACCAATACCTCGGGCAAGACAGTTACAGCCCGACCAACCTGATAGGAATTTTACAATGGCTAAAGCACAAGATTTCACAGCGACTCTCAAAGACATGATGGGCGCATTCCCCGTAGACACAGCCGCTTTTGAAGGCCAGTTCAAAAGCCAAGCCGAGCTCGGCGAGAAATTCTCTTCTGTGGCACTGAGCGCTGCTGAAAAATCAGCTGCGATCTCCACAAAATGGACATCTGAGACACTTGCCAAGCTTGGCGATATGTCAAAAGCCAAAGCAGAGCCTGCTGATTACGCCAAAGCGATCACAGATTTCGCCTCAGCCCAAGCTGAAGTGGCTTCAGAAAACATGGCCGCTTTCGCTGAAGTTGCGAAAAAAGTTCAAATGGAAACTGTTGAGCTTCTGATGGCCGCTGGCAAATCAGCTTCGGAAGAAGCCACAACAGCCGTTAAAAAAGCGACTGAAGACATGACGGCTGCCGCGAAAAAAGCGACAGCTGCTGCGAAGTAAGCAGACCGAGATAGAGCGCAACAGTCTCCTCCCATTCTGAAAGCGCTCCACTCTTGAGCGGGTCCATTGCGGCCCGCTCTTTCTTTTTCTGAGACACTCCCCTAAGCTGCAGTGCAGCGCGGCTCATTTGGGAGGATTCTGGCGTGGACGAGGCTCAGAAAACATTGCTGATCAAGCGGTATGCAAGCCGTCGGCTTTATAACACCGAAACATCCGACTATGTGACGCTTGACGATATTGCGAGTTTTATCCGCGAGGGGCGGGAGGTCCAGATTGTGGATCTCAAGTCTGGCGATGACCTGACGCGGCAGTATCTTCTACAAATCATTGCAGACCACGAGAGCCGCGGCGAAAATATGCTGCCGGTTTCTGTGCTCAATGACATTGTGCGCAGCTATACAAACCAAGCCACCCAGATGATGCCCGAGTTTTTGCAAGCCAGCTTTGATATGCTCCGTGAGGGGCAGGAAAAGATGATGAAAAATATGGGCACGATCAGCCCTATGCCGCAGATGCCGGGCTTTGAAGCGCTTCAGGCCCAGCAAGAGGCGTTTTTGAAGGCGATGACGGGCGGCTTTGGCGCGGCCGGCAGCAGCGCGGCCAAACCTGCAGCGGCTGCGGCTGCCAAGGACGACAGCGCCGACGATCTGGATGACATCAAGGCCGAGCTGGCGGCGCTTCAGGCCAAGCTGTCCAAGATGGGCAAGTAGGGCCAGATGGCGGATAACACAGGGCGGATTACCCTTTGGGGGGTGGAAGTCTTTATCGCGACAGCCGAGGAGCGCTCGATCACTGCGGCGGCGCGTCGCCTTGGAGCCAGCCCGTCTGCGGTCAGCCAGCAGCTGACCAATCTTGAGGGCGCGATGGGCGTCACGCTCTTGCAGCGCAATGCACGGCCGATTTTGCTGACCCCTGCGGGAGAGATTTTCCGCAGGCGGGCGCAAAACATCATGAACGAGGCCGAACAGGTGCGCGCCGAGCTTGCGATGAGCGATATGCGCGGGCTGACGCGGTTTCGCCTCGGGATGATCGAAGATCTGGCGGCAGATGTGACGCCCCAGCTTCTGACCCAGATGGCAGACGAGCTGAAGACCTGTCAGTTTCTGCTTGAGACAGGGGCGAGCCATTTTCTGCACGACCAGCTTGATGCGCGGGCGCTCGATGTGATTGTCGCCGCCGAGATGGGCGAAGCCTTGAGCGGTATGGAAGTGCATCCCTTGATGGAGGAAGGCTTTGTTGTGGCAGCCCCCAAGGGCGCGATTGATCGCAAGGTCGATGTGCTGCGCCAGCTCAAGCGTCTGCCGCTTATTCAATATACCTCGCGCCACCATATGGGCCGCCAGATTGCCAGCCATTTGTCGCGCCAGAACTTGCGGCTGTCGCACCGCTTTGAGCTGGATAGCTATCATGCGATCTTGGCAATGGTCGGGCAGGGCGCGGGCTGGACGATCCTGACGCCGCTGGCTTTGATGCGGGCGCGGCGCTTTGCGCCCAAGATTGATGTGATGGCGCTGCCGTTTGAGCCGCTGTCGCGGCGGATCAGCCTGACGGCGCGCGAGGGGATCTTGCAGGATATGCCAGAGGGGGTCGCCAACAAGCTGCGCCCGATCCTGCGCCAGACCATTATTGATCCGGCGCTGGAGGCTTTTCCGGACACCGAAGGTGTGATCAACCTGCTTTGAGCGCGGGCTTTGCCTTGGCGTCTTCGGCAGCCGCCAAAAGCGCCTCTGCGATAAAGTCGAGGTCCTCGCGCGACAGGCGCGCCGGCAGGCGGGTATCACAGGCGCGCATGAGCATCTTGCGGGTTTGTGGCAGCTCTGGCGTCTCGCCGCCGATAAACTGCCAGTTCCAGAAGGCGCGGGCGTTGTCTGTGCTCATCCCGAAAATCTGGACTTTGACGCCGCGCGTGGCGGCGGCGCTGGCGAAGGCTGTGGCCTCGTCATCTGTCATGTTCACAAGGTTGAACTGGATGCTGTCTGGCGCGCGCTCTTCGGGGGCGAGCTTGGCGGGCACTGTGAGCCAGGGGCTTTGGGAGAGCTTTGCGGCAACATAGTCATGATTGCTGCGGCCCTTGGTGACGCGTTCGGCCACAAGCGGGAGCTGGGGGCGGATCACGGCGGCGGAGAGATTGCTCAGGCGCAGGTTGTAGAGCGGCAGGCGGTTTTGCCAGCGCGCAAAGGCGGCTTCAAGGGCCGTATCGATCTCGCCATGCTTGCGCCAGTTGTGCTCGTAAGCGCCTGACATGATTACGGCTTGCGCGAGCAGGTCGGCGTCATCGGTGATCAGGATGCCGCCTTCGCCTGCGTTGACAAGCTTGTAGGACTGAAAGGAAAAACAGCCGATGCGCCCGAGCGTGCCGATATTTTTGCCATGCCATGTGGTGCCAAGGCTGTGGGCTGCGTCTTCAACAACAGGGATGTCGCGGGCCGCACAGAGCGCCATGATGGCGTCCATATCAGAGGTATGGCCGCGCATATGGGAGATGATCACGGCGCTGATATCCTCGTGAAGCTTGGCCTCGAAATCAGCCATATCAATACGATAGGTGTCGCCCACATCGCAGAGCACAGGCACACACCCAGCATGAACAACCGCAGAGGGCACGGCGGCAAATGTAAAAGCAGGGATCAGCACGCGGGCGTCGCGCGGCAGGCCAAGCGCCTTGAGCGACAGAAAAAGCGCAGCAGAGCATGACGAAACAGCGAGCGCATATTTTGCACCGAGCAGCTCGGCAAATTCCCGCTCCAGAAGCGCCACAGGCGCGTCCTCAGGGGCTGTATAGCGAAACAGATCGCCCGAAGCGAGCAATTGGTCAATCGCCTCGCGCGCGGCCTCAGGGATCGGCTCGGCGTCATGAACGGAAGGGGCTTTGGTTTGCATATTCAGGATTCCCGAAATTTATCTTCGGTAAACCTAAATCAATTTAATACACAAAAAAAGCCCTTAGGCCCGAATAAGCCCAATTCTGCCTTTTTCTTTCTAAAAATATCCCGGGGGAGCGCGAGGGGGCTGGCCCCCTCGCTGGGTCGGATTTTCGCGCAGCGAAAATTCGACGCCTGCCAAAGACTTAAACGGCAGGCACGATCAGCTTGAGCCCGTCAAGCTCGGGGCTTGCCACAATCTGGCAGGACAGGCGCGAATGTGGCCCGCGTTCGGCCTCTGTGGCGTCGAGCATGGCGTCCTCAAAATCCCCCGCCTGCCCGGTCTTGTCGTGCCAGCCCTCATCGACATAGACATGGCAGGTCGCGCAGGCGAGGCTGCCGCCGCATTCTCCGATCACATTGGGCACAGAGTTGGCGAGGGCGGCTTCCATCATGTTCACCCCCTCCGCGACGTCGGCTGAAATTTCGCTGCCGTCGGGCAGGGACCATGTCACATTCATAAGCGTCGTCCTTTACACAAAATAAACATAAAAGTCGCGCAGGGCCTCGCCTTGCAGATCACGGGTTTTTTCGACTTCCTGTTCTTTCATAAAGATGTGGTTGTCACAGAGACCCTGGCCCACGGCGCGGGTGAGGGCTGTATCGGCCTGCAGATCGGCGATTGCGCCCGCAAGGCTGGTGGCGGTGCTCTCGGTGGCGTCGGTTGTTTCAAACCCGTCGCCCGTTTCCATGGCGGGCAGCTCATAGCCGTTGTCTACGCCTAAAAGCGCGGCTTGCAGCACGGCGGCTGTGGCGGTGTAGGGGTTTGAGGAGGCGTCGGCCATGCGGTGCTCCAGCCGCGCTTTGGCGCCGCCTTCCGAGCTGATCCGCGTTGTGACATTGCGGTGATCGCCGCCCCAGTTTTTCCAGAAGCCCGAGAGCGAGCCGGGCTGGAGGCGCTCATAGCTGTTGGCCGTCGGGGCGATCAGGCCGGCAAGGCCTTTGTGGTGATGCAAGAGGCCCGCAAGGCAGCCGCGCGCCAGATCATTCATATGCTCGGGGCCGCCCTTTGCGCCCGATGCGAGTGCATTTTTGCCGCTCTGGTCGGTGAACGAAAAATTGATGTGCATTCCCGAGCCGCCCGCCTCGGCCAGCGGCTTTGGCAGAAAGCTCAAGAGCACGCCATGTTCGAGCGCGATTTCGCGCGCCATAAGGCGGAAGAGCACAATATCATCGACCGCTTTGACAGCATCTGAGAAGGTCAGCACATATTCAAACTGCGGGCTGTCATATTCGCTGGTGATCACTTCCAGATCAAATCCGAGGCGGTCGGCCTCTTCCCAGATCGCATCATTAAAGCGCAGCGGATCAGAGAACGGGCCTGTGCCATAGACCACCCCGCCGGGGGTATCATAGGGCGCGATCTGGCCGGCGTCGTCAAGTTGCAGCGCGAAACATTCAAGCTCGATGCCTATTTTGGGCGTCAGGCCTTTGGCCTCCCATGCCGCAACCGCGCGTTTGAGCGCGCCACGGGGGCACATTTCAAGCGGGGCGCCGTCGGCATCATAAAGATCGCCCAGAACAATTTTGGTGCCCTCATCCCAGCTGTCGCGGATTTCTTCGGCGCGCCACATCAGCTCCATATCGGGCAGCCCTTCCATCATCATGGAGCCGGGAGCTGGCAGCAGGTCCTTGTCGTAATGCACGCCGAATGTGGAACGGCAAAAGCGGGTGCTGGCATCGGCGATTTTGCTATTGGGAAGGTATTTTCCCCGCATGATGCTGAGGTGGTCGCAGAATAATACGCGCAGGCGGTCTTTCATATGTGTCTCCCTGAGGGTCTTTGCCCTTTTTTCTGTTCTGTTTAGGCTCTTTTGATGCGCACAGGCAGGGACTTGATCCCGCCGACAAAGTTTGAGCGCAAAAACTGGTGCTCGCCGTCAGCTTCGATGGCCGAGAGGCGTTTGGCAAGCTTTTGAAACAAAACCCGCACTTCAAGCCGCGCCAGCCACATCCCGAGGCAGACGTGTGGCCCGCCTTGGCCAAAGCTGACGTGGCGGTTGTTTTCGCGCATCAGATTGACGCGCATCGGCGCGTCAAAGGCGCGCTCGTCGCGGTTGCCTGAGGACCACCAGAAGAGGACTTTGTCGCCCGCGCGGATTTTTTTGCCGTGGGCTTCGTAGTCTTGCATCGCCGTGCGGCGGAAGTAGAGCGCAGGCGTGGCCCAGCGGATGATTTCGTCGGGGGCGGTGCTCCAGATATCGCCGGTTTGCATCTGGGCGAGCAATTCGGGCTGATGGCACATGGCCTGCATTCCAGCGGCGATAGAGTAGCGCGTGGTGTCATTGCCGGCGGCGACGAGAAGGCAGAAGAAGTTGCGAAACTCTTCCTCGGAAATGGTGTTGCCGTCTTTGTCGGGCTGCAAGATCATATGCAGCACGCCCTCTGTGTCGCCGGCGGCCTCTTTTTCTTTCATGAGGTCTTTGGCATAGAGAAACAGCTCCGCCCCCGCAGGGGAGTTGAACGGCATCATGCGAAACGCGTCGGTTTCCATTTTGTCGAGCACATGGTCTGTAAACTCTGGGTCTGTGTTGGCGATCAGCGCATCGCCTTTTTCCACAAGCCAGGGCAGGTCTTTTTCGGGCAGCCCAAGGATACGGCCCAGCATCCGCATCGGCAGTTCGCGGGCGATTGTCTTGGTCGCGTCAAAGCTGTCGACGCTCAGCGCCTCTTCGAGGATCTCGTCGCAGAGAACGCCGATTTCGGCGTCAAACTTGGCAATCACGGGCTTTGAGAAGGCTTTGGCAACTTTGATGCGGGTTTGCATATGTTCGGGTGCGTCGGTTTCCTGAAAGGTGCGCCGCGCGAGATACTCTTCATAAGACTGGTCTTCCATGCGGATGCCGCGCGCCGAAGAAAAGACGCGTGTGTTGCGGTTCATTTCCATCATGTCGGCGTGTCGGGTGATCGACCAGTAGTTGTCTCCGTCGGCGTAGTCTGTCCAGCTCACAGGGTCTTCATCGCGCAGGCGCTTGAAGGTGTTGTGCGGCGCGCCTGCCTCAAAAGTGTCATGGCTTGAGAGGTCGGCATAGCCGTCATCTGTAGGGGTCCAGACTGTCATGGGGCCGCCTCTTGCTTAGTTTCACTTGTTAAGTATATTATAAGGGCATATAAATATGTAAAGAAGAATCTGAACTGGAGCGGCCAGATGCGCATTGCTGTCTTGATGACCAACACTGATGAGAGCGATTTCTCGGCGCGCTGGCCGAAGGATGGCGAGAAGTTTCCTGCGATGATCCGCAAGGTCCGCCCTGATTGGAGGTTTGAGGTCTATTCTGTGAAAGACGGGGTGTTTCCTGCGGATCTGGCGGGGCTTGACGGCGTGTTGATCACCGGCTCGCCCCATTCTGTGAACTCGGGCGCCGCTTGGGTGACGCGTTTGTTTGAACTCATTCACGAGATCTACGCCGCAGGGCTGCCAATGTTCGGGGCGTGTTTCGGGCATCAGGCGATTGCCAAGGCTCTGGGGGGCGACGTCGGGCCGAACCCTGCGGGTTGGGTCTTTGGTTTGGTGGAAAAGCGCTTTGCCGACGGGAGCGTTCTGCCGCTCTATGCCAGCCACTCGGAGCAGGTGACAGAGCTGCCCGAAGGGGCCGAGGTGGTCGCTGCGGGGCCTGATTGCAATGTAGCGGGGTTTGTGATCGGCGGGGAGATCATGACGACACAGTATCATCCTGAGATGGAGCCTGCCTTCATTGCGGCGCTGGTGGAGCATCTGGCCGAAGAGCTGCCCCAAGAGGTGACAGAGCGGGCGCGCGCCTCGCTGGTGAATGAAGCGGATATGATTGCAATGGCCGAGCGCATCGCACTGTTTTTAGAAAGAAAATCAGCTTAAAGCAGCCAAGAGATCAAGCGCGGTCACATGGTCAAAGCTGACGTGCTGCTCCATAGCGGCTTCGGCCTCCTTGGCGCGTCTCGCTGTGATGAGATCGGCGATTGCGCGGTGCTCTTTGGCCGAGGTCGCGATGACGCCTGTGTAGTGATAGCGCGCGCGATAATAGGCCATGAGCTTGCGGGCATTGGTCTTGATCATCTCAAGCAGATAAGGGTTTCCTGCGGCCTCGGCGACAACGCGATGAAAGTCCATATTGAGCTGGTAATAAGCGTCAGCTGCGGCGTCGCCATGGGTGCGCGCATGGGTCTCACAGGCCGCAACGGCCGCTTCCAAAGCCTCGGCATGGGCGCGCGAAAGCCGCCGTGCCGCCAGCCCTGCCGCTTGGCCCTCAAGCTTGGCATGGACTTCCAAAATGGCCAGAAACTGCTCAAGCGTCGGGCGAAAAACAATAGCGCCCTTGCGAGCCACGCGGGCCACAAGCCCTGTGGCTTCCAGCTGGATCAATGCCTCTCGCACGGGGGTGCGCGACACCTCATGGCGCGCCATGAGAGCGGCGTCTTCAATAAAGTCGCCGGGGCGCAAAGCCCCCGTCTCAATATCCCGCAAGACTGCGGCAATGATGGTGTCTGTTTGGCCTGCCATAAGCGCAATCTGATCGAAATTGGCCGAGAGGTCCAGCTTTTCAATATTCAAAGGTCCTTAAAATATACCCTTTCTTTTTGCCTCAAATATCCCGGGGGAGCGCGAGGGGGCTGGCCCCCTCGCTGGGTCGGATTTTTCCGAAGGAAAAATTCGACCTTAAAGGCGCGCGCGCCAGAGGCTTTCCAGATCTCTGATCGCCTTGGTAAAAACGCCCACATCAACCCCAACAGCCAGAAACTGCGCGCCCCAGTCGGCATAGTCTTGAGTGGCGGCCTCCGTGACGCCAAGGATGCCGGCGGCTTTGTCAGACGCGCCTATGCGGGCGAGCATATCCTTGATCGCGGCTTTCACGGCGGGCGCGGCAGAGTTGCCGGGAAAGCCCATGTCCGCGGCCAAGTCCGCAGGGCCGATAAAGACACCATCAACGCCCTCAACCGCCAGAATGGCATCAAGGTTTTCCATGCCGAGGCGGGTTTCGACCTGCACCAGCAAGCAGACTTCGTCATTGGCTGTGGCCACATAATCGGCAATCGCGCCAAAGCGGGAGGCGCGCGCGCCGGCAGCGCCTGCGCCGCGAATGCCGTGGGGCGGGTAGCGCATGGCCGCCACGAGGGCGGCGGCTTGCTCGGCGGTGTCGACCATCGGCACAAGCACGGTTTGCGCGCCGGCATCCAGCACCTGTTTCACCAGCCAGTCGTTGCCTGTCGGGATGCGCACCACGGCGTGGGAGTGTTTGTCTTCAAGCACTTGCAGTTGCGCTGTGATGGTTTGCAGATCATTGGGCGCGTGTTCGCCGTCGATCACGATCCAGTCAAAGCCTGCGGTTGCCACCATTTCGAGGGGGTAGGGGTGGGCAAAGCTGGCCCAGCAGCCGAGCTGTGTTTTGCCCGCTTTGAGCGCGGCTTTGAACGGGTTGTGGGGGGCTGGCATATCTTTCTCCTTAAAGGGTGGCCGCAAGCTCGGTGATGACATCATAAGCCATCATCACATCGGCGCGGGTGGCGTCAAACTGGCCGGCTTGGAAGCGGATCACAAGCGCGTCTTGGCTGCGGGTTTGGGTGATATAGATGCGGCCGTCGTCGTTGACCCGATCCACGAGGCTTTGGTTGAGGGCGTCAAGGTCCGTGGCTCCCGTGGGGGCGTAGCGGAAGGTAAAGAGCGAGAGCACAGGCTCTGTCACGATCTCGAAATCGGGCGTGGCGCGGAAGCGCTCGCAGAGCTCTTCGGACCACGTCACATGATTGCGCAGCATGGTGCGCAGGGCTTCAAGCCCATAGGTGCGAAAGAGAAACCAGAGCTTGAGCGCGCGAAAGCGCCGCCCAAGGGGGACGGACCATTCGGAGTAGTTGATGATCCCGTCTTTGCCGTGGGTTTTCAGATATTCAGGCTGGATCGCCAAGGTGCGGGTGAGGTCTTCGGGGGCGCGCACAAAATGGGCGGAGAGGTCAAATTGCGTGCCCATCCATTTGTGCGGGTTGAGCACAACACTGTCGGCCTTCTCGACCCCTGCCCAGAGCCTGCGGAACTCGGGCGCAAGCATGGCCGATCCAGCCCAAGCGGCATCAACATGGGTGTAAAGCCCGTGTGCGGCGGCGACATCGCAGGTGGCGGATATATCATCACAGGCGCCTGTGCCTGTGCCGCCTGTGCAGGCGATCACCCCTGCGGGGAGGAAACCTGCGGCGATATCGGCTTTGATTGCGGCGTCAAGTTTGGCCGCGTCCATGGCGCGCAGGGGGCCATGGGTGGGGATGCGCACGAGGTTTTCCTGACCGATCCCGGCGATCCAGATCGCGCGGTCCACCGAGCTGTGCACCTCCTCGGAGGCGTAAACACGCAGGCGCGGCTGGCCTGTGAGGCCCTTTTGGTTGCCGGCCCAGTCGAGGGCGCGCTCGCGCATGGTGAGCACGGCGGCGAGTGTTGCGCCGCTGGCGCTGTCTTGAATAACGCCGTGGAAGGCTTGCGGCAGACCGAGCGCGTCGCGCAGCCAGCCCATCATGCGGGTTTCCATTTCGGTGGCGGCGGGCGAGGTCTGCCAGAGCATACATTGCGGGGCCATCACGGTTGTGAAGAAATCTGCCAGCACGGCGGCGGGAGAGGCGTTGGAGGGGAAATAGGCAAAGAAGCGCGGGTGCTGCCAGTGGGTAATGCCGGGCATTACGATGCGCTCGAAGTCTTTGATGACCTCCTCCACAGGCTGGCCCTCTTCGGGAGCGGCAGTGGCAAGCTGGGCGGCGATCTCGCCTGGCTTTGTTTGAGCGCGCACGGGGCGCTCACGCAGGGAGCTGTGATACTCTGCGGCCCAATCGGCCACGTAGCGGCCCCATTTTGGAAAATCTGTCCAGCGCATTTGCGGCTCCCTCGTTTGTTAACAGGGTAACTGCATTTTCGGGGCTGACAAGCGGATTGTGCGGGCGAAGTGGCAAGAGGGCGATGCGCGATCTGCTCCGCCCTCTTCTGATTTATTTTATGCGCTTCGCGGCTATAATGGCTTCGGAGAGCACCTCACGCGTGCCAATGTGGTTGGCGAGAATAAGGATCAGGCGGGCGTTGTAGCTGTCGCTCTCGTCCTTGCTGAGGCCGTCATGGGCGCCGAGCAGCTCTTCATAGAAGTCATCGCCGCCTTTGATATTGGGGGTCAGGGTCAATGTGCTCATGGGATTATTCCTTGCCTGTTGCGCGGCGCAGGGCCGTGCGGAAGAGATTTTCGTCAAAGCGGTCGCGGCGCGCGGCGACGTGTTGATCGGGGCGGATGAGATAGACGCCTGATTTGGCCTCGCCAAGATAGCGCGCAGCGAGTGCGCCTGTGGGGTCGTCTTTGGCGGAGAGGGCGAGGCGGGTGACGGTGACGCCGCTCTCCTCAAAGCTCTCGGGGGCCTCGGCATCAAGCGTCAGCAGGGTGAATGTGCCGCCAAGTTTTGGCAACAAAAAGCCCTCGCCCAAGGGCGCATCAGGGCAGGGCGCGCCCGGGCGGGTGCGCTCGGGGGCTTGGGGCAGGCCATCGGCCGAGTTGAGCGGCGAGCCGTCATAGACGCAGGGCAGCGAGAGGCGGCCCGAATTGACCAGCGGGCGGGCAAACTCGCAGTGCTCGGACAGCTCCAGAACCGCGTTGCGGAAGATATGGCTGATCTCGCTCTTGGGCGTGATGAAGTCGGTGGCGCGGGTCGAGTTGAGGATATTCTCATCCGCCCCGTGGACGCGCTCCATGTTGTAGCTATCAAGCAGGCTCTCGGGGGCTTTGCCCGCGATCACAAGGCCGAGCTTCCAGCCGAGATTGTCGATATCCTGCATCCCCGAATTGGCCCCGCGCGCGCCGAAGGGCGAGACTTGGTGGGCGGCATCGCCGGCAAAAATCACCGGACCGTGGCGGAATTTTTCCATGCGTTTGCATTGGAAGGTGTAGATCGAGGACCAGACCATCTCGTATTCGACGCCTTCGCCAAGGAAGGCATCAAGGCGGCGGCGGATGTTTTCTTCTTTCATCTCTTCCTTGCGGTCGACATCCCAGCCGATCTGGAAATCGACGCGCCAGACATCATCGGGCTGTCTGTGAAGGAGCGTTGATGCGCCCGAGCCGTGGCTTGGCTCAAACCAGAACCAGCGCTCTGTCGGGAAGCTTTCGTTGATCATTTTGATGTCGGCAATGAGGAAGCTGTCTTGGAAGACTTTGCCTTTGAAGTCATGGCCGAGCATATTGCGCAGGGGAGAATTTGCCCCGTCACAGCCAATCAGCCAGTCGGCCTCCATGGTGTAGGGGCCATCGGGGGTCATCACCTCAAGCACCACATGGCCGTCTTTGACAGTCACGTTATCAATGCGGTTTTTGCCACGGATTTCAACCGGCGCACCGGCCTTTTGCATCTCAAACAGCCGCTCGATCATGAAGCTTTCAAAATAGGGCTGTTGGAGGTTGATGAAGGCGGGGAACTCGTGGCCCTCTTCTGGCAGAAGGTTGAATTCAAACACTTTGTCTTCTTTGTGAAAGACTTTCCCGAGGTTCCAGACCACGCCTTTGTCGACCATGGGCTTGCCTGCGCCGTAGCGGTCGGCGATCTCTAGGCTGCGTTTGGCAAAGCAGATTGCACGGCTGCCCATGCCGACGCCTTCGTGATCATCCAGCACAACAACGGGGATGCCTTGTGCGCCCAAATCAAGCGCTGTGGCGACGCCGACGGGGCCGCCGCCCATGACCACGACAGGGTGGCGCACGGGCGCCGCTTTGTCTTGGTCGGCGTGGCGCGCATAGGGGTAGAGGCGGTAGGCGAGTGTATAACGGTCATCAAACATATCAGTCTCCTCTTGTGACATGGGGCGCGTGTCTTGGTCTCTGTCTCTGGCAAGCCAGCCTCGCGCGGAGGCTGGCCCAAAGAGGCAGGGCGGATCAGCTTTGCAGCTGTTCCCACATCTCGATGTCGCGCTTGTCGGTCCAGATGCGCGGGTGGTCCATGCCGCGCGCTTCGTCATAGGCGCGGGCCACGTTAAAGGGCAGGCAGTGCTCATAAATCGCGTAGTCGGCGAACTTGGGGTCACATTCGGCGCGGCAGGCGTCCCATGCTTCTTTGAGCGAACCGCCACGTGCGGCCACGCGGGCCACGGGGCGATAGGTGCTTTCGACAAAGTCGCGGGTGTTTTCGATGGCGGCGTTGACCATGTCTTTGCCGATGAGCGCATCACCACGGCCCGGCGCGATAGCGTCGACATCAAACCATGCGATGTTGTCGAGCGTGTTGCCCCAATCGGCAAAGTGACCGTCGCCGCAGTAGCAGGCGGAGTGATATTCGACGATATCGCCTGTGAACATCACGTTCTGATCGGGCACATGAACGACAGCGTCGCCCGCAGTGTGGGCGCGCCCCAAGTGCATGATGTCAACGCGGCGCTTGCCGAGGTAGACGGTCATGCTTTCGGAAAAGGTTGTGGTCGGGTAGGTGAGGCCCGGGATGCTCTCGTGGCCTTCAAAGAGGCGCGGGAAGCGCTGGAACTCGCTGTCCCAATCTTCCTGACCGCGCTCAACGACCATGGAGCGGGCGGCGTCAGACATGATCACTTCGGGTGCGCCATAGGCGGAAGCGCCGAGCACGCGGACGGCGTGATAATGGGTCAACACAAGGTGGCTGATCGGTTTGTCTGTGACGGTGCGGACCTTTTCGATCACCTTTTGGGCCAAGCGCGGCGTGGCTTGGGCCTCAACGATCATGACGCTCTCATCGCCGATGATGACGCCAGAGTTGGGGTCGCCCTCGGCGGTGAAGGCCCAGAGGCCCTCGCCGACTTCGACGAAGGAGATTTCTTTTTCGGTCATGTCGCCTTGGGATGCGAATTTTTTAGACATTGGGTTTCCTATTCAGAGCGTTGTGCCTGTGGCGCTGTTGGAGCCTTCGGCGAGGATATTTTGAGCAAAAAGAAAGGGCTCGCGTTGGTATGGATCTGCGAGAGCGGGCAAAAGCTTGCCTGCGCAGGTGCCAAAGCCGATGGTGTAGCCGTCACCCTTGGCGGCGCCATGAAGGGTGAGCGTGTCGCCGTCTTCAAGGAAGGAGCGGGTTTCGCCTGTCTCCAGAGTGACCGGCTCTTTGCCGCCCCATGAGAGCTCCAAGAGCGCGCCGCGCTGGTGCTTCTCGGGGCCGGAGATTGTGCCTGAGCCCAAAAGATCACCGGGGTTCATCGGGCAGCCTGATGTGGTGTGGTGGGCGAGCTGCTGGGCAGAGGAGTAATACATCTCTTTGTAGTTTGTTGTGGCGATTGTGCTTGGCGCTTTGCCTTCAGGCGTCAGCGTCACTTGCAGGTCGATATCATAGAGCATCGGGCCGCAGTCTTTAAGGTGCGCGAGCAGCTCTTTTTCGCGCGGCGGTGTGTCTGTGCGGAACGGCTCAAGCGCGGCTTTTGTGACGATCCACGGGGAGATGCTTGTGGCTGTTGCCTTGGCCTGAAACGGGCCGAGGGGCTGGTATTCCCACGCTTGAATATCGCGCGCGGACCAGTCGTTGAGGAGCACGTAGCCAAAGATCATGGCGTCGGCCTCGGCCACTGTGACGGGGCCGTCAGAGGGCGTGCCGACAATGGCGCCCATTTCAAGCTCAAGATCAAAGCGCTGGGACGGCGCCCAGCGGGGGGCGTCGTCATTTGGCCCCTTCAGTTGGCCCCAAGGGCGGCGCACGTCTGTGCCGGAAACCACCACAGAGGAGGCGCGGCCATTGTAACCGGTGGGAATATGGAGCCAGTTCGGCGGCAGGGCATTCTCTGCGCCGCGAAACATTGTGCCGACATTGGTGGCGTGGTTTTTGGAGGCGTAGAAGTCTGTAAACTCGCTCACAAGGAAGGGCAGGTGCATCTCGGCGTCTGATTGCGCGACGAGCATTTCGGCAAGCTCGGCCTTCTCGGCTGCGCCTTCGGCGAGCAGCTCTGTGAGGCGGGCGCGCAGGGCGGCCCATAGGGCGGGGCCTTCTTCCATCACCTCGTTCCAGAAGGGCACATCAAAGAGTGGCGCATCTGTGAGAGCAATCAGGCCAGCCTCTTCGGCGGCGGCCACATCAAGGATCATATCGCCAATGGCGACGCCACAGCGCGGGTCGCTGTCGGCTGTGGAGAAGACGCCATAGGGCAGGTTGTTGAGCGGGAAGGGGGCGTCGGCGGTATTGGCCGAGGCAACCCATGAGGGGAGCAATGTCATTGGTATTCCTTATTTCTTGCCAGGGGTGCCATCGAATTTCTTTTCGATGTCAGTCCAGCAGTCGATGTAATCGTCTTGCAGCGGGGCCTCCTTGGCGGCGAAGCCTGTGAGGTGCTGCGGGAAGCGGGTTTCAAACATGAAGCTCATGGTGTTGTCGAGCTTTTCAGCCTTCAGCTCCGCATTGGAGGCGCCCTCAAAGGCGTTTTTGTCGGGGCCGTGGGGCAGCATCATATTGTGCAGGCTCATGCCGCCCGGAATGAAGCCTTTGGGCTTGGCGTCATACTGGCCGTAGATGTTGCCCATGAGCTCGGACATGATGTTTTTGTGATACCACGGCGGGCGGAAGGTATCTTCGGCCACCATCCAGCGCTCGCGGAACAGGACAAAGTCGATATTGGCTGTGCCTTCTTGGCCCGAGGGAGCTGTGAGCACTGTGAAGATGCTGGGGTCGGGGTGATCAAAGAGGATCGAGCCGACGGGGCAATATGTGCTGAGGTCATATTTTACGGGCGCGTAGTTGCCATGCCATGCGACGACATCAAGCGGGGAGTGGCCAATCCTGGTTTCGTGGAACTGGCCGCACCATTTGATTGTGACGGTTGAAGGCGCGTCGCGGTCTTCAAAGGCGGCGACGGGTGTTTTGAAGTCGCGCGGGTTGGCCATGCAGTTGGCACCAATGGGGCCACGGCCCGGAAGTTCGAACTTCTGGCCGTAGTTTTCGCACACGAAGCCGCGCGCGGGGCCTTCGAGCACTTCGACGCGGTAGAGGAGGCCGCGGGGGATGATGGCGATCTCTTGAGGGGCGAGGTCAATGATCCCCAGCTCGGTGGCAAATCTCAGGCGGCCTTCTTGGGGGACGATCAGCATCTCGGAATCAGCCGAGTAGAAATACGCATCGACCATGCTTTCGGTCACAAGGTAGATATGGCTCGCCATGCCGACCTGTGTATTGACATCGCCCGCAGTTGTCATGGTGCGCATCCCTGTGAGCCATGTGAGCGGCGCGCCTGCGTGGGGGACGGGATCCCAGCGGTATTGACCGAGGGACACAACATCAGGGTCCACATGGGGGGCAGATTTCCAATAAGGCAGATCTATTTTTGTGTAGCGGTGTGAGTGTTTCACGCTTGGGCGGATGCGGTAGCACCATGTGCGCTCGTTTTGATGGCTTGGCGCTGTGAAGGCTGTGCCAGAGAGCTGCTCGCCGTAGAGGCCGTAGTTGCACTTTTGGGGGGAGTTCATGCCTTGGGGCAGGGCATCGGGCAAGGCTTCGGTTTCGAAATCATTGCCAAAGCCGGGCATATAGCCTTTGTGCGGGCCGTCCAGAGAGGGGGCCTGTGTGAAGCTGTGAGGAACGTTTTTTTGGGTCATGGCGCGCATCCTGTCGAATTTGGTTGCGTCATTAACAGTTGATTTTGTAACTAACAACAGAGGGAGACGCGCTATGCCAAAAAAAGATGACTTTGATTTGCAAGATTTTCTGCCCTACCTGCTCAATCAGGCGGCAGAGGAAAGCAGCCTTGCGTTTCAGAACATATACAAAGACCGCTACGGAATGTTGCGGACCGAGTGGCGGGTCTTGTTTCACCTCGGGATATACGGGCGGCTGACAGCCAAGGAAATCGGCGAGCGCTCCAAGATGCACAAGACCAAGATCAGCCGCGCGGTGGCGCGGCTTGAGGTGCGGCGCTTTTTGACGCGCGAGCGCGACGAGGCCGACAGGCGGCTGGAGTATCTGGAGCTGACGGGGGCAGGGCGGGCGGCCTATCAGGAGCTGCGCGGCGTCGCGATTGACTATGACGCGGAGCTGGCGACGGCGTTTTCGCCCGAAGAGGTGGCTGTTTTGCGCAAGCTTTTGCACCATTTGGCTAAGCTATGAGTGACCAGCTTAAGGGGCTGCTCATCACCATGATGGGCGTTTTGTTTGTTGTGCCTGACAGTCTGTTTATCAGGCTGATTGAGGTGCCGCCGTTGGAAATCTCGTTTTGGCGGGGCCTGAGCACGGGGCTTTTGGTTTTGGTCTATGTGCTTCTGAGCACGGGGGCGCGCTCTGTGGGCGCGGCTTTGCGCGGGGGGCCTTATGCCTATGTCTATTTGGTGGCGATGAGCGTCACAGGGGTTTTGTTTACGCTTGCGGTGAGTCACACCAGCGTGGCCAATGTGGTGTTTATCATTGCCTCGATGCCTGTCTTTGCGGCGCTGCTGAGCTTTGTTTGGCTCGGAGAGCGGATGAGCCGCCGGATGATGCTGACGATGATTGCGGTGTTTATCGGCCTTGGGGTGATCACCTATGGCTCGGGCGAAACCCACGGTGCGAGCCTTAAGGGCGATCTTCTGGCTGTGGGGGTGTCTTTTGTCTTTGCCATTGCGCTGACGGCGGCGCGGCGGGTGCGCTCTGTCTCGATGGTGCCGATGTTGCCTGTGGCCTATCTGGTGTCGGCGCTGTGCCTCTGGCCGTTTGTGCAGCCGCTTCAGCTTGGGGCAGGGCAGATTTATCTTATCGGGCTGCACGGGGTGTTTATTGCGATCAGCTCGATCGGGCTGGCGCTGGGGCCGAGGTATATCCCGTCGGCGGAAGTGGCGCTTTTGATTTTGCTTGAGTCGGTGCTGGCGCCTTTGCTCGTCTGGTTTGCGCTGGGCGAAGACCCCGGAGGTTATGCGCTTGTTGGCGGGGCGATTGTGATCGGGGCTTTGGCGCTGTCCAACGTCAGTGTGCTCCTGCGCAAACGCCCTAAAGCGGCCCCGATTGGTAGAGGCGCACCTTAAGGCCGCCGTGGGGCACATAGGGGCCTGCTGTCAGCTTGAGGCCTGTCGCTTTGGCGAGGGAGGCCTCTGTTGTGATGATCGCGACGCGCCAGCCGCGGAACTCGGCCTTGAGCGTGGCTCCGAGCGCGGCATGAAGCGCGAAGAGGGGCTTTTTGTTGCCGATGCGCGCGCCGTAGGGCGGGTTGATGATCACAAGGCCTGCTGGGCCGTCGGGGCGCTTGAGATCGGAGATGGAGGTGCAGGCGAAGCTGGTGAGGGCGCAGACGCCTGCGGCGTCGGCGTTGCGCGTGCTCATGGCAATGGCGCCTTGGTCGCGATCGGAGCCGTAAAAGCGCTGATCGGTGCTGCGCGGGGTTACGCTGCTGCGCAGGCTCTCCCAAGCGGCGGGATCAAAGCTTGCGAGATTTTCAAAGGCGAAGCTGCGCGCGCGCCCCGGTGCGAGGCCCATGGCGATTTCGGCGGCCTCGATGGGGAAGGTGCCAGAGCCACACATGGGGTCAAGCACAGGCTCGCTTCCCGTATAGCCCGCCTCGCGCAGAAAGAGGGCTGCGAGCGTTTCGCGCATGGGGGCTTTGTTGACGGCCTCTTTGAAGCCGCGTTTGTGCAGGCTTTCGCCTGAGCTGTCGAGACTGAAGGTGACGAGGTTGTCCTCAATGCGTGCCTTGAGCGTGAGCGCGGCCTCGGCAGAGACGGGCGCGCCAAGGCTTTCCTTGATTGCGGTCTCGATGCGCTGGGCGGCGGCGCCTGCATGATAAATTTTGGAGCGCTTGTTGGTGCTGACTTCGACGCGGACAGGCACATCAGGGCGCAAAAAGTCGGCCCATGGAAACTTGCGTGCGCGCTTGTCAAGCTGGGCGAGGTGAAAGGCGCGAAATGCGCCGATGCGCACCAGCACACGGACCGCGCCGCGCAGCATCAGATTGGCGCGCCAGACCTCGGGCCAGCCGCCCTTGATCTCAACGCCGCCCGCAATCGCGGTGGCGGGGGCAAAGCCGTGCTCTAGCGCCTCAGCGGCCAAAGCCTTCTCGAGCCCGGGCGGGCAGATCAGGAAAATATCAAAAATATCTGACACTTAAAAGTCGACGCTGACGTTGGGAAGTTTGAGGGACTTCATCATTTCACGCAGTTCCTGACGGGCGGCTATATTGGAGATATTGAGCTTTTGCACGCCCACGTCTTTCAAGTCGAGCAGGGTCAGGCCGCGCGGGAAGAGCTCGCGAAAAATCACCCGCTCGTTAAAACCGGGGGCCACACGAAAGCCGATGCGCGCGGCGAGATTGCTGACGGCGCGCTCCATTTTCTCTTTGTTGACCATGCGCTGTGCGCCAAGGCGGTTGCGCATCACCACCCAGTCGATCGGCTTGAGGCCCGCTTGGGCGCGCAGTTGACGGGCGGCCCAGACCATCTCGGAGTAGACCGAGGGGCCTTTGATTTTTTCGCCCTCAGAATCGATATGGGCGAGCAGGTCAAAGTCGATGAAGCTGTCGTTGAGCGGGGTGACAAGCGTATCGGCAAGCGAATGCGCCACCTGACTGAGGCGGGTGTGAGAGCCCGGGCAATCAATCAGGATAAAGTCATTGTCAGGCTCAAGGCTGGCAACGGCGGCGGAGAGGCGGTGATCATAGATGTTTTCGCCGGGTTTGAGGGTGTCTTTGTCGATCTCGGGCAGCTCGTGATACTCGGGCGTGGGCAGATCAAGGCCCGCTTTGGTGCAAAACTCGATACGGTTCTCAAGGTAGCGACCAATGGTTTTTTGGCGCAAATCCAGATCAAGCACAGAGGTTTTATGGCCCAGACGCGAAAGCGCTGTGGCGATGTGCATGGACACCGTTGATTTGCCTGCGCCGCCTTTTTCATTGCCGACAACGATAATGTGAGCCATGGCTCTTGTCCCTTATTTTGCGAACGCGACCGCGCTTACTCGTCTCTTTTCTCGGTTATATGCGGCCCAGTTGAAAAGGGGAAGCGTAAGAAATTCGCCGCGTCACAGGATCAACAGGCTTGGCTTAGGGCCGTCTTGCCGTTAACTTTCGCGCAGACGGCCTGCGAACAGGGCTGCAAAATGGGAGAAGACCTTATGAACACAGTTGCAAAACTGGCAGCGGCTGCCGTTGCTTTGAGCTTTGCCACCGAGGCTGCGGCCACCGAGTGGAACGTATCTGTCTGGGGCAAGCGTCGCGCCTTTACCGAGCACGTCGAAAAACTGGCCGAGCTTGTCAGCGCAAAGACGGGTGGCGAGTTTACTATGAACGTCAGCTATGGCGGCCTGTCAAAAAACCGCGAAAACCTTGATGGTATTTCGATTGGTGCGTTTGAAATGGCGCAATTCTGTGCGGGCTATCACCGCGACAAAAACCGCGTTGTGACAGTTCTTGAGCTGCCGTTCCTTGGCGTGGAAAATCTTGAGCAAGAGCTTGCTGTGTCAAACGCAGTTTATGCACACCCTGCTGCCACAGAAGAAATGGCGCAGTGGAATGCCAAGCTTCTTATGACATCCCCAATGCCGCAGTATAACCTTGTTGGCACAGGCGAGCCTCGCGCGACGCTGGGTGATTTTGCAGGGATGCGCGTGCGCGCGACGGGCGGTATCGGCCAAGCTTTTGAAGCGGTTGGCGCTGTTCCGACATCGGTGACCTCCTCGGAAGCCTACCAGGCGATGGAATCTGGCGTTGTGGACACAGTTGCCTTTGCCCAGCACGCTCACCTGAGCTTTGGCACAATCAACGAAGCCGACTGGTGGACCTCAAACCTCAACCCAGGCACTGTGAACTGCCCTGTTGTTGTGAACATCGACGCTTATGAAAGCCTCTCAGATGAGCACCGCGCGGCGCTTGACAGCTCGGTTCCCGAGGCGCTTGAGTTCTACCTCAGCAACTACGGCGAGCTTCTGAAGCGTTGGGACGCTGTTCTGGAAGAAAAAGGCGTGGAAAAAGTCGTGATCGCGCCTGACGTGATTGCTGAATTCCGCACCAAAGCGGCAGATCCGATCCGCGATGCGTGGATTGCGGATATGGAAGCTCAAGGCATTCCAGGCCAAGAGCTTTATGACCTTGTTGTCAAAACACTTGCTGATGCGCAAAGCGGAAGCTGATCGGCGGGCAGGGGCACTGCGCCCTTGACCAAAAACGGAAGGCTGCGCGACATCGCGCGGCCTTTTTGCGCATATTCTATGTGATAACAATCGGGGGAGAGTGAAATGGCAGGGTCAGCTGCTGTGCTGGAGGATTCCAGCTTACTAAGCAAATTGGACCGTATGTTGCTGCCTTTGGAGCGCTTTTGCGCTCTATTGAGCGGCCTCGCGATTTTTTCGTTGATGTTTTTGGCGGCCTATTCTGTGACGGCGCGCAAGTTTTTTGGCAGCCCTTTGTTGGGCTATGTCGATTATATCGAAGCGGCGATGCCTGTGATTGCAATCATGGGTGTTTCTTATGTGGCGCGAGACGGGACGCATATCCGCATGGATATGCTGGTCAATGCGCTCAAGGGGCGACTGCTTTGGTTTTTTGAACTGATCTCAGTTTTATTAATGCTTTTGCTGATTGTGGGTCTCACCTATGGCGCCTGGGAGCATTTTGACCGCTCGTTTGACTGTTCGCGGCCTTGGTGTTCGCGTGACAGCTCGATTGATATCAGCCTGCCGATCTGGCCGAGCAAGCTTGTTGTGCCGTTTGCCTTTGGCGTTTTGATGTTGCGTTTGGTGCTTCAGGCTTGGGGCTATGGCCGCGCGCTTGTCTTGGGGCTGGAAAGCCCTGTGGCTGTGCCTTTGTCATTGACGATAGAGGAACAGGCGATGGCTGAGGCCAAACTTCTGGAGGGAGCTGACTGATGGAGCCGATTGAAATTGGTCTTTATACATCCGCGGGGATGCTTGTGTTGGTTTTGCTCGGGATGCGCGTCGCATTTGCGGCGGGGCTTGCGGGCTATGTTGGCCTGATCTGGCTGCGCTGGAACGGATTTGACTATGATCCCGAACGGTTTTGGAAAGCGGTGGAAATCAGCACCAAGATTGCAGGGCTGACGCCGCATTCGAAAGTCTCTGCACAGGTGTTATCACTGATCCCTGTCTTCATCATGATCGGCTATCTCGCCTATCATGCCAAGCTGACGACCGCGCTTTTTGAGGCCTGTAAACGCTGGATCGCTTGGGTTCCGGGGGGGCTTGCTGTTTCGACAGTCTTTGCGACGGCGGGCTTTGCGGCTGTGTCGGGCGCCTCTGTGGCCACGGCGGCTGTCTTTGCGCGGATCGCGATCCCTGAGATGCTCAAGATCGGATATAACAAGCAGTTTGCTGCCGGTGTTGTGGCGGCGGGGGGGACTTTGGCCTCGCTTATCCCGCCTTCGGCGATTTTGGTGATCTATGCCATTATCGTGGAGCAAGACGTGGGGATGCTCTTGCTCGCAGGGTTTATTCCGGGTGTTTTTTCAGCGGTTGTTTATGCGCTGATTATCATTGGGATTGCAGTGGTCTTCAAAAACGTTGGCCCGCCTGTCACGGGCTTTACGTGGAAGGAGCGCTTTGAGAGCCTGCCACCTGCCTTGCCGATTGTGGCTGTGGTCGTGATCATTATTTTCTTTGTTTACAACCCGTTTGGCGACGCTTGGGGCACACCCACCGAGGGCGGCGCTGTTGGGGCGTTTATCGTCTTTCTGATGGCGCTTTATCGCGGAATGCGTTGGCCGAAGTTGAAGGAAGCGCTGCTTGAAACCGCCAAGCTGACGGTGATGATTTTTACAATCATTTGGGGCGTTTTGATCTATGTGCGCTTCCTTGGGTTTGCGGAACTTCCTGATGCGTTTTCGAGCTGGATCACATCGCTTGAGCTGTCGCCCATGGTTATTCTGATCTGTATCCTGCTGGCCTATGCTGTGCTTGGGATGTTTATGGATGCGATCGGGATGCTGTTGCTCACGCTGCCTGTGGTCTATCCAGCGGTTATGGCCCTGAACGGGGGCGAAAACGTGGCCGCGATCGACAGTGCTTTCGGGATGTCGGGGCCGATGTGTGCGATATGGTTTGGCATACTTGTTGTCAAAATGGCGGAGTTCTGTCTGATCACCCCGCCGATTGGCCTCAACTGCTTTGTCGTCGCGGGCGTGCGCGATGATTTGACGGTGCAGGATGTTTTCAAAGGCGTGACACCGTTTTTCATTGCAGATGCGTTCACGATTGCGGGGCTTGTTGCCTTCCCGGGCATTGTGCTTTGGTTGCCCTCGCTGGCGTGATCGCCGCCTTAATATGTGTGGACATATTATTTTTAAGTCGGTAACTCTTCCCCAAACCTAAGGGGGAGAGTTTTCATGACCACAATCGTTTTGACGCCTATGTCTGTCGGGCTTACCGAGCTGGAACGGGTGTATCGCGACGGGATCTCCCCTGTGCTGGACCCTGCGTGTAAGCCCGCTGTGGAGCGGGCGGCGAGCCGCATTGCCGAGGCGGCGGCTGGTTCGGACGCTGTGTATGGTGTGAACACGGGGTTTGGCAAATTGGCGAGCGTGAAAGTCGCCCCCGAGGATACAGCCCAGCTTCAGCGCAACTTGATCCTGAGCCATTGTTGCGGCGTGGGCGAGGCAATGCCTGAGGCCCATGTGCGCCTGATGATGACGCTCAAGCTTTTGTCTTTCGGCCGCGGCGCCTCTGGTGTGCGCTGGGCGCTTGTGGAGCTTCTTGAAGGGATGTTGCGCGCGGGCGTAACGCCTGAAGTTCCTGCGCAAGGCTCTGTCGGGGCCTCTGGCGACTTGGCCCCCTTGGCGCATATGACGGCGGCCATGATGGGCGAGGGCAAGGCGCGCCACAAGGGCGTATTGATGCCTGCTGCCGAGGCTTTGGCGCAGGCTGGCCTTGCGCCTGTCGCGCTTGGCCCCAAGGAGGGGCTGGCCTGTATCAATGGCACACAGTTTTCGACAGCCTATGCGCTGGCGGGCCTCTTTGAGGGCTGGCGCGCGGCGCAGAGCGCGCTTGTGATCTCGGCGCTGTCGACCGACGCGATCATGGGCTCGACCGCGCCTTTGCAGCCCGAAATTCACGAGTTGCGCGGCCATGCAGGGCAGATCGAGGCCGCCAGCGCGATGCGCGCGCTTCTTGACGGCTCGGAGATCCGCGAGAGCCACCGCGAGGGCGACACCCGTGTGCAAGACCCGTATTGCATCCGCTGTCAGCCGCAGGTGACGGGGGCGGCTATGGATGTGATGCGCCAAGCGGCGAGCACGCTCATTATCGAGGCCAATGCGGCGACGGACAATCCGCTCGTGTTGACCGAGGCGGGGCTGATTGTGTCGGGGGGGAATTTCCACGCCGAGCCTGTGGGCTTTGCGGCCGATATGATTGCACTGGCGCTTTCGGAAATCGGCGCGATTGCGCAGCGGCGGGTGGCTCTGATGGTCGATCCGACCTTGAGCTTTGATTTGCCGCCGTTCCTGACGCCCAATCCGGGGCTGAACTCGGGCCTTATGATTGCCGAGGTGACGACGGCGGCATTGATGAGCGAAAACAAGCATTTGGCAAACCCGACTGTCACCGACAGCACGCCCACATCGGCCAATCAAGAGGACCATGTGAGCATGGCGGCCCATGGGGCGCGGCGCTTGATGCAGATGGTGCGTAACCTTGAAAACATCTTGGGAGTTGAGCTTTTGTGCGCGGCACAGGGTGTCGAGTTTCGCGCTCCTTTGGCGACGAGTGCGCCTTTGGCAGCCGTCGTGAGCCGCCTGCGCCAAGATATCGCGAGCCTCACGGACGACCGCTATATGGCCGACGATCTGGCCCAAGCCGCGATCCTTGTGGGGGCGGGCGACATCTGTGCTGTGGCGGGCACTGATCTGCCGAAACTGGCCTAGATCACGGCCTTTTCGAGGATCGGGGTGTTTGTGGTCACGCGCTCGTAATGGAAGGCGCTAAGATCAAGGCTGCGGTAGGCCCCATAGGTGAGCCATTCGGCCGTGCCACGCCCCATGGCGGGGGATTGCTGTAGCCCGTGGCCTGAAAACCCGTTGAGAAACAGAAAGTTGCCAATCTCGGGGTGGGGGCCTGTGATGGCGTTTTGATCGAGCGTGTTATAGGCGTAGTGGCCTGCCCATTCGGAGACGACCTTGATGGCCTCAAACTGGGGAATGCGGGTTGCGATCATGGGCCAGACGTAGGTTTCCCAAAGGCTGTGATCCATAGCGAAATCATCAAAAGCGACGGCGGGGTCTTCTTCTGTATGGGCGCCTGCCATATAGGTTCCGCCGCTGACTTCGCGCACGTGCACACCAGAGGGGTCAATCGTGAGTGGCAGCGGCTGCTCCAGCGGGTTTTCGGCGCGAAACACCCATGTGAAGCGCTTGCGCGGCTCAACGGGCAGGCTGATCCCTGCCATGGCGGCGGTGCGCGCGGCGCGGGGGCCTGTGGCGTTGACGAGCTGGCCGCAAGATACGGTCTGGCCTGTGCTGAGCGTGACGCTTTCGATGCGGTTGCCAGCCCTGTTCTTGTTGAGGGCTGTGACCTCTGCGGCGATATACTCCACACCTGCCTCACGGCTGATGCGACGCTGCCAGTCAAATACGGCCTGGCCATCAAAGAAGCCTTCATCAACCGTGTTGATCGAGCCAAGGAGGATATCGTCGAGCGCATAGAAAGGGTAGGCGGCGGCAATCTCGTTGCGGCTCATGAGCTGGGTGGCTGCGCCTGCGGCCTGCTGGACCGCGTGGTTGGTCTGCAAGGTCGCGACCATTTCGTCGCTATCGGCGAGATACATATAGCCGAAATTCTGGATGTCGAGCTTGGGGATGCGGCTATCGTTGAGGTATGTGCCGAGATTTTTGACATAGTCGGCGGCAAACTGGGAGATGCGCACATTCAGCCCTGTTGAAAACTGCTGGCGCATACAGGAATTTGTGTGAGAGGTGGAGGCGAACTCATAGGTCGGGTCGCGCTCGACAACCAGAATGGTGCCGTCAAAATCAGGATTTTGTGATAGAAAACAGGCTGTTGAGGCACCCATGATGCCGCCGCCGATGATGATTATGTCGTAAGAAGTTTGCACGGAATTGACTTTCGGCAGGGGCGCGGCGCGCGGGTCGGAATTGGGCCCAATTTGCCCGAAAACAGAGCCAGTGCAAGGGCGGAAAACAGGACTCTGCTGGGCTTTGATCTGCTGTGAGATTCGGGTTTTGTCTGGCGTGAGGCGTGTGCCCATCCCGATGGCCCAAGATGCGCCGAAAAGAGCGCGCACCAAGGGAAAAAAATTTATTCTTAATAACATATGATTAAAGTGCAAAATCTCGCTAAACATTTATAGCGCATATCACATGGGTTGACTTGGCGGCAGCATTGGCCGAGCTTAAAAATATATTAACTGGTTAGCCTTGGGGTTGTTTAAATGGTTGTGTTTTCTCGCGGTGCTCTGCCGTCTGTTGTGTCTGTTTCGTCTTCATCAGAATTTGCCACGAGGCTCTCAAAGCTCAGCCAAGCACAGGCAATGCCTGTCGCGATCCCACGGGAGAATGAGGCGCGGCAAAGTTATTTCAAGCGGTTTGCAAAACAGAATGCCCTGCGTCTGGCTGTGGGCGGCTCTGCTATGGTTCTGGTGTTGTTGGGTGCTGATGATGCAAGTGCGCAAGGCGCGGGGCTGGATATTGCGGGGCTTGAGGGCGTGGCCTCTGCGGTGCAACAGGCCGATGGGTCTTTGCTTGTCACGCTAGAAAATGGCGAGACGATCCGAATTCCGGAAGGCAGTTACACCGTAGGCCCTGCGGGCGATATTGTGGTTTCGCAGGCTGTGGCACAGCAAGTGGCCGAAGTTATGGCCGCGGGCCTTGAAGCCGGCGCGACGATCACGGCCGGAATGGCTGCGGGCGGTGCCGTGGGTGTTGGAGCCTTGGCGGCGCTTGGTGGCGGCTCTTCGGGGACCGCAGCGGCGGCACCTGCGCCAGTGTTTAACAATGGTGGCCGCGTTGTGGACGGCTATCTGGTGGGCGCGACCGTCTATCGCGACCTGAATGGCAACGAGGCCTTGGACGCGGGCGAGCCGAATACGACGACCGACAGCGAAGGCAACTGGACCTTGGCGGAAAGCAGTGCCAATCCGACCGCGAAACTGATTTCCTTTGGCGGCACCGACGCGGCGACGGGCAAACCCTTCACGGGGGTATTGACGGCTCCTGCGGGCGCGGATGTCATCACGCCGCTGACGACGCTTGTGCAAAGTCTGGTTGAAAAGCGGGCCGCAGATGGCAACGAAATTTCGGTCGAAGATGCGAGCGCGCAGTTGGCCACAGCGCTTGGGCTGTCTGGGCAGAACCTGCTTGAGCTTGACCCGATTGAAGCGATTGAAAATGGCACCGGTGCGGCGGATGCGGACGCCTTTAAGGCGGCGGCCAAAGTCGCGGCTGTGATCAACGCGGCGGCGGCAGGGGCTGCTGATGATGCTGCGGCGCTGGAAGGCTCGGAGCAGGCGACAGGTTCGCTGGCGGAGTCGCTTCTGGCGGCGGGCAACGATAGCGCATTGGAAGATACGGATGCGATCGGGGCTGCTCTTGAGAGCGCGGGTGTGGATGCTACGAAGTCTGGCGCGATTGCGGGGCAAGTGAAAAATGCCAACACGCTGATTGAGCAGGCGGCTGGCTCTGACCTGCAAGAGGTGCAGCAGCAGATCGAGGCCGTGCAAGAAGTTGTGCAAGGTGAGCTTGTGGACGCGATTGAAGCGTCGGGTGAGGACGGCAACACCGATCTTGACGATCTGGACGTTGGCCAGCAAGCGGCGGCTGTTGTGCCGCTGCGCCCGACGGTTTCAACGGAAATCAGTGAGCTTTATGGGGCGGATGGCCCCGAGGATGACATCACGGTTGCAGGCCTGGGGCGGCCCGGGAGCACGGTTGAAGTCACGATCGGGGATGCGGTTGAGACGGTTGTTGTGGCTGCGGCGCTTGAGGGTGCCACGAAGGGCGCGTGGAGCGTGAGCTTTGCGGCGGCGGATCTGCCTGAGGCGACAGGAGAGTATGATGTTCGTGTTGCGGCGGCCCCTGCGGGGAGCACTGTCTTTACGCTAGGGCGCGTGGTTGGCTCTGTTGAGGTGGATGCTACGGCGCCTGATGCGCCTGTGATTGACGCGGTGACGGGTGATGACGAACTCAACCTGATCGAGCAATTCGAAGACCTGACGGTGACGGGCACGGCTGAGACTGGCGCAACTGTCACGGTGAGCATCGGTGAGGTGGATGTGGACGTCACGGCCTCCGAGACAGATGGCAGCTTTAGCGCGACATTTGACGCCGCTGATCTGCCATCAGAAGGGCCTTTTGACATTTCTGCGGTGGCGGAAGACGCGCTTGGCAACACAGGCGATGCGGCGACACGCTCGGTCACGTTGGGCGACACGGATTTGAGCGCGAATATTGTGCTGAATGCGGCTGTGTCTAATTTTGTAGTGCCGTATAACACGGAGGCTGTCGCTATTTCGGGCGCGCGGCCTGATGTCTTTGTGCAGGGTGTGGACGGATCGGCCAGCCTGCGCACCCCTGTTGTGAGCGACACAGCCATCACCTTTACAAGCGATGACGGGGTTGTCTTCAGCTTTACAGGCACGGGGCTGAGTTATGCAGACGGCAGCGCCACGGGCGTTATTTCGGGGTATACGGTGGGCACAACGGCCACACCCAATGCTCTGGTGGCAACGGGGCTGGCTGTTCCTGCGGCGATATTGCCCTCAGGGCTGGCGGCGCTTGTTTCTGAGGCGGGTGTGATCAACGCAGACGCATTTGATGACTTGTTCAGTGCCTTTACTAACACGTTGACAGGCTCGGCTGAGGGCGATGACCTTGATTTTGATGGTATATCTCCCAACAATGACAGTGTTGATGGCGGCGCGGGCGACGATAACCTGAGCTTTGGTGCAGGGGATGACAGCTATCAGGGCGGCGAGGGCGACGATTATATCTTTGACACCCTCGGCTCAAACACCATTGACGGCGGCGCGGGCGATTATGACCAAGTGGCCTATGTGGGTGCTGAGGATGGTGTCACCGTTGATTTGAACGCTGGCACAGCCACCAAGGGCGATGGCTCGGTCGACACGATTACCAATGTTGAAATGGTGCGTGGCTCGATGTTTGCCGATAGCATTCAGCTGGCGGATGGCGATGGACCATCACGGGCGCGCGGCCTTGATGGCAACGATACGCTGATGGGCGGCAGTGGTGACAATGACCGTGTGTCTTATGACCGCGATGCGCAATATGGCGGCAACGCTGGTGTCACGGTTGACTTGCAAGCTGGCACGGCGACAGACGGCTTTGGCGCAACTGACACACTCTCGGGCTTTGAAGAGGTGCAGGGCACCGAGTTTGCCGACAGTTTGACCGCGGCGGACAGCGGTTCGGAGCTGCGCGCGGGCGGCGGCAATGACACTGTGGTGTCGGGCGCGGGCGATGATAAAATAATGCTGGGCGCGGGCGCTGATGTGCTGCATTACTCGGGCGGCGACGATTGGGTCGAGGACTTTGATGTCAGCGAAGACACGCTTGAGTTTGCCGGTGCGGCTGCAAGCAGCGTTCTGAATGTGTCTGTGAGCGAATACAGCAACGGCACTGGGCCGTATGATCAAGGCGCTTTCCTGAACTTTGGCGATGGGAACGGCTTGGCGCTGAACGGCGTGAGCGGGGCCGAGGCGCAGGCTTTGTTGCTGGACCTTGAGCTTGATGGCGTGTCGCGCACGGGCACCACGGGCAGTGATACGCTTGAAGGCACCATTGGCAATGATACGCTCAACGGCGTGAGCAACGACGATGGCACTGACCGTCTGGTGGCCAGCCTCGGGGATGATGAGCTTGTGTTCTCGGGTGGCACGGAGACGACCTATGCCGAAGTGGATTACTCAAAGCTCGTTGGCACAGGTATCACCGCGACGGTGGACTATCAGGCCAACACCGGCAGCGTTTCTAAAGGCGCGCTTGGCACGGATACTTTGGTAGGGGTGGCTTCGGTTTCCAACTGGGGTTTTGGCCTTATCACCACAGCGGAAGACGACAGTGTGACGATTACCCAAGGGGCGGAGAACAGCTACACTTGGAGTGCTTTCTACTATCAAGGCGGCGATGACGTTGTGAATGTAAATGTCGGCCCTGGCTCGGGCACAACACGTGTTTCTATCAAGGGCGATGACGCGGTTGTGGCTGATTTGGGCACGGGTGCGGTTGATATTGGCGGGGGCGCAGGGTCTGTTCAGATCAACTTGATAGGCGCGGGCGCTGGCGCGGGTAATATTGAGCTAGAGACCAGCTCGGCGGCCGACAGCGTGATGGGTAGCGCGTTTGATGACCGCTTTATTCTGGGCGGCGGCAATGACACGCTGGATGCGGGCGATGGCTTTGACATGGTGCGCTATGAACGCTACGGCGTTGGGGCGATCACGGCGGATTTGGGCGCGGGGATTGTCACGGGCACCTGGGACGGTGTGGCCTTTAGCGATACGCTTGTAAGCGTTGAAGCGATCCGCGGCTCGCGGGACGGCGCTGACAGCTTGACGGCGGCCAACACAGGCTCACAGCTGCGCGCTTATGCGGGCGATGACACGCTCACAGGCGGGACAGGCAACGACTACCTGCGTGGCGGTGATGGCGGCGACACCTTTGTTGTTGGTCATGGCGGCTATGATGTGATCGCTGATTTCAACATCTCAGAAGGCGATATGATTGTTGATGCTCTGGCAGACAGTCGTGGCGAGGAAGAGTTGGTTCTGACCGCTGTTGGTGGCTCAACCGAAGTGTCGATAGGCGGCACAACGGTCTTGCTCGAAAATGTCTTTATCGAGGATGTGGAAGACTATCTTGCGAGCCTTGATGGCATTGTAGGCACATCAGAAAACGACACGCTGGTGGGCACAGAGGGCGATGACACGCTCAATGGCCTTGGTGGGGATGATGTTCTGACAGGTGGCGCGGGGGCAGATGAGTTTGTTGTCGGAGCGGGCAATGACACCATTACCGACTTTGATCCAGAAGAGGGCGACGACATTTACACCGCCGAAGACGTGGACGTTGATTTTGACACAGCGCTTACGGAGACCACTTATAACGGGGCTGCGGCAGTGAATGTGGCCTTTGGCGGCGGAAATTCGGTCACGATCGCTGGGTATACGGCGGCTGAGTTCCTTGATGTGTTGTCGTCATTTGTCTACTCGGAGGCACCGTTTGACCCGGCTGACTTTGGCAGCCGTGTGGTGACCTTCGAGCAGTTTGATACGGGGGGTGTTGATCCTTATGATGCCTTTGATGCGGTAGTTGAAAACGGCGATATTGATGTTGCGAGTTTCTCCTCAACAAGCGTGACCTTTGTTGGGGTGTATCAGGGCACCTCTTATAGCGCGGTTGTGACCGGCAGCGGCTTTGCTGTCTCGGGCACGGGCGAGAACCAAGAGCTGCTTGGCAATATTGTGGACCTTGACTTTGGCCCGACAGGCGGGGCCACCTGGCTGTCGATCAGCGATCTGAACCTTAGCCCGACAGAGCTTTATGACGCGGTTACGGGCGATATGAGCACCGCCGAGGTCTTTGGGGCAGATGCGCAGTTTATCTTGATTGACAGTGACGCCAGCGCGGGAGACGGCTGGGACGGGGCTGACACCTGGATTGACTCAGGCGCTGGGGATGACACCGTTGATGTCGGCGGAACAGGCGACTTTGGGGTTGTGCTGGGAGACGGCAGCGACAGGCTTGAGATTTACAAATCAAGTTTTGATGGCGCGACGCTGAATGATCAGACCTTTATCTACATTGATATCGAAGACGAGGGTGTTGATACGATCTCTGGCTTCAGAATGGCGCCAGGCGCGGACCAAGGCGACATAATCGTGATGCGCGACTTGGGCGGGCTCGAGCAGTTTGATTACTTCACCATCTTTGACAGCAACCTGCCTGAAATGGTCAATGTTGCGACGGGCGAAGTCGATCTTGCTGTGATCAACAACGACCTTTCGTTCTTTGAGTATGACGGCCAAGATGACTTGCTCTATGGAATGTTCGTTGAGGGTGGCAGCAGCGAGGCTGTCTTTGCCAAGCTTGAAGTCAATGAGAGTGGCGATGTTGTTGTTCAAGAGACCGTAGCGATCTTTGAGAACCTGCAACAAAACGGCTTTAACGCGCCGCTGCATGACAATGTGTTGCTCTTCGTGGAAGATATTCCGCCCACACCGGAGGTCGCTTAAGGCGGGGCGGCGGGGGTGTCATTTGATGCGCACCCGCCGCGCGCTATTGCTTTGAGCGCAGGACGACTTGCACAGAAAACCTGGCGCGCGCCTTCCGACCTTAACTTTGTGCGGAGTTTGACCGACGTCCAGATCGGGGCGAATGAGGCTGCGCGCGTTGGGCGCAGCTACGGCTGGTATTTCAAGCGGGAAGATGCGGGCTGGGCGCTTGTTGTGGCCTTAACCGATGAGGTTCAGGCCCAGATGTGCGGGTTTGAGCGCGAAGAGGCCGCCTTGGGGCTGCCTTTTTTGCTGCGACTCTATCCGTTTACCTTTGTGAGAGAAAAGGGGCGCCTGTGCCTTGCTGTTTGGGATAACATGGTGGGAGACCAGGGGCAGGGGCGAAGCTTTTTTGAGGGTGCTAAGGTGACCGTGCCTGTTGCTAAAGTCAGTGCATATTTTAAGAGTTTTGGAGCAGATCTGGGCTTGGCTGCGCGGCTGACAGGAGATTTGCAGGCCGCTGGGGTGCTGAAGCCTGCGGGGCAAAGCAAGTTTAGGTATTATGAGATTGATGAACCAAAGCTTATGTCCCTATCCGAGCAAGCGATTGTAAAACTGCACAAATCGGGGGCGCTTGGCTTGGCGTATGCGCAACTTTTTTCGTTGCACAGTAAGGCTGTGGCGAAGTCACAAGGGGCGCAAGCTGCGCGGCCGGAGACCTTTGTTCAGAGCGACGGTTTTTTGTCCTCGATTGCGCGCGACCTTGAGGCAGATGTCCCCGCCTTAGAAGTTGATTTTGAGAGTTAAACCATTATGAAACCTGTGGCCCTTATTTGCCTTTTGGCACTGGCTGGCTGTGAGGCAGGCCAAACTGGGGGCGGGGAGCCCCCTGCGCTCAGCTCGGAGACGCAGCCTGACGCCAGCGCGGCGCGTCACAAAAATGCTGCGGCTGCTCGGGCGCGCACAGACGGCTCATTGGCGCAAACGCGCTTTGCGGCTCTGATCCAGCAAGGTGTCACGACGGGACCGCTGTCAAAGGCGGCTGGATCGGTTATCCTTGATGCCAGCGCGCAAATAGAAATTGAGAAAAGCGCGTTGCGCCCGCAGATCAGCGCCGAGGGGTCGCTTACCTCTGGTGGCACATCTGTGCCTGTTTTGCGCCTCAATCAGATTATATATGATGGCGGGCGCACAGAGGCGCGTGTGGCCTTGCGGCAAACCGAAGCCAAGCGCGTCTATCAGTCTGAAGTGGCAAGCTTGAGTGCGCGGACCTTTCAAGCCGTTGAAACTGTGATTGATTTTGAACGAGACAAAGACCTGCTTTCACAAGCCAAGCAAAATGCGGCTCAGATTGAGGGGCTTGTCGGGCTGATTGAGGAGCGTTTTGAGGCTGGCGCTGGCTCGATTGCAGATGTGCTTTCGGCCAAGGGGCGCTTGTCAAATGCACAGTCGGATGTGGCACAAGCCAGCACCAATTTAGCCTCGTCCAAAGCCGTTTGGGTCGAGGTGTTTGGTGCGCCGCCCAAGCAGAGCTTGCGCATTCCACCTGCGCCGCAACTGCGCCAGACCGATGAGGGATTTGCTCTTGAAAACAGTCCGAGGCTGCGCGAGCTTGCGCTTGTTCTTGAGACGCGCGAGCAGGAACTGGACTTGAGTGCGCGTGCACGCGTCCCGACGGTCTCTGCGATTTTGGAGACGGATTTTAATCAGGGAAGCTTTTCTAACGGGGTGCAAGCGCGGCTGGGTGTTAACTTTCCGATTTATCGCGGCGGGCTGGAGGATGCGTCAGCCGCCAGTGCAAAGGCGCGGCGCGATCAGGCATTGGCGGCTTTTGATAGCTTGAAGCGTGAGTTGACGCGCAGTTTGAGCCAGGCCAAGGCGGAGACAGGCTCCATTCAGGCACGGCTTTCGGCCACACAGCGGGCTGTGGCGCTCAATGAGCAGGCCTTGGTGACATCAAAGGGGCAGTTTGAGCTTGGAAAAGGGAATTTCACGCAAATTGTTGAGGCCGTGCGTGAGCTTGACGTGGCGCAAGAGCGCTATATCCGTCAAAAGAGCGAGGCACGCCGCGCCGAGTATGCCATTTTGGCTGTCACGGGCGATATTCTGGATGCGCTTGGTATTATTGCGCCGCTGCGACCTGTTGGGCTTGACGATCGTCAAGAGCAAGAGTGAGGCCGTATCGCGATGCAAAATACCCTCCAGAAAAGCCTGATCTTTTTAACGGAACAGCTTGAACATAAATTAAGCCAAGCTGATTTGTTGCGCGTGTTTCAAGGCGAAACAGAAGCTTACGGTGTGGAAGACGCCGTTCATGCGCTAGAGGCGGCAGGGTTTTCCGCCGAGTTTGGCGCGGGCAATCTGAGTCAGCTTGATCCCGTCTTGTTTCCGCTTATTTGCCTTGATGCGCAGGGGGCCTCATGTGTTGTCCTGTCAAAGAGTGAGGCTGGCGACTTTACGGTGGTTGATTTTGCACAGGGGCCTGAAGAGCAGATTTGGCAGAGTGGTGACTCTCGGCTTGAGGCTCTGTCCTATGTCCTGCGCGTGAGCCGAAACCGGCAATGGCAGGCGGGGAAGCCGCCCGAACACGGGCATTGGTTTTGGGGGGCGTTCAAAGGCCTGCGCAGTGTATACCTGCAGATCATTCTTGCGGCAGCGGTGGCCAATGTGCTGGGGCTGACCTCCTCTCTTTTTACGATGGTTGTGTATGACAGGGTTTTGCCGAATGAGGCGATTGACAGCCTGCTGGCGCTGACCTTTGGCGTTGGATTTGCGCTTGGGTTTGATTTTCTTATCAAGTCGTTACGGATCAGGTTTATTGATGCAGCGGGTAAATATGCCGACGAAAAAATGGCAGAACGGCTGTTCAATCATCTCTTGGCTCTCAAGATGCGCGCCCGCACGGGCTCGAACGGGCAGATGGCCTCTATCATGCGTGATTTTGAGGTGGTGCGCGAGTTTTTCACCTCGGCGTCTTTGACCGCTTTGGTTGATTTCCCGTTTCTAGCGCTGTTTGTCGCTGTGATCTATATGATCGGCGGGCCGCTGGCGATTGTGCCTTTGGTGGCTGTTCCTGTTGTCTTGATTGCGGGGCTGATTGTTCAGCCTTTTTTGCGCAAATATGCCGCAGAAGCGAGCAGTGACGGGCAGACCAAACAGTCCATTTTAATGGAAACCCTTTCGGGCCTGGAAACGCTCAAGACGACAGGGGCGGAACCCGTCATGCGGGCGCGTTGGCGTGCAGCTGTGAAGAACCAATCGGAAAGTGGCGGCAAGGGACGGCTTCTGGCGCAGGGCACGGTGAATTTTACCCAACTGGTGCAGCAAGTGGCGCAGATCGGGATTGTGTTTTATGGCGTTTTTCTGATCCGCGATGGTGTTGTGTCTATGGGCGCATTGATCGCCTGTGTGATTTTGACGGGCAAAACACTCGCGCCTTTGGGGCAGATTTCACAAATCTTAACGCGTCTCAATCAGTCGATTGTGGCCTATCGCCAGATTGACCAGATGATGAAGTCAGAAGGCGAGCGCGAGACAGGCCGTCGCTATTTGAGCCGCGATCGCATTGAGGGCCATGTGGCGTTTCAGAATGTGAGTTTTGCCTATGATCCCGAGCTTGGCTCTGTGCTGAACGGGCTTAATCTGGAGATTAAGCCGGGCGAAAAAGTCGCCATCATGGGGCCTGTCGGGTCTGGGAAAAGCACATTGGCGCGGCTGATCCTTGGGCTTTTTGAACCGGATGACGGGGCTGTCATGTTAGACGGGCTTGATGCGCGGGCGGTGGACCCTGCGGACCGGACGCGCAACATCGGGGCTGTGTTGCAAGATTGTTGGCTTTTTTCAGGCACCTTGCGCGACAATATCGTGGCGGGGCGATTTGGCGTAAGTGACGAAGAAGTTGCTGAAAAGGCGAAGCTTTCTTTGGCCGCAAGCATGGCGGCGCGTCATCCGCACGGATTTGACATGGCGGTGCGCGAGGGCGGCATGGGTGTCTCTGGCGGGCAGCGGCAAGCCATCGCAATCGCGCGCAGTTTGATTGGCGATCCGCCCACATTGATTATGGATGAGCCAACCTCAAGCATGGATGTGCAAACAGAAGCCAAGGTTATTGAGAATATAAAATCTTGGGCCACTGACCAGCGGACCCTGATAGTTGTGACACATCGCACCAGTCTGTTGGCGCTGGTGGATCGGGTGATTGTCTTGAAGGACGGAAAAGTTAGCTTTGATGGCACCAAAAACGAAATGATGGCGCGGGCACGCCGCCCAGAAAACAAAGAAGCGCTCGCCAATGTCTAATGCAGAATTTGATAAAATTGCCCGAGACCTGCGCGGCCGCTCAGGCCGCTCTGGAACCTATCTGTTGGTTGCTGTGGGTTTGGTTTTGTTGAGTGTCGGCTATTGGGCGCATATGACGGAGATTGACGATGTGACACGTGCGGACGCGCGCGTTGTTCCGAGCCAATTGGTGCAGGTGGTGCAAGCGGCTGAAACTGGCACGATCACCGAGATTGGGGTCAAGGTCGGCGATATTGTTGAGCCAAATGATGTGATTATGCGGCTTGATCCGACCTTGCTGCGCTCGGAACTGAACACGGCACAGGCGGATGCCGCCGCGTTGCTCATTCGTCAGAACCGTTTGAAATCACAGATTTCAGGCACGGCTTTCAATATGATAACAGAGGCTGAGACGCAGGACATTTTGGAGGCGGAACAGCAGCTGTTCTTGTCTCTCAAAGAACAGCTGTCTGCGGACCTTCTGGTTTTGGAAGCGCGGCGCGACATCAAGATGGCTGAGATTGAGGGCGCAGAAGTGGGGCGCGACGTAGCGGAGCAAAACATTGCGCTCTTGCTGGAGGAAATCAAAGTTGTGGAACCTCTTGTAGAAAAGCGGATCGAGAGCCCGCTCGCGCTTATTTCATTGCGGCGCCAATTTGCGGAGCTGAACGGGCGCCTCAAAGAGACAGAAACGCAAATTGTCATGGCGCAAACCGCTGTCATAGAGATTGAAAGCCAGATCGTTGCGCGCAAGCGGGACCAGCTCACCAAAGCGCACCAGGAATTGACCGAGGTTCATGCGCGTTTGGCATCGCTTGAAACCCGCATTCCGGCTTTGCAAACACGCCTGAAGCGCGCCGAGATTCGTAGCCCGACACGCGGGATTGTAAATCAGGTTTTATTTGCCACCCTCGGGGGCGTTGCCCAGCAGGGCCAGACTGTTGCGGAAATCGTTCCTTTTGGCGACACGGTGACTGTGGAGGCTTTTGTCGACCCTGCGGATATTGCCTTTATCCGTCCGAACCAAGAGGTGAAGGTGCGTATAACGGCATATGACGCCTCCCGCTATGGCGCGCTGGACGGAGCTGTGACGCGTATAGGGGCGGACACTGTAGCGGCGCCTGACGGCGAGCGTAGCGTCTATGTGGTTGAAATTAGGTTAAACGGAACGCTGACTGATGCGGATGGCGTTGAGCTTGAGATTATTCCCGGGATGATTGCTCAGGTGGATATGCTATCACAGAAAAAGACTGTCTTGGCCTATTTGACACAACCTGTGGTTCGGATCAAAGACCGCGCCTTTCGCGACTGAGGCTGCCCCGTTTACGTTTGGGGCATGATGGCCTAAACGGAGGCTTGAGCCGAACCGCTTGGAACGGGTTGGCGCAGAGCCTCGGGTGCCTGATGATGCAAAAAAACAAAGATATCAAAGACAAAGCGAAGCCTGTGAGCCACGCTGCGCGACTCTCCGTTGCGCCTATGATGGACTGGACGGATCGGCACTGCCGTTTTATGCATCGGCTCCTGTCGCGCGAAGCGCTGCTTTATACAGAGATGGTGACCTCGCCTGCTTTGGTGCGGGGGCGGGCGTTTCATTTGTTGACGCATAGCCCTGAAGAGCACCCTGTGGCCTTGCAGCTTGGTGGCTCTGACCCTTCCGAGCTTGCAGAAGCCGCGCGGATCGGGGCTGAGGCGGGGTATGACGAGATCAACCTCAATGTGGGCTGCCCGTCTGATCGTGTTCAGTCGGGGACTTTTGGCGCGGTGTTGATGCGCCAGCCCGATCTTGTGGCCGAGTGCTGCGCGGCGATGCAGGCGGTGGTGGATGTGCCTGTCACTGTGAAGTGCCGCATTGGTGTGGATGATCAGGAGCCGCAAGAGGTTTTGCCAGCCTTTCTTGAGACGGTGTCTGGCGCTGGTGTGACGCGCTTTAGCATTCACGCGCGCAAGGCTTGGCTGAAGGGGCTTTCGCCCAAGGAAAACCGCGATATCCCGCCGCTTGATTATCCGCTTGTCTATGAAATGAAACGAAATTTTCCTGATCTGCACCTCTCGCTCAATGGCGGGGTGGGCACGCTTGAGGAGGCCTTAAAGCACCTTGAGATGGGGCTTGACGGGGTGATGATCGGGCGGGCGGCCTATCATCAGCCTTGGGATATTCTGGGCGCGGCGGACCCTCTCGTGTTTGGTGCTGAGGCGCCATTTGCGGACCCTCTGGACAGCGTCGAAGCCATGTTGCCCTATGTGGCGCAACACCTCGGCGAAGGTGGCAAGCTTGGCCAGATCAGCAAGCATATGCTTGGCCTGTTTGCGGGCCAGCCCGGGGCGCGGCTTTGGCGGCGGGTGCTCTCGGAGGGAGCGCATAAGGAGGGCGCGGGTGTGGCTTTGATCAAAGAAGCGCTGGACGTTGTGCGCGGCGCGCGCGAGGGTGCGCTTGAGGCGCAAAAATAAGGACGAAACGATGCCAGAGACAGGTTTGCTACTTCAGATGCTGGTGATGCTACTGGCCATCGGGGCCTTTGCGGGGGTGCTTGCGGGGCTTCTCGGCGTGGGCGGCGGGATTATTCTTGTGCCTGCTTTTTTCTATGCTTTTCAGGTGCTTGGATATGACGGGCCGCAGCTGATGCAGGTCTGTTTGGCGACGTCACTGGCGACGATTGTGGTCACGTCTGTGCGCTCGGTCTTGAGCCACAACAAAAAGGGCGCTGTCGACTGGGATATCCTGCGCTCTTGGGCGATTGGAATTGCGATTGGCGCGGCTCTTGGAATGGTGGTGGCCTCGTCCTTGCGCTCTGTGACGCTACAAGCGATCTTTGGCTGTTTGGGCGTTGTGATCGGTCTTTATATGGGCTTCGGGCGCAGTGACTGGCGGCTGGGGCAGGAGATGCCCAAAGCGGCGGGGCGGGCTGCGCTGTCGCCTGCGGTCGGATTTCTCTCGGTGTTGATGGGCATTGGCGGGGGCAGTTTCGGGGTGCCTTTGATGTCTTTGTTCAACGTGCCTATTCACCGTGCAGTGGCGACGGCGGCGGGGTTTGGCGTCATTATTGCGGTGCCTGCTGTGGTCGGGTTTCTCTTTATGGAGGTGGCAGAGGCGCCGCCCTTGACACTCGGGGCTGTGAACCTTGTGGCCTTTGGCGTGATCGTATCTATGACAATGATAACAGCGCCTTACGGGGTGAAGCTCGCGCACGCTATGGATCCGAAGCCGCTGAAACGGGTGTTTGCCGTCTTTCTCACGCTTGTTGCATTAAATATGCTGCGTAAGGCATTGGGATATTGAAAGAATACCTTGAAAAAGGTTGGGTAAAATTCCCCTGTGACGGCCCGCTTGTCAACTGGGCCAAATCTGTTTGCGCGCCCGCATGGGCGGCGGTCGAGGCGCCTCAGAACGCCCATTGGCACCAATGTGAGGGCACGTGGTTTGTTGGTGTGGACGCTTTGCCAAACGACCCGCGTGGCGCTCTTGCGGACAGTGGAGCGCTATCGGGGGCGGCTTACAGGTTTGCGTCAAATCTGTTCGGCTCCTTGGCGCTGCATAGGGCGCAGCTTTCGGTGATTTATCCGGGCTATCCCAAACCCCGTGAGGGGGAGAGCGCAGCGGCGGGGCGATATCGGGTCAAACGCGCGGCGGCGCATTTGGATGGGTTGAAACTGGAGGGGCCTGAGCGGCAAAGGCGGATGGGGGAGTATCACGCTTGGGTGCTTGGCGTTCCGTTAAGCGAGAGTGCGCAGTCTCCGATGGTTGTGTGGGAAGGCAGCCATCTCAAGCTTGCACAAATGCTGAAACAAGCCTTTGAGGGCGTGCCTGAAGCGCGCTGGCATGAGGTCGATTTGACGGCCGCCTATCAGGCGGCGCGGGCCGAGATTTTTGAGACCTGTCAGAGGGTTGAGGTGTCCGCCACACTGGGCGAGGCCTATCTCGTGCACCGGTTTGCGCTGCATGGAGTCGCGCCTTGGAGCGGGGCTGGGACAGCGCCCCGTATGGTGGCGTATTTTCGCCCCGAATTGCACGACCGGCGGCGCTGGTTGATGGCGGATTAAGGCCCCCTTAAGGCGGCGTTCCGGATGGTTAACGGGTGCGGCGCGGGGTGATTCTGGGGGGGTGATATCCGTGCACCTTGCGTGCACCATGCGTGCACCACCCCAAGCAGGTAAGTGTTAACAGAAATTAAGATAATGCAGCGCACGGTGGGGGCTGTGAATGCGCCCCCCCCCTACGAAGGCCGCCAGCGCCGTGTGGTTTGGTGGGTGTTGTGTTTGGATATTTA
This sequence comes from Lentibacter sp., assembly GCF_965657785.1. Lineage (GTDB taxonomy): Bacteria > Pseudomonadota > Alphaproteobacteria > Rhodobacterales > Rhodobacteraceae > Lentibacter. The sequence goes on from NZ_CBFHPP010000010.1 coordinate 92,049, forward strand.
GAGCAAAAAGAAAGAGGCGGCGCGGTCTGGGGTCGGGCCGTTTGGAAGCGCTGCGGCGTTGGGAGGTGCGCGGTGAATGCGCAGCCTGCGGGGCCGCTGATGTTGCGTGGGTTGGCTGGTGGTGTGTTTGGATATTTAGAGCAAAAAGAAAGGGGCGGCGCGATGTGGGATCGGGCCGTTCGGTGTGATGTGATGGCGCGGGCGGCTTTCTTTGGTGCCTGTGATCAGCGGGTGAGGCGGGCGGCGCGTCCGCCGCGGCGGCCTGTGGGGGCGGCTTCGCGGGCGGGCAGTTCGGCCATGATGGCGCTGCGCTCCTCGGGGCTCATGCGCGACCAGCGGCCGATCTCGTCAATCGAGCGGGCGCAGCCTGTGCAGAGCCGTGTTTCGGGGTGCACCACGCAGATCTGGATGCAGGGGCTGTCGATTTCGGCGCGTTGCCAGACTTTGGAATTTTCGCTCATATCACTCTGCCTTCATATGCCCGAGACGGTCGAGCAGTCCTTGGAGGATATAGGAGGCGGCGACATGGTCGATCACCTCTGCGCGACGTTTTCGGGTCGTATCCGCCTCAAGCAGGGCTTTTTCTGCGGCCACGGTGGAGAGGCGTTCGTCCCAATAGGTGATCGGGAGGTCTGTCATGCGGGTGAGGGCGCGGGCGAAAGCGCGGGTCGATTGGCAGCGCGCGCCTTCGGTGCCGTCCATATTGCGCGGCAGGCCGAGGACGAGCCCTGCGATGCCCCGTTCGGTGGCACGCGCCAGCATGGCTGTGGCGTCGGGGGTGAATTTTTTGCGGCGGATGGTTTCCAGCGGGCTGGCGGAGCTTCTGAACGTGTCAGAGACAGCGAGGCCGATGGTTTTGTCGCCCAGATCAAGGCCCATGAGCGCGCCATAGGCGGGCAGGGCGGCGCGGAAGTCTTCAGGGGTTTCGCAGATCACTGATCAACCCCTGCGCGGGCGGCCCCGCGGCGCACGGTTTCCAGCGCGTCAGGCGCATCGGCAAAGCGCTGTTGGGCTTCGCGCCAGATTGCGAGGGCGCGGCCCTCGTCGCCCAAGGCACCATAGGCGCTGATCAGGCGCGCCCAGTCTTCGGGGGTTCCGCCTTCCGTGGCGAGGCGGTCATTGAGGCGCTGGACCATGTTCTGGACCATCTCCTGACGCTCTTGGGGCGTCATTTCGCCTGCGTTTTCAATATCCTCAACGCTCGGTCCGGGGATATTGAGGCCTGTGTCAGCGCCCGCAGTGACGGCGGCTGGTTGGGTATAGTCGACGCCTGCGAGCCAGGCGATGTCATCAATGCTCTGGCGGATCGGGGCAATCCAGGGGGCCGCTTCGGGGCCTTGGGTGAGGAGCTGTGACCAGAGGCCGAAGGCGCGGTCGGGGCGGTCATTTTGCAGCCACATCTGGCCGAGGAAGTAGCGCGCGACGGGGTCTGTGTTATCGGCTTTGAGGGCGCGGCGCAGGGCGGCTTCGGCTTCGGGGGAGACGTAGCCCTCGGCCTCTGTGATATACATCTGGGCCATGGTGACGAAGTCGCTGGCGCTGGCAGTGTCGCCTTTGAGGCGGATGACCGCGCTTTGGGCGGCGCGGGCGGCGGCGTAATTTCCGAGGCGGGCTTCGCTTTGGGCGAGGAATTCCTGACCCTGAAGCTCGTCGGGGCGCTGTGCAACGGCCTCGCGCAGGCGCGCGACCAGCTCAAGATAGCTGGCCTCTTGCGGCGGGGCGGTGCGCGCGGGCAGGCGGGCGAGAAAGGCCGCCTGACTTTGGCGGCTTGTGTAGAGCGCCTCGGCGGCTTGCAGGCGGGCCTTATAGGGCAGATCGCCAAGGCCCGCTGTGCCGAGCTGGGTATACATCGCAAAACCTCCGCCCGTGAGCAGGAGGGCCAGAACGGCGGCTGTGGCTGTTGTGAGGGCGCGGGGCTGTTCGCCTTTGGCCTCGGCTTGGGAGAGCTGGGCATCGGCGGCCAGAACGCGGCGGCCGACTTCGGTGCGGATGCGCTCGGCATCGGCCTCATTGATCACGCCACGGGCGAGATCGCGCTCCACTTCTTTGAGCTGGTCGCGATAAATGCGCAGATCATAGGCTGCGGGATGCTCGGCTTCGGCGCGGCGGGTGAGCAGCGCGAGGGCGAAGAGAGCGGCGATGAGCAGGGCCAGAGCGGCGGAGATGATCCAGAACAACATGAGCGGTATTTAGGGCGGCGGGGGGCGTCTGGGAAGGGCAAAACGGATGCACGCGCGATGATGTCGCAATTGTGAGGGATTGTGGCGCAATGCTGGGGGGATGTGGGCCGGTTTTGCGGCAGACAGGAGCCAAGCATCTAACACGATTGGATTCGAGCCATGAGACGGTATTCTGCATTTGCTGTGGCGCGCGAGGCTGCGCGCTTTCACACTGGTTGGGAGCGCGCGTGGCGCTCGCCGCAGCCGAAGAAGAAATATGACGTGATCATCGTCGGTGCGGGCGGGCACGGGCTTGCCACGGCGTTTTATCTTGGCAAGAACTTCGGGATCACCAATGTGGCGATCCTTGAGAAGGGCTGGCTGGGCGGCGGCAACACGGGGCGCAACACCACGATTATTCGCTCCAACTATTTGCAAGACCCGTCGGCGGCTTTGTATGAGAAGGCGCGCTCGCTTTATGAGACGATGTCGCAAGATCTGAACTATAACGTGATGTTTAGCCCGCGTGGTGTGATCATGCTGGCCCAGACCGAGCATGAGGTGCGCGGCTACAAGCGCACGGCGCACGCCAATATGCTTCAGGGCGTTGAGACGCGCTTTATCGGGCCAGAAGAGGTCAAAAAGCTTGTGCCGATCATTTCGCTGGAGGGGCCGCGCTATCCTGTTTTGGGCGGCTTGTATCAGGCGCGCGGCGGCACGGGGCGGCATGATGCTGTGGCTTGGGGCTATGCGCGGGCGTGCTCGGATATGGGCATGGATATCATCCAGCAGTGCGAAGTGACGGCTGTGCGCTCATCGGGCGGCAAAGTCACGGGTGTGGAGACCACAAAGGGCGCGATTGACTGTGACAAGCTCGGCCTCGTTGTGGCGGGGAACTCGGGCGCGCTCGCAAATATGGCGGGCTTCAGGCTGCCGATGGAATCGGTGGCGCTGCAGGCGCTTGTGTCTGAGCCGATCAAGCCCTGTATGGATGTTGTCGTTATGGCCAACACGGTGCACGGCTATATGAGCCAGTCCGACAAGGGCGAGATGGTGATTGGCGGCGGCACCGACGGGTTTAACAACTACACCCAGCGGGGTTCGTTCCACCATATCGAGGAAACCGTGCGCGCGCTTGTGGAGACCTTCCCGATGGTGAGCCGTCTCAAGATGCTGCGCCAATGGGGCGGGATTGTGGACGTGACCGGAGACCGCAGCCCCGTGATTGGCAAGACGCCTTTGGGCAACTGCTTTATCAACGCGGGCTGGGGCACGGGGGGCTTTAAGGCCATT